>NZ_CP124747.1:4683437-5352500 GCF_041860085.1 Schlesneria sp. DSM 10557
TGACGCCCTTCACCGGTCCATGCTTGCGCTGTTCTTCATCAATCCGGGTCATCAGGAAGATGTTGTAGTCTTCTCCCACGGCGATCAGGATTGTGAAGAGGAACATGGGGACCTTCCAGTCCAGTCCTGCGAACTGCGGATCCGTTGCCCAGAAGAAGGTGTAGGTGGCCCCCAGCGCGACCAGATAGCTGAACAGGACTGTCAGAATCAGATACGTGCACAGTGCGACGCGCCGCAGTAACAGGACCAGAATAAAGAAGACGCTGACCACGACGAGTAAATCAATTCGAACCTGGTCCTGGTCGGTCACCGATTTCAGGTCGCGAATACTGGCCGTCGATCCGGAAACGAGAATCTCGGTCTTCGACTTCAATTCGTCGGGCAGGAGGCGCTTGATCTCTTGTTCCAGCCGAGTGAGCTGCTCAATGCTGTCCCGTGCAAATGGATCCAGTTCCGCCGTCATCTCTAACCGTGTGACGTGGGTCGGATGGTTCACCGACGAGACGTAGTACTCCAGCGATTTCTGCATCGCGACGCGTCGTCGACCCCCTGCTGCCATGTCGAGGATTCGCTCTTCTTTTCCCCCCAGCGGGCGGGAAACGGTCCGAATATCGGCCAGCTGAAGTTCGTTTCGTTTTTCTTCGGTTGAGATCGCTTCGGTCAGTTCATCGATCCACGCAAAGCCTGTTGCCTCATCCGTAAAATCGACGTCGTCGTTCTTCAGCAGAACCGTAATTGATCCGGTTGCCCCCGCCGGGAAGTGATTGCGGACTGCCTCGGTTCCCTGGACGCTGGGGGAATTGACGCTCAGGTCGGAAAGGAGCCCGTAACTCAGGTGGGAATAGAACAGAACCCCCACAATCGCGAACGGAAGCATCAGCAGCATACTGGCGACCCAGATGGCCATGGGCATCTTGAGCAACGCGCGGCCGACGATTTCCCAGGTGTTCTGCAGCCAGTGAATTTCGTTTAATCGCGTCCAGAGTGAAGTCGACGAGATCCAGCCACCGCTGACTCGTTCCGTCCTCAGTTGAGGCCAGAAGGCCCATTTGCCCGTGAGTCGTAGCAGGGCAGGAGTAAACGTCAGTGACGCAACGAGGACGATGGTCAGTCCGAAAGAGATGGCGACCCCTGCGTCCCGGAACTTGCCGAATTTTGCGAAAATCATCATGCCGATGCCGCAGATGACCGTCCCAGCACTGGCAGCGATGGCGGCGCCGACCTTGGTCACACTATTGGAAACCGCTTCGTCATAGCTGACGCCAGCGTCGATTTCTTCTTTGTAGCGCGCGATCAGAAACAGGCAGTAATCGACTCCGGAACCGTACATCAGCACGGCAACGTAGGACTCAATCCCCTGGAACAGAATGACCCACTGGTGGCTCGCCAGCAGTATCAGCAGCGACATTGAGAGCTGCACAGCGACAACAACGGTCACCAGCGGAATAAAAGCGAGTGCGGGGGAGCGGTAGATGGCACCAAGCAGAATCAGTACCAGGATGAAAGTGAGCCACTCAGTCGCTTTCGCGCTGTCCTTGGCTGCGTTGATCATGTCCCGGCCGACCGTTGCTTCGCCGCTTAATTGGACCGTCAAACCCTCGGGGATGGCCTTCGCGAATTCCTCGCTTTTCAGGATCGCTTCGATCTTGCCGACCGGAGTCCGGTTTCGGCCGTCCATGAATTCCGTGGTGAGGTCCACCAGAATCAGGCGCGCTTTGCCATCGTCGCTTTTGAGCAATTCTCCTGCGTTCGGATCACGGAATGTCCGAATTCCCGAGATGATTTTGGCCTCGTCGTGCTCAGGGTTCTCCTGTTCCTGCTGCAGATGGAGTAGCTGTTCGTAGAGTTCAAACTTACGGTCGGGATGAGTTACCGGATGCTCTGCTTCGTCGACCGAGTCGTCCAGAAAATCTTCATCCTCTGGCGTGATTCCCGTTTCGCGGGTTGCAATCACGACGATCCGGCTGGGCGTATAACCGTCGGGGAAAGCCGTCCGAAACAGTTGTTCGGACAAATGACTGGGGCTGTCTGCGGGAAGGAACGCAAACTCTTCTGTCTGGGCGACGCGTTCCAGCGGTGGCGCAGCGATCGTCGCGCAGACAACGGCCGCGACCCACGCGATGAGAACCGCAGGCCACGCCCGGACGACAAACTCGCCCAACACCGAAAAAATCTTCTCTTCTCGCGACAATCTATCAGACAATTTACAGTCCCGCTTCCCGGCTGATGTGTTGAAGAGCCCACTGGTCACTTCGACCATCCGGTCGACGATCGAACGAATGAGCTATGCCGGAACTGGTCAGAATTCTGTTCCATTCGCTGTTCATAGAGGGGCGAATAGAAGCGAGGTCATTAGGCCAGCATTCCCGAAAAGACGAGCGACTCAATGGCTGTCATGCGACGCAGCGTGATGCACGGAAGCATGATCGTGATGACCATGCGATTGATCAGCGTGTCCTGCATCGTCCGTCTCTTCCTCTTCGAACTGGGTTAGCGAACTGTACGCTCCCGAGAGCTGGACCGACCCGCATAAGGCCATAATGGTGAAGAGAATAGTGATGTAGACGGTTTTGCCCACGAAATTAGAGGGATGCAGTCCGAAGAGATGATGCACCCCATCGGGAGGTGGAGCGACGAGTCCCCAGACCAGGATCATCATCAGGCCGATCAGGGCAACACCGATCACGGCCCCGTTAGCCAGCACGGAATACAGCTTTTCCCAGTTGACCGCCAGCAGCCAGAAAGCGACCCACGCAATCAGAGGCGTCCATGGGGTCATCACCGCGAGTAACGTTACCAGGACGTCCCATCCCGCGACGAGCAAATTCTGCACGCTGATTAATAGTTGTTCCATTCAGGAAATCTTTCGACAGAATGCGACAATACGAACGGGCGAAACGCCAATTGTCTGTCAAAAGAGATAACACAACGAGCAACGTGAAGCCAGCGTCAAGGATTTTGGGCGTGGACGTCAGGACAGTTGCGCCCGCGCATCCAACTGACCTGGGCGCAGCAGGCGACGTTGCTGTGCGTGATCGAGAACACAGGAATGTGCTCTGATGTCCTGCCGACACCCCGGAGTGAAGGAGGTATGGCGTGAGAAATCGGGGGGACAAAAGTCGTTTCGAAGGTCGCCCGCTCGGCCAGTATGGCACTCAAGGTCATGCAGGATCGCTGGCTTCGGATGTGTCGTTTTTGTTCTCAGAGACTTGCTGAATCAGCAGCCGATCGATCTTCGGTCCATCCATGTCCACAATTTCAATTCGCAAGTCGTTCCAGTTCAAGACGTCACCGATGTGAGGCGGACGTTTTAACAGAGCCAGAACCAATCCCGATATCGTGCCAACCCCCCGCGGCACAGGATCGGTCCAGCGGGAAATATCGAGAGCGGTTTCCAGTTCATGCAGGTTGCAGGTCCCGTCGACAGAGAGGCTGCCATCCTCACGATGCACGATATCCGGCTCGTGGCTGTCACCATCACGTCCGTGCCGGTGTTCGTCGTGAATGTCACCGACCAGCATTTCGAGCACATCTTCCAGCGTTACCATTCCCTGTGTTCCGCCGTATTCGTCCAGCACAATTGCGAGCTGGGTCTTGTGTTCACGAAACAGGGCCAGAAGCCGTGTGATCGTAATGGACTTGGGTATGAAAAGAGGTGCCCGAATCATCCGCCGCAAGTCGATTGGCCGACCGAGATACTGCTGAAGGAATACGTCCTTGAGATAGACGAACCCGAGGATGTGATCAATCGTTCCTTCGCAGACCGGGATACGTGAGAAGCCGGACATGGCCATGGCGCCGATGACCTCGTTGGATGGTGTATCGACATCCAGGGCGTCGATGTCGACGCGGGGCCTCAGAATTTCCGTGACGGTGCGATCCCCCAGACGGAGCGCTTCCATCGCGACTTTCTGTTCGGACTCTTCCAATAGTCCCGCTTCAGTCCCCGCGGTGATCAAATGCTGGATATCTTCCACCGAGACAGTGTGTTGCTGATCCGTTTTCTGACCCAGGATTCGCAGGGCCAGATTACTTGTTGCATGCAGGAACCAGATCGCCGGTCGCGTGATTCGCTGCAAGATCATCATGGGGTAGGCCACGATGCGCGCAATCGGCTCGGCATTTTGGAATGCAATCCGCTTGGGAACCAGTTCGCCCAGGATTAACTGAAGGAATGCGACGCCGAAGACCACGATGGTAAATGAGAGACTCGACTTGTTCTCGACGATCAACTGCATGGACGAACGAGCGAGCAGTCCTTCCAGTGGTTCTTTCAGGTGAGCGCCGGCAATCGCAGAAGCGAATGTGCCGACCAGGGTGATCCCCACCTGAACCGTCGGGATGAAACGGTCTGCATCGTTGGCGAGCCCCAGGGCGACACTCGACGAGCGATCCCCTTCGTCCGCCCATTGTTCCAGTCGCCCTCGACGCGCCGTTAATATCGCAATCTCTGCTGCGGCGAAGAAGCCATTTAACAACGCCAGCAGTACGATTAAACCCAACTCAACAGGCCAAGGCACATTGATCTCCGACAAACATCTTTTCGTCAGCCGATTCGGCGAGCATCGAGATTATGAACACGTCGAATCCGAACAACCAGTCAACGACGTGTACGTAAGGTTAGTTCTTGCTGCGCACGTTCGTTTAGTTTTTTCGGCCTGCGAATGAAAAATGCCTGCAACTCTCGAAGAGTTTGGTTCTCAAAAAAGAACTAAATTGCCTCAGATAAGACTACTTTTATTGTTCTTCGGTCATGCCGCCGATGATTGTCCGGTCATAGGCGCGTGATTTCTCTGTATTCGCCACAGCGCCGAGGCCTCGCTCATGTCGACTCCACCACGCGTCCGCATCGTCCATTGACCACGTTCCCGCTGTCGGACAACGTCGCAAAAGGTCCGCCAGATCACGGGCCGTGGCCGGACGCCGATTCCGCGATTTTTCCAGACACGCCATGATGGCGTGTTCCAGTTCCTGTGAGACCGGCTTTCCGAGTCGGTCAGAAACCGAACGAGGCACAGTCTCGACGTGTTGCTGGCAGAGTTCAACCAGGCTGGAACTGTCGAAGACCGGCTTGCCTGTCAGCAGGAAGTAGCCGACCGCACCGACCGCATAGAGATCGCTTCGTCCATCGACGGTGTTCGGTGCCTGGATTGCTTCGGGCGCCATGTAAAGAGGCGTTCCGGTGAGGGAGTTCGAGATAGTTGCTTCGACCTGTTTATTCTCGTCGAGTGCTTTGACCAGCCCGAAGTCGAGCACTTTTACCACGTCGGTTTCTCCGCCGCGGCGATTAATCATGATATTGGCCGGCTTGATATCGCGATGCACGAGTCCCAGTAAATGCGCTTCGTAAAGTGACCCGCAGATATGGGTCAAGATATGGATTACGCGTCCTTCCGGCTGGGGGCCGTAGTTTTCAACGAGTGTTTGCAGGTTAATTCCATCCAGGTATTCCATCGCATAATAGAAGAGACCTTCGGGTGTGCGGCCATAGTCATAAATGGCAACGGTATTAGGATGGTTCAGCTTGCAGGTAATCTGGACTTCTCGTTCGAACCGGATCAGCGAAGCGTCGTTGACCTTGTCGACGTCCAGCATTTTGATCGCGGTCTCGCGTCGCAGCATGGAATGGTGTCCCTTGTAGACAACTCCCATCGCCCCTGCGGCAAGCTTTTTCTCCAGTGTGTACTGGCCCAGTTGCTGCGCTTCGATCTCGGCTTTCTGCGCCTGTCGACGCAGTCGTCGAACCATGACCGTGAAGACAAAAATCGCAATCGAGCAGCAGCCGAGCAGTCCGTGCAGTACCCAGAAAGTGGATTGCAGGATGCTCAAAGGCTGAAACGCTTCCGCCGCATCGATCTCGGAGATCACCCCCAGGTTAATCTCAGGCATCCATTTCCACGCCCCGATGACTGTGACACCCCGGTAGTCTCGAAACCCGTCCAGATCGATCCCCGACGATTCCTTCGCGATGGAAGCTGCCGAACGCGTGAGGGGTAACTGAGTCCGTCTTACATTGGGGCGATGTCCTTTCGTGAGATCCCCCTGCGGATCGCGCACCTGAATGTTTACGATGGACCGGATACCCGGCTGGTCTGCCAGAATTCCAATGAGAATCAGAGAATCATCAAAGCGGCTGTTCGAGACCATCAGTCCTGACTTGTTCACGGCATAGGTTTCCCCCGACGTGCCAAAGCGGCCCAACTGAAGGATTCGCGTAAACTCGAACTCGGGTCGAATTCGCAGGGCAACTGCCGCAACTACTTCAAAGTTGGCATCGCGCAGCGGTGCGCAGACATACATTGTCGGGACGCCGGTGCGAGGCACACCGGCGTCGTCCTTCATGGTCATCTGACTGGCAAACGGGGCACAGATCGTTGTCTCGCCTGCCATCGCGGGAGCTACAAATGTTTCGAACTCAAGGATGTCTTTCTTTCCTGTCAGCCCTTCAACCGACGAGGCAATGATGTGACGAGATTTGTCGACCACGAAATAGTCGACGAAGTCGTGCAGCGACATCACGGGACTCATCTGCTTCTGCAATTGCTTGTAGAGTTCTGGTAACCGTGTCTGTGGAGCCTGATCGAGGCCCGCTTCGTGGACTTCCAGTATTCCGTAGATTGTTTCCCGGATCCGCGGATCGTTCGCAGCCAGTGTGGCATTGGCCGACTGGGTTTTGATCCAGTTTTCCAGCATCGCGATTTCGACATCCAGCAGGGTCTGCAATTGAGACCGTAGTGACTCCTTCATGGTAAACTCGATCGCGCGATGCACACCGAAGGCAAGGAGCGAAAGCAGAGCAGTCGCAATGATCGGCCAGAGCCAGATCTGCTTTTTCAGGAAGACGCCAGTCCGCGAAACACTTCGCCCGAAGCTGCTCGTGTCCCACGTCATATGGGCGATGGGCGAGCGTGAGCGCGATCCGCTGCTCGGCTGAAGACGTCGAAAATAACTCAGAGGGTTAAACACAGTCCCTTCTCACGAAATCCACCGGTTGGTGGCGACGACTGCGCACCGGCGGTTGCTATCAGAACTCCTTGCAACTCGAGCGAGCTAATCGAGTAAAGGTAGATGAAGGGAAGTATGGGTCGAACCCCGGGGCGCGCGAAACGGGGATCCACACTGAGGCACAGGATCGGAAGCAATTGATGTTAAAAGGGGCAGGTGGTGATGTTTGTGGTGGTTTTAGCGGCTGCTTCGATCTTGCGGCGGACTGTCGAGCCGGCTCAGACGTAGGCTTCTTAGAGGCGATTGTGGCCGCCTGTCATTCGTGGTGCTAATCGGCGTGCTGCAGAGAAATCGCGAGCACCCGTGTTCAAATTCAAAAGAGATTGACAGCCGATCGCAGAATGATGATACCGTTAGCGAGAACTCAGTAATCCTTTGGAGGGATTGTCGATGCCAATGAACTCAGGATCGTATCGTCCTCAGTCCCCTTCGTCGCGGCCCGCGGCCTCCAGTGATTTCGAGGAACCTCCGATCCGGGAGGAATTTCTCGAACCCCCGATCCAGACGGAAGAACCGCCGATGTCGCAGCAGGAAATCGATGCCGCTGCGGCGGACGAGTTGCTGAGGATTGCGGCCGAGGAAGAACGTGATCTCAAAAATGTCCGAAAAAATTTGCAGGCCAAAGACACGTTCGTCGTCACGTGCCCGAAGGGGTGCAAGATCCGCGTGAAGGAACAGCACCGGGGCCGCGTGGGCAAGTGTCCCCGCTGTCACTCCGATTTCATCGTGCCGAAGAAGGCCGCCACCGGGAAAGGTTGATACCGCCATGGGAGATCGGTGCACGATCCTGTCATGAATCCTGCACCCGCGCGGGGACGGCTCCTCAGGCTTCAATCGCACCGCCACGTTTCATGGTGAGGTGCAGCGGAGAGAGCTTACTTGGGATCTTCTTCGGTCTTTGAACCGAGCGAATAACGGTAGTAGACCTCCAGGCACATGGTGCTGAGAGCCGTCGAATAAAGTCGGCCGCCGATGCCGGCCCACTTGCCGCGGGGATCCCAGCTTCCCGACAGTGGGCCATCGTGTCGCTGCAGCGACACCAGCATGTCGCGCAGCGAAGCGTTCCATTGCTGCCAGGCTTCGTCGTCCTGATTGTGCAGAGCTAACGTCCCGTAGTACCAGTAGTATTCGTCGTAGGCTGTCACGCGGGGAAGGTTTTCTTTCAGATACTGGACGGCTTCCTGGCTGGCTTCGTCATTAGGGCGGATGGCAAACATCTGGCGACAATATAAGGCTTCTGCGGTCATGGCGGGGGTGGGGCGGTCAGCAGTACGGTAACCCGCGAGGCCACCAAACTTTCCACGGCCGCGCGCTTCCAGGAACTTGACCATTCCCCGACGTGTCTCTTCGGGAACCGGAATTCCGGCGTTTACAGCGCTCTTGAGTGCCATCAGTTGCCAGCCGAACATGCTCATGTCACTTTCGGAACTCTCGCCCCCTTTGCCATAGCGCCAGCCTCCGTCCTCATTCTGCAGGACGGAGATCATTTTGATCCCTCGCTTCACTGCATCACGCAGGGCGGGAAAATCGGCAGCGTCATTCTGCACTGCGTACGCTTCTGCCAGTGCGAATGTCGCGATCGCATGACAGTAGTTCTGGTCGTATCGAGTCGCATTGCCCCCCAGGTAGCCGTTGGGCAACTGCTGGGAGATGAGCCAATCGATCGCTCGCTTCATCTGCTCGGTATAGGGACCTTTTTCGTGTGTGTAGCCCGCTCCGAGAAACGAAAGCACGACGAGACCCGTCACACCGGAGTCGGCGAACTTTCCTCCGTCCTGTCGATCCTGACCCTGGGGATCGAACTTGACGGAGCCTCCCCCATGCCGAGCGGAGGACCAGCGACCGTCAGCTTCCTGGATCGAGGCGAACCACTTCAAGCTGTTCTCGACAGCCTTCTCAGACTCCTCGGTTCCCCCGTGCTTGATGACGTTGGCTTTACGCTGGACAGAGGTGCGTGCCTGGTAGGTTTCGGCGGCACGGGCAGGTGCCCGCATCGAAGCAGGTGCGGATGGCCGTACGAACGCCGGTTGCGGCGAATCGTCCAGCGGGGACGACAGACCACGGCCGTTGAGCATGCGATCATCCGGCAGGCGACCTGTTCTGGCTGCATTGCTGGCAACCGTCGGTCGCGAAATTGGTTCATCGGGATCCGCTTCGGGGCGAGTCGCCGGGCGACTATTCCGCTCGGTTCGACGTGTCGCTGCGGGAGCCGGGGCGGTGAATGGGTCCTCTGCACTACTCATCTCGAGGTCTTGCAGTTCAGCCGGGCTGGGCAGGTTGGATCGCTGAATGGTATCGCTGTCGGCCATGACAGGCGGGGCAGGCATACTGTCAGGATTGATGTCAGAAGGGAGTGTCATCGAAGAAACATCTTCTGGCAGCGAGCCGCCCCGTGATGGTGCGGTCCGCTGGAACGCCGGACGCGTGAGTCCTTCGCTGGCTGCGGGAGAACGGCTGATCGACGTTCGCGTGGTGGCTGAACTGGTTGCTTCAGGTCGCGCTTCGGATGTAGGTTCGTCGAGCATGAGTTCGCTCGACGCGGCGGCGGCCGCCGGTGGACTGGCGGACGACTGCTCAAGACCCGGTGCCGATTCTTCAGTGAAGGCAGTGAAGTCCGGGATCTCGGGCGCGATGACCGTCTCAGGGGCCTTGTCGAGTTCAGGAGACTCAATTTCTGCTGCCAGCTCGTCTCGTTCAACGCGTGACATCGTGCGAGGATCACGAGCAATGAGTGGATCCTGGGTGGAGACACCCTGGTTAAAAATGGGAAGCGGGTTCGTCCCTTCGTCCCGGGCAGCGTCATCAGTATCAATGAAGGTGATCGGCGTCTGGACAGTGTCACCCTGCCGTTTGGTGGGGGTCTTGGGGTACGAGTCCGCGACAGTGACCCAGCCCATGCAGAAGCAGGCGTGCAGAACCAGGGACAGGAATAGCGACTTGCCCAGCGTGTTCTGATCGCCGTAACGGGTTCCCCAAAGGGAGAATAAATGGACGGTGGCGAAAATGGACAGAGCGGCCAGAACCACGCGCAGCAGGACCCCGCTAGCGTTCATCCCCCCCGTGCTCGCCATCAGGATCTCGAGTAATCGTGTCGGCATCAGATCCCTTTCGGTTTGGGGGTATGTGCCACCGATACGTTTCTAATTCCGGCTTCTTTACACGTCGAGAAGACATCCATCACGAGTTGATAGGGGCAGCGACCGTCACCACGGATCACGACCGATTGATTGGGGTAAGCAAAGCGCGCTGCCTCCAGGAGGATTTTCAGCGCGTCGACATCGAGCTCTTCTTCTTTCACCATGACTTTCCCGGCCGCGTCGACGTTGACGATGATCTCATCAGGTTGACCCGACAGGGCAAAATTTTCTGAGACGCTGGGAAGTTGAATGCCTGTCTGTCGCTCATCCTCGGCGAACTGAGTTCCCACCATAAAGAAGATGATCAGCAACATGACGACATCGAGCATCGACGTCAGGTTGATGGACGGTTCTTCCAGGGGTTCAGTCTTCAGAGGCATCCGAATTGCCAGTGCTGGTAAGATTGTTGAGAATTCTCAGGCGGCCTGATCAGGCAATGTATCATAGCAGATCGGCAATTCTGGCAAGAGGGGTGAGTATCCCGGTCGGAATGTCCCCTAATGCCTGCTCGTCCCAGAATCTGCAGGTCTACGCCTCGTTACAGGTTGCCCAGTCGTTCAGGTTCTCGCAGTGAGAACGGGTTCGGGTTTTTTTCAGCTCACCATCCTCAGTGATGCCAGGTTTTCCCTGCCGACGTCTCTGCGGCGGGATCTCGACCACCACAGTACAAACTGAAAGGCGGGGTTGTCGAGATTTTCAAGATTCAGTACAGAGCCGTCTATGAGACCATTGGATACAGGCGCCGATTTCGACTCAAACTGGGCGCGAGGCGCCTGGACCTGGATCGTGATTGCGCTCTGTTTATGTCTTTCAGTCGGTTGTGCGACTCCGCATCGATTGTCGTCACCGACGGCTGCGGGGATCAAGCCCGCCGACCTCGTGGACACGACGGCCGATGGGCTCGACGGCACGCCACCGCTCGTGTTCCGACAACTTTTCGCGCAAGGGGAACGAGTTCGCGAATCTCAAAAGCCCAAAGTGCTTCCTCCCAAAAAGACCGCCCTGGTACTGTCAGGTGGAGGTTCTTATGGAGCATACACAGCGGGGATACTCTGCGGCTGGACCGAATCGGGAACACGTCCTCAGTTCGATGTCGTGACCGGTGTCAGTACGGGAGCACTGATTGCCATTTTCGCCTTTCTTGGTCCCGAATACGATCAGGAGCTTCGTCGCAACTATACCATGGTCAGGTCCAGGGACATTTACCGACGCAAACACCTTCCCTGGGCTCTGTTTACGGACTCGCTCAATGACAGCAAGCCGCTCTTGCGGCAGATTGAAGCCAACGTCACTCCGGAAGTTGTTCAGAAGATTGCGGACTCGCATAACTGCGGACGTCGAATATACATCGGGACGACAGATGTTGAGGGACGTCGACCCGTCGTATGGGACTTGGGGGCGATTGCCGCATCGGACAGACCTGATCGTCGGGCCCTGATCTGCAAGCTGTTACTCGCTTCTGCTGCGATCCCCGGGTTCTTTCCGACGGTTGAGATTCCGGTCGTCGTGAATGGAAAGCAATACATCGAAAGGCATGTTGACGGCGGTCTGACTCAGCCCCTGTTCTTCAGGCCGCCGGCGCTTTCCGAAGATCAGTATACGGCCTCGAGTCTCGCCGAATTGCTTTACGGTTCCGATGAATATGTCATTGTTGCCGGGAAGTTGTATGCTGACCCGCACCCTGTCACGACGCGGGTGCTGAATGTTGTCGGGGATAGCGTTTCGATCTTTCTCTATGCACAAACTCGCGACGCATTGGTTAAGCTTTATATGCAAAGCCTGCTCACGGGTATGCAGTACCATCTGGCTGCGGTGCCCGGCGAATTAGAAGTTTCCAAGTCGGCGGCCGACTTTGATTCGGAGATGATGACGACTCTTTTCGAGGAGGGCCGTCGTCAGGTGCTGGCCGGAACCGCCTGGCGCCACACTCCGCCAGGAATGGCCGGTGGAGAAGAGTTACTGCAACGTGCCGGTACCACTCTGGAGATCGTTCCCCAGGCGCTCAGGACTCTGCCGCAGTCGATGCAAACAGAGGAACTTCCCCTGCCCGACGATTTCGATGACGTCCCTCCCCTGCCCGACGAATAGTCTCTTTTCCGTTCGATGGAAGACTTGATCGGGAATCAGGATGCGGCTGCGTCGCCGCTCGCTCTGGATTCCGTCACAGCGTTGTCATGTTCGTTGTCTGACGTCGTTTACGACTGATTCATCGGGCGATGAATGTTGAACCATTTGTGACAGAACGGGCATTTAACGTCACCCAGCGGGGAAACGTCCGCTCCTTTTCCCAGATGTGCACCACAATTGGTACAAGAATAGACCGGGTGAGTTGGAGGACGCTCACTCGTGTTAACCGCCGGGGAGTCCGGTCTCTCTCGGTGCAGGTCTGCGGGGCTCAACATCGATCCCCCCTTGAGAGCCGCCAGGAACGTGGTTCCTCCCATGACGACGAATATCAAAGCGATGAACGAGCCGAAGACTCGGAAGAACAGGGGTGGCGATCCAAAAGTGTTGAATGGTGTCAGCCAGAGAAAAGCAAGAACGGAAATCCCAATTCCTGCGAAGGCAAACCCGAATGTTCCCGCCACCAGTCTTCCCGCCGCGTTGACAGATGTGGTGGGATCAGGAGGGTTTCGCATGCTCACTCGCCTTGTAGAGGGGGTGTGGTGTGGCGGGTTGGTATGTTGACGGTCGAGCCAGCGTCGCGCACGAACCTCGTCCATTCCGGTTGCTGCCGTCTCCCGTTGCTGAGGTAAGGAAGAATACTAACGGCTTTTACCGCTTCACGGATCAAGATCAGGCGAAGATTTGTGTTTGCCAGTTCTTTTGGGAGTGCGGACGAGCAGTCCCTCTTCGATCATTTTGACTGCTGTGTCGATATAAGAATCATTGTCAACAGGCTTACCAAACCGCTCAGCGAAATGCAGGCGGTTGTCGAGCCAGAAGAAGACAATCCCCAGAATCATGACGCTGAGCTGCTGGGCGTCCAGGTCGTCGCGAATGAGCTTCTTCTGTTGTGCCACTTCGATCCGCTGCCGGATCAGGTTGAGAAGGTCTGGTTCGCCTGGCCAGACCTGGTGGTCTCCATCGACGCGCGTTCGCGCGCAGAGCTTCATGGCGAGTTCATTTTCCCCTACATAGGTCAGAATCCGCTTCATCTCTGCACGCAGATTGATGGGACGATTGATCGCGCGGGCTGCGGCGGGAAATCGCTGTGCATAGCCCTCCACCACTCTACGCTTCACTGACGAATAGAGTTCTTCCTTGCTGCCGAAGTGGTGCAGGATCAGAGGGTGCGAGACGCCTGAATGGCGAGAAATCTCGCGCAGTGACGTATCGGCAAAGCCGTATCGTGCGAACAATTCCAGCGCAGAGTCGAGAACGGTCGTGCGGACGGCGTCAGGGTCTCGAACGCGTCGACTCACCTGCGTCATGGGGAACTCCAGTTCGAATCGGGAGACAAATGCTAAAACGACAGGCCAATGGTGTCAAGAAGTGTACGCCAATCGTCTCGCCGCAACATATTTTTCCACAGGCGTTTGTGAATTATCAAGGAGGAGTGCGAACCAAGTGCCTGCCGTGACTGTCCCACCTTGGTTTGCACCGTGCAAAGTCTTGCGGGGGCTTCACACGTAACCGGTAATTGATGATGCGGCTTATTGGGGTGCTGACGGTCAAACCAGGATTGACGCACGTTCATCCATGTATAAGATATTGACCGTTCGGTCAATTGTATTGACCGGGCGGTCAATTCTAACTGGGAGACGAATCGTGTCTATACGAAAGACGGGAATGGCACTTTGGCTGGCGATGGCTGCTGCGGGCTGCGGTGCGCCGAATGCCTATATCGAGCCTCCCCCTCCCGAAGTGACCGTCAGTAATCCGATCAAACGGACGGTGACCGAGTATCTGGAATTCAGCGGTATGACGCAGCCGATGGAGACGGTTGAGATTCGGGCTCGCGTCAAAGGCTTTCTGAAAGAGAAGCACTTCGTGGAAGGTGCCGAAGTGAAGAAAGGCCAACTGCTTCTGGTGATCGACGAAGAGACCTTCCAGATCCAGTTGGATGCCGCCCGGACGCGCCTGCGCGAAGCACAAGCGGCCCTGCAGCAGGCCACCGTTTCGAAATCTCGCGAAGTGGCCCGAGCTCGTGTGAATCTGAGTGAATCGGAAGTGCGACTGGCACGCCAGGAAGAACAGCGCGTTCGCGGACTGTTCCAGAAGCAGATCGCAACTGAGTCAGACATGGATCAGGCATCCTCGACACGCAAGTCACGCGATGCCGATCTGGAATCGGCGAAGGCGAATCTGGAGCAGGCACTGGCCACCTACGAGACCACCATTCTGACCTGCGAAGCGCAGGTCGAGTCAGCCAAGATCGCGGTTCAGAATGCGCAGCTGGATCTCAGCTACTGCCGCATGTCGGCACCGATCGATGGTCGGATCAGTCACATCAATGTCGATATCGGAAACCTGGTCGGTGACGGACAATCGTCGGTGCTCGCCACCATCGTCAAGATGAATCCGATTTACGCTTACGCGACGATCAGCGAATCCGATGTTCTGCGGACCCCCGCGCTGACAAAATTCGGATCCGAAAGCACCGATTCCGAGGCCGAGCCAGTTCCTGTTGAACTGGGGCTGGCCAGTCAAAACGGGTTCCCTGCACAGGGCCAGATTAACTACACCGATCCCGGTCTTGATGCCGGGACCGGAACGCTACGTGTGCGAGGCGTGTTCCAGAACGAGGACCGAAGCTTGCTCCCCGGAATGTTCGTGCGGATGCGAATTCCTGTCGTTGAACGAGTGGATGCCCTGCTGGTTCCCGAGCGGGCGCTCGGAACAGATCAGTCGGGCCAGTATCTACTGGTGGTCGCGGCGGATGGGACCGTGGAATACCGCCCCGTGCGAACGGGCGTCTCTGTCGATGGCTTGCGAGTCGTCGAAGGACAGATTTCGTTAAGTGACCAATTGATCGTCGACGGATTGTTACGAGCCCGACCTGGTGCCAAGGTCTCTCCGAAAACAGAACCCGCGCCCGCGACCGTGTCGTTAACGACAGGTGCTGGTCGACGTTGATCGGGATTTATTCCTGCACCGCCGTCGTTGTCCCGTTCGCAGCATGACCGCGTAATTCTTATGGTCGCCCCGTACCTCTTGCCAGCAGACGATTATGTTCTCGAAGTTCTTTATTGAGCGGCCGATCTTCGCCAATGTGATCGCCATCGTCACGATGCTGGTCGGTATCGTTGCGGGGATCTCGCTGCCGATTGAGCAGTATCCCGAAATTACACCCCCTACCGTGCAAGTTGCGGCGGTCTATCCAGGTGCCAATGCGGAAGTTCTTTCCGATACGGTCGCAGGCCCCATCGAGCAGGAAATCAACGGTGTCGAGAACATGCTTTACATGTCCTCGTCCTGTTCGAGTAACGGCTCTTACACGCTGACCGTCACCTTCGAGGTGGGAACGAACCTCGACGACGCTCAGGTTCTGGTCCAGAACCGTGTTGCCGTCGCGATGCCGCGACTTCCTCAGGAAGTGCAGCGGCAAGGGGTCACGACCAAGAAACAATCGACGAACATCACTCTCGTTGCGTCACTGATTTCGCCAGACGGAACCTATGATGACCTGTATCTGAGTAACTTTGCGACTTTGCGAGTCAAAGACGCGCTGACTCGGCTGGATGGGGTTGGCGATGTGCAGGTCATTGGTGGCGGTACTTACGGCATGCGAATCTGGATCAGTCCGGATTCGCTGAAGGCACGTAACCTGACCACAGAAGACGTTCTGGCTGCGATTCGCGAACAGAATGTGCAGGTTGCGGCGGGGCAGGTAGGCCAGGCGCCAACGCCCCGTGAACAGGGCTTTCAGTACAACGTGATGGTTCAAGGGCGGTTGAGCGATCCGTCTCAGTTTGAAAATATCATCATCAAGTCGGTTTCGGACGATCGCTCCGGGATGCGAGTGACGCGGGTGAAGGACGTCGCCCGCGTCGAACTGGGGGCTCAGACCTACGACCAGTGGTGTGAGATCGGCGGACGCCCGGCGGCAAGTTTGCTCGTCTATCAGTTGCCGGGAGCAAATGCACTTCGCGTGGCCGAGAACGTCAAAGAAGCGATGCACGAACTGGAACGGAACTTCCCCGAGGGGATTAAGGCCGAAATTCCCTTCGATACGACAATCTTCGTCGATGAGTCAATTCACGAGGTTTATAAGACACTGGCCGAAGCAGGTGTACTGGTGCTGGTGGTGATTCTGGTCTTCCTGCAGGACTGGCGAGCCACGCTGATTCCTGCAACGACCGTCCCGGTGACCTTGATTGGCGCATTTGCCGCCATGGGGGCCCTGGGCTTCTCGATTAACATGCTGACGCTCTTCGGTCTGGTGCTTGCCATTGGTATCGTTGTGGACGACGCCATCGTGATCGTCGAAAACGCGGTGCACCACATTGACCATGATAAACTGAGTCCCAAAAACGCGACGATTGTCGCGATGGGCGAGGTGATCGGGCCGGTGATGGGGATTACGCTTGTGCTGATGGCCGTGTTCCTTCCCACCGCATTCATGGGGGGCATCACGGGGCAGCTCTATCGCCAGTTCGCACTCACCATCGCCGCGACGGCCGTGATCAGCGCGTTAAACGCAGTGACGCTGAAGCCGGCTCAATGTGCCGTGTATCTGCGGCCAACTCCTGAGAAGAAGAATCTCTTCTACCGCGTCTTTAACCGTGTGTACGACTGGACCGAAGGGGTCTACACGGCGATCGTGAAAGTTGCGGTGCGGCAGATCGTACTGATGATGCTGCTCTTTGTCGGGCTGGTCGGGTTGACGGGATGGTGGTTCGTACAGCTTCCGACCGGCTTCGTGCCCACGGAAGATCAGGGGTACGCGATTGTTGCCATCCAGCTACCTGATGCTGCATCACAAGAGCGTACTCGCGAAGTGACCCGCAAGGTGAACGCGATTCTGGCCGAGACTCCCGGCGTTCGGACCTGGTTCCTGCTGGGGGGAATGTCGCTGCTCGATTCGTCGGTGACTTCGAACGCGGCCACGATGTTCATTACCTTCACCTCCTTTGAAGATCGGGCCCACCATCCGGAACTCAGCCAGGATGCCATTCTTGGCAACCTGATGGGGAAGTTTCAGTCCGTGCGCGAGGCGATGATTCTGGCGTTTCCACCCCCAGGGATCCGTGGTTTGGGGGTCGCCGGGGGATTTGAAATGAAGATCGAAGATCGCGGTGGTGTCGGGCTGCCGGAACTGCAAAGCGTCGTACAGGAAATGGTGCACGCAGCGGGAGGTCAGACTAGCTTAAGCCGTGTTCAGTCGACGTTCCGCTCTGGTGTTCCCCAGATCTATGTCGATATCGACCGGGTCAAAGCCAAAAGCCTTGGGGTGCCTCTCGATACGATCTTCGGCACGATGCAGGCGGCACTCGGTTCGGCCTACGTGAACGACTTCAATAAATTTGGAAAGACCTATCAGGTTCGCGTGCAGGCGGATCAGCAGTTCCGCTTACATCCGGAAGACATCGGTCGACTGGAAGTCCGTAACCGCGAAGGTCGGATGATCCCGCTGGGGACACTGGCGACGATTCGCAAGACGCTGGGACCGCAGATTGTCCCCCGTTACAACCTGTTTCCTTCCGCGACGATTAACGGGGCGGCGGCTCCGGGCGTCAGTTCGGGACAGGCCCTGCAACTGATGGAGCAGATGGCCGAAGCCAAACTCCCCTCCTCCATGGGTTACGAATGGACGGGGATGTCGCTCCAGGAAAAACTGGTCGGATCGCAGGCGATCTACGTTTTTGCTCTGGGGGTGCTGATGGTCTATCTCGTGCTGGCCGCCCAGTACGAAAGCTGGCTGATGCCGGCGGCGGTCATCATGGTCGTGCCACTGGCGCTGCTGGGGACTGTGATCGCTGTCTGGGTTCGCGGGATGGATAACAATATCTATACGCAGATTGGAATCGTCCTGATTATTGCTCTGGCAAGTAAGAATGCGATTCTGATTGTGGAGTTTGCTCGGGAACTGCGCATGAAAGGCAGGTCGATCATCGATGCTGCGGTCGAAGCCAGCCGGATGCGGTTCCGACCGATTCTGATGACTTCGTTTGCGTTCATCCTCGGGATCGTTCCGTTGATCAACGCGACGGGGGCCGGTGCCGCGAGCCGGCGGGCATTGGGAACCGCTGTGTTCGGAGGGATGATTGCGGCGACGGTACTGGCAGTCTTCTTCGTGCCTGTGTTCTATGTACTGATGCAGCGAATGGCTGAGTTCCGTAAAAAGGATCAGCCCCAAGACGGGGCCTCTGTCCATCATGATCCCGCTGGCTCACACGCCGAAGTAACCCCGGTGCTCGTTGCGTCGAACTCTCAGCATTGATTCGCAGGAAGATTGGTCGAACGAGCGAACCAGAACGTAGAAACGTTGATCAGTGACCTGGCGAGCATGGCAAACGGGAACGGTTGCCATGCTCGTTTTGTTTGGGTCAGATGACAAAGCCTGAGTTATCCCAACGTGAGACTCGGGGCGTCGTTGTTTGTGTCTTGCGCGACGTGCATGACGCGATCCATGCCAGCGATCAGGGGGGCGGCGACACGCACTGCTGGGCTGTGCCACTCGGTCTGAATGGCAGATGCAGCAGGAGTGCGAATTTTACGACTGGCAAAACCTGCCGAACCGGTATGGACACGATTGGCTGCATCCTTACAATCCCGGCCGTCCGACGCTGGGGGGCGACGGGTGCGTCGACAGTTCGAAGTCAGTTCCCAAAGGACTGGTCGTATGCATTGCCGTTTGATTATGTCGGTTGGTCTACTCACCCTTATGGCCTCAGGCTGTATGCTTCACGGTTATCCACCGGGGACGTACGGAAGCAGTCCATACGTTGTCCCGGCCCAGCCATCTGGAAGTTACCCGAGTGGTCCGGTCTATCAACCCGGGGGGACTTACACGGCTCCCATGAACGGCGCGCCGTACGTTCCAGGCAATTCGCCAGGCGTCACGACTCCGACCCCTCTGTCGCCACCAGGTTACTCGACGCCGACTCCGACGTATGAGGCACCCACTAACGGGAACTCGCCCACGTTCAGTCCTGAGCCGGAATCGCCTCGCGGGCGAAATGCTGTTCCGCTTCCGGAAGATGACCCGTCAGAACGCGGAACAAATCGCAGCACGCTGACTCCGACCAGCCACTTCGACCCAAGTGAGGACAGCACACCTTTCACTCAGCAGGAAAGCCGACGGCGCACTCAGGCGTACGACGAAGAGTCCACAGTGAATTCGGACGATCAGGAGATCGAGTTCGAAGAGCCGGAAATTCGTCAGGCGTCCGGGGAAGAGGATGACGAGACGAGTGGTATTCAATACAGCCGAGAATTCGGTCGGACGGCTCGTAAGCCGGTACGCAATGGGGGGCATCATCCTCAATTCCGCTGGGTCGAAGGGTCCGTCGATTACGACGAATCGACGAAAGAGTGGATCGTGATCTACGATAAAAACCCTTCTGCTTCGGATCAGCTCGGGGGAGTGATCACACTGGCGGACACCCCTGCTCTCGGCCGATTGAGATCCGGCGATCTGATTCGGTGTGAGGGAGAGCTCGACGGGACAACAGGTGACTCGCGGCAGCTTCCCGTCTTTCGAATGAACACGTTCAAGCGAATCTAATCCTATCCGCAGTCGTGTTTTACGCACGTCCAAAGGGGCTTGTCGACTTCAGAGATCAGTCGCCATGCTCCTGCGGCGGCACTCCTCAGGCTCGCCCACCCTCATGGAGAGTGAAACAACGGAGCAATTCCAGATCGCCCCGCGCAGAGATATTCGCCGCAATCTCACGGGAAGCTGATCGGCTTGAGTGGCATCATAACTCCCGAATGTTATCATATCGATCTGTCTCTCGTCAGATTATGGAAATATTCGTTTCAATAGCCATCGAATTGACATCAGTCGCTGACTGAGGATTTGAGGTTCTGGAGGGATGATCTGAGTGCGGGAATGGGAGCAACTCCCTTACGACCGCTCAACTCAAGTCCTGGTGTCTGACTGCGGAACCGGGTTTCGCGAGTTGACGTCCTTCCGGCAGACTCTCTGATCGCTCGATGGGCCTATTGTTTTGCTGGAAAGCGAGCCCGTTCGTGCCCACAAAATGGATTGCGTGGCAACAGGTTTCTCAGTCGATTCAGGCCGACGACGCGATTCGTGTGCTTCAAGCGGTCGAACAGTTCGTAGCTCGTGCAGTACCGGCGAATTCCGCAGCGGAATTCCTGCGGGATCAACTTCCCGAGATTGCTGGTGAACTTGCCGCGAACTCCGTCGGCTTTTTTATGCGCAATCCCGATTGGGTTGCCGTGAGCCAGCATGGCCGCATCGGTCTGTCCGAGATGCCGAAAAGCCTGTTGATGGATGTGCTCGACCGCGATGCGGGAGTGGTCGCCTCGCTGGATAGCGTTCCGGGGACCTACCTTGCTGCGACGCCCGTTCCCAGCCGCAGTCATACCGGCGCCGTGCTGACATTTGCCGGCCGCAGCTTTCCTGACGACGCACTGCCGTCAGCCATGCTAATGGCGAAGGCGATTGGTGCGTGTCTCGACTTTCTCGCCCGTCGCAGTCAGTCCGTGCGGAGAATCGATCAACTTCAGAGCATTCTGCGGATTTCCTTAAATCTGTCTGCCGTTCATGAAACGGAGCCGCTGCTGCAGTTGATTGCCAAAGAGGCGACTCGCCTGCTGGAATGCGATCGCGCCAGTATCTTCATCTGGGACAAAGAGCATCACGAGCTCGTCGCCTGCCCTGCGCTTGGGGTTGAAGGGAACTCGCTCAGACTTCCTGATAACACCGGAATCGTCGGTGAGGTGATTCATCAAGGGGTGACCTTGAGAATCGACGATGCCTACAACGATCCACGGTTCAGCCGAAAAGTGGATAACGCCAGCGGTTACAAAACGCGTAACCTTTTGTGCGGTCCCCTTTACGGTTCGGACAAGAAACTGCTGGGGGCGTTCGAGGTCATCAACAAAAACTCGGGGTCCTTCACTGAAGAAGACGAAATCACGCTTGCCGACCTGTCACTTCAGGTTGCGGTGGCGCTCCAGAACACGCGTGAGCGTGAGTCGTTGCTCAGGTCGCATCACCAGTTGACGCAGCAGGTGACCAAGGGGGCGACCATCATCGGCGACAGTCCGGCGATGCAGGCAATGCGAAGTACCATTCGCCGACTTGCTGCTACGGACCTTCCGATTCTTATTCTGGGCGAGAGTGGAACCGGCAAGGAGGTTGTCGCGCAGGCCCTGCATTATCAGGGGCCCCGGTCCGACCGTCCGTTCGTGGCCGTCAACTGTGCGGCGCTGACAGAGACGCTGCTTGAGAGTGAATTGTTCGGCCACGAAAAAGGGGCCTTCACTGACGCGCGCGAGATGCATCGCGGCAAGTTTGAAATCGCTGAGGGGGGGACGATCTTTCTGGATGAGATCGGTGACATGAGTCCCGGTGGGCAGGCCAAACTGCTGCGGGTGCTTGAGCAGAAAGTGATCACCCGCGTCGGGGGATCTCTTTCGATACCGATCAATGCCCGAGTGATCGCCGCCACGAATGCTCATTTGGCCGATGCGGTTCGGGCGAAGAAGTTTCGTGAGGATCTGTATTTCCGCTTAAACGTGGTCACGCTGGATCTTCCGTCGCTGCGAGAGCGGGCGGATGACGTTTTGCCACTGGCCGATCATTTTCTGAATCTGTTCGCTACTCAGGCCCGCCGCCCCAACCTGAAGATGTCGCCTGAGGCACGAAAGCGCCTGCAAGCCCATGCCTGGCCCGGCAATGTGCGAGAATTACGGAACCTGATGGAACGCGTCGCCTTTCTGGCGACAGGCGATACCGTCGAAGTCGACGACCTGGCATTCATTCTCAGTCCCGAACAGTTGAATGTCTTCGAACCCTCTGTAGACATGCGTCTCAACGAAGCCACGAACGGGTTCCAGCAAAATTTCATTCGCAAGGCAATTAAGCGGGTGAAAGGGAATATGAGTGAAGCGGCCAAGTTGCTGGGACTGCATCGATCCAATCTCTACCGCAAGATGCGCCAACTGGGGATGAGCGAGGCTGGGGGGAAGGACGACGATGTCGACTTTCCGGACGACATGGTTTAATGCTGATTCTGGCAAGATGGGCGATTGGCGAAGCTTGTTTTTGTTCTTCTGATCGTGCCACACAATTTGGTGCTGCGAGTTGAATTTCGGATTCAACCCTTGGAACCCTCACACTCCGGCGAGCCGTTGCGACGATCACTATGTCGTCCGTGAATTGTCCGTTGTCGGAAGTCGACCGGCAGAGTCTGCGGATGGATCGCCGGCCAGATGTGAGGAGATGGTAATGCGCAGTCGGATGGATTTCAGCGTGCGAGTCTGCTTGCTCAGCGCGGCGACAGCAGGCCTGCTGTCGCAGTCAATGACGGTGTACGGACAATCCAAAAACCCCGTCTTTACGAACGCAAAGAATCCCCCTCGATCAGGTGCGGGGACAAGTCCAGTGAAAGCGACTGGCGACGGCAAGACCGAGGTTCAGCGACAGCTGGAGATGCTGTACGAAAAAGATGGCCGCGAAATGCCGGAAATGAACGTCCAGCCGATGACTCCCCTGGCGCGAACGCCTCAAGTGGTCCCGGCTGCTCCATCGGAACAGGACGATCTTGGGCCAGCGAACGTCCAGCCGACGCAGTTGTCTTTCGGAGGGAACACCTCCCGCTCGCGATCGACACCGGCACGAAGTTCCTCTTCGGATGAAGCGGACTATGAAGATGATGAAGAGGCCGAAAAGGCACAGGAGCGGCCAAAACCGATCCGCGGTTTCTTCAAAAAGCTGAATCCCTTCTCAAAGAAAAAGTCGAACTCGTCCGCGTCATCCGATTCGCAGGGGACGATTCCGAATGTCCCGCCTGCATCCGGTGATCGGTCACCGTCATCGCGATCGAACTCGACCCGGTATGGATCGTCAGGGGGCAAATCGACAGCCAAACTGTCTACGAACGCACAGAAGACAGGGGCGAAGCCGGTCTTGCTGCCGGTTCCGGAGGACGCGGCCCCCATTCCGCCTGTCCCGCCTCCCCCCTCCTCCTACGAGTTTGGCCTGGATGACGCAGATGAGGACCCCCTCCTAGAGCTGGATCGTGACCTACCTGCTCTGCCGGACCTCTCTGATGACGCAGAACTTCCTCCCTTGCCGCTGGACTCATCACCCCGCGCACTCTCTTTTGGAGCAGAGAAACCTACTCCTTCTCCTGAACGGCTCAACCCCTTCTCACGGCGGGAGCAGGAAGCGGACGAGGCGGAAGCTGACGCCGAAGGGGATGAAATGGGGCAATTCGTTCTTCCAGATCAGGAAGATCTGACGGAGGACGTAGCGGGGTCTTCGGAGGAAGAAGATCCGTTTGCCGTGCAGGGCAAGGCTTTCATCGAACCGCCACTGGAAGATATTGGGACTCCACCCTCGCCCCTCGCCCTTCCCGCACCTGATGAGGGGCGTCCGGCACTCATTCCTGCATTCGACAGTCAAGGATCAATCATCCCTGAAGGGTCGAGCGAATCCTATACAGAGAAAATGCGGCGGATTCGGTCCCGTTTTGGAATGAAAGGCCTGAAAGGGTTCTGTCCCGTTACTTTGAAGGATCGCCGGGAACTTCGAGATGCCAAACCTGAATTTCAGGCGACTTTCCGGGGTCAGAAGTTCCACTTCGCCAGCGAGGAGGCACGCGATCGATTTACAGACAATCCGGCGTTCTACGCTCCTGCGGCTTATGGTGCGGATGTCGTTGCACTCGGACGAGACAAGGACGTCGTGGAGGGGACGCTGGACTATGCAGCCTGGTTCCAGGGACGCCTCTACCTGTTCGGCAACCAGGAAAACTACGCGACGTTCGTGAAGTCCCCAGCGACTTTTGCGACCTCGGTGGGAGAAGAATAAGTGTGATCTGGTGTCTGGGAGGTCTCGCATAGCCTTTGAATAAGCGGCATGAGACGGCATGAGAGAGGTGCTGATCGGAAGACTATTCGCTTGGCGGAAATTCCTCAATCGCCTGCTGTCTGTCAGCGGCGGGTATCGCACCCGCCGCCGCGTGCGTGGAGCGGAAAGAGAACCGCAGGGATGCCTGATTTCGGGTGGAGCCAGGGATGGAACGAAAAGACAGCGCGTCAGAGTGGCCTCTCACGCGCTGTCCTCCCGCACTCTTTTGATTCGTTCAGCGATCCGGGGAGATGTACCTTCTCCCCTTCTGTCAAAACGCGGTGTTGGGCCGATTGGCCGTATTCCGGTCGGCGCTCAACTATTCCTTCTTTGAACTGGAAGAATCTCGCTTGGAAGAACTGTCCGCATGGGCCAGTTCTTTCATCAGCTCTTCCGCCTTCTTCATGTGGCGTTCGGTGGTTTCGGCACCCTTCGCCAGGACGTCTTTAAGTTCGCTTGAAGCGTGACGTTCAAACACGGTCAGCTTGGTCTTCATTGCGGCGTGGGCGGCAATCTGATGTCCCACGAAGCATTCATCGAACTTGTCTTCCTCTTTTTCGGTCAGCATCTCCTTTGCGTTGCGGACGCATTCTGCCGCGATCTCACGATGCAACTGAATGAAGTTGACTCCATGATGCCGGTCAGCCGTTTCTTCGGTACCTGCGGTCTGCTGAACCTTGCCAGCTGATGCTTTCACGGTCCCGCCTGCCAGACCAACCTTTGCCTCGACTCCCGTGGTCTTGTCTGCGCCAGCGCGGGTTTTATCGTTGGTGGAGGGTTCATGCTTTTCATGTAGATAGCCATCTCGAGCGGCTTCCGGGGCAAATTTTTCCAGCTTTTCAAGAAAGGCCTGATGGTCTTTCACAAGCATCTTCGCAAACTCTTTCACGTCCGAGCTGCGCGCTTTCTCCTGTGCAAACTTGGCGATCGCGATCTCTTCCTGATTTGCTATCGCGACGCACGTTGCCAATGTGTGGTCGGCGGACTTCCAGTCTGACCGCTGGTCGTGCTGTGTGGCGGCATCCGATCGATTGGGCGTTGTTTGCGGCGGTGGATTGTTGTTTGTCTGCTGGGCTCCGGTAACGCTGCAAAGACACAAAGCTGCACTACATGCGCTAACGCTAATCCATTTTCGCATCATGATTCTCCATTCCGATCACATTGAGAAGGTGGCACTGAGAAAAGAGATTGAACACTTCAATCAATCTCTCGGGTCTAGTGGTTTTCGTGCAAAGTCAATGCCGGGGTGTGCAGACTGTGACGGAGAAGGGGAACTTATGACTCACCTTTATCACAGGTGGGTCATGACAAACTACGGTCCCTAATTTCGGCATGGACTCGTTTACGGGTCATGGAGTTGAACATAAGACCTTGCAATCCGATGCCCGGCAGTTTCACATCGACTCTGGGGATTCCACTTTGGTCCATCCGATTCCTGGCCGAAGGTGTGGTCTGGTTATTAGTGAAATGAGTTGTTCGCGTAGCTTTGAATTGATAGCGATGAGTTCCCGAAGCTGTGGGTAATGTAATGCACGCTTCATCGCGGCTCGCGAGGTGCGGGGTGTAAATGGAAGGTCTTTACCACTCCCGTTCGGCGACATGCCTTTTCTGGTACAGCCGATGAGATGGCTTCGGGCGGTCCACTGGTTGAGCTCTCTGGTCCGAGGCGACTCGCTCTCGCGCCGTGAGGCAACTTGCCAAAAGAAGCTGCCCTTTCAGGTGCCGACGGCGCCGGTTCTCGATGGACAAGCGGCCAATGCTGCCCGTTCCACGTTCGCGGATTGTGGACTGAATAAATCCCCCGCAGCCCTCGAGTCGACATCCGCGGTACGAGGGGTTCTGAGGCGCAATAACCCTCACCCACTTCTATCACCCTACGTGCACAGTAGATTTTCTGTAAGTGGTAATTCGCTACCTGGCTCGATGATACCAGGCACTTGGCCGGGAGCCTCATGGACTCGGCACACAGCTCGGCCCTGGACAGGGCAAGGTTTGAAGTACGCGAAGCGCACTCGTGCGTGCTCTAAAGTGGATTTCCCGGGGAGCGATCGCGATTGAATCGGTCAGGACATCGCATTGATTCGTTGAAGGACCAGGCCCGCGATCGCCGCTCGTCTGCCTGCGTTCACGGTGACCAGCGAGGTCCCCTTGCGAAAGTCCCGCTCATAGCGAGAGGCTTCTTCACCCAGGACCCCCATGTATGTTAGGAGGCCAGCAAGGTTCGAGTCGGGATAGTTTGAGAGGTTGGCCGCCAGTGTTCCTGCCAGGATCGCGGAATCGATTTCGGGGAAGTGCCGGGAAATCAGCAGGAGTCTTCGAGTCATTCCCGGATGATCGGTGGTCCGCGAATCCGAGTCTCCCATCACTTGAATCTGGAGTACAGTATCCTGATGGGTGGCGATGCCAACCTGTGACGCGGAGAACCCGAGATACCCGAGCTCATCAATCGCGGACTTGAGGCTCCATCCGTCGGAGGCGACACCTACGACATTACCCCAATTAGGAAGCGGGCTGCTCATCACTGCACCTGACGGTCTGTACGAGACCCAGAAGGCCGGCACACATTGAGGCCGGTTCATAACACACTTGAGGCTGACCGGCCGCGAAACTCGCGACCCGGTTGAGCCTCCAGTTTCTACCGTTCGCAAGATGCATGCCAAGGGCCCGTTATTCAGATGGGGCTTGTTCCTTGCAGTCTTCTTTCACTCCAACAGGCATCGGCTCACGCACGGCATTCCTGCAGCGAGAGCAAGCGCGCCACAAGGATCGCCTCTAAGTGCGATGCCTCGGCGAATCTCAGCGGAGGTGGAGAGGATTAAGGGAGGCAGGAACTCCGGGGTCTGAACACAGAAGAAGGCTTCCGTCTCAAGTGAGGCAGATCAGATCACCAGACGTAGGTTCACCGGGAAGCCGCGTGATGGTGTCTTGAAGGCTCCCAATTCTGTGAGTGGAGATCCCGCCCGCCCGGGGTGCGCTAAATGCATGGGCAAAATAGAACCACCCCCGCAAGCGGAGGCTTGCGGGGGTGGTTGTGTTCCGAGCAACTTGCGGGGATGCGTAAGCGGTCACCGAGCGTGACGGGACGAAGAGGCTTTGCCTGATCGTTATCGGAAACGGTACTCGGGATTGGTCGAATCAAAGTCAGAATCACTTAATGACTGATCAAAGCGAATTTCGGAAAAGTGGTATAACTCGATGAGAGTTACCTCGTCGATCTTTGCCTCGTCAGCACCCTCCTTTGCGGGCCATTCATAGTGCTTCGACAGGCATGGTACGTTCCACTCCTTGTCGATAAAAGTAATCGACTTTCGGTAGGTGGGAGAAATTTCTCGCGATTTGTACGTTGTCTGGAAGACATGACAGGGGCGTCCCTCAAGCTCGCCATCTTCCAGGTGTGAACATGATTTGACGGTCAGCTTTGTGAGATCTTCTTGGTGCGCCTTGAGCATGGTTTCGACGAGTCCTAACAGACCTGCTGAGGTAATCGGGTAGCGTGCACCGCTCATTGCGAGAGCACAGTCTGGTTCGAGGAAGAACGCGGGTATACGAGACTTCCACCCCCCGTCATGGGCAATCATCCTCCCATTGTGCTTCCCTTCGACGTAAATCACCTCTCGTCCGACATCTCCCTGATGCCAATTCAGGTACACGCTGAAGGGTTTGTGACGACACTTGAGCAAGATCCGTTGCTCGTCGAGCAACTGCCCCTGGACGACTTCCTGCTTCGTCAACATGGCTGTGTAATCCGGTTTCTCCTGCAGGTAGGTATAACCTTTTTCCAGAAGATCAACTTTTTTCTTCAGCACTGCATGCGGATCACCTTCAGCAAACGTCATTGTCGAGGGTGAGGCGTCCCGCTCTAAACCGGTGCTACCACGACTTTGCCCTGCAACTCGTTCAGCCGGCCTGAAGGCGAACCGATCACGCTGTGCCTCTTCTGCACGGACGCGACGCAGGAGCTGGACTTCGGTATCAGTATCAAGTTGGACAAATGGCAACCTACCAATCGTCCCGAAGGCCATCGCAGAGAGGATGCCTAGTGTGCGATAGGTGATAATTTTCATTTGAATCGTTCCGAGAAATTGACCTCTTGTTAGTCGACGGTGAGTCCGTCGCCAGATGTCAATCGCAATATCCGTTCCAATGAAGAAAACCTCATGGAATCAGGCTGTAAACGGCTGATTTCCGGGAAGTTTGCAAGCGAGTCTCCTGGTCTTTGGAGTGTCGTGAATCGAGCGATGCCGGGCTGCAACAGGTGCCCCTGTTCGAACCAGGTTGCACTTACTTCGACCATGAACATCTTTTGGGGAACAATCATTCATGCGAACCTCAAGTCATAGGCAGTGAGCTCGGGTCGTCCCACTGAACCCCCTCCAGTCGGCGCAAAACTTGCCTTCCCTTTTCGACAGAACATTCCCTCAGCGACCTTACTGAGGACCGGTAAAAATCTGTTTGAGACTAAGGCACCACAAATTTCAGGGGAAAGATCATGACTGAAATCCCGTACGCATCCGGTAGTCCCATGCCCGCACAGCAGCAGGAGCACCCCGGGCTGGAATCCCGGATGAAGCCACTGCCACAGTACAAGGCTCCACGCTATCGCGGATCGGCGAAGCTGCTCGATAAAGTGGCCCTGATCACCGGGGGCGATTCAGGGATTGGTCGCGCCGTCGCGGTACTCTACGCGCGTGAAGGAGCCGACGTTGCGATCGTTTACCTGCCCGCCGAACAGTCGGATGCCGAGGAAACACGTGATGCCGTCGAGGAGGAAGGTCGCAAGGCGTTATTGATTCCGGGCGATGTAACGGATCCCGAGTTTTGCCGTTCGGCAGTAGAGAGAACCGTTCGGGATTTGGGACGGATCGATATTCTGGTGAATAATGCCGCCTATCAGGAATCCGCTGAACGGTTGGAGGATATCACTCACGCTCAATGGGATTTGACCTTTCGGACGAACATTTATGGGTACTTCTACATGGCGCAGGCCGCCCTGCCCTACATGAATGAAGAAGGAAGCATTATCAATTGCGGTTCAATTACCGGTCTGGAGGGGAATAAGACACTGATCGACTATGCTGCGACCAAAGGGGCCATCCATGCTTTTACCAAGTCGCTGGCACAGAATCTGGTGGACCGCAAAATACGGGTGAATTGTGTCGCTCCCGGGCCAATCTGGACAGTTCTGCAACCGGTATCCAAACCCGCTCAGGATGTGGCGGAGCATGGCCTGAAGTCGCCGATGCAGCGGCCTGGTCAGCCAGAAGAAGTCGCGCCCGCATTCGTCTTCTTTGCGTCGAATGCGGACTCAAGCTACATCAGCGGGGAAGTCCTGACCCTCCTCGGGGGTGAGACCAGGGCGAGCTGATTCAGGAACGTCGGCGTCTGCTGAAGGGGGGGGCGCACTTGCTGAGCGACATTGCGCTGCCAGAATCGATTCTGGCAGCGTACGACGTGAATCCGTCCTGGTTTAGCAGGGCGAGAATCAGGTCGATCAGAAGGAGAATGCACGTCAATCGCCGTTTTGGGAAGGAACGCCCCCGCGAATGACATCGGTCAGCAGGTCCATGCTGACGGGTTTCGTCAGGTGCTCATCGAACCCGGCCTTCATACTTTGTGTGCGGTCCTCGTTCTGCCCGAATCCGGTCAGAGCGACGAGCCTGGTCGTACGGAGCTTCGGAATCGCTCGCAGCCGGCGTGCGACTTCCAGCCCGTCCATGAGGGGCATGGCAATGTCCAGGAAGATCAGGTCAAAGTTCTGTTCTGTTGCCAGCGAAATTGCGGACATTCCGTCGAACGTCGTTTCCACATCCTGCTCCAGCGCTTGCAGCATCATCGCCAGTGTCTTGGCGGATGCCTGGACATCATCGACGACTAGAATCCGAAGTTTTGGCAGGGGAGTGGTCGGTTCCGGTGGAGCCGCCGTAATTTCCCTGGGAGGCTGTTGCAGTTCTTCCTTGATGGGAAGCCGGACGGTGAATTCGCTGCCGCGCCCCACTCCTTCGCTGGCTGCAGTGACGGTTCCGCCGTGCATCTGGACCAGGGTGCGAACCAGCGTCAGTCCGATTCCCAAGCCACCGTTAGCCCGGTCCAGTGTCCATTCGACCTGCATGAAGACGTCGAAGATTTTGTTCAGCATCTCCTTGGCGATACCGGATCCATTGTCGCGGACACGGAAGATGGCTTCGTTTCCTGCTCGTTCCACAGTCAGCCAGAGCTGGCCTTCGGGGTCCGTATACTTGGCCGCGTTGTGCAGCAGGTTCGTAAGGATCTGAGCCAGTCGTGTCGGATCGGCCTCGATCCAGATTTCTTCTTGCGGGACTTTCGCCGTCAGTTGATGGCGGCGCTCGGCGATAATTGGCTGAACCCCCTCCACCGCAGCGGCGACCGCACTGGCGACGCTGATTTTTTCGCAGCGCAGCCGCATTCTTCCCGTGGTGATGCGGGACAGGTCCAGCAGGTCGTCGATTAAACGCGTCATCTGCCGGAGTTGTCTTCTCATGATGTCCAGAAGATCCGCGGCGATATTGGGATCTTTATAGGCCGCCGAGAAGACTTGGATGGCGTTGCTCAGCGGGGCGAGTGGATTGCGAAGTTCGTGCGCCAGGAGGGCGAGGAACTGGTCCTTCCGGATGTGGTCCTCCCGCAGCGCCTCCTCCGCACACTTGTGGTCGTGAATATCCGTATGCGTTCCGACCCACATCGCAATCTGGCCGTCAGGCCGATAGAGAGGCAGGGCTCTGGAGAGATGCCAGCGGTACTCGCCGGTATGTTTCAGGAAGCGTTCTTCAATCTCAAACATGTTGCCGCTCTTCAGCGACTGGGACCACTTCTTCAAGTGATGGGCCACATCGTCCGGATGAACCAGCTCGCGCCAGTCCTTGTCTGTCATCTGTTCGGCTGTCAGCCCGGTATACTCCAGCAGCATCTGATTGACGTAGTCCAGTGTCCCATCCGGGCGAGCCGTCCAGACCTTTTGTGGCATGCATTCCGAGAGGACTCGGAACCTTGCCTCACTCTCCCGCAGCGCTGCTTCGGTCTTCTTGCTTTGCGTCAGATCGGTGATAAAGACCACAATCTGGTCGAGCTCATTCATCAATCTCGCGGCAGAGATCAGCACCGGGACCCGGGTGCCGTCATTGCGAGAGTATGTTTTTTCAATCGGGCCGCAGACACCCTTCTCGCGAAGCTCGTCCCACGATGCTCGGTCGAGTGGCGTCTGATTCACAGGGACACCGCTCCAGCTTAGCTTCGTATTATCAAACTCTCCGAAGCGATAGCCAATGAGATCTAGAAACGCGTTATTTGCCTCCAGCAGGCTGCCTTCGGAGGTTCCGATGGCAATTCCGATCAGGGGCGTCTCGAAAACCCGTCGGAAGCGGCGTTCACGCTCGTTTTTCTCTTTTTCGAGTCGTAAGCGTTCCGAGCAGTCACGGAATACAAACACGACTCCCGTGATTCTGCCCATCGTATCCCGGATGGGTGCGGCATTCTCTTCAATCGGGATTTCGGAAAAATCACTTCGACGCAGCAGCGTGTCACCCGTTCGGCGGGGGAAGGTTCCTTCCGTCAGCACCTGGTTGAACGGGTTGGCAATGGGCTCACGCGTGTGGGCGTCGATGAGAGAAAATATTTCCGGCAGGAACCGTCCCTCAACTTCGAGCGGATCGCCCATCAACTGTTTGGCGACGGGGTTGGCCAGCTTGATCTGTCCCGAAGCATCGGCAACGATCACCCCGTCACCGATGCTGGTCAGGGTGACCCACAGGTTCTGTCGTTCAGACAGAGCAGTGGCTTCTGCCTGACGGCGTCTTTGCAGTTCTCGGTCAACAAATCCCCAGGCCGCGATCGTGAGAACCGTTCCGATACAAACGGCGGCGAGATTCGCGGACAGAACTTTGAACAGTCGATGATCCTGTTCCTGGCTACGGACACCCTTCAGTCGAATCTGTTCCTTTTCCAGTTCAGCAATCAACTGCCGAATCTGATCCATGAGCGTTTTCCCGCTGCCTGTGATCACAATCTCACGGGCGGAATCAAAACCTTTCTCCCGCGCATCGATCACTGTCTGGAGCAGTTCGAACCGGTCCTCTGCCAATTCCCTGATTTGGGCGACCCTTGCGACCTGGACAGGATGGTCAGTGACGGACTCACTCAGTCGACGAAACTGTTCGGGGAGATTCGCCAGCCGGGCCGTGTGCTCGCGCAGGAACCTTTCGTCACCTGCGATTGCAAATCCCAGTACGTCTGTTTCGGCATCGAGGAACGTCGCGAGAAGAGCGCGACTTTGAAGCATGGCTTCGCTACTGCCGTTAATGACCTCTTGTCCCTGATGCAGTGCGATCGAGTTACTGTGAAGGATGAAGCTGTTAAGTACCAGCACCACCAGGACGAGTGCGAAATTTGCCGTCGCATGGGGACTTAAAAACCTTTTCCGCAACCCGTTCATTGGCCGTGCCTTCTGCGAAGCAGTGTTGGTTCGAGCTGTCTTCGGGCCGAACGTAGCGTTCCAGTGGGCAGATTACTACCTGTCATGGGGTCTGTCTTATTCATTATCTGAAGAGGTTGCCGGGAATTGTCATTCACCAATGGGGCCGTGGCGGTAGGGAAGTTGGGCAGGGGCCGCGCAATGTTGTCGTAGCAGAGTACGTGCCGTCGGGGCAAAATCTGCGCGGGGGGAGCTCCACATCCGGGATGACGGTGGTGTAGCAAAAACGGGCATGGGAGCTGAGTGGTCGTGTACGTTTTCAGGTCCTCGTCTTGCAGAACTCACCACGGAAGCGACCTGGCTTCGGGGAGATCCGGTCCCCGGCGGCTAGTCTATTTGCTACAATCGGTTACAATGGTCCCGCCTTCATGTGTGATCGAAACGTCCCATATCACTACTGACACTCATGAGTCTTCGGCTCGCTCTTCCCCACGTACGAGATTACGTATGGCATTGGTTCTGGTTGTAGATGATGATCGAAGTGTGCGTCACATGTTGACGCAGACACTAGAGTCGATCAATTACGAAGTCGCCACCGCAGAGACCGCTGAGCAAGCCTTGGTGCTGGTTGCCGAGCGCCAACCGGATGTCGTACTGTTGGACATCATGTTACCGGGGCGGTCGGGGTTAGACGTGCTTCGCGACATTCAGTCGATCGACCGTCGGCTGCCCGTCATTTTTGTGACGGCCGACAGTGGAAGTTCAACCGCCATCGAAGCGATGCAGTTAGGTGCGTACGACTACGTTTCAAAGCCGCTTGATCTGCCCCAACTCAATCGACTGGTCGAGTCTGCGATCGACTCCCGCCGTCTGATGAGTGTTCCCGTCGCGCTTTCGGTCGACTCGAGTGGTGAGCAAACTGGAAAGTTATTTGTCGGCCGAAGCCCGGAAATTCTGGATGTTTTCAAGTCGATTGGACGCGTCGCGGCTCAGGACGTACCCGTCTTGATTCGTGGTGAGAGTGGTACGGGGAAAGAACTGGTTGCGCAGGCGCTCTATCAGCATAGTCACCGCCGCGGCGCCCCGTTCATGGCAATCAATTGCGCGGCGCTTCCCGATACACTGCTGGAGAGTGAACTGTTCGGGCACGAAAAAGGTGCCTTTACTGGCGCGGACCGCCGCCGCATCGGAAAGTTCGAGCAATGCCACGGGGGGACGATCTTCCTCGATGAGGTGGGCGATATGGCCCCGATTGTCCAGGGGAAGGTCTTGCGCCTGCTCCAGGATCAGCGATTCGAACGCGTCGGCGGAAATGAAACGATCGGCACTGATGTGCGTGTCATCACCGCGACGAATCGACCGCTGGAAGAGATGGTGGAGTCGAAGGCGTTCCGGGCAGATTTGTTGTACCGTTTGAACGGCATGACGATCTTTCTACCTCCGGTTCGTCAGCGCCGCGAAGATGTGCCGCTGCTGCTGAAGTATTTTCTGTCTCGCGCTCTCCAGTCGCTCAATAAAACGCACATTGAGGGGATGTCGCCCGAGTGTCTCGAAATACTGATGAGTTACAGTTGGCCGGGTAATGTCCGGGAAATGCAGAGTGTGGTCCAGCAGGCCGTCTTGAACGCCATTGGTCCCATCATTATCCCCGAATTCTTACCTCGCGAGGTGACTCGAAATCGTTCAGCCGAACCTGTCTCCGTACAGGCAAAGCCCACCCCTGCGGCACCGACGCCGACGGAGGGTTCGGCCTCGCCCGAGGATTCACCTACATCGACCATTGCGGACTTGGGGCAATTCGTCGACGAACAGTTAAAGTCAAATCCCAAAGAGCTTTATAACTCGGTCATTGAACGTGTTGAACGCTACCTGTTCACCCGCGTGCTGCAGGAAACCAACGGAAACCAGAGTCAGGCAGCGGAGATTCTGGGCGTGACCCGAGGGAAAATTCGGGATCGAATTGCCACATTCAATATCTCTATGGAACGTAAAGTGCGGTCAGAGCTCGAAACGGGCGAATAAGGGCTGTTGTGACCTGCGTCGTCACGACAGTGTTTGCGGGAGTCTCGCATTTTTCTGTCACGATAGCAGAGTGAATAAAATGATTTCGATCTCTCAAGGGTATGCCACCGCAAATCGTCAAGTGGCACTGAAGCGGTTGGCAGGAAATGAGGCGCTTTTCAAAACCCTCATTGGATTCTTCCTGGAAGACGCGCCATCGCAGTTGGCGCAACTTCAACAAGCGATGGCGATTGCAGACTGGCCGACCGTTGCGATGAAGGCCCACAGCCTCAAAGGGCTCTCTTCGACTTTTGAAGCGATCCCGTTCATGCAACTGGCTGCTGCGGTGGAATCGCAAGCCGTGCAAGAGAATCAGTTTCAGATCGCTGAGACTGTTCGACAGCTTCAGTCTGAATTCCATCGGCTGGTCGCTGAACTGCAGTCATACGCCCGGTAACTGGTGATGAAACGGGTTAATCAAAGAGAGAGATTGCTCAACGTCTTCAACGGGACATACACAACGCCTCGGCCTTTGGCTATTTGCGATAATGGCCCATGGCAATGCGCAAAGACGGGTTGAGCACGATTCGGGCAGTCTGAATTTCAATCAGTCAATCCGTTCAGAAATCTTCTGACTTGGGTACTCGGGACCGGTGCCTGATCGCCGCAGCTTCACACTTGATGTCTGTTGCGTTGCGACTCGCTGGCTCCTCTTCCCTTTCTCGAACCGAGGTATTCCCGTTGGGAACCAACGAGGAGCTCGCGACAAGACAAATTGTTCAGGTGCGGATTGGCTGAGGTGCTGACTCACTCCGTGCGATGGAGAGTCCTCAGGGATGTAGGCATCGGAGTGTTAAGGGCGACGCTCTGCTGAGTTGTGGGATCGACTTGCGAACCCGGGGTGCTCAGTAGAACCTCGCCCTTTTTCGTGACCACACGCGTGGCGAGCGGAGTCGCGACTGGCGCTAAATGATCAGCGATACCGCCTGGAGAACCAGCTGTGCAAACGTAATTACGGTTAGCCATGGAAAGCTCATGAAGATTCTGATCATTTCGTCTCATTCCTTCTGCAAAGTCACCCCGGGGTTGATGCCGCCAGTTGCTGACGTACAACAACATCCCTGTTCAGCAAGGGGTAGCAAACTTCGGTCCAATCGGCTTGGACATCGATGACATGGTTCATAGAAGTGGTGCGACGTTTGCTCCCTATTCGTAAAGGAATGACTGGACGCTGCGATGCATTCCAACGGCGATAGGGAAAGCGGCCTACCCAGGCAGCGTCTAAAGGAAGTCACTGAGTCGGCTTTTCCCAATCGGCTTGATCTGGAATGGCTTTTTGACATGAGGAGCTCGCAATGATCGCATCTACTGTTGCACGTGTTCCTGTTAATACTGCGGATGACGTAAACGAGCGTATCCGACTGATGACCGAGCAGAGTGTCGCGTCGTGTGCCGCTCGTGGCCCGGCGGCGATCGAGCAGCGGCTTGCCGAACTCGATGAGGAATGGGACGTTGAAAGGACGCTCGAAGCGAATGCCTCGATTGTGTCGCTTGTCGGATTAGCGTTAGGGGCCACGGTCGATCGACGATGGTTCTGCCTGCCCGCTGCCGTATCGGGTTTTTTGTTGCAACATGCTGTCCAGGGCTGGTGCCCTCCCTTGACCATTCTGCGGCGCCTGGGTGTGCGGACAGCGTCAGAAATCGATTATGAGCGTTACGCCCTGAAAGCCATTCGCGGTGACTTTAAGAGCGTGCCCAGCGGCGCACCGACCTCATTCCAGACTGCTCGTCACGCCTTGAATATTGCACGGCGGAATTAACGTCGTTCATGTGATTGAAGAGGGCGGATACGCCGTTCAGAAGATGTTTTGTAATCACCTCAGTAAGGGAGTCAACGCGATGGGACCTCAGCGAGAAATTCCGCCGCGGGAGCCGAATGAAATTCCCAATCCCGCCCCCGATACGTTGCCCCCACCTCTTCCTGCCGAGGTTCCGCCGCTGACGGATCCTCGGCCTCCTGCACCGATCAGCCCAGTAGAGCCGATTCCCCAAGAGCACCCTCCTGAAGAGCCGCTGGTGACCAATTAGACTCAGCAACCAGAGAACGCATTTTCGACCCCTCCGGCGATGCAGATTTCGGGCGAGTTTCAGCCCCTGCGGGAATCAAAGTCACTGCCTGCAGGGAAGGTTCGTGGCTTTCTCATTGTGCCACCTGAGCGTTTCGGCTGCTCCATTCCCGTAAAACGCAGCTCGCGCAAATCACATCCTTGCTATTGTGCAAATCCGCTGAGGCCCCTTCTCCCACAGCGTTTCAGCCTCCCCGTCGAGGATGGCGAACAGCGCGGCACCGCCCGTCAAACATGTTCAAAAACTTGCATCTTGAAAAATTAAGAATTTGTAAGTATTGTTTGGCTGAGCTGACGTTCGGTGGCGACTGGATGGAAGGGGTGCTTTGTGCCCGTTTCATTGAAGGGATTTTCCCGTCGCCTGCAAAATCCACGCTGGAAAGAGTCGGAATTATTGAATGAGTGACATCACAGTAAGAGCGGACGCGAACTCAATCAAAAAAGACTTAGTGGCCGGCGTCATCGTGTTTCTGGTGGCGCTGCCACTCTGCCTGGGCGTGGCCATGGCGTCCAATGCACCGTTGATTTCTGGCGTGCTCGCAGGAATTGTCGGTGGCGCCATCGTTGGGATTTTAAGCGGCTCACACACCAGTGTAAGCGGTCCCTCACCGGCGCTCGCGGCGGTCGTTGTTGCTCTTCTCGCCCAGCTCGGTTCCTTCGAAGCGTTGCTGCTGGCGATTCTTGTCAGCGGTGTGATACAGATCATCCTTGGTCTGCTCCGCGTGGGATTCATTGCGGCTTTTATCCCCTTTAGCGTGATTCAGGGGTTGCTTGCCGCCATTGGCGTCATTCTGATTCTGAAGCAGATTCCTCACGTGCTGGGACGGGACACAGACCCCGAAGGAGATATGTCCTTCATTCAGCCGGATGATCAGACGACCTTTTCTGAGTTGGGCGAGCTGTTCACGGGGTTCCAACCCGGCGCCGCCTTTGTCGGGTTTGTCTCGCTGCTGATCTTGAACTTCTGGCACCGCTCCAAAATCTTGCGGCGGCTGCGTATCCCCCCTCCCCTTGTTGTGGTGATGTTCGGGGTTGCTGCTGTACAGATCTTCCGCCAGATCGGTGGCACGTGGTTAATCGCGGAAAGTCATCTGGTACAGGTCCCGGTTGCTCAGACGTTTAGCGATCTGTTTCAGTTCCTCCATTCACCGGACTTTTCCCGGTGGGATCAGCTCGCCATCTACCAGGCCGGTCTGACGATCGCGATGATCACCACGCTGGAAACGCTTCTGAATATCGACGCGATTGACAAGGTCGATCCCGAACGCCGGGTATCTCCTCCAAGCCGGGAACTGCTCGCTCAGGGGGTTGGGAATGTCATCCTGGGGCTGATTGGCGGGATCCCGATTTCCTCGGTCATTGTCCGCAGTTCGGTCAATATCAACGCAGGGGCTCAAACCAAGCTGTCGGCGATCTTTCATGGCTTCTTGATGCTCTTCTGTGTCATGATGCTGCCGACGTATCTGAACATGATCCCCCTGGCCTGTCTGGCGGCGATCCTGTTGATGACAGGATTACGGCTGATCACTCTTCAGCTCATTCGCAAAATGTGGAGTGATGGGAGGTATCAGTTTATTCCCTTTGCGACCACTCTGGTCGCCATTGTACTGACCGATCTTGTCACGGGAGTTTTAATCGGTCTGGCGGTCAGCATTGGATTCATTCTCAACAGCAATTTCCGGCAACCGCTCAGACGGATTCTGGAAAAGCATCTGGGGGGTGACGTGCTGCGAATTGTGCTCGCAAATCAGGTCAGCTTCCTGAATCGAGGGGCGCTTGAGAAGATATTGCGAGACCTGCCTGAAGGGGCTCACGTCTTGCTGGATGCGGAGTCCACCGACTACATCGACCCTGACGTATTGACGCTGATCAGCGACTTCAAGGAACGAGTTGCGTCCAACAGAGGAGTCAAAGTCAGTCTGAGAGGGTTCCGGAAGAAGTACCATCTCGAAGACGACATCCAGTTTGTCGACTACTCGACTCGTCAGCTTCAGGAGGATTTGACTTCTCAGGAAGTGCTGCGGATTCTGAAGGAAGGCAACGAACGGTTTTATACCGGTCAGCGATTAACCCGTGATCTGGGCCGTCAGCTTCATGCGACGTCACAGGGGCAAAGCCCGATTGCGGTGGTGCTGAGCTGTATTGATTCCCGTGCCCCGGCCGAACTGATTCTCGATCTGGGGATTGGCGATATCTTCAGTGTGCGCATGGCCGGGCACGTAACGAGTCAAAAAGTGCTGGGGAGCCTGGAGTACGGCTGTAACGTGGCCGGTTCAAAGTTGATTCTTGTGCTGGGGCACACTCGCTGTGGCGCCGTGACCGCTGCAGTCAATCTTGCTAAAGCGCGGCAGAATGCAGGGCAGGCGACCGGATGTCAGCACCTCGAATCGATTATCCATGACATTCAGTTGGCAATCGACCCGCCGACCTTGCAAGAGCTGGAACGAGTCACCGAAGACGAGAAGCCGGCCCTCATTGAAAGTGTCGCCGTTCGGAACGTCGAACTGTGTGTGAAGCGAATTGTCGAAGAGAGTGAGACGATTCGGCGGTTGGTCGAAGAAGGCCGCGTTGCCGTGGTGGGGGCTGTGTTCGATATCACGACAGGAAAAATCGAGTTTCTTAACGATGAATCGACGGTCGACCCGCGCAGCTCCGTGGCATCACTGAGCGCCCCTCTGGCCAAGACCGGCTGATCCTCTATTGAATGGCCCCGCCCGTCAGGCAAGCTTCTCGAGATGTGGCCCAACAGCAATACCGTGTGCGGCTGTGCTCGTAATTCTCCTCCCGCTGCTTTGAGGGGAGTAGCGTAGTGAAGGTCTCATTTCTTCACGCGATGGACGAATTACGAGCACAACTGCACACGGTCGGTGAGACGTCGATCTCGAAGAATCTGACGAGCATGCCGCAGCCGTTGACGCCTGTCACCTCGGACGCCTGTCACCTCGGACGGCTGCCACGAACCTCGTCGTCCGGACTGTCTCGATTCATCAAGAACAGGTCGCTCTCGAACCGTCACTGGAGCGGTTGGAACTGTCGCACGATGACTCGTGCGGTTCGAAGTCCGTCGACGGCCGCGCTGACAATCCCGCCCGCATAGCCTGCTCCTTCTCCGACCGGATACAAGCCGGCGATCTTGGGGCACTGCCGCGTTTCAAGATGTCGGTCGATACGGATTGGGGAGCTCCCACGCATTTCGGGGCCGACCAGAATCGCATTCTTCAGAAAGTTCCCTCGCATTTTCTTATCCAGGATCGGGAGACCGCTGCGGATGGCTTTGGCGACGACTGGTGGCAAAACCTGATCGAGCTGGCTGGGTTGTACTCCCCGCTGGTACGAGCACTCGAGCCTGGCAGAGGAATCCGGTGCGCGGCCTTTGAGAAAATCCGCAGCCGTCTGAATGGGTGCGAGGTAGTTCGATTGTCCCACTTTATAGGCGATCGCCTCGAACCGCTGCTGCAGGTGGACTCCCGCCAATGGATGAGTATGACCGAATTCCTCGGGATCGAGCGTGACCATGATTCCGCTGTTGGCGAAGGGAGTGTCATGCCGGGAGTTGCTCATGCCGTTCGAACAGAACATGTTCGGTTCGCTGATGCTGGGCATGATGATTCCGCCCGCACACATGCAGAACGTGAAGACATCTTTGGAACCCCGTGCCTGCAACGAATAGTCGGCGGCGCCCAGAATATCGAAGTATTCCGGCCTGCCATACTTGTGGTGATTAATCTGTGATTGGGGCTGCTCGATCCGCAGGCCAAGCTGAAATGCCTTCTGCATCAGCGGGACGCCCAGCTTGTGCAGCATCTGGTACGTGTCCCGGGCGCTATGTCCGATACCCAGGATGAGCTGGCTGCAAGGAATACTTCCCGAGGAAGTGCTGATTCCGACGACGCGCCCGTCACGGATGTCAATTCCTTCCAGTCGACAGCCGAACTTGTATTCGCCCCCCAGAGCCTCAATTTTTCTGCGATAGTTACGGCAGATCATGGGCAACTTGTTGCTTCCCAGGTGCGGACGATTTTCGTAGACAAGGGAGGGCCGCCCCCCGCAGTCGACGAAACTCTTCAGAACCCAGTCGACATCAGGTCCTTCCAGCCGGCAGGTCAGCTTGCCGTCGCTGAAACACCCGGCCCCCCCTTCTCCGAACAGATAGTTGTTCTCTCGATCAAATTCCTCCCCTCGGTCGAAGGCGCGTACGACGGGGACACGGTTTTTGACCGCTTCGCCTCGTTCGATGATGAGCGGGCGGTATCCTTTTAACGCCAGGTAGTAGGCGGCCAGTAGCCCCGCTGGTCCTGAGCCGACGACGACGGGCCGCTCTGAAAGTGGGTCTGAACCCGGAACCGGATCATCGAATGATTGTGGTTCGTAAGCCTGGATATCGCCGGAATTGGTACCCCGACCGGGACGGGCGACCCAGTCCGGCGGGGTCTCGACCACGATGGTGTAGACGAACTGCAGATCCCGGTGCGAGCGTGCATCCAGACTTTTCTTCAGAATTCGCCAGGCGGCGAGATCTGCAAGGCGGACCCCCAATCGGGCGGCGATGTGCTGAGGAAGTTCGGCTTCGGGGGCTGTGACGGGAAGACGCAGGTTGGATACACGGATCGGCATACGGTTCAGTCAGTTTCAGGACGGAATGAAAGATCGGATTATAGGCGATTCTACGGTCGATCGGTGGAGCGGCAGGGAGAGAATTCTCGCGGACCGTCTTCCTGTTCGCGGTTGATGCGCTGCACGAGGTTCAGGGATGCGGACTCACGGGGACCTCACCCGAGCGATCGTGCTTCAACAACCGCTCCAGTTGTTCGACCAGTCCCGGTTCGAGCACGTGTTCTATCAGATCAGCCTCGCGATCGACCCGGTTGGGAGCGATGTCTGCAAAATGGATCAGATAGAGTTCCCACAACCGATGATTCCGGACCGCACGGGCCGCAAGCCTGACGCCCGAATTGGTGAAGCGATATTGGTCGTCAGAACCGTGTCGCAGCCACCCTTCCTGAATGGCGGATTTCAGCAGTTCGTCTACCCGACCTGCGGACCAGCCACGCGCCGCAATCAGACTGTCGCGGGTGAGCGGCAGCGCTGTCAGATCCGGGCCATTCTGATTTGGATGAGTTGCCCCGGCCTCGCCAAGGGGGAACCTCCCTTCCAGTTCTTCAAAGCAGGCCCGAAGCAGGTCGAGTTGTCCCTTGCGCCGGCTGGCGGTTCGTTGACGCCAGAACTGCCAGTACGTGCCCCGCGCGGTTCCAAACAGCAGGCTGAGACCGAAGGCAAGTGAGCCGACCAGCACAATGATGGGGCCAGCGGCCAGTTGTTTAACGGACGCACTCAGCAGAACGCCGATCGAAGAGCTGATCCCCCCAATCGCCCCTGCGATCAGCACCATCGGCCCCAGTCGATTACTCCAGAACCGTGCTGCCGTGGGAGGAATGATCAGCAGTGCGACCACAAGCAATAGTCCAACACTCTGCATTCCAATCACCGTGACGCCGACCACCAGCCCTGTCAGCAGCAGGTCGAGTAATTTAACGGGCCATCCCAGTGCGGCGGCGTATTCTTCGTCAAAACTGAGGACCGCAAATTCCTTGAACAGGGCGAAACAGACGAGCAGCACAATGGCGCTGGCTGCGGCAATCAGGCTCACATCGATTGCGGTCATCGAGGCGGCTTTTCCGAAAATGAAGTCACTCAGGCCGGCGGCGCTTCCCGTCCTCATCCCCTGGATGATGGTGAGCAGGACGATTCCGGCACCGAAAAACAGACTGAGGACGATCCCCAGCGCGGCGTCTTCTTTGATCAGACGAGTCTTCTGAATGAGGTTCGTCACCATCACCCCTGCGGTGGCGGAAAGTGACGCCCCGAACAAGAGCCACGGCAATGATTTGCCTGCTCCGGGGGAGAATGCTTCGACGACAAGGTACGAAATGCCGATTCCCGGCAGTGCAGCATGGCTGGCGACATCACCGACCAGCGCTTTCTTGCGCAGGAGCATAAACGCGCCGACGACACCGCTGCACATTCCCAGCAGAAATGTCCCCAGCAGGACGATTCGGGTGTTATACGACATTTTGAATGACTACTCTTAATCGCAGAAAACGATCGCAGGAAACGCGCTTATCCCGGTAGACTTTGCCCAGCTCGTTCCTGATACGAAGGCCGACTGAGTTGCGTCTGTTCGTCGTTCTATCAAACGCTGACCGCGACGAAAAACAGAAGTGCTCTCAAAGGCGTGAAGGGGACGTTATCCGGACCGAATTCTAGCCAAGTTGAAGCGAACTTGCTGATGGGGACAGGAAAAATTACTCCCCAGGGTTTTGCCGGATTCTCAATCAGAAGTCTATCGATGTGTGTCCCGGCGCGTGTCTCACCAGAATCGCTGCGTCCAAATCAGGGAACATTGCTGCGTGGGGGTCGTCGCACGAGTCGGTTACTTCGGGTGCCGTTTGCGCAACGTCGAAGGGCCTTTCGCACCCCAACTCCGTTCCAATTCCCGCAGAAAAGGGAAGGATCCTGCCGCTGCGAAACCGTTCGCAGTGCTGACGAATCGTTCAATCGTTCATCGGGAACGACAGGCTTGACTTCACCTTGAGCAAGCCGGATGATCAAATGAAGTGCAAACATCGTAAGTTGTGATGATGCCCATGATCATCCAGAGCGACGGAAATCGGACAGGGAACTGACTATGTCAACGGGTCAAAGGCGAATTGATATCGAAGAAGTTGGTGATGTCACTGTCGCCAAGTTTGTGGATAAGAAGATTCTTGATGAAGCCAATATTCAGGCGATCGGAAACAACTTATTCGCCCTGATCGACGAAGACGGTCGCCGCAAGATCGTGCTGGACTTCAGCCTGGTCGAGTACCTGTCGAGTGCCGCGCTGGGAAAACTGATCACAATGGACAAGAAGGCCAAAGCCGCCAAGTCGAAACTCCGACTTTGCAGCATCCGGCCAGAGATCTACGAAGTCTTCGAGATCACTCGACTCAACAAAATCTTCGATATCAAAGCGACGCAAGAAGAAGCTCTCGAAGGTTTCTAAGCTGTGATGCAAAATAGCGATCAGTTCGAGGTTGTGATCCAGAGCGATTACGAATCGGGGCAATCGATCGTCGAGCGCATCATGGAGGTTGTCAGCCAGACGGGATTCTCGACTCGGGATCAGTTCGGTATCCGACTGGCCGTGGACGAAGCGGTGACTAATGCGATCAAGCATGGGAACCAGCTTAGCCCCGAAAAGAAAGTTCGGATCGATTTCCGAAAAAGCGATGCCGGGGTGCGCATCGAGATCGAGGACGAAGGGGACGGGTTTCGGCCCGAAGACGTTCCCGACTGTACCGCCGATGAAAATCTCGAGCGCCCCACTGGTCGCGGCCTGATGCTGATGCGGGAATTCATGACACGCATTGAATACAGCGAAAAAGGCAACAAGGTCGTGCTCGAGAAACTGCACGGTTCTTGACGAATTACCATGGCCAGACGTGTTCGCACCACTCGCCGCCTGGAAGTGTGGCTCAAAGACACCTCGGTGGCGTTGTTCGTGCTGAATGCACACCGGCGATTAGTCTTCTTCAATGCGGGCTGCGAGCGTCTGACGGGGTGGGTCCCCTCCGCCGTACTGGGGCAGGTTTGCGAGTTCGTCTCGGAAGCTGACCCGCACTCAGCGGCTGCTCTTCTGGCATCGCTGGCCCCCCCTGCCAATGTCTGGCGAGGCGACACGGTGACCGTGCCCGCCGTCGTGGCACATCGTGAACTCGATCCCGTCACCAGCCAGATCCATTTCTTTCCTCTGACAGATACCGATAACAGGGTTCAGGCCGCGCTGGGGATTATCCAGTCTGCAGCAACCCCTTCTGCAGCGAGTTCGGTTTCCACGACGCAGCGCTTGCACGTGGAATTGGCCCTACTGAGAAATTCGTTGCGAAAGAACGTCGGGGTGGGGGCACTGATCGGTCAATGTGCGGGGATGCGACGCGTCTTCGATCAACTGCAATTGGCACAGCGTTCCTCCTTGCCGTTGCTGTTTGTCGGTGAGACAGGAACGGGTCGCGAACATATGGCTCGCGTCATTCATGCGGCGGGAGAGCGAAGTGACGACCTGTTCGTACCCCTGGACTGCCGAAGGATGCCTGCTGAACTCCTGGAGTCGACTTTTAAGCGGATTCTCGATTCGCATGCCGGCGCAGGATTTCTGCCGGGGACCCTTTATCTCAACCAGATCGACACGCTGTCCCGCGATCTGCAGTACAGCGTCTTGAGGCTGATCCAGTCTGAGAATCCCTCCGCACCACGAGTCATGGCAGCCGCGTCCAAGCCACTCGAACCACTCATCGAATCCGAGCATTATCTCGAAGAGTTTGTGTATGCTCTGACACCGATGGTCATCACGGTTCCACCCTTGCGCAGTCGTGAGAACGATATGGAGTTGCTGGCGCAATACTTCCTGGAGGAATGCAATCGGAACGAACCCCAGCAGGTGACGGAGATCGACGAAGAGGTCTGGGAGAGGTTTCGGCGATACAACTGGCCGGGGAATGTGGGCGAACTTCGCACCGTTGTCTGGGAGGCACGCAAGACATGCGCTGGCTTCAAGATCGAATCGGCTGACTTGCCATTTCGATTTCGGGCCGGAGTCAGCGGGCAGGCGATCGGTCCGCGGCAGCCGACTCGTGTCGAGCCGTTAGACCCTCTGTTGATGAGGGTCGAGCGTGAGCAAATTGAATTGGCGTTGAAGACGGCCCGCGACAATAAGGCGAAAGCAGCAGAGCTTCTGGGGATCACTCGCCCCCGACTCTATCGTCGAATGGAAGTATTAGGAATCGTCGATGCGGATTCCGCAGCTTCCGATAACACGACGTCTGTCGGCACCAGCGAGATCCCCACCGCGGCAATCCCGGAAACCTTCGAAGACACGGGGCCTGTTGAACCCCTCGAGAACGGTCCCTGACGAGATCTCGATCGAGCCGCCGGAATCGAATCGATGCACATGCCCTACCTCAGGTGATGCTCATTTGCTCGATTGCTTGATCAGGCAGCGATCGATTCCGATGGTTTCTCGACCCAGCTCAGAATGACGTCGGCAGTACGGCGAGTTGCACCTGTGGTGTGGACTCGGCTTCGGAGTGATTCGAGTTCCTTCGTGGCGTCAGCGAGCGCGGTGGGATCGCTGAGCCACAGACTGGCGGAATCCACAACCTTTGCGATGACGGGTTTCGGGTCACCAACGCTGAAGTGCTCGGGCATAATCTTTCGGCCTGCGATCAGATTGGGCAGCGACCAGTACTTGCAAGTAATGACGACGCACCCGACCACGTAGGTCAGCCAGCTCGACCGGTACATCGCGACAAACGGTGTTCGTCTTGCCAGCATTTCAAGGCTGACTGACCCTGACACCATCACGGCACAATCGGCGATTTCGATAATTTCTGGCGTCTTGCCCACGAAAAACGACAGAGGAAGCGGTTGTTCCAGCTTTTGATACTGTTCAACACAGTAGCGCCGCTGCGAGTCTTTGTAGTTGGCAACCAGGAAATTGACATCGGGGAATTTAGCATGCAACTGCTGGATCGTGCTGAGCAGAAGCGGCCAGCAGCGAAGCACTTCCTGCCGCCGGGAACCCGGCAGGATCGCCACCGTGCGGTTGTCAGTGGAGGACCATTCCCGGCAGAAGACCTGATCCAATTGGCGTTCGGCAACCTCATCGAAGAACGGGTGACCGACATACATGACCGGGATACCCCTCTCGGCGTACCACTCTGTTTCAAACGTCAGGCCCGAAAGGACAAGGTCGACGTATTTGCGGACGCGACGGATTCGCCACGAACCCCAGGCCCAAAGTTGGGGGGGCATGTAGTATATGACAGGAATCCCGGCTGCTTTGGCTTTGCGGGCGATCCACCAGTTGAAACCAGGGAAGTCGACAAGCACAACGACGTCAGGTTTGTGACGGGCAAAATACTGTTCTGCCTGTTTGACGAGTTTATAGAACTTCCAGATCAGCGGAAGGACAGCCACGATACCCATGACGGCCATCGATGTTAACGGAAACAGCAGGTGACACCCTGCTTCTTCCATCGCGGAACCACCAAATCCTGAAATTCGAAGGCCCGGTCGCCGCCGTTGCAATTCCTTGATCAGGTGTGCGGCATGTTGGTCGCCGCTCGGCTCACCGACAGAAAAGAAGATATGCATGGGCTGAATTCGTCATTCTGGAGAGTCGTTGATACCACAGCAAAGATCGAACGGTTCTCAGAAATTGCAAATCTGGTCAAGAGGAATGTTCCGCCGTCGAGGCCCGAGGGGGCCGCGGGGTGTGTCAGCTGTATTAGGGTTTGCAGTTTAGATCCCCGCCTGCGCTGGGATTTTCACAATCAATTTCCGGATGATCGTCTGCTGTGCACATCGTTGGGTTTTCGCTCAACGTCTCACTGGCCGAATTCCCATAGGAATTCGAATGTCATGTCGGAAACGAAAACGCGGTGCCCGGCGCTGAATTTGCTTTCTGCTGATTCGGAGCCTGGGAGGCCCTGAACCCGTCCACGGATGTTTCATTGACCTCCACTCCTGGACACATCATGTCGTTTCGATCCAGCTGGAAGGGCTATCTCAAGCTCAGTCTCGTTTCTGTCCCGGTCAAAGCGTACTCGGCGGTCAGTTCTGATGAAGGTGAGATTCATTTCAATCAGCTCCATGAAAAATGCCATAGCCGCATCAAGTACGTGAAAACCTGCCCCAAGCACGGGGCAGTCCCATCAGAAGAGATTGTCTCGGGTTACGAATACGCCAAGGGGCAGTACGTCGTAATGGACAGCAGCGAACTTGCTGCCTTGCGGGCTGATAAAGAAAAATCCGTCAACGTGGAAGCGATCGTTCCGGTCGGGGCAATCGATCCGATGTACCTGACCGAGAAATCGTCCTACCTGATTCCAGATGGACGCGTCGGGGAAAAACCTTACGCGGTGATCGAACAGTGCCTTGCCAGTCAGAATTCAATCGCCGTGGGGCGGCTGGTCATCAATGGCAAGGACGAAGTAGTCATGATCCGCCCGCTGGATGGGTTACTGGTCCTGACCGTCCTCAGCGGGGCGGCGCAAGTGAAACAACCGGGACTCTTCGCGTCCGAACTTCCCAAGGTCAGCGTCTCTGCTGCCGAAGTCAAAATGACGAAGACGTTGTTCGAGGCCTATTATCAGGAGGAGATCGATCTGGCTCAGTTTACGGACCAGTATACCGAGCGGGTAGCCCAGTTAGTGGAGTCGAAGATCAAGGGGGACGACATCGTCACGTCTGTTCCCAGTGAAGAACCGGATGTGATCAACCTGATGGACGCCCTGAAGAAGAGCGTGGAGCAGGCGAAATCCCATTCCAGAAAAACCAAGGTGATGGCGGAAAAGACCCCCGCCAAGACGACTCGGCTGAAAACCCCGGCGAAGCGGAAGTCGAAGTCTGCGTGATCCCCTTGAGCCTGCGGCTGTCTGGTACCGACAGCCGCAACTTGCTTTGCCTTGGGCAAGGAATGGGGACGGCCCCTCGTCCTGCACCACCCTTCACCCCTTTAGTTCCGCAGCACCTTATCCAGTTTCTTGCTCGGGGCAGAGAGGGATTGGCGGACTTTGGATATTTCCCGCCAGGGGTCTCGTTTCAGTGTCGCCAGCCGCTGCAGGGCTGTCTCGATTGTGAAGTAGTCCGAAGTGATCTTCGTGGAAACTTCCTCCCACTCCAGTGGCATCGAAACGAAGGCATTCGCTTTGGCCCTGGTCGAATAGGGGGCCACGGCCGTTGCCCCGCGCGCGTTTCGCAAGTAGTCGATAAAGATTTTGTTCTTTCTCGCGGCCTTCGACATGTTCGACGTGAAGCGGGCAGGAGCCGCTGCGACGATCGCGTCCGCCACGTGTTTGCAGAACTCCTTCGCGTCGTCCCACTCATGCCGACGCTCAATCGGAAGGACGATGTGCAGGCCCTTGCCTCCTGTTGTTTTAATGAAACTCGCTAACCCGAGTTCGTGCAGAAAGTCGTGGATTTGTCGCGCGGACTCAACGACTTTCGCCCAAGAGACATTCTCGTCAGGATCCAGATCAAAAATCAGACGATCAGGGCGTTCGAGGTGATCCTCGGTACTGCCCCAGGTGTGAATCTCGAGGCTTCCCATCTGGACGAGTGACAGTAGGCCCTCAACATCGTCGACCACCACGTAATTCTTTGTCGCGGTACTTTCCTTGATTGGGATTTGTCGCAGATTCTCTGGAGCGCCGGGTTGGGGATGCTTCTGGTAGAAGCACTGTTTGCCAGCCCCGTCGGGGCAGCGCACCACCACGATGGGGCGGTGTACCACGTGGGGCAGGATCCATTCTGCGACTTCCTGGTAATAACGAGCGATGTCCAGTTTGGTGAGTTCAGCTTCCGGGTAGACGATCTTTTCAGGATGTGTGAAACGGACTCCCGCAAACATTTCTGACTGCGGATCGTAATCGGAGTTACCTTCTGCGGGTGCACCCTTGCTGTTCTGAGCCCGTTTGCTGCGGGACGTTTTCTGGGTCGCTGCCGCCGGTCGTGCCGGTTCCTTCTTGGGAGAGGCTTTTCTGGGGACGGGATTGGTCAGCACTTCCTCAAGTTTGGCAGGGACTTCCTGGCCGACGTCGCGTGGTGGCTTATCCTCTCGCAGGCCCTGGAAGGAGGCGTGTCGCAATCGCATGTCGCGAGTTTTGTCAGCGAACTTGATCTGTCCGACCAGCTTCGGCTGGATCCAGTGAGCCGTCCTCGCATCGCCGACTTTCCGCTGCAGATCAACGAACGGGGAATCTGACACTTCCAGTTCCTTCATGTTTGCATGAAGTTCCTTCAGCAGTTTTGCATCGAAGCCGGTGCCCACCTTACCGGCGTAGTGCAGTTTTTGTTCGTCGTCATAAAATCCAACCAGCAGGGCGCCAAATCCGGTTCGCGATCCGGATGGGTCCGTGAAGCCACCAATCACAAACTCTTCGTGTTTCAGGCACTTCACCTTAAGCCAGTCGGTGCCACGTCCCGGACGGTACGGCTGATCCAGTCGTTTGCAGATGATCCCTTCCAGATGGAGTTTGCATGCTTGTTTGAGGAAGACATCCCCCCTCCCCATGATGGGCTCTGAGTATTGGATGGATCGATGGTTGGATGTGGACTCCAGCAACGTCTGGAGTGCCTGTTTCCGTTCTTGCAGCGGCTGCTCGCGCAGGTCTTTTCCATCCAGATACAGCAGGTCGAAGACGTAGTATCGCAACTGTTCGGTACCCCGATCGCGGAAGGCGTTCTGCAGCGATTGGAAATCGGTCGTCCCGTCGCTACTCATGGCGACGACCTCGCCGTCGAGAATCGCCTGATCGCACTTCAGGTGAGCGGCCTGCCTGGCCAGTTCGGGAAGGCGCGCCGTCCAGTCTTTGTGGTTGCGTGTGACGAAGCGACTGGTTCCATCATCGATGTGGCAGATGATTCGATAGCCATCAAATTTGATTTCGTGGCACCATTCATCCCCTTCTGGCGCCTCGTCAACCAGGGTGGCCAGTTGAACGCTGATTTTGTCAGGCTCGGGGATTGATGAAGCTTGAGTTCGCTTTGATTTGCTCGGCTTGGAGGAACTGCTTGAGCGAGTTCGTGATTTGGGGATGTCGGCCGTCTTTGTCGTTTGTTTTTTCTTTCCGGCGTCGGCGTCAGCGGCGATGGTGTCCAGATCGCGTTTTGACGAAACGCTGAGAGGTTGTTCCTCCAGGATATCCCCGTCGTCCATGGAGCGTGCCTGAGCATCCCGTTCTTTGATGAGGAGCCATTGGGGCTTTTGAGACGAGCTGCCCTTGCGGCGAGTGCGGACGAGAGTCCAGCCCCCCTTCAGCTTCTTGCCTTTGAGATTGAACTTCAGCTTTCCTTCCCGCAGTCCAGATTCCGGGTCCCCGATCGGTTCCCAGCTTCCCGTATCCCACAAGAGGACGGTACCTCCTCCATACTCCCCCTCGGGGATCGTTCCCTCAAACGTGCCATAGTCGACGGGATGATCTTCGACCTCAATGGCGAGGCGCTTCACTTTTGTATCGAGAGAGGGTCCTTTCGGGACTGCCCAGCTCTTCAGGACTCCATCCAGTTCCAGACGGAAGTCATAGTGCAGGTGCGATGCGTCGTGCTTCTGAACGACGTACGACCAGCCTTTTCTCGCCTTGGTTTGGGCCGGGGGTTCCGGCGTTTTGTCGAATCGACGCTTGCGCTGGTAGTCGGTGAGTCCCATCTAATGATCTCGCTGATCAATATGAGTGGAGAGCGACCAGGGAGCGGACGGCGACGACGCACCCGTTCGGTTCGCACCCACTGCTGCCCCATCTGGTATGACCTGCCACAATGAGTGAGCAGGTCTCATACCCGGATGTCTCACGGGCAGCCAGAGGCCAGTCAGATTTGCCGGGAAGGGAGAGTCACCGGCACGGGAGCCCGGAAGGTGCCGCGTGCGAGAAAATAAAAGGTGGCTGCGCGGAATCTCTCTTCCGCCGCAGCCCGATTCAATGGCACGCAATCATAAAGGACTTGAGCAACTGAGACTTGGGACGGGCAGGTGCTGCTTCCATCATGCCTTGGCGGTTTGCAGGGCTCGCAGTTCCCGTGGAAGTGGGAATGAGACGTGTTCTTCCCGCGTTGTCACCTCTTCTGCCGTGGCGCCGAATTCGGTGCTCAGCCACCCGATGCAATCCTGAACGACGACTTCCGGCGCGCTGGCCCCGGCCGTGATCAGCACCGTCGAAACGTTCTGGAACCACTCTCGCTGCAATTCCTGAGCTCCATCGATCAGGTGCGAGGGCTTACCCAGTAACGCTCCGATTTCCTGAAGTCGACGGCTGTTAGAGCTGTTCTGGCTTCCCACGACGATCACGATGTCGGAACGTTGGGCGAGTTGTTTCACAGCGTCCTGGCGATTGGTTGTCGCGTAGCAGATGTCTTCCTTCGGGGGGCTCTCGATCTTGGGGAATCGCTGCTTGAGCGCCGAAATCACGCGACCCGCTTCTTCCACGCTGAGCGTCGTCTGGGTGAGGTAGGCGAGCTTTGCGTCGAGTGGGAAGGACAGCTTTTCAATATCTTCAGGTTCTTCGATGAGTGTGATGCTGGCTGGGGCCTCACCCATCGTCCCGATGACCTCGTCATGTCCCTCGTGCCCGATCAGGATGATGTGGTACCCCTCGCGTGCGTATTTAATCGCTTCGAGATGGACCTTCGTTACCAGGGGGCAAGTGGCGTCGATGGTTTGCAACTTACGCTGTCGGGATTGTTCCCGGATTTCGGGTGACACTCCGTGTGCCGAGTACAGTAGCAGTGAACCGATGGGAACTTCGGAAACGGAATTGACGAAAGTCACTCCCTGCTTCTGAAATCGCTCGACCACGTACTTGTTGTGCACGATCTCGTGGTAAACGTAGATGTTCGAACCGAACATGCGAATTGTTTCGTCCAGACATTCGATCGCCATATTCACGCCGGCACAAAAGCCACGCGGATTCGCCACAAGAATTTTCATCGAGATTCCAATTCCAGAAATTCATTCAGGTCCCGCCCGGATTCTAGCAGCGGAATCGGGATTGAGGAGAGCGCTCGCAGGCTTCGTGAGTCATGACACGGGAATCGGGCAGCACGCCTGTCACGTGACTTCGGCTGGTTCGCTGCCACTTGTTTCGCTTGATGAGGGCCGGCGATTCAGGATGACCACGGTATCCGCAGCCAGGTCACCCAGTCGCTGCCAGTGAGGAGTAAACGCAATCAGCAGGATGCCGGGGATCCAGGTCAGGAAAAAGAAGCCATCAACGTACACTAGAAGTTCGCGGGTCAGCGAGCGCAACAGCCCAGGGGGCCGCAACGTGGTCTGCAACGCGCGGATTCCGCAAAGCCACTTGCCTGGCGTAATTCCGTAGAGTCCTTGCATGAAGCTCAAGAAGATGACTCCGAGGAACCAGATTCCGAACGTGGCGAACACGAGTTCCACCAATTGAGAACGGATCGGATCTGTCATCCCCAACTTTTCGGCCTCGACTAGATACGGCACTGACATGCCGATGCCGATAAATACGGGGCAAGTGGAAATCAGCAGGTCGATGCCACGGGCAATGGCTCGTCGAGCAACGGAGGCCTGGGTGACGGTCCGCTTGCCAAACAGATACCCGCTACTTCGGTAACGGCGCATCAGCCAGGAGGTGCCGACGGTCAGCATCGTGACTCCGAGAGCGTAACTCAGGAATGTGGGAACGACGGAGAGAAACCATTCCAGGAGGGGCGAGATGGGCTCGAACGGGGCGACTCGCTTCAGCGTCGAGTTTCCCAACTCATACAAATGCAGGAAATCGCTGACCAGATACGCGGGCGTTCCCCCCACTCCCGCCAGACTCTCTGTGAAGAGATTCTCAGAAAGGGGCATGTGGATCCAGGCGTTGTCCTGCCAACGAATTTGCTCAATACTATGGTTGAGGGAAGGCACGTAGTAAATACGGATGTCTCCATCAACATCGACCACGTCCCATACTGTTCCCCAGTTGGAAATTTGATTGATGGGAGTCCAGCCAGCTTCCCTGTCCGTCTCCGAACCCAACTCGGGGAGCGGACTGTTAGCGGGATTCGACGCCGACGCCGCAGGCGAGTCGCTCACAAATGAAAGTCCCTCACGAAAACGGACTGACGTACCATTGGAGTGGAACAGATAGATCGAGTTCGATGTCGCCAGGACGCGTACTTGGGGGAATAACCAGGCGGCTCCCGTCGCGTTCATTCCAGGGATATCAAGCCTCCCCGCTTCAGACCACTCGTTGTTCTGCCATACCAGTAGATCGTAGTCGTCGTTCGTGTTGCGGTCGATCACCGCTAGTTCGCCGTGGTAAAGAAAAGGATTTGAGGGCTCGTTTAGAGCACGGATCGGCCGTCGAGGAATGGCCTGCTCATCCACGATACGGGTCATCACCGATTTCGAGATGCACCATAACTCATCCCCTACGGAAATTACCCCGGTTGCTCCCGGCTCCAGGCTGATGCCTGAGTCCCGAGTCGCCCCGTCGCTCGGGTTGATGACGACCAGCCGCGATTGTGGCGGAACAAATCCCGGTCGGCGTACTGCGGGAAGAGGTGTCGTGGCAACCGAGACCCATAATTCCCCTTTGTGAAGGGCCGCGCAGTGAGGCAGCAGCGAGTTGTTCCCGGTCCCGATGGCGCTGGAGCGACCTCCTGAACGGGGATACTGCAGCCCGATTGAAATCGCCGCGAAAGAAATGACCTGTAACGCAATCGACGCGAAAGTCAGGAGAACCACCAGGAAAATGTATCTTCCCGGATAGGGAGGCCATATGAGAGTACTCGGATCGGGCACAGCTCGGTTTGTCGACATGGCCAAGGTCCATTCCTGAAGTGTGTGGCGACCCGGAATTCTCTCTGTGGGGTGAATTTACCTGATTTTGTCTCCAATTCCATGGCGAATGGTCTGACGGGGCAATCGGGGCATCGAAACAGTACAGGACAAACCAGAAAGTGGTTTCATCGGAGAACGTTTCGGCGAGCAAAAGGGCCGGAGGTGGGGATCGGGCAGGAATGTTTTCCGACCCTCGGAACGGGCAGTGGTATTGGCGTTTCCAAGAGTCAGCCGATAACCTACTCTCCTCTGGAATTCTTGTGGAAGGGTAATCCCCCGTCCTCACGCCATTCCACATCTGACATCCAAAGTCAGAGTCCATTGTTGTAGGCCGTTGCTTTTTCGAGTGCTGTGTTAACCTTTGGGGATCGGCTACGGTTAGCACAGGGGCCGACTGGGTAGTTGCGAGATCCGATCCGAAATCACGGTGTGAAATGTCTCATCAGAGTTCAGGCGAGTCAGTAGTGCAGGGTGTTCCGGTTTTGACCGCGGTCGAACAGGCCATCGGTCCGGAATTGCTCGAAGCTGAGCAGATTCTGGCCGAAGAACTGCACAGCTCTAACCCCTACGTGTGCGACATTTTACATCATTCAACCCGGTTTCGTGGCAAGCGGTTACGCCCAATGCTGCTCTTGCTGACAGCGAAAGCGACAGGCGGAATTCGACAAGACCACAAAATTCTTTCTGCTGTCGTTGAGATGATTCATCTCGCGACTCTGGTCCATGATGACGTTCTGGACGAAGCGGAAACGCGACGCCATGTGGCAACCGTCAACTCACGCTGGAACAACGAAACCAGTGTGCTCTTCGGTGACTACCTCTTTACCCATTCGTTTCATCTGGCAAGCAGTCTCGACACGACGTACGCCTGTCGCCGAATCGGTCGGGCGACCAATATCGTCTGCGAGGGAGAACTGTCTCAGATCAAGGAACGGGGTAATCTGGATCTGACCGAGGAAGCGTACTTCAAGATTATCGATGGGAAAACGGCTGAATTGACGGCGCTGTGTGGTCATTTAGGGGCCTACTATTCCCAGTCGGAACCTTCAGTCGTTGCCGCGCTTGAGCAGTACGGTCGATCGCTCGGGCTGGCATTCCAGATTGCTGACGATGTACTGGATTTGATGGGCAGCGAAGGAAAGATTGGTAAGTCACTGGGCAGTGATTTGCTCAAACAGAAACTCACCCTGCCGCTGATTCGTCTCCTTCAGACAGCTTCCGAGCAGGAATCGCAAGAGATTCGTCAGTTGCTGGCGCATCCCGATGAAACAACGCGAAGTCGCCTGACACCTTACTTCGAGCGCAGCGATGCGTTCAGCTACACCAGTCGCGTGGCGAAGAATCTGGCCAGCGAGGCACGAAATCAACTGGAACTGCTACCACAGACTCCTGCCCGCCGAATCCTGGCAGACATCGCCGAGTTTGCTGTGCAGCGAACGTTCTGATCCTCGGGCGGCGTCGCATTCATTCCGCGTTTCGATAAATCCAGTGACATCGCTGGGGGCAATGGCGCCTGCTCGAATAGATGGACTGTAGGCAGCTCGTCAGTGAATAGCGTTTGAGTGATCGACGCGTGTTGATGCGTAGCGTGCAGCAGTTCAAAGACGACAAACCTGATACCTCGCCTGCACGATGTAAGAGGTCGTTCAGAGCACCACGTTATTCCGATTCTCAAGGGGTCTCAGGTCTTAAATAATCCCTGCCCCAAACTTATCTTCTTCGTCGTGCCCATTACGCTGGGCGACTGCGAAGGGATTGGAAGTGTTTTCTACCCTGTTCATATGCGGCGTCGAGTGCCGGATATCGGGCAGGTCTCTTCGATGGAGTGATTCTCCATTCCGTTGCAGACGAGGTAGCTCGCTGAGGGGGGACTCGTCTTCACCCAGCTGTGCGTAGCTGTCTTCGCCGTAGTCGTCGTAGATGCAGACATAACCCGGTTGCTTTGAACGTTCCAGTTCGCTGACATAAGCGATAAGGACTTGCTCCTGGATCGTTTCCCGGCAATCAGAATTAATCGGGTGAGCGATATCGGCGTAGAGTTTTGCGCGTCCGTCTTCTGACTTCGCGGCCCGGTCCTGATGCAGCCGAACCCCACATTCATTGCAGAACTGGGCTCTCAAGTGGTTTTTCGCTGAACAGCGGGGGCAATGGTCTGTCAACTTACGGCTGGGCATCGCCACGAAGGAACCTTTTGTTCCCTGGATGATCTTCAGATCACGGACGACGAAGCTACCGTCAAACGTCAGCGAACAAAATGCCTGCAGACGTTCATTAGGATCGTTCATCAATTTGATGCGAATCTCGGTGATTTCCACAGATCGTCTCCTTAACTCACTACGAACTCACTGCGTGCAGCTCCTGACAACGTAAACCCAGGGAATGCCAGAAGCTTTCAAGCGAGCTGCCATCGATCTGGCATGTCGGGACGAGGAACAAATCCCAAAATAGGACGTGCCACTTCCGGTCATCTGATGGGCGAAAACAGGTAGTTTGTTAAATAGGTTTCGTAAGTGTCGAACATCTTCGTTCAAGAGCTCTGCTGGTGACTGCAGGTCATTGTGCAACAATCGCACCATGTGGTGAGACTGTGATTGCGAGAGAGTTCGAACAAATTCCTCGACCGTCGTTTGGGTACGTCCCGGTTCACACTGCTTGAACACCGCTGGAGTGGACAGACCTGACGCCGGTTTGGCAACGACAAAGTGTTGGCTGACTGGGGCTTGCAGCGGATCGACACGTTCGCCCCGTCCGCGGCAAACCGCCGTCGCAGTCTTTCCGACAAAGAACCCGACGTCACTGCCGAGTTTGGCGGCAAGCTGAAAAAGCTCGTCCTGTGTCAGCGAAATATTCCAAAGGCGGCTCAGTCCTTTGAGCGTTGTGGCTGCGTCGCTTGAGCCACCTCCCAATCCTGCTTCGGACGGAATTCTCTTGATTAAGGTAATTTCTGCCCCTGCCGCGACTTTCGCGTATTCTTTGAGCAGCGTTGCTGCACGGAGCACCAGGTTGTTGGGGCCCGTCGGGAGCGTCGGTTGAGGCGGGGCGTGTTGATCACGTGGAGCACCCATTACGATCTTCAAAGTGACCTCTGACGAGTCGTTTACTTTGAAGACGAGGGTGTCGTAGAGGTTGATCGCTGTCATCACGGTTTCCAGATCGTGGAAACCATCTTCCCTGCGCCGCACCACGCGCAAGAAAAGATTCAGTTTTGCGGGGGCCCGCATCGTAAGAGAACAAGCTGTAGGCTGGCAGAGCATTCTGGTCACATCCTGTTGACCCGCCCGACCTGCGTTAGTTGATCATGTTGAGCGGAGACTTGTCGAGTCCCCTGGCAATCAACGGACGAAGGGATATTTACCAATTGACGATTCATCGAACGATGAGATCGTGTCTCAAGTCGAAAATCGATGGTAGACCGACTTGTCAAGTCAGTCAAGATGAGTTTAAAGCATCTCAAATCCGGGCGAACCAGCCGAGGCTTGGGGCCTATTCGGGATTCTGGAGTTCGTCCAGGCGGCGGATCGTCTGCTGCAGCAGTTGAGGCAGGCCTTTGCCCGAGACGGAGGAGATCTTCAGAACAGGGCGACCAATCCGTTCTTCCAGCAGTTCTGCTGCGGCATCCGCATCCTCAAGTTCCCCCTTGGTGATGCAGATAATTTCGGGTCGAGAGGCCAGTTCTTCGTCATACAGCCGCAGTTCTTCACGGATCGCCAGATAGTTCTCGATCGGATCTGTCTGGTCATCCGGAGAGGGTTCGACCAGATGGATGAACATCTTGGTTCGTTCCACGTGCTTCAGAAATTCGTGGCCGAGTCCCACGCCGGCGTGAGCCCCTTCGATCAATCCCGGAATGTCAGCCATCACAAATTGACGTTCCTGGCCAACCCGGACGATGCCCAGATTGGGGTACTTCGTTGTGAACGGATAATTTGCAATTTCGGGGTTTGCCCGCGATAGACGACTCAACAGAGTTGATTTACCCGCATTGGGTTTGCCAATCAGGCCGACGTCCGCGATGACCTTCAGTTCCAGAATGACGTCGCGGCTTTCACCCGGTTCGCCGGGGCCGAATTCGCGGGGGACGCGGTTGGTCGATGAAGTGAAGCGAGCGTTTCCTTTGCCCCCATCGCCCGCTCGCGCGATAACGACACGGTCTCCGTGCTCGACAAGATCCTTGAGGATAAAATCTCTCTTTGCGTCGCGCAGGATCGTGCCTGGCGGAACGCGGATCACCGTTTCAGCACCCGATTTGCCTGCTTTCAGGGTCGGCTGGCCTGGATGTCCGTTTTCTGCATGCCAGTGTCTCACCCCGACGAGATGGACAAGGCTGCTGACGTTCTCATCCGCTTCGATGACAACGTCCCCTCCCCTGCCACCGTCGCCACCGTCCGGGCCACCGCGCGGAATATGAGCCTCTCGCCGGAAGCTGCATGCACCCGGACCGCCGTCACCCGCTTTACAGAATATGCTGACTTGATCTACGAACATGTTGGTATTCTAGCGGTACGTCCGTCCGCTTAGTAGTGACTAAAAGCTTGCAATCCAAAGGCCCATCGGCGTTACGCCGGGCTCGTTACAGTAACTTAACTGACTCTGGATTGTGATGAGGGGCCACGAAGAGGTTTCCGCGCCCGCCGAACCCGAAGTCCCAAACTATTTCATTCGTCCACTTTGGAAGTGACTTCGGAACAGACCTGTATCATCGATCCTGCGGCCGTTGAGGTTCACAAATTGTGGAGATTCCTCAATACGCGGAAAAGTCGGTTCGTATTCGGGTCGACATGTCCTGGCCTTTCTTCACGACGGGATGCCGCATTTCAGAACCAGTTTCGTCAGTTCGGGAACACAATTGTAGCGGACGGGTTCACGACCGCTGATCCCGCGCGACACATACATCAGCGTCGGGTCAATCCAGAACACGCCTGAGGCATAGCGGCAGCCGAATCGACTGGGTGAATAGACCGGTCCTAGAATCGGCAGGCGGATCTGGCCTCCGTGCGTGTGACCCGCCAGCATCAGGTCGATTCCCTGCTCCGTCGCCCAGGTAATGTTATCAGGTGTGTGGCTGAGCAAGATACGGAAGTGCGAGGGGTCCACCTGGCTCAGGTCAGGATGCGTACCCATCCACGGGGTCTCGTCACCAGCCAGAATCAGCGGACGGGCCTTTTCGGGTGATCTCAGCTCAATGCACTGGCTGGCCAGATCAATCCAGCCCTGCCGCTGCAGTTCCGCACGGATTCGCTCAGCCCCGACCAGCCAGTCGTGGTTGCCCAGAATAAAGTACTTGCCCAGGGGGGCGCGAAGTCGACCAAACGTGGAGGGAAGCCAGTCGAGGGTGGAAAGATCGTCCAGCAGGTCTCCCGTGAACAGGATGACGTCAGGCTTCAGTCCATTTGCTTCTTCGCACACTCCCTCGAAGTAAGTCCGTTTGACCCCGCCCAGGAAATGGGTGTCCGCCAGATGCAGAATCGAGAGTCCGTCCCATTCGAGGGGAAGTCGTGGCAGGGTGTACGTTTTTGTGCTGACTTCCAGCGTGAATTGCTCATTCCCGGGTAGCAGCGCGATTCCCCGCATCGGCTTTTGTCCCACCAGTGCGTGGTGCCAGTGTTCCGCCGCAGCGGCGTCGCCCGAAGCAGTCGCGGGACCAGGGAATTTCGTGCGGAAATCAAGGATGCAGGTCTCTGACGAGATCTCGCACCGCGGTGGTTGATACAGTTGGAACTTCAATGTCGATCGGACGAGAAATACGAATCCCAGGCATCCCAGCGCGACCAATCCCGCTTCCCAGAGGTTCAGAGACTGCCAGTGGAATTGGCCGAGACTGGTGGTGCGATTCCCCAGACTGAGGGTCAACACGAGGGGATAGAGTGGAATGCTCAGCAGTTGGGGAACTTCGACCAGAACCTGTGTTCGTTTTGATCGAGGGGTCGCCAGAAAGCGGTTCAGCCCCGCAGTCGACAGTTTGGCAAATCCAGCCGACAGCAGCGTTAGCACGCCCAGCGACATCCAGGTCATTCGAATTCCTTAACCGGCTTATCATTGCGACTCAGTGGATTCGACGGGCTCCAGATCGGCGGCGAACTGAAGCGCCGCCAGTTTCGCGTACTCGCCCCCCTCTCGCAGAAGCTCTTCGTGCGTCCCTGATTCAACGATTCGTCCTTGATGGAGAACATGGATTCGATCCGCGTGCCGAACGGAACTGATACGACTGGAAACCAGGATTGTCGTTCGGCCCGCTCCCGCCGTCTGGATGGCCTCTTGAATTTCGTGCTCGGTTTCTGCATCGACCGCAGCAGTTGCATCATCGAGCATGAGGATCGGAGGGTCAAGAAGGAGTGCCCGTGCGATGGCCAGTCGTTGCCGTTGGCCTCCTGAAAGGTTTGAGCCGTGCTCGCCGACCAGACTTTGGTATCCGTGCGGCAATTCTGCGATGAAGTCCGCAGCGGATGCGAGTTGCGCTGCACGCTCTACATCGGTCAAGTCGGCCCCTGGTCGACCAAAGGCAATATTGGCAGCGACAGTATTACTGAACAGGAAGCTCTCCTGGAACACGATTCCGATGTTCCGACGCAAATCCTGTAAGTCGAGTTCCCGGACATCCACTCCGTCGACCAGGACCCGTCCCGAGGTCGTGTCATAAAATCGGGCAATCAACTGCAGCAGTGTTGTCTTGCCTGCACCGGTCTCACCCACGATTCCCACGCATTCACCCGGATGAATCGTCAGGTTGATTTGGTCGAGAACAGGAACGGGATTGTCCTGAGGGGTTTCCGCTTCTGGATTGAGCGAGGTCCCGAGTTGGATATCGATGTCAGGGCGGTGGTAGGTGAAGCTGGCGTTTTCGAACGTGACTTCACCCCTTGCTCGCGCCAGGGGGACGGGATCAGGGAGGCTCTCGATTTCGATCGGGGCATCGAGGATGGCGAATACACGGTCTGCGCCTGTCAGGCTGCTTTGGATACTGTTGGCGATGTTGATGATCTGGCCGACCTGATTGGCAAACTCATTGATCAGGTTTGCGAACACGAAAAAGCCTGCTCCCAGCGGCAGTTCTCCGCGGATCACCAGCATTCCTCCGTACCCGATCAGTATCAATTGATTGACTTGAGTCAGCAGACCCATGACGGGCTGGTAGAGGCTGAGGCTCCAGAAGATATCAAATTTCTGATCACGCAGCTCACGATTCGCTTGGCGAAACCGCTCGATTTCGTCGTCCTCGCGGGCAAATCCTTTGACGACCTGAATGCCCTGCACGTTCTCCGAAAGGCGCAGGACCATGGTGTCGCCGAGTTCGCTGCTGCGCTGGTACAGGGGACGAACTTTTCGGGAAAACCAGACCGAACCGACGTACAGCAGGGGAGACGTCAGCAGGCACGCAAGGGCGAGTGTCACATGCACCGACAGCATGTAGGCGAGATAGAAGGCCAGCGTCAGGGCCACGGTGAGGATCTTCAGAATAACACCGTCGATGAAGCTGCGAACTGACTGGACGTCTCCGGCGACGCGATTGATTAACGAGCTGCTGTCATGGGCATCGAAGAATCGGAAGCTTAATCGCTGCAGCTTGTCATAAACGTCGGTTCTCAACTGAACGACGATTGCGTGGCTGAGGGCTGCCCCGGCGACGGCCGTGATGAATTTCAGCGCGGCCTGGACCGCCGCCATCCCCAGCACGAGTCCAGCTACAAGAATCACGACCGACATCGGGGTCCAGTCGCTCGGGGGCTGGAAGCCCAAGGGCCACTGGACAGGGGGGCTGCCGGGCTCCAGGGCGTTTCGCAGGACGTCAATCCCCAAGCCGGTGAAGCCCAGTCCGGCCAGGTTCAGTCCTACCAGCAACAGGTTGAGTGTCAGTACATAGACCGACATCACACGGTGTTTCCAGCCAAGCAACAGCATCCGCTGTATCAGAGACCAGTTGGATGCGCTCGACACACGAGGTGGTGGGGAAACAGCACGCACAGACATCGGCTTCGCACGAGGACGAGATTCTGCAATCGACACAGGTCCAAAGATGAATGATGCAACACGGAAGTGCAAGCCGCTCCCCGCCGCACACGTCAATCGGCCGATGATTGAGGTCAGGCAGTGAGCGTGGCAATGCCGCTCGAAGGTGTTGCCGAGCGATCATCAACATCCCTGGAATGAGCCTGAGAACCGCGAATTGGCGGCTCGTTTCGCAACTTTCGTCAGAACAGAATGCGCGACTGGCGGGTTTATGTTATAGTGCACAAACAGGAGAAACGTGGGCTTTCGAGGAGTTTGGTGGATGAGTTCGATTTCCGCTGGTATGAGACAACTGCACAGATTACGCATTAAACTGCGCGAGATTTCCGATCAGTTGGAAAGAGGCCCCCGTAAAATCGCGGCTCGCAAGCAACTCATTGAAAAGAAAAAAGAAGAGATCGAAGCCCAGCGCAACAAGCTGAAGCAGATGAAGCTGGCCGCCGACCAGAAGAACCTGCAGCTGAAATCCAGTGAAGGACGGATCTACGATCTCTCTGGAAAGCTCAACGCCGCCGCGAGTAACCGCGAATACGAAGCGCTTCGGTCACAGATTGCTGCTGATACGATGGCCAAGAGCGTTCTTGAAGACGAAATTCTGGAAGCGCTCGATAAGGTCGACGTCATCCAGATGGAAATCAAAAACGCCGAGTCGGACATCACGACCATCGAGTCCGAGCTTCAGACGCTGGTTCAGGAGGTCAATTCCAAGGAAGCGGGTTTGAAAGAACAAGCCGCTGCTTTGGAGGTGGAAATTGCTCAGGCTGAAGAAATCCTCCCCCCTGATATCGTTCCTCAATATCGGCGTCTCGTTCAGGCCTACGGGGCCGATGCACTGGCTCCGGTTGTTAACAAGTCCTGCAGCGAGTGTTACGTGTCACTCACAGCCCAGGTCTATCTTGAACTGCGAGCAGGTCGGGTTCGGTTTTGTACTTGTGGCCGTCTGATGTACGTCGCAGAAGAAGAGTAAGGCCCGGACGAGCCGTTGAGTTGCCTCTCCTGATGCAACTCTTGGGCTCTCGTTCTTTCGATCTGCGGCATGACGCGCTTCGTATGTGCTCGATTGACCATCAGCGGGGCCGCTGCTGCATCGCGCTAAGACGTGGCACTGTGCCACGCACGCTGTTAAGCCCCCGCCGCGAGGGTGTGGCTATATCGCAACATTGACATCAGTCGCTGTGGTGAAATTACCACAGCGGTCGGTTCTGCTCCCGTCTCGGCAGGATTTGTATCGATCGCAAACCCTTCGGTGTCGGCTGTTTGCGATCCGAGTTTCAGTGAAGGTGGGTTCATTTCAGGTCCTCGGTCCAGTCTTTGCGATTAGTGGTGATCGTACCCGGAAGCATCGCTTTCGGAGTTGGCGTTCGTTCCACTCGTGACAGGACAAGGCTTTCATGGCAGTTCAGCGGCGCTTTAAACGGATGCTGATCGATGTTCGGGATGAGTTCTACCTTCTGCAACTTGGCGAGATGGAGATCTGGGACGGTGCTGACCTCGCGCTGCTTCGCGAAGGGCTGTTTCGCTTGATTCACGATGAGCGTTGTGAGTCGATTGCGATCGACATGCAGTATGTCAAATACATTCCCAGCGGGTTCTTCGGAATGCTGTTTGACTGGCAGGAGAAGTGTGGAACCTGGTTCGCCCTGACGTCTCCACAGCCCAATGTGCAAAGAATGCTGTGGTTCCGACAATTCTTCAAATTAAACAGCGACGGCGTCTACGAGATGATGTCGGAGCCGCAGGAGTCGCTGCTTCCTCCGGAGGCTACTTCCGAGGTCTGCTTGACCGGGCAGACCGTCTGAGTCGGGGGTGGGCTGCTTTAAGACTGGGGTTTGCGCATAACCGAATTCGAACTACAAACTTGCCCGACAATCACACAGGTTGCTCGGCGAGGGCCCGCGACCAGACAATTCCATAACTCGCGTGGAGTTCGTTATGAAATGCCCCCAGTGCAAAAACGATGACGTGTATCTGAGCACGAGTGGTAATTCGAAGGGTTCATTCTGGACCAAGGCTGCACGCTGTCACCGGTGCTGTTACCTGTTCAAGGTCGCCCGTTGGGTGCATGTTCCAGACAAAGAGCCGGTTCGCCAATGCGCTGAGCCCATTCGGCGTGCGGCCTGATACTTGCCTGCCCACGTCCCGGTGATCGTTCTGTCTGCGGGAACAATGCTTTTACGCTCCTTTTGCGGCCCGATTATTAATGACGCACCACCCGATCGCGTGGTGGTCGCAATACCCACAGGGCTGGCTGAAATCTCGCGGCGGACCTGCGAGGTGTACCGACGAGTTGTAAGCTTTTAAGGAGTGCCTGGCGTTACGCTCGGGGCGATGGGGCGACAAATCTCTTAACGAAAACTTTGGCGTCAGCGGTGCCCTGACTCGGGGCGCGTGTTCTTCAGGGAGAGCCTGAGCCGCATCGCTTGATCATTCACTGTCGATGATCGCGGGGACTAGGAAGTAAGAGCCGTCGGTGCGGGGTGCGTTCGACAATGCCAGTTGCCGATCGAGCGACTCGGCGACGACATCGGGCCGCAGAACATTTTGAAGTTCTACAGCATGCACCATCGGCGCGATCCCTGTGGTATCCAGTTCGTTGAGGATCTCCACATAACCGACGATTGCGCTGAGGTCGCTGACAAGTGTATCTAACTCGTGGTCAGAAACCTTCAGGCGTGCGAGATCTGCGACTTTTTGAACTACGCTGCGCGTGAGTTCCATTGCCACCTCGAAAAACGACGTGACACGATCACCGCATGACAATCGCAGGCGATCGTGTCACTGACGAAAAATCAGCCTTCGATGGTGAATGGCTTCTTGACCACTCGCTTGACCACCAGGCCCGAGCGAAGGCACTGAACGCATACGCGAACTCGCTTGGATGATTCGCCCAACTGCATCCGCAGAGACTGAAGGTTGGGGCGGAACCAGCGCTTCGTGATACCGGTCGTCTTGCGACCGTTACCGCCCAGGTACTTTGCCTTACCGCGTTCGACCTTCTGGTTGCCGCGAACCGGTTTCTTTTGACAAATAGCGCACTCAGAACCCATGACAACCTCGAAAATCACTTGCGAAAATCTGTTGCTATAATGGCGCCGGCCGAATTGCAGCCAGTGCGGAACGCAGGAGTATAGCTATTAGGGCGCGGGATGCAAGTTAAAGTTCTCCCGTCCCGCAGTCTCGATCAGAAGCTCCCACTGTGGCAGCTTCAAGTTAATGATTAAACCGAAAGATTACAAAGGTTTGCGGAGACATGGCCGGCGATTCGACCGGGGTGCTTGACATGGCCTTTGAATCAACGATGCTGATTTGTTCAAAAAAGCGGGGCGGACGGCACGGGTTGGCCGTCGGCCCGGACAGAGGTGGACCGTCGGTCATGAGACTAACCGCGGAGGTCCTCAAACAGAGCGGTTGAAAGATAGCGTTCACCGCTGTCGGGCAGGATTGTGACAATCGTCTTGCCGGCCGATTCAGGGCGGGCAGCGACTTTCAGTGCCGCGGCCATTGCGGCTCCGCAACTGATACCGCAGGTGATTCCCTCGAGCCGCATCAGCTTCTTCGCCGTCTCAATCGATTCCTCATCGGTTACTTGAATTACTTCATCGATAACTGAGCGGTCGAGGATGTCGGGGATGAAGCCGGCACCGATCCCCTGAATCTTGTGTTTTCCAGGGGCTCCGCCAGAGAGAACGGGGCTGTTGGTCGGCTCAACCGCGATCGACTTGATCGGCAGCTTCTTCTCGTTTTTCAAGTATCGAGTTACGCCGGTGATGGTACCGCCCGTGCCGACCCCGGCCACGAAGATATCAATCTTCCCTTCAGTGTCGTTGTAGATTTCAGGGCCTGTGGTTTTGAAGTGGATCGCAGGGTTGGCTGGGTTCTTGAACTGTTGTGGCATGAACCAGCCGTCTTGCCGCGAAAGTTCTTCCGCCTTGGCGATAGCCCCTTTCATCCCGTCCGCGCCGGGGGTCAGAATCAGCTCGGCTCCGAAGCTTCGCAGCATCATGCGTCGCTCGACTGACATCGTTTCGGGCATGGTGAGGGTCAGTGAGTATCCGCGAGCCGCACAGACGTAGGCTAGCGCGATCCCGGTGTTACCGCTTGTCGGTTCGACCACGTGCATTCCGGGTTTGAGTTTGCCGTTGGCTTCGGCATCCCAGATCATGGCGGCGCCGATTCGGCACTTGACGCTGTACGCGGGATTTCGGCCTTCAATTTTTGCCAGAATTGTGGCGTTCAAACCCTCGGCGAGGCGATTGATCTTGACGAGTGGTGTTCGGCCGATGGATTCCGAATTGTCCTTAAAAACTGGCATCTGCGAGCTCCCTGCAGCGGTTCGTTGAGTGGAATGGCGAATTGAACACTATTGCATGTCGAGAATTCGGCCTTTTGCCTTAAAGGTAATCGGCTCTTCTCGGCCGCTGATCGTCAAAAAGAAGGTTTCCTCAAACAATCCGGGCTTGTTGGGGGGCGTGAACGTCAAGGTGATCTGGTGAAGCACTTTTGTCTCGTCCGTTTTTTTGACCCGGATCGACGTGTCCTGCTCCGTACGCTCACATTTCTCAATCTTGAACGGCTTGGCGGGCGTTTTGGTGGAACGGACCAGCACCTGAATTTCTTTTGGTTTTCCGGGGGTGAGCGTTCCGAAGTTGGCCTCGGTTACGACAATTTCCGGTTCAATTCGGGCTTCAACCTGCACTGGAATCTGGGGGTTGTTGACGTCGTCTGTCACAAGCATCATCTGGTCGCGGAGCGCTCCGATGGGTGCCGTCGGCTTGAGTTTCACGATCAGGTCGTAGTTGACATTGCCGTTCGCTCGAGATTTTTCCACAATTTCGGCGACAAGGTGGGGGCTATTGAATTTGGCCGATGTGAGCGTCCAGTTATTTCGGCCGGCGTAACTGACGGTCAGGGTCTGTTCTGCCCCTTTTTCCGGGTCAACCGAGCCGAAATTGACTGAACCAGGCTGCAGTACGACATCGGAGCGGATGTAGCCTTCTGCATAAATTCGGGTTGTGCCGAAAATGTTCCTGCTGGGGATGAAGAACGTCACAATTCCGTGCGTTCCGCGTTTTTCACCGTGATGGCGAATCGTGTCCAGACGAAGATTAATATACTTTGTCTGGCCCGGAGGAATGGTGATCGCGGCGGGAAGAGTCAGTGCCCCTGTGGGAGAGAGTCGATTCTCGTCCCATGAGAGGCACCCGCATGACGTCGAAAGTGCGGTAATTTGAACTTCGTCTGCGTGAACATTGGTGACAGGTATCCGAAAGGAAACGTCCTGTCCTCTCGCAACGCTTTTGTAGCTGATCTTTTGCATGTCTTTGTCGATCAGCGCCTTGGCCCAATCGGGGTCCTCTGGCGAGTCTGCGTGCAGCACCGGGGACATGATCAGAAGAAACCCGATCAGACCGAAACACCTAGCTACGGGCGCTTTCGACATTGCTCAAACTTCCTGCAAACACGACACGGATCGTGCTGAGCAGACTATGGTTGCGGTGCGGAAGTTTCAATCACTGGCTTGGCGACAGTGACCGAATGTTCTGCCACGCGACCTTTCGCCTTAAAGGTCACTGGTTGCTCACGTCCGGAGATAGTAAGTGAGAACACTTCTTCAAACAACCCGTCCTGCTCTGACGGAGTGCAAGTGAGTGATAAGGTGTGGATCATCTGATCGGCATCGGAAGATTTCACCTTGAATACATCGTCCTGTTTCTCACGGTCGATTTTCTGGATGCGAAAGGGCTTTTTGCCACGCACGACCACGGTCACTGTCTTCGACTGGCCTGCATCCAATTTCCCTAACTGGACATCTGATACCACAATGTCGGGTTCAATTTGGGCATCGACGGTGGTCGCATACCCATTGTCACTTCCTTCGTTTGTGACGATCAGCATCTGGTCCCGGAGTTTTCCGACTGGAGCTTTGGCGTCGAGGGTGACAATCACTTCGTAGTTTGCGGTTCCGCCACTGCGGTTCTTTTCCACGACTTTGGTCGTCAGGTGCGGGTTGTTGACTTTTGCGTCAGTAATCTTCCAGTCGGGGCGGCCACCACTGTAGGAAACCGTCATGCGATGCTCCATCGCGCGGCCGATGTCAACGACGCCAAAGTTGAGGTTGTTCGTCTGCAGCACAACATCCTGCCGGATTCGGCCTTCGACAGGGATGGTGACCTGCGAGGTCGAGCCTCGGGTCGGTTCCAGCAGGGAAACGAACGCGCGGACGTGTTTGTCCCCCTGGTGCCGGATTGTGTCGAGGCGGATTGTCAGTTCCTGGCGCTCACCCGACGGGATCGTAATGGGAGTTTTGTCCTGCCACGAGATGCAACCGCACGAGGTGCTGACGCTGGAGACCTGAATGGCCTCCTTAAAAATGTTTGTCAGCGTAATCTTGAAAGTTACATCGGAGTTTTTGGCGACTGAACCAAATTTGATTTCGGTCTTGTCGAACATCTTTCGGCCCCAGTTCTGGTCTTGTGCCGATAGGGGGCTGACAGCGAGAAAGGCGGAAAGAAGGCAGGCGGTACGAACTACGCAGAGGAACATTGTCGTCTCGCTTCTGTGAAGCTAAACCCAATCGATCGATGGAAAAGCCTTGGCATGTCCACAGCCAGGGCACGAGGACAAAACCTGTCGTCTCGTTTTGCACATCATTACAACGTCCGTGTTTGACATTATGCGCGCTCTGCACAGCCGTCAACGGAACTTTTTTGCAGAGCGTTTCGAAGTTTCTTCAAATGATTTTGCGGTCCACTTTACGATCAGCAGATCCCTCTCCCCTTTTTTTGACGTTACAGGTTTCCTTTGTGGTCATATCCGGCACGATTCGCCCGGGGACGGCACATGCAGTCCAGGATCCGGGGCTGGGGCATCACATCGTGGGATGATTGCTCTCTGCTCAACCTGACTGAGTGTCGGCCAGACCCCTTCCCCCCTGTTTTTCAGGCGTTGGCAACTTTTCTCATTTTGAGTTACAAAATACCCCGAGGGAAATAAACCAATATCTGACTTTTGTGGCACTTTCGGTGGGGACGGAGATCGTCTTACGCAAACGGGAGGCCACTCGAGCAAGTTTTCCGAAGTGACTGTTGGGGCATCGCGGAATTCAGTCGGTCATCGCGGTACCGCTGGAAATGAGTCAATCGCCTAGAGACGTTGTCCTGAATCAGTGAGGGGTTTGCACCATGAGCAATTCGCAAGTGAACGTCGCCATGATCGGACTTGGCTTTGGAGCCGAGTTCATTCCCATTTATCAGGCGCATCCCAATGCCAACGTCTACGCGATCTGTCAGCGGAACAAAGAGCATCTGAACGTGATTGGCGATCAATTCAATATCGAGAAGCGATTCACGGATTACAGCGAAGTCCTGAAAGACCCCAAGGTCGATTTCGTTCACATCAATTCGCCCATTCCCGATCACGCGACGATGTCGATGCAGGCCTTGCGGGCGGGCAAGCACGTCATGTGTACGGTCCCGATGGCAACCACGGTCGAAGAATGTCAGCAGATCTGTGAACTGGTCAAGCAGACCGGCCTCAAGTACATGATGGCGGAAACCGTCGTCTACTCACGCGAGTTCCTCTTCATCAAGGATCTCTACGAGAAGGGTGAACTCGGGAAAATCCAGCATCTGGCCGCGTCGCATCCGCAGGACATGGATGGGTGGCCCTCGTACTGGGAAAAAATGATCCCGATGCACTACGCCACCCACGTTGTCAGCCCGTGTCTGGGGTTGCTCAACGGGCGTGCCGAGTACGTCAGTTGCTTTGGTTCAGGGACGGTTCGGGACGATATCGCACAAAAGTCGGGGAACAAGTTCGCGGTGGAATCCTGTCACATCAAGATCAAGGATTCTGACGTCACCGCGCATATCTGGCGATTCCTGTATGACGTCGCGCGACAGTACCGTGAGAGCTTCGATGTCTACGGGACCAAGAAGAGCTTTGAATGGACGCTCGTTGAGGGTGAACCTCACGTGATTCACACCGCGAAAAAGCCCGAGCATGAAATTCCGTCCAAGATCGAAGTGCCGGACTTCGCTCACCTCTTGCCAGAGCCGATCCGCAAGTTTACACAGTCGATTCAGGACGCAGATCATCTGTCGTTCATTCAGGGAGGTGGGCACGGGGGATCCCATCCGCATCTGGTCCACGAAATGGTCAGCGCACTGATAGAAAATCGTGATCCCTGGCCGAATGCCACTCTATCCGCCAACTGGACCTGCGTCGGAATTCTGGCGCATGAATCGGCGCTGAAAGGTGGGGAGGTCCTGCGACTGCCCGAGTTTACACTGTCCTGATCGATACCTGCTGATCGACACAGGACGATAGCAAAAATTCACGCGAACCTGGATCGGAACTGGCCCACCTCGAGAAGATTCTTCTCAAGAGGGGTTCGATGGATCCAGGTTCGGAGCACAGTTGGGGGGGACCTGGTTCCACTTTAACTGACTGACTCAGAACCCAAATTCAAGTTGTTTCTACTACGTACCGGAAGGACACATCCGACATGGCCGTCGAAAACCGTATGGACAAAATCGTCGCGCTCGCAAAGCGGCGGGGATTCATTTTTCAGTCGTCCGAGATCTATGGCGGTTTGAACGGATTCTGGGATTACGGTCCGCTTGGCGTTGAACTCAAGCGAAACGTGCGGCAGGCCTGGTGGGCCGACATGATCACCGAGCATGACGAAGTCACGACGCCCGAAGGGGCACCCAGTCCGTTCGACATGGTGGGTGTCGAAACTTCGATCGTGATGCACCCTCAAGTCTGGAAGGTGTCGGGCCATTTCGATCTGTTCGCGGATAAGCTTCAGGATTGCCGCGAATGTAAAGGACGGTTCCGCGCGGACCATATCGGGACCAGCGAGTGTCCGCTGAAGCCTTCGAAGCATCCTGGCGAGCATGACAAGTGCCAGTTGACCGAACCGCGCGACTTCAACCTGATGTTCGAAACGCATACCGGCGCGGTTCGTTCTGAAGAGACCCGTGCATTCCTGCGGCCTGAAACGGCACAGGGGATGTTCGTGAACTTCAAGAACGTCTGCGATTCCAGTCGCGTCAAGATTCCATTCGGGATTGCGCAGATCGGTAAGAGTTTCCGCAATGAGATCACACCGCGTAACTTCATTTTCCGCTCTCGTGAATTTGAGCAGATGGAGATGGAGTTCTTCTGTCATCCAAGTCAGTCGCTCGAGTGGTACCGCTACTGGCGCGACCGCCGCTACAACTGGTATCTCAAGCATGGGATCTCGGCAGGGAATCTGATTTTGCGAGAACATACCGCCGAAGAGCTTGCGCACTACTCAGTCGGTACTGCGGATCTCGAGTACGCCTTCCCATTCCTCGACGAGGGATCGTACGGAGAACTTGAAGGGGTTGCGCACCGCGGCGACTTCGACTTGCGGTCACACTCGGAAGGGAAGCTCTGCAAACAGGATGGCAAGCTGGTCGTTGAACTGGGCCCTGATGGAAAGCCCAAGTATGCGGGCAGCGGCAAAGACCTGTCTTATTTCGATGACCAGATTCGCGAGCGATATGTTCCTCACGTGATCGAACCTGCAGCGGGCTGTGATCGTGCCACCCTGGCGTTCCTCTGTGAAGCCTACCACGAAGATGAACAGCCGGACGAAAAGGGTGTCATGCAGTCACGCGTGATGCTGAAGTTCCATCCGAAGCTGGCTCCGATCAAGGTTGCGATCTTCCCGCTGATCAAAAAGGATGGCATGCCAGAGAAGGCGGCCGCCATTTATCGCGAGTTCAAGCAGGCCGGGATTGCCGCTACCTACGATCAGCAGGCCGCGATTGGCCGCCGGTACCGCCGTATGGATGAAATCGGTACTCCGTTCTGCGTTACGGTCGACAGCGAAACCATGTCGGGTGATACCGTCACGATCCGGGACCGCGACACGCTCGAACAGATTCGCGTTCCGGTCAAGGAGATCGTTGACCACGTTCGTGGTCGCATGGCGAGTTGCTGAGACTCGATCAGTCAGACTCGACCGCATGCTCGAATTCAGTTCGGCCATGCGGTCGTTTTCGTTTGACGCGGGCGAGTGACGCTGTGGATTGGATCGAATAGGGCCGGGAACCTGCCGACATCCCCCCCCCCGTGATTTGAAGGCACAAAAAACGGTCCGAGTGGCTCTGCACGACTTCGCTTTGAAACGGGTTTCCGTATCAGTGAGTGGGGAGGTCCAAATCAGGCCAGGATGTCGTGCAGGACGTGGCCGTGCACATCGGTCAGGCGGCGTTCAATCCCGTTGTGATAAAATGACAGTCGCTCGTGATCCAAACCTAGCAGGTGCAGAATCGTCGCGTGCAGGTCATAGATTGTGGTGGGCTGGACGACAGCAGTGTGTCCGAAGTCATCCGTGGCGCCATAGCTATACGCTCGTTTGACGCCTGCTCCTGCCAGCCACGTTGTGAACCCCTTCGGATTATGGTCGCGGCCACTGGCTCCTTTCTGGAACGTGGGCATGCGACCGAACTCTGTCACGAAGACGACGAGTGTATCTTCCAGCAGGCCTGTTCGTTTCAGGTCCGTCAACAATGCGGCGGCGGGCTGGTCAAGAATGGGGGCATGCACCTCATATTGGGATTTCAGGGTCTTGTGGCCATCCCAGTTTCCCACACCTTCGCCCATGGCATACGAGCCGTTAAAGAGCTGGACGAATCGGACCCCTTGTTCAAGCAGTCGACGTGCCAGCAGGCAATTGCGACCGAAGCCAGCTTTGACAGGGTTATCGTCGAGGATGCCGTAGAGTGCTTGAGTTTCCTGACTCTCGCGGGAAAGGTCCGAGACTTCGGCGGCACGCAGTTGCAGGCGCGCGGCCAGTTCATAGCTGGCGATCCGCGCTGCGAGGTTAGAGTCACCCTGGTGCTGCTCGAGGTGCCGCCGATTGAGTCGCTTGAGGAAGTCGAGCGTGGCCACCTCGTTCGCCTCAGGGATCTCCGCCGGCCTCGACAGGTTCGCGATGGGTTTGTCTGCATTAAACGGAGTACCCTGGAACACAGCGGGTAGAAAAGCGCTGTTCCAGTTGTTCGATGCTGCTTGCGGGACCCCACGCGGATCGGGGATGGCAACAAAGCTGGGAAGATCGGCGGTCTCACTTCCCAGTGCATAGCTGATCCAGGCACCGATACTGGGGAATCCATCGAGCGTGAATCCGGTGCTCATCTGATTTTCGGCCGGTCCATGCGTATTACTTTTTGCCGTCATGGAGTGGATGAAGCACATCTCATCCGCCAGTTCCGCCAGATGGGGCAAGAGTTCGGAAATCATTTTCCCTGACTCACCCCGTGGCTTGAACTCCCATTGTGGGGCAACCAGGTTCCCCTGTTCCCCCTGAAAGGTGATCAGTTTGTCGGCACCGGGAAGGGGTTGCCCGTTGCGTTTGATCAGTTCCGGTTTGTAGTCGAACGAATCGACATGGCTGAGGGCGCCCGAGCAGAAGATCATGACCACGCGTGAGGCGCGGGGAGGGAAATGGGGTGCCCGTTGTGCCGTCGGAGCTTCAGGGTTGATCAACGGTCGAATGGGAAGTTTGACGTCGTCGCTTGCGCGAACAGCTTGATCCTGAGCCAGCATCGACAAAAGGGCCATCGATCCCAGTCCTGAGGATGCGTCGAACAGAAACTGTCGACGTCCCAGTGGAGTCGGATGGGGGACGAATGATTTCGCTGGTACGGATCTGGATGTCACGGGTGAGTTCCTGTCTGACCTGGTCACATGGTTGTGTCCGGTTTCGAGTGGCTTGTTCTTGCTTTCACTCTAGTCGACGCGCTGCACTTGTGAGATGTTAACGCATCAATGGGGACAACGCCCACCTCGATTTCATTTCCAGACGCCAGCAGGATTGCGGTGGGTCAATAACTTCACAAAGAGGCATCAATGGATCTTCATCTGCAGGATCGGGTTGCAGTGGTTTTTGGCGGCGCAAGTGGCATCGGACTGGCTTGTGCGACCGAGCTGGCACGCGAAGGTTGCAGGATCGCGCTTTGCGATGTTTCGTCGTCGGGAATCGAAGCCGCGGCATCCCTCGGACACGAGTTTCCGGTTCCAGTAATCGCACTGTCCGTTGACGTCAGTCGCCAGGATCAGGTGCAGTCGGCAGTAGAACAGTTGGAGGCCGAACTGGGACCGGTCGAGATCATGGTGCATGCTGCTGCCATCGGTTCAGGCAAGTTCGGCTTTCCCTTCACCAACCTGTCTCCTGCTGACTGGCCGCGTGTGCTGGAGATTAACATTCTGGGGATGGTGAATGTGGCCCACGTGATTGGTCCCCGCATGATCTCACGCGCTCGTGGAGCGATGACGTTTGTCTCATCGGTGGCCGGACAGATCGGCTCGCAGACAGATCCCCCTTATAGCGCCAGTAAGGCGGCAAACATTAACTTTGCCCAGTGTCTTGCGAAGGACCTGGCCCCGCACGGTGTCCGCGTCAATACGGTCTGTCCGGGAATGGTTCAGACACCGCTGAATCGCGCCGTCTGGCAGGCGTGGAATGATCAGCAGCCGGAGGAAAGTCGTCGCAGCTACGAAGAGTGGGCGAACGATAAGGTTCGCAGTGTGATCCCGCTGAAACGGTGGCAAAAGCCGGAAGACATTGCGAATCTGATCACCTTTCTGTCGTCCGATCGCGCCTCGGAAATGACCGGTCAGACCATCAACGTCGATGGTGGGTTTGTCATGCACTGGTAATGCGATCGGTCAGGATAAAAGGCCTTGAAGTGGCTGCGGAAAACCGACGTAATCCTGGGGTGTCTTCTTGATTACGATCGGTTTCTCTCTGCGAATGAGCTGGCTATGATTGAATTCCGATCCGTGTCATTTTCATTGAAAGCCTGAATAACATGAGTGCCGAAGCCCGCGTCGCCGAGTTACAACTGGAACTTCCTCCGGCTCCGAAACCTGGTGGTATTTATCATCCGGTGTTGATCGTCGGGAACCTGGCCTATGTCTCCGGGCATGGCCCCCTGCGGCAGGATGGGACGATGATTACCGGCCGGGTGGGTGACTCGATGAGTGAAGCTGATGCTTACCTCGCTGCCCGGCAGGTGGGCCTCACCATGCTGGCGACCCTGCGCCGAGAACTGGGAAGCCTCGATCGAATCGAGCGGCTTGTCAAAACTCTGGGAATGGTCAACGCCACTCCCGACTTTGGCAATCATCCCCAGGTCATCAATGGCTTCAGTAATCTGATGGTGGAAGTCTGGGGTGAAACGAAAGGCCGCGGAGCCCGCAGCGCTGTCGGAATGGGGTCGCTCCCTTCGAACATTCCGGTCGAGGTCGAAACGATTTTTGAGTTGAAGGCGTGAACCGTCTCACCCGGCGGAATTGATGATGCCGTTCTGGCGGAAACCGGCATGTGCTGTGAACGCCCTGTTTCCGCCGTCCGTCACGAGTTTCGCGAGGCACCTCGATCGTTCTGGCGATGAACGGCTGACTTTCGTCATATTCCTGACAACCATTCGTCATTGGCGTGAGAAATATCGCGGCGAGTTCTCACGCCGATTTTCGCTTGGCTCAGGCCCTCACCTGGATAGATAATCACTCATCTCGAATGAGCCTTCGTTTCCATTTGTTTCGATCTTCGGATGGGCGAAGGAGTACCCGTCGGTTTCCGCTGACGCGTGCTTTTATCTGTTTTGGTCGTGACGTATGCTGTCAGGATTATGACTTTCCCACTGGAATCGCGAAATCAGGTTCGACAGCGGCGTTTAGAGCTGAATATGACGCAAGCTCAGCTTGCTGATCAGGCGGGGATTTCCCGTACAGCCGTGACCGCCATCGAGGGAAATCGCCTGGTTCCGTCGGTCGCGTCGGCGCTGGCTCTGGCGGCTGTTTTGAAGACATCCGTCGAGGAACTCTTCGCTCGCTCTTCTGCGGTACAACCGACAGAGGTCTGGGCCTGGAAGGGGGGCGCGGAGACAACGCGATGCTGGCGAGCGGATGTCTCGGGAAGGACGGTCATCTATCCAGCCAGTGCCTCGCCAATGCTGGCAATGATTGCGTCATCCGTTCAGCCGTCGCCGGAATACGGGGCTACGGATGAAGCGAGTGAAACGCTGGTGATGGCGTGTTGTGATCCTGCGGCGGGGCTCTTGGCGAGCTTGTACGCCGCCGTGACGGGTTTGCGTCTGATCGTCCTGCCTCGTTCGAGTCGCCAGGCGATCAGGATGCTGCAGGATGGCCTGGTCCATCTGGCGGGTTTGCACTTTTCGACTCGGGACGAGCCCGATCGAAACTTTGATGTGATCCACGAGACGCTGGGAACCGGCTTTCAATCGATCCGGCTGTCTCGCTGGCAGGAAGGGATAGTTGTCCGTCCGGAGCCCAGGCCTCGAACGGTGGAAGGTCTGCTGAAAACAAGGCTGCGGTGGGTCGGACGTGAGGCAGGTTCGGGGGCCCGCCAGTGCTATGATCGTCTGACTCAGAACGGAAAAGCACCGCGGCATCTGGCCTCGGACCATCGGGGCGTCGTTGAAGCGGTCAAAGCGGGTTGGGCCGACGCAGGAATTTGTGTTCAGCTCGCTTCCGCAGAGGCGGGCCTCGATTTTCTACCTCTTCAGGAAGAGGCGTTCGATGTCTGCTTTCGGGCCGGCAGCATCGATGACCGACGCATCAAAGCCTTTATTAAAGTTGTTCGTTCAACCGCCTACCGCGAAATGATCGGCGAACTGCCGGGGTATGACGTGCGTGAAACGGGCGAGATCAGGGTCTGCCAATGAAAAGATATGGAAGCATGAGGTTACAACAGTTTCGCGCGCCCGTGATCGGAGCATTTCTGCTGCTGGTGCTCACCGGCTGCGATCAGTTCACCGATCCCCGCCCGGTACAAAATTCAGCGATCGTCGAACCGAAGGTAACGATCAGTGTTGCCGCCGCGTCTGATCTGAAATATGTACTGGAAGAGATTATCACCGAGTTTCGGCAAGCTCATCCCGAAATCGCCGTCAAACCGACCTATGGCTCGTCGGGAAGCTTCTATTCGCAGCTTTTGAATAAGGCTCCCTTTGATGTCTTCCTCTCAGCGGACGTCGCTTACCCGCAGCAGTTAATCGACCAGGGGCTGGCGATTTCCGAGTCCCTGATCGTCTATGCGATGGGGCGGATCGTGTTGTGGGTCCGTAATGACTGTCCCGTCGATGTGGAACGGGAAGGGATTGCCTCGCTACGAAGTGCCAGCATCAAGAAGATCGCCATCGCCAATCCCCAGCACGCCCCTTATGGTAAAGCGGCCGAAGCTGCGCTCTACCATTTCGATATCTATGAAGAGGTCGAGGATCGAATCGTCTTTGGTGAGAATATTGCTCAGGCAGCTCAGTTCGTCGAATCGGGGGCCGCCGATATCGGAATCATCGCCGTCTCTTTGACGATCGCCGACGCGCTGCGGGAGAAGGGGCGACAGTGGCCATTCCCCAAGGATTCGTACCCGCCCCTGGAACAGGGCGGGGTCATCATGAGCACGACTCAGGAACGGGGGGCGTGTGAAGCGTTCCTCAAGTTCCTGGGCTCGGACGTTTGCCGGGACATCCTGAAACGGTATGCATTCTCGTATCCTGGTGAGATGACTCTGGATGGTCCTGTGGCTCCGTAGGGTCTCGATTTCCCACCGCTGTCAGACTGGCCCGGCTCGTCGGCGGACTGGCAGCTCTGTGCGAGGCAGTCTCGATTTCGTTCCCGAATCGTTTGGAATCTGAAGTGCAAATACCACTTTGTCTGACACTGCTGTGCGGAATCCTGTGGACAATCCTGGCGCCAATCGGGCTCGCGGGTGAGGTTCACGACCGACACGTGATCGTCATCTGCGTGGATGGTCTGCCCGCTTATCTGTTCGGTGACAAGAACGCTCCGATGCCAAACATTCGGAAGCTTGCGGCGAATGGGGTGGTTGCCGAGGGGATGGTTGTCGCGAATCCGGCTGTGACCTGGCCCAATCACACATCGCTGATGACGGGTGTCTGGCCAGAGCGACATGGCGTGCTGTTCAATGGTGTGCTTGAACGACCGGGGCTGGGACTGCCGATCAAGGTCAATCCTCGCAAGGACAAGCTCGATCTGGTCCAGGTCCCAACGGTTTATGATGCCATTCATCAGCACGGGATGAAGGTTGCTGCGATCAACTGGCCTTGTACGCGGAATGCGTCATCCATCGATGACGACTTTCCGGACGTGCCGGACACGTTTCAATTCACGACGCCGCGACTGATTGCCAGCATGAAGCAGGCAGGGGTCGTCACGGATGAAGATATCGAAGGCTTCATGAAATTGAGCTCACCGGCACGCGATCGTGTTTGGACCGAGGCGGTCTGTCACGTGATTCGCGAACGAAAGCCGGAATTGACTCTGTTTCATTTATTGAATGTCGATTCAGTTCACCACCAGTATGGTCCGCGGACGAACGCAGGGTACTCTGCTGTTGCTTATGCTGACAGTTGTGTGGGAGATGTCATCGCCGCCGTTGACGACGCCGGTATTCGGGACCGAACGACCATTCTGATTGTCTCGGACCATGGATTTATTCCGGTGCCGAAAACACTTCTGCCCAACGTCGTCTTGCGACAGGCGGGCCTCTTGACGGTGGAAAACGGTCAGGCCGTGACGGCGCGCGTTCATGTCTATCCTGAAGGAGGGATCGGGATGGTTTATCTCACCGTTCCGGATCGGCGTGAGGAAGATCGAGCCAGGGTGATTGAACTCTTCCGCGACCGTCCCGAGATTGCCGAAATTCTGACGCCGGATGATTTTCCTCGTTTCGGCCTGCCCCTTCCTGGCGATCATCCGCAGATGGCCGATCTGGTGCTCGTAGCGAAGGATGGGTTCGGGTTCAACATCAGGCCGACGGGCGATGAGTTCGTCATCAACAGTGAAACGACCGTGGGGATGCACGGCTTTCTGTCGACGAATCCCCGAATGAATGCGACGTTTGTCGCTTCCGGCCACCGCATCCGAAAAGGAATGTCTCTGGGAATGATTGAAAACCGCGATGTCGCACCCACGATTGCGACATTGCTGAGCGTCCCGTTCGAAACGGCCGAGGGACGGGTTCTGAACGAAATTTTCGATGGATCCGCTCAGTCCGCCGAGTAGTCTCTGTGGACGCCGGCATGGCGGGCGGTTTTTCCTTCGCACGAGTGAACAAGACGCACGCGGTTCCAGCCTTCAGACATGGTCGGAGCCGCGTGCATCTTCGTACGATTGTTCGAACGTTCGTTGTGCCGAGAGGGACGGGGTGGGAGTCCCGACTTGTCGTCAGGTTAGAACTCGCCCACGACCTCGCCCCCTGCGCGAGTGGCCATCGCTCGCCAGATCCCCAGATCGATATTCTGCGAGATCGTGCGGACGGAGCCGTCCGCCAGAAGGCTGTTGACTGCACCGGTGTGGTAGCTGCGTGAGGTCACGGCCGAGTAGCTGACGCGAGCCAGGTCTGAGCCTTCCTGACGGGACGCAAAGTCACAATCGTAAGTCCCCGCGTTGACGGTGTAGTTCCCTCCGCTGATGGTAGAGCCGACGACCAATTTCACTGCCGTGTTCGGGGTCATAGTCGCTGTGAAGCCGCTATGATGCGAGTGCCCGTTGGCCCATTCCGAGTGCTCCGTTGGTGGATCGACCCGGTCAGGAAGTCCTGTGACGACATACGACAGAACTTCTGCCGGTGTCGCGGGGATGGGAGGAATCTCTGTCGTGCCGGCATTACGGGTATAGGCCTGCCACGTCTTGACTTCGGATGTTGCCAGCGTGTTGCTCGTTCCGTCGGTGATGTCGGACAGACGGATGCGCGAGTTGGGATAGAAAAGGCCTGGCCCCCCTGCTCCGGTGGCGGGATTGAAGACAAACCAGGTCCCGAAGTTGAAGCCGTAGTTGGTCGGGTACAGGCTGACACCCGACGCCAGTCGCGGGGTGTCACTTTTAGGATCGGATGGGCAGGCGTAGACGGGAACCCGTCGACCTGACACGACAGGTCCATTGGTCGCACTGGACCAGTTTTCCTGAAGGTCGATCTGATTGAAAAAGTTGGCCTGGTCCATGTAGGGCATCAGCCTGCCATGCACAGACCAGGATGCGTTGGCAGTGACTCTCGGGTTGATGGCCATGCTGGGAGGCAGTGTGTCGAAGGTGGCACTGTAGTTGTGGAGTGCCAGTCCAATCTGCTTCAGGTTGTTCTTGCACTGTGTCCGTCGGGCGGCTTCGCGAGCCTGCTGCACGGCAGGTAGCAACAGGGCGATCAGAACGGCGATAATCGCGATCACAACCAGTAACTCAATTAATGTGAATCCTGCAGGTTTGACCATCTTTCGAGACGACTTCAGCTTCATGGGGGGATCCCGGCAAGACTAATCATGTGCAATCGGAAGAATCGTCGTTCAGCATTCACGACAGTGATGCTGAAATGTTTGTGATGAGTCCCCTGGCAGACCACAGGGGCAAGCTCGGCAGCGGGCCGAGTGACCCCGTTCAAGGGGGCTCGATTTCCTGTTTTTCGGCCCGTTACTTCGAAAGGGTCGAGATCGGCTCGCAATAGCTGAGCGACAAGAGTGCGAAAGCGGTGGCGAGGTCGGGATTCCCTTCAAACCAGCGGTCGCTCTTATTCAGCCAGGCGCCGTTTTCCTGCTGGATGTCGATCAGGTGGCTCGCGAGCTCATTCCTCCAGTCGTGTTGCACGCCCTGGTCGTCCTGCAACCGATCCAGTTTCAAGGTGGCAAGCGTTTTCGCGAAGACGTGGAAGTAGTAGAACTTCCCCTGCTGGCCCAGTCCCGGATTTTCTTCTACCGTGTAATGCTTCTTGATCCACTCTAGTGCCGCTTTGACTCGTTTGTCTTCAGGAGTCAGGCCCGCATAGACCATACTTTTCAGACCTGCGTAGGTCATGCTGCCGTAAGAGCGCAATCCACCGTTCTCAGTGGTTCCCGCCGGTGAGCTTCCGCCTGCGGCGGGGGTGTAGATGAATCCCCCGTCATTCACCTTGGAGGCTGCGGGCAGAGTATTGTGCTCGGACTCGAGGTTCTGACAGCGAGACAGGAAGACGAGAGCATTCTGGACGGCTGGATCGTCGGGTTTGGCTCCGGCAGCTTCCAGGGCTTCCAGAAAGAAGGTTGTGTTCGACAGGTCCGGGCGGCTGTTAGGCCCCCCATAACCGGCTCCCCCAAACCGGGGGTCTGCTTTCTCGGTTTGCTGAGTGTCATCCCACTGCAGATTGCGGAGAAAGGTGTCCGCGTTCTTAATCACGGAGTCGTATTTTTCGCCCTGGTTCGTGGCGCGAAACACGAGCACCAGAATCGATGTTTCATAATTGGCGTGCTGACTCTTGGGCGAGTAGATCCCGCCGTCAGGCTGCACGAATGTTTGGAGATGCTGCAGCGCTTTCGCAATTTCGGGGGTATCTGGTTTTACGCCCGATTCGAGCAGAGCATAGGTCACCAGTCCCGAAATCGCGGGGGACATGGGTGTCGTCCAGCTTCCGTCCCTGGCCTGGGCCGTTTTCAGGTAATTGATCGCCTTCTGTCGCGCAACATCCATGGCGTCTGCCTTCGAGTCCTCCGATTGGGCCCGGAGCGGGGGACTGGCGGAAGCAAGCAGGGCGATGATGAGCAAACAGACAAGGCGATTCGGTTTCATGTCAGTCCTTTTGAAAGGCGTTTCGTCGCACGAAAGGACCGATGGCGAATTTTGGGCCAAGATACTGAAAACTCTTCAACTCAATTGAATCCTTTCGAACAGGTCGCCGCAGCGGCTGCACGGGTTGCTCAAGTGGGGAAAACTTCCTCGCGATGGGGAAAAAATCATCGAAGCCCGCAGTGGCGCCGAGTACTCGGACCGAGGTCGATGGGCGAGGCTCGCAACATCCTCTTGAAGGGGGCCAGGGGCGACGAGATGAGGTTTGCCTGCGATACGGGGCTGACGCGCTGATCGCGAAATCCGTCCTCGATTGAGGAACCGAAAATTACTCTCACGGCAGGCGTCGTGCGGACGATATTTGAGCCGTGAAATGGCAAAGGGGAATCGGCATCACTCAATGCCGATTCCCCCCGCTTTGCTTCATGACGTCTCTGCAGGACTCTGTCAGGCTGTTTTGCGCGCGGCTCGTTCGTTGTCGACGATGTAGTCGCGGACGATTGGCACGGCGTCCCGTTTGTTTGCCAGGATTAATTGGAAGATCATTTCAGAGCCGGTGAGAAACGCGAGTTGTGCGGAGATCAAATAGAACTCCCACATACGGCACATGCGTTCGTCGTAGATGGCGGCGGCCTTGTCCCAGTTCGCCATGAACCGGTCTCGCCAGTCGCGCAGGGTGTAGTAGTAGTGGAGCCGCAGAATTTCACAGTCGGCAACCCAGATCCGCTGGCGCTCAGCCGGAGCGAAGATCTCGGAGAGTGACGGGGCGTAACCCCCCGGGAAAATGTACTTTCGCACGAATGGGCTGACCGTCCCCGGTGGGGCGTTCCGGCCGATGCTGTGAACAAGGCCAAGACCGTCCTCGTTCAGCAGACTGCGAAATTTCCGGAAGAATTCGTCGTAGTGCCCGACGCCGACGTGTTCGAGCATTCCGACGGAAACCACTCGATCGTACTTGCCTTGAAGCTGGCGGTAGTCCATGTGCTCAAAGTGGACCCGGTCCGCCACTCCCAGTGCCTCGGCTCGCTGGCGGGCCACACGAATTTGCTCGATGGAAAGATTCACGGCGGTGACTTCCACGTCCGCAATCTGAGCCATGTACAGGGCAAGGCCCCCCCAGCCGCAACCCAGTTCGGCGATTTTCATCCCGTCCTTGATCTGCAGTTTTGCGCAGACGTGTCGTTTCTTGTTGAGCTGTGCCTCTTCAAGCGTATCGTTGGGGTCGAGGTAGTACGCGCAGGTGTACTGCATGTCCTCGTCGAGAAAGAGGCGGTAGAACTCGTCTGACAGGTCATAGTGATGGGAGGCGTTCTTCAGCGACCTGCTGATGGGGTTGTGCTGATGGAAGCGACGTAGCGAACGCCAGGTGTGTCTCAAAACCGATTGGACGGGATGCGAGGTCAGGCCCGTACGGTTGTTTGAAAACAGGTTCAGCAGGTCGAAAACCCGGGAGCCTTCTTCAAATGTCAGTTCGCCATCCATGTAGGCTTCACCGACGTAGAGTTCCGGATTGAAAAAGAGTTTTGTGTAGAGCGACTTGTTGTGCAGTCGCATGGTCACGACCGGTTCCGCCGGGGTTCCGGTAAAAGTGTGCAACTTCCCTTCCGCGTCATAGACACGCAGGGTTCCGCTCTTCACGAATCGCCGCAACAACGTAGACAGAAGTTTCATGGTCGCCTTTCGAGACTGCCTGGTTACTGCAATCACGCCCCGGCCCGGGTCATTCGGCGTAAATGCGGACTCTGATCGTGCGACGTGTCCTGACCCTGACATGTATTTCAGGCCGCGGATCAATCATTTTCAGAACAGATGTGCACGGGGACTGCGTCCCGGCGGCGGTTTTTTAGCAAAGGAGTACAAGTGGGGCTAGATTTATCTGGCCCGATTGAACCGTGTCACTTCAGTGTGATTTCGGTGTGAAGAAGTACGTCGGGAATACATCAATTCAGAACGCGCTCTTCGCGGAATGTGCGGGTTACTCGCTGCCCATTTCTGACATTCTCTTCCCCAATCACGCCAAATGCGGCACGTGACCACGGTGTTAAACCCGATAACCTACTGATGATAAAGTGTTTGCGTCTGTTGGAAATGGGCAAACCCCCTTTACTCACCGCTGCATTCCGGGAACTTGCGAGCCGGCACAGTTCAGCAAAATGTCCGTTCTGCAAAAGATTTCGTTTGACATTGAGACTCAGTGTCAATAATATCCTCGTCGACCCCCACGGGGGTGCTGGATTCCGTACATTGATCTTCAGCTTACGCGCCCCAGACGGGAAGCGGAGCGGAAGGTGGTGTGCTGAGACGGTGACGAGTCTGGAGGTCGTCAGGACCCCTGTCGGAATGAATTCAGAGCCGATTCGCTCCCCAAGCTGTTAACGACTGGTGCCAAGGCCGGTCGCAGCCGGTGCTCAGAACGGTTCGAGGTTGTTTACGGACGATGAGGACGATTTCGAGTGATGCTTGCCGCATCTGAAGAATGATCTTCTGGCAGGAACGTCAGCCCGGTGACGACCCAGATTTGAATTGCCTGTTCCCCATAGCCAGCCACCGAATGGTAGCCAGCCAACGACTCGGAAGACTTATTTTTTTCGCCTAGTTGGTTCTACCCGTTTGAGGAAGCTGGAATGTTGCGTACCCGTTCGACACGGTCTGCATTTACGTTGATTGAGCTACTGGTGGTGATTGCCATCATCGCGGTGTTGATTGCACTTTTGCTTCCCGCTGTGCAGCAGGCTCGTGAAGCCGCCCGCAGGACACAGTGCTCCAACAATCTGAAACAGATTGGTTTGGCGATCCACAACTACCATGACACCAACACACGTTTCCCGCTAAGTTCGATCGACACCGCTCATGCTCGTTCGGGGGCCTTTGCGAGCATTCTTCCATACATCGACCAGGCGAACTTGTATCAGCGTTACGACTTCAGCCTGGGTAACTCTGATCCCGCCAACCTGATTGCCGTTTCACAGAAGATTACGGCTTATTTGTGTCCGTCTGCTCCGTTCCGCCGCCCTGTTCCGATCAGTGGTTGTGACGCGAACAATCGTGCTCCTGGCACGTACGCCGTTTCGACAGGCAGTGGCGATCCCTGGGGCACCGTTGCATCAGGGGCTCCCCACAACGGGGCAATCGTGAACGCTGGCAGCGGCAGCACCTCGATGCGGGACATCACCGACGGAACTTCAAGTACGTTTCTGGCGGGAGAATCGGCCTGGAATTTTGCTGACTATCTCTTCACCTCGGGGCCCTGCAACGGGCAGGTTCGTTGGGGCTTCACCTACTGGTCATCGCCTTATCCGCTGGCAACGGCCTTCACGACGCGAGGTCCGTTCAATCCGAAATCCCGTGCTGATGACAGCGATCGCCTGGCGAACTTCCGCAGCGAGCACATTGGTGTGGTCAACATGCTGCTGTGCGATGGCTCGGTGAGATACGTCAGTGAAAACATTGATCACACTTTGCTGGACAAGCTGGCAACGCGTGCTGGTGGTGAGACCGTGGGTGAGTTTTAAGCTCACTTCGTCCCACATGACCTCGTTGTTGATTGCAAATCAGGCTCGCCCATCTGAGTGCGACCTGTTCGGCAATCTGTTTTCACCTGCGTTTTTTCTTCTCTCCGGTCGTTTTCTGGATTTCAGAAATGCAGCATCGCATCTTCGGTCATTCTGGGTTTCTGCGTACCGCCTCGTGTGCTCTGATTGCCGCCTGTCTGGCCGGTTGCGGTCAAGCACCAGGACCGCAGCGAGTCGCCATCAGTGGCGAAGTTTTGTTCGGCACCGAGCCACTGGAATCAGGGCGGATCCACTTTATTCCCATCGAGGGGACTCAGGGCCCCGCTGCGGTGGCCCTCGTGACCGACGGGGTCTACTCGTTTGAGCGAAACAATGGACCGGTCGTCGGTACGAACAAGATCATGATCGAGTCGGTGATCGACCCCGGTTTCGAGATCGACGATGAAGTTGCTTATGCCGAAGCTGTCCGTGCTCGGAAGGGGCGACCGGTACTTCCTCGAGAAGTGATTCCCCCGGAATACAACACGAAATCGAACCTCGTGGCCACGGTTTCGCTCGACGAACCCGTGCTGGACTTTGAGCTGAAAAAATCTGAAGTGGCTCAAAAGCATTAGTTTGCAACCGCCTGACCTCGGACAGTCGGTGGCTGTTCGAGGTGAGATCATTCCCCTGCGACTCGTCGAAAATTACTGGAATGTCGTTGGGGCGGTGATGGGGGACGTGCGAGGAAACAGGCCGATTGCCGGACTCGCCGGATCAGAGTCCGATTTACGGCGCGCGAGACAGTTTCCCTGGTGGAGTCGATGAGAACGTGCTGGTCGCCCCATTGTGAACGGCTCTACGGTGCCGTTGGGGGGAGCAGGAATCGGAGTTGGTTTTAGGGTCCTTGCCACGTGAGCCAGGGACGAAGTTGAAAGTAGACTCGAGGTAGAAGCATGAGCAGGAATGGACGTTTGGCCGCGATGTGGCGGATCGATCTGATGAGCTTTGGATTGGTCGCGCTGGCGGTCTTTCTGACCTCGTTGACTCACGGGGGTGATGGCACGCAGCCAGCACCGACTGCGGTCAGCCTGATGGAAGAAGCTCACAATGGGCGAGTTGTCTGGAAAGATTTTCCTGGCTTTCGAGCAAAAATTCGTGCCGCGGCCGATGGAAATGCCGTGGAGGGGACCGTGACCGTCAGCTCCAAGGGGACGATTTCTCTGGAGCTTCCCTCAGGGGAGGGATTCGCCTGGGTCGAAACGTCGCTCAAGTCACTTGTGGGTCACCGCCTTTCCGACGACGGCGCGATCACGACCGTGGCCTTCGCGGACGATGTCACAAGTCATCCATTGGGACGGTTGCTGAAGTCGACAGATGAGTCCGACAAGAGTCTGTGGCGCGTGCAGGGCGATCTGCTGACCGAAGTACATCGATTCAATGGGAAAACCCGCTTCGTCATTAGCGTCGCGGACGTGGCCCGCAACGCCGAAGGGAAGCACCTGCCAAAAAACTTCAGCGTGACAACCTGGGATTCCGTGACCGGGCAGATCAAGACGAGTCGCCAGGTCTACAACGAATGGGCTCGGGTCGGGCACCTCGATTTGCCGGCGAAGTTGCTGGCGGCCACCAGCAAAGATGACGGATCACGCCGGGTTGAGCAGTTGGAGCTCTCTGGCCACGAATTGCTCTCAACGACGGCGAATGCCGCTCCGTAGTACGTGACAGGGGATCGCCCTGTCGCACCATAATCGAAAAGTCACCTCGAACGATGCCTCTTGTTTTACTTCACGGCTGAGGAGCCACTATGAGAATTCGCAGACTTGTACTGGGTTTACTTTTGATGGTTGTGTCTGCTCCAGCGACCAGCTGGGGACACTTCGTCTGGATCGCTTCCGGATCCCAGGCCAAGGATGGCAAGGTCCACGTTTACTTTGCAGAAGCTGTCGAGCCCGATGATCCCGATCTGCTGAACAAGCTGGCTACATTGAAGCTTTGGCAGGTTTCCCAGGACGGAAAAGCAACCGAACTGAAGACGACGAAGGATGCCGATTCCCTGGTCGCAGACGCAACCGAGTCATCGAACTCTATCTTCACCGTCAGCCACAACTATGGCATTCTGGCTCGAGGCGACGAAACCTTTCTTCTCAAGTATCACGCCAAGTCACTTCCCTCCTCCGATCCAAAGTCGTGGCGCGGTGTCGGCAACGCAGCTGTGTTGCCGTTTGAAATTGTGCCGAGTCCGGGATCCGAGAAGACCGTCCTCACCGTTCTCTGGCAGGGTAAGCCACTGGAAGGCTCGGTTGTCACCGTGACCGGTCCGGGTATTGAAAAGAAACTGGAATCCACGACTGATGCCAAGGGTGTCGTCGAATTCGACCTTAAATCGGCCGGTCTCTACTCCATCCGAGCGAAGCACAGCGAAGCCATCAAGGGTGAGCATGAAGGGAAGGCGTACACCTCCGTTCGTCACTACACCACGCTGGCGCTGACTCGTGCTGATGCGGGAGACAAGGTGAGCTCAACCGCTTCCCCGTCCGTCGCTCTGCCTCCACTCGATCCCGGCGTGACCAGCTTCGGCGCCGCCATCATTGATAACACCCTGTATGTGTACGGTGGGCACTTTGGTAAGCCTCATCACTATTCCAAAGATGGTCAGTCGGCGAATTTGATGAAGCTCGACCTGTCTCATCCCTCGAAATGGGAAGTTGCTTCGACCGGTCCAAAGCGAACTGGTCTCGCCGCTGTGGCCCATGGTGGCAAGTTCTATCGCATCGGTGGCTTTGAAGCCCGCAACGCCGAAGCCGACAAGCAGTCGCTGTGGTCGATGTCCGACTTTGCTCGATTCGATCCAAAAACCAACCAGTGGGAAACGCTCCCTTCGCTGCCCGAAGGACGCTCCTCGCACGATGCTCTCGTCATTGGCAACATCCTCTACGTTGTCGGTGGCTGGGAACTTCAGGGCGAAGGCGAAACGAAATGGCACGACACGGCGTACACGGTCGATCTGTCTGCCGATCAGTTGGAATGGAAATCACTCCCTCAGCCACCATTCCAGCGGCGAGCACTTGCCCTGGGTGAATGGCAGGGAAAAGTGGTGGCTGTCGGTGGAATGCAGTCTGCAGGGGGCACGACGACCGCAACGGCGATCTACGATCCCCAGACTCAGGCCTGGACGGCTGGTCCCAAGCTGAATGGGGAAGACATGGACGGGTTTGGTTCTTCGGCGTTCCTCTGTGCTGACAAGCTGTGCGTAACGACCTTCTCTGGCAGCATTCAGATTCTGTCAGACGACGGTTCAAAATGGGTGAATGCCGGTAAAGTGGCTCATCCACGCTTCTTCCATCGCATGCTGCCGCTGAACGGAACGCAGGCGCTGATCGTCGGGGGGGCGAACATGAAGACAGGGAAGATCATCGAACTGGAAACGATTCCGGTTTCCCTGAGTGCCTCTGGGGATTGACGGTCCGAGGGAAGCAGCGGCAGCTAAGGCTGCCGCTGCACGGATCTTCTCGCATCGGACGTCCCAAAGACGTCATGCGGTACCAGGTAAGACTGGGCGCTACGTGCAGTGACTCCTCAAAATCACAGAAGAATTCATGTCTGAGTGCAGATGTTGATCAAGGTGTCGTTCTGGCGATCTCGGGAAACGGTGACAGGTATGAAACGCAAATCAATGACTTATTCGCTGGCGACGTGCATGGGACTCAGCCTGCTGTCGATGGCCAGCGCAAATGCGACAGAAGCTTGGACAGAGTTTCGCAATGGCGGAAATACGTCCATCGAAGCTCAAGGATTGCCTGTCACCTGGTCGCCCGATGAAGGGATTGCGTGGAAGATCGAGCTGCCCGGTTACGGACAGTCATCCCCCGTTATCTGGAAGGATGTTGTTTATCTGACATCCATTCAGGGAGACGACAAAGAGCAATGCTTCCTGGTTGCGATTGAGATGGCGTCTGGCGACGTTCTCTGGCAGCGTGAGTACCCCGCCACGGTTCGGCTGAAAAATGCAGAGATGGTCAGCCGTGCCGCCCCGACTCCCGTGATTGATGCGAACGGTATCTATGTGCTGTTTGAAAGTGGCGATCTGCATGCCATCTCACACGACGGGTCGTCGCAGTGGCTCAAGTCTCTCTTTGAAGATGCCGGTTCCTACAAGAATAATCACGGCTATGCGGCATCGTTGACGCAGATGGATCATGCGGTGATTGTGCTGGTCGATCATACTGGCCCGTCCTATCTGCTGGCTCTGAACAAGCAGACGGGCGAGGAAGTCTGGAAGACCGAACGAACATCGCGTACATCGTGGTCTTCTCCCTGCGTCACGCAGTTTGGAGATCAGGTTCAGGTGATCGTCAGCTCGGGAGGAACTGTCGACGGCTATGATGCACGGACGGGAAACCAGCTTTGGAGCTGCAGCGGGCTTAATGGGAATACAATCCCTTCTGCGACGCCGGTCGGTGATCTGATCTTTGTCGGTGCGTCACAGGCTCGGGGCGGCGCGAGTGAAGCGGCAGCCGCTTCGAACTGCTGCGTAAAAATTACCCCCGGCGGCGATGCTCCCTATCAGGTCGTTTGGAAGGCCGAAAAAGCACTTTGCAGCTACGTAAGCCCCCTCGCGCATCGCGGGTATGTTTACTACGTCAACAGTGTCGGTGTGCTCTATTGCCTCGAGGCCGCCACGGGTCGACAGTGCTACGCAGAACGAATTGACGGTGCATGCTGGGCTCAACCCGTTGCTGTCGGTGATCTGATCTACTTCTTCACCAAGAAGGGTGTGACTTCGGTTGTGAAGGCCGGTTCGGAATTTGAACAGGTCGCTTCGAATCGATTGTGGACTGAAGAAGCCCCTCCTCGCAGAGCTGTGGAAGAAGCGGCACCTGGCGGCGAGGGTGGCGCGGAAGCTCAGCCTCGCTCTCGAGAGCAGATGGATCCCATCATTTATGCTGTCGCCGCCGTGGACCGTGCCTTTGTGATTCGCTTGGGAACGCATCTGTACCGGGTTGGTACCAACGTCGCCGTTGCAGCGGGTGAGACCGGTTTGAAATGAGAATCCGTAGCGAGGCTTTGGGGACACCTCGCGAGAGCTGTGCCCGTTTCATCAGATCGCAAAGCGGAAGTTGGCGGAGCGAGGTCAGTTAGAGTGGGATCCCGTCGACGCGTCTGGGTTTGTGAGGAGATTGAGATGAGCCCCCCCGGACGGCGTTGAACACGTTCGGCAGAATCAGATTTCTCCGTGCTGACAGACCAGATGACTGAGTGGTGTTGAATCAAAAAAAGATTTGTGACGGGTACCTGATATGCAGTCATCGGAGAGCGAGCAGGTGAACGGAGAAGATCTCCGGGCTGCAGCAGCAGTTTTTTGAGTTGATGATCCGGTCGTCGCATTCCTTCTGTTGCACGCAAATTCGAGAAGTGGTCTGCAAACTATGAACTCCAGTCTGGAAAACTCTGAAGGTGCCGAGTTCGATCTCCCTTGTGGGGAAATGCCCGAAGTGGGAACTCCACCGTCCACTCAGATGACACCCAGGTATCGGTATGCCGATTTGAGTCGGGCTGGTCGTGAGGTGTTGATTGAACACGAAGGCCAGATGTATCGCTTACGCACAACACGGAACGGCAAGCTGATCCTGAATAAATGAGAAACGGCCCCTGCAGAGACTGAGCTGCAGGGGCCGTTTTTCTGTCAGTCCCTCGGCTAGCGTGGTGGAATTCCGAGCGAGAATTCGGTCGCGGGAACGTGATGCGGATACTTCCACTTTCCTACGTTGTCGCGCACCCACTCATAGTAAAACCGGATTCCGCGATCATTGGGGCCTGTCCCGTACCCACCCATTTCGCCGTGGGGGGCGGTGCCGCTGAAATTGGTGATCCCCTGCACGAAGCCAGAATGGAACATGAAGACGGCATGAGGTGCATCGAGATAGTTTCGACAGTTCGCATAGACCGCGTCGATGTTGGTTTTGTTGAACAGGCCGTCGTTGTTGTAGTAGTCCTCGCGGATCGGCTCGACATTCACAACGAATCCTTCTTTCGGGATCGCCATCCCCTTCTGAATGATTCGCACGTCCATGGTGGGGTATTCGTCTGACGTTCCCGATTTCCAGTGAGGACCCACACCGACAGGGATGTCGCTGGCAATCGCCTTGAACCAGGCCGTCAACTGATCCTTTTTCTGAGGGCCGTCCGGTTCCCGGATCAGCAATTTGTCGGCGGTAAGGGGATGGTTGAATTCGTCGCACAGGTTGACAAAGACATTTCGCAGCCCCTTCTCTTTGAGAAAACGAGCTGTTTCTTCAATCGCGGTCTGGATCGCTTTGTCGTCATGAAAGTCCTGATCCTTGCGAGGGGCAATGACGCCGATCATGACGACCATTCCCCTGTCATCGGCTTCACGAACGAACGATTCAATACGTCGGGCGACCTCGGGTAGCAGCTTTCCGTGTCGACTGAAGCCATTCAGGCCGGCGTTGCCGTCAGGGAATCCCGCATTAACTCCCTGAATGTAGGCCCCGACGAGGTTGATGCCGTGAGCGTTCATGTTATCGAAGTTGCGAATATACCGTTCCGTCACCGCATCGCTGTAGAAGGCGTTACCACAGCGAATCCCCCATAAGTCGATCTCGTGTCCTCCCAGGTAGGGACGGTTTTCCCGGATTTCGAACCTCTTCGTTTCGCCCCGGGGTTCGGCGGGCTTTAAGACGATGGCTTCACCGCTCGCTTTCAGATCATCGAAATACGACTGAGCGTCCGCTTTCGACCACAGACCGATTCGTCCGAATCCTCGGATCGAGGCATCTTCGACTTCCAGACGAATCTGGTCATCGAGCAGGCAGACGATCTGTTGACCTTTCATTGTGATCTGGAGCGTATGCCAGCGATCATCTGCCGGGGCTTTGACACTGCCGAGCTGAGATCGCTTGCCGTCGATGACTTTGTAGAGACGGAAAGAGTCTTCCAGTGGGTTGTATCTGGCCACGTAGTATGTCTGCGCGTTTTTTGCTCGCCAGACAAGTCCCCCACCCTGATCGACCACCCCCTTTACGCCCTTCAGTCGGACGCTCAGTTCGACATCTTCGAAAAGGAGCTCCGGTCGGAAGATAAGATTGAATGCGGAGTCCGCACTTTGCTCCGTCTGCGCCAGAACTCGATTCGTTCCGTCCATTGTCACTGACCAACCCCCCACAGCAGTCAAAAATCCCGCCGCGGGCGCTCCCACTGCATCCGATTCAAAATCGAAAGCTTTTGACACACGGGTGACTTCCTGCGCTCGTAATGGTCCCAGACAGGCTAGCAAGCCAATCCAGGCGACGATCGACAATCTTCTCATTGTGGCAGCTCCTCTACAGCTTCTCAGAGACAAGTCGCACTTCCGCTTTCAGAATCGTCCGGGGATTCAATCGTCGCCCCGCAGCACAGTCAGTCCCGGGTCGATACCGACCTGGTACTGCACGGTTTTACTGATGGCTTCCCCTTGGGGTGTCCGCAATTCAAGTTCGACGCGAACGGTTTGATAAGGAATAATGGGGATCGATTCGTCTTCGAGTTCAAATCCCAGTAACTGGTTCCCCGCCAGCAGGTCGTCATCCACAAATCGAATGGGGGGATTCCGTTTTGCCAGGGTCCCGGTCTTTCCGTCTTTCCAGGCCTGGAGAACCGTTTCCAATGTCTGGCGGGCGAGCTCCGGGTCTTGCTCAACGAGGTGGCGGGCGGAATCACGACAGCCACACGTCCCCCACGACCAGACAAGAACAGAGCAAATCAGAATCGTGCGCATCGAGGTGTCCCATGGTTTTGATGAGCGGGGATTCAACGATCTCAACAACGCGCACCACGCTCAGAAAAACGGGCAACGCCTTCGGCATGACAGCGAACGGAATGTTCCAGGATTTCGAGCGTTCTTTGCTGACGGACGGGCTTAGTAAGAATCCCCTGAGAGGACTTCTGACCCCGCGACGGTGCCAAGCGCACGCCAGATCCCCCCGTCGACAGACGACGAAACAAATCGGACGGCACCGTCCCCCATTAGTGAGTGGACACCTCCGATGTGGTGGCTGCGTGAAGTGATTGCGGCATAGGTCGGCCCCCCCACCCGTTCACGCTGGCTGTTAATGTCAACGTCAGGATAAGCGTTACCAGGTCCGCCGGGGGTCACTTTATTTGGCGGCCAGGCGGTGGTGAATCCGTTGTGATGCACGGCCATTTCTGCCCACTGCGAATGAGCATTCAGGAAGAACGAGCAGCCCCCGGCCAGGTACTCGGGCACGACCGTCTGCGGGTCGGCGTCAGGTCCGGGGATGTTGTCTGGAGTGTTGATGTTGGCAAGAGGACCACAGTCACGGACATAGGGGGTGTAGTTCTTCACTTCGGACATGAATAGCGTACTGCTGAGTCCATCGGTGATGTCTGCGAATCGTCTTCGTAAATTGACGCCGAAGGCAGACCGCGTGGGTGGACCACCATCAGGGCCTCCCCAGACATACCAGTCACCCATGCTGAATCCATAGTTAACTCCACCGATGGGGCCGAACGTGGCGTGCTGCTGGGGCTGACTGTTCGGTTCGCTCGGGCAGAGAAATCCCTTTGCGACTCGCCCAACAGCGGCTGTGTTAAAGGTGTCTCCGTAGGAGGAGTTCACATTCATGGCGTTGAACGTGTTCCCCTGATCGATAAACGGCAGGATGCGTGCATGCGGTCCCAGGTAACTGGTCCACAATGTGTTGTTGGGCAACCGGACGACAACGGCAGTCGGAGGAAGGCAACTGGCCGTGGATTCGTAGTTGTGCAGCGCGAGGCCCAGTTGCTTCAGGTTGTTTCGGCACTGGGTTCTGCGGGCGGCCTCGCGGGCCTGCTGGACGGCAGGCAGCAACAGGGCAATCAGCACCGCAATGATGGCAATCACCACCAGCAACTCGATCAGCGTGAAGGCGGAACGTCTCGCAGAAAGACGGCTTTGCATGGGGCATCCTCTGTCATCGAGTTGTGAAAGGCGGAATGTCTTGACAAAGACATTCTTGTTGTAAAATGGCAGAGGCCCAATGTCAACCAGCGGGCTACGACGTTCATCGGTACGTCGCAACGTTCGGGCAGAACGCGAGTTCACACGTCTCGCATGCCGTAGAGGGTCGGATGGCAATGCCTGGAATTGGTTTGCGACATTCGTCATATACGATGTGGGAGGGCGAGCAGAACGGGAGGTGAAAGTGTTTCGCGAAAAACCGATTTCGACTGCAGTTGCTTGGCTGTGATTTCTCTGCAAATTCGCTATCGTCATTTGTGTGGAGTGCGATTCGTTCAGGCCAGCACGCTGCCCGTGAATGACGGGTAAGGCGAATGCTGATGCGATGGTTCTGTAGCAAGTTCCGACTTGAATGCTCGAAGCAGCAGTGGATAACGCTGTTGCTGCTCGCGGTGTTCCTTGCTGCGCTTCTCCCGTTCCCCCTTTCGATCGGGCGAAGTGTTCTTTCCAAGGACTTGTCAGAGCCCTTTCCCTGTCAGGATCGCCCATGCGCGTGTCGCACAGCCGCCCAGTGCAAGAAGCAGTGTTGCTGTTTCACAGCAGAACAAAAACAGGCATGGGGTCAGCGGCATGGCGTGAAAGCCTTCGCTCAACCTGACAATCCGCCGAAGCCTCCTGCGAAGCTGTTGGCGGATCGACAGGGGTGCTGCGAACTTGCCCATTCCGACTCAGATGCCACGAGCACTTCCACAAACGCTCCCGCTGTTGAGGTGACCACTGCGGAAGCGAGTCCTGGTGCCGCGGACCCACGCCCTTCTGCTGGGCGGCCCGTGAATCGATCGTCACGGTTTAAGCTGGTCATCGGCCACTTTGCTCAGCAGTGCCAGGGGGTCTCTCATACGCTGGCGGGACTCCCCATTTTCATCGTGCCGCACCCGGTGGAGTTAGTCGCCGGTGTGCCGCGTTCGATCGAAAGATTCGCGTTCGAGTCTGTCCTGTTTGAATCGGCGAGCCTTGCTCCCCCCGTTCCTCCGCCCCGTCTGGCGTGACGTCGAATTTCATGGCCGGGCGGTCTCGTGGATCTGGTATGCGCGCTGCCCCCTGGCATCTGTTCAGACGGAATCTGACGCCCGAGCGGTCTGAGATGGCGCGCTCACGGCTGGCTGCCGATTCGCTCTCCACAAGTGTGTCTTAGCCCCTGCGTGAGCGTGCCATTCCGGACCGTAACGGCCTGAAATGATTTCTGTGTCGACTCAGTATGCCTGCGCCCTGTGTGATGGCACTACTCAGGCGGAATACCTCGAGTTCGATGCAGAAAGCGATTCATTTCGAACAGAACGTCATTCACAGTGATCGGTCACAAGTATCTCAGTCAGAAATAACCCAGGGTTGTTGATTTCCTCGCAGTTGATTTCTTCTCAGTGGAGCACGAATGCGCGGGGTGGCACCGGGGCGTGGCGCTGAGTGGTGGAATGCTGACACCTTCGTCTTTTCCTGACAGAGAACTGCCGACTTGCACCGATGTCCTGCATCGAACTTATTCGCTGGATCGGGAGAATATTATGACTTGCTTTCAAAGTGGCCGGCGTGCTCGCGGGTTCACTCTTATCGAGCTTCTCGTCGTGATTGCCATCATTGCAGTCCTGATCGCGTTGTTGCTGCCTGCCGTTCAGCAGGCCCGCGAGGCGGCACGTCGGACCCAATGTAAAAATAATCTGAAGCAGTTCGGGCTGGCCATGCATAACTACGAGAGCAGTTTTCGTATGTTTCCGATGGCGAGTGCCCAGCTATCCAGCTCGCAGGGATTTTCACCACAGGCACGCCTGCTGCCTTATTTCGATCAGGCGAATCTGCAGTCACTACTCGATTTCAGCCAGCCGGCATTTACTGGTCCCTTCAATGCGCTGGTTCCGAATCCGGCATTCGTGACGGCATTCGCGACGCCGCTCACCCTGATGTTGTGTCCCAGTGACCCTGTACCATCACAGACCCATGGAAACGGCGGGTTTGTTTATGGAGGAACGAACTACATGGTCAGTTACGGCAGTTCGACACGGACCAACTATGACTTGCGCTGGCCGACGGACGGTGTTGTCTATGAAAACTCAAGCGTCGGTTTTCAGAGCATTACGGATGGCGTGTCCAATACCGTAATGATGAGCGAAGCAATACGCAGCGTCGGAGCCACCGTGACACTTCCTCCGGGGACACTTCCCCCCTTCAATTATCGTCTGACATTGAATGGGTCATCGGGTGTCAGTTCGGCGCTGCAACCCGTGCCTGGGCTGGCCGCTTCCGGAAGCTGGTCCGGGTTCACGAATAGCGCGGGAATGATCTTCAACCCCGACCTCGACGACATCTGGCCGAGCATGACCACCTGGCGCGGACCGGCGGACGGGACGATGCGAGGGCGAGGTGTCTCATGGGCGCATTCCGGTGCACTCAGCACACTCACGAATGGCTACAACACGCCCAACAGTCGCATTCCTGACGTTGTCACGCACTTCACGGGATTCTTCGGTCCCCGCAGCATGCACACAGGGGGAGCCCATCTTCTGATGGGGGATGGAGCGGTCCGATTCGTCAGCGACAACATCGACGAAGCACTGCATCGCGGTCTGCACAGTCGGAATGGAGGCGAAGTGACCGGTGAGTTCTAAGCAGGCAGACCGTGCCTGAAAGGGATGGCCTTACTCAGTACGTTCTCGCTGGTTGACAGGCGGGATACGCAAGTGGGTGTGACCGCACTTCCGGAGGATTATGCAGCGATGGCGCAGTTTTGTCGGAGGAATTTCTGGAAGTCGTCCCCGAGGCACCGGCAGGGGGACATCCCATCTTCTGTTGCACTCAATGCGGTTCAGCATTTGATTTTGATGCCTGAAAGGCATCCACAAGCCAGCCCAGGGCAGAGCGCCGCGGCGAAGCCGCAAAGCGCCGCCCTGGGTTGATCTCTGGTGGCCTTTCAGGCCGGCGCTAGGCGGTGCGCTCGGGGCCGGGGGGCACAGCAGATCCAAGTTCATACGCTCGGGGGTGGGTCCGGCGGGGGCAACCTCTTGCGGCTGACGCCTGCGAACGGGTTGCACCGGTTGACCGGTCTTCCGGGCTACCGGTGTGCGAAGCACACGAGGTTTTTCCCAACATAACCCAATGCTGCAGAAAGACGTTTCGCACGGGGGTGCGTCCGGCTGGGACAACCTCTTGCGGCTGACGCCGGCCAACGGGTTGCACCGGTTGACCGGTCTTCCGGGCTACCGGTGTGCGCAGCACAAGAGGTTTTTCCCAACACGACCGAATGCTGCAGAAAGACGTTTCGCTCGGGGGTGGGGCCGGCGGGGGCAACCTCTTGCGGCTGACGCCGCCCCGGTAGCCGCGAAGCCCCGGCAACCGGGGCTATCCGGTGTGCTCGGGGCTGGGGGGAGGGTCCATTGTCCGCACGTGTCCCTTATTCCAAACGTCTGGATGTTTGGGCTCGTCGGTTTGCTGTCGGTGATTGAAACTAACCCGCCTTCCAAATCCCGCGTGGAATGGTGACAAGACCAGAGCGAGGGGATTCAAAATTGAAGAACTTTTTTCGTCAGCGATTTCGGTCAGCGAATGAGGGCGAAGCCCAGCGAGGCGTGGTTCGTCTGGCAGACACTGCACCTCGTCGTCGAGACTCAAGTGGTGAAGGTGAAGACCGTCCATCATTGCGCGAGGTCTTGGGGATCTGGGGCAGGGGGACACGAATCTTGCGACAGGGCGACGTGTCTGCGTGCGATCGGGACGTGGGAGATTGCAAGATTGCCGGGGACGACCCGTGTCGAAGCGTTGTTTCGAGCAGCGGGGGACGTTTGCCGCGACGGGAGCTTTCAACGGGATTTTCAACCCTGTTCAGGGCCTGCTGTGGGGCACTCAGGAAGACGATTCGGGGTGCTGCCGGGGGGCGGGGGGGGACTGGCCAGGCTGGCCAGCCCTTGGCCAGTCGGTGGCCAGTCCCATGTCTCACCGCGATCACGGGTTACGTGTTTTTGAGGGACTGGCCAGGGTGGTCAAGGGATTTCTGCTGAGGGCCTTTTCCGCCACTTCACGCGTTGATGAGCGAAGACGCTGAATGCGCGGGGATCACGGCACGCAACGGCATATTGAGAGCCGTAGGCCGGATCGATGGATTGACTGATCTTTGACAATTCGGAACAAGAATGCGTCGTGCCAAAAGCGGGGCTCCGTGTGGAACCGGCATCCTGCCGGTTTGTGGGACTATGTTGGTCCCGCGTGAAGGGGGGGCCTTGGAATTCACCGGACTGGGGAACTGAACCGGCACGATGCCGGTTCCACGAGGGCTGTCACGCTCATCGTCGGCCTCCTTGCCGTTAATGCCATGGATCTACTCTCTACCCCAAAGCATGGCATGGAGGCCGCTTTCTTGCACCGTCAGTTTCTTACCCAGACAATTCCGGAAGTCCGTTCACACCCTACGCAAGTTGCGGTGGAACACACACACACACACACACACACACACACACTTTGCGCATTTCCGCTGAATGGAGCCGCGTCAGAAGCGAATCGTGACTGTGGAATGGCTCATGGTTCGGGGAATTTCCAGAAAACGAGACTGATCTTCTCGGCGGGCCGGTGACCCTTTTCGTTGCCGGTTCGGGGGCGTAGCATACTGCGATGATCGCCGAGTTTTCTCTATTGCTGATCTTCGGAATGAGTCTGATGTGGTGCCTGATGCCGCGTGCCCAGGTCACAGCAGGGTTCTTTCGTATTCAGATGATGATCGTGATGGGGCTGAGCGTGCTGGCAATCCTGACGCTGGGAGCCCTGTCGAGTTCCGCGGGGGAGCGTCTTTCGGGGCCACTCCTGCGAAATGCCCGAATTGCCGCGGGTACAGCACTGGGATTTGCCTACTTCGGCTCCATTGTCTGGCTGTTGGGTCGGCGAGTTTCCGGCACGGTGGCGATGGTGGGAGTTTTGCTCTCGTCCTTAACAAGTCTGATCCTGGCCCGTGGCGGGGTGAGCACTCTGGGGTTCAATGAGAGTGGCTTTCATCTGCTGTCGAGTCTTGCCACGGCGGGAGTTCTCGGCGGAGTCGTGACCGGCATGTTACTGGGGCACTGGTACCTGACCGCTCCGACGATGTCGATCACGCCGCTCAATGTACTCTGCTGGTGGCTTGCCTTGGCAATCGCAGTACGGTTTGGGATTTCGACATATGCCTGGCTGGATGCGGGGCACAACCTTCACGGCGGCGTGCAATGGACGTGGTTCGCGCTCCGCTGGCTGGGGGGAATCCTGGGGCCGTTCGTCATCGCGATCATGGCGATTCAGATTCTGCGTTACCGGAACACTCAGGCAGCGACAGGAGTTCTCTTCGCAGGTGTGATTCTGGCGTTCATTGGTGAAATGTCCGCTGCGCTGCTGTATGCAGAACTTCGGCTTCCCTTCTAATTCGAGTCTTCCGATGCAGCTCTATTTCGATTGTCCGAAATGTTTACAGTCGTCTCGCGAGGAAGTGACATCGGCCAGTCGCGAGGTGCGGTGCAATCACTGCAGCTGGGTCCGTCCGATTGATGAGCAGGACATGAAAGGTGACGCCCTCGCGAACTGTGTCGTCTGCGGGTGTGGCGACCTCTGGAGGCAGAAAGACTTTGATCAACGACTCGGCGTTGTGATCGTTGGACTGGGAATCGTGATGAGCACGGTGGCCATTGCTTACATGATGCCGGGCGTCGCGATGATCATTCTGATGGCCTTTGGGTTGGCTGACTGGATTCTGTACGCAATTCTGCCTGACAGGATGGTCTGTTACCGTTGTCATGCCCGATATCGTCAGGTTCCCGACCTCGCTGCGGTTGAGGCGTTCGATCTGGAGGTGAATGAACGCTATCGACAGGAGGCAATTCGGCTCAATCGATCAGCAGATTCTGCCGCCCGCGAATAATGCCGTCCTTCTGCCCCCCTGAATCGTGGATTGGTCCGGATTGTGTTTGCCTTTCCACGGTCTTCGGTCGTTATGCTATCTTGAGGCTCAGAGGAACCATCGTGGCCAGGTGGCGGCGTTGCAGTTCCTGAAGAACAAGACTGGCAGGATGATTGATGAACGAAGCGCTGACCGAAAACAGGGTCTGGGTTGGATTCGACCTTGGCGGCACGAAGATGAACGCCATGCTTTTCGATAGCAAGTTTGACGTACTGGGACGTCGGCGCAAGAAAAGTCGCGGCTCGGAAGGGGCAGACGCGGGTGTCGGTCGCATCATCAACAGCATTACCAAACTTCTGGAAGACGCCGGTCACAAAAAAGAGATGCTGGGCGGAATCGGGATTGGCTGCCCGGGGCCCCTCAATCTTGAAGAGGGTGTGATCCTCGAGCTTCCTAATCTCGGGTGGAAGAATGTTCCACTGAAGAAGACGCTGGAGAAAGAATTTGGTTGTCCCGTCTTCGTCTGCAACGATGTCGATGCCGGGCTGTACGGTGAATATCGGTTTGGGGCGGCGGTCGGCTCGCGGACAGCCCTTGGCGTCTTTCCCGGCACCGGGATCGGCGGGGCGATGATTTACGACGGCAGAATTTTTCGTGGTCGCACAGGCAGTTGTCTGGAAATCGGACATGTCCCGGTCGATTCCGATGGTCCGCTTTGTGGCTGTGGCCGACGTGGCTGTCTGGAAGCGATTGCCAGTCGTCTGGCGTTGTCAGCCGAGATCGCGAAAGCAGCCTACCGCGGTCAGGCTCCGAACATTCTGCGCGCTGCCGGAACCGATCTGACCAATATTCGCAGCGGCACCATCAAGGATGCGATTGAAGCGGGAGACAAAATCGTCGACGACATCCTCAGGGAAGGGGCACGCCAAATCGGATTGGTACTCGCCGGGACCGTGAACCTGCTGGCGCCCGATATGATCGTTCTCGGGGGGGGACTCGTCGAAGCCCTGCCGAAATTGTTCGTGGACGAAGTGTCGAAGACGCTCGCAAACCGTGTGATGCCCTCGTACCTGAAGACCTACGATATCAAGGTTGCGAAACTGGGCGACGATGCCGGTTCGATGGGGGCCGCCGCCTGGGCTCGACAATGCGTTGAGGAAGCGTGATGGCAAGGGACGCGATCTGAATCGTCCTGACTCGACGGACATCAGCGAAGGGCCGCCCGGCGGATCGCTCCGCTGTGACGTCCTGAGTGGGGCTGCTTTTGTTCATGCCCTCCAGCAGGCAGATCAAGGCCGCAGGTGGCAGCACGAATGGAGTTGTGAAGAGATGAAGATTCTCTTTTTACACGGTTGGAATTCGGTCCCTGGCGGTGTGAAACCGACGTATCTCAAAGATCACGGGCACATCGTGTTCAATCCGGCTCTGGACGACGACGACTTTCGCGCGGCAGTACAGACGGCTCAGGCCGTCTATGATCAGCAGCGGCCTGACGTTGTCGTCGGATCGTCGCGTGGTGGCGCCGTCGCCTTGAACATCCAGTCAGGCAGTACGCCACTCGTACTTCTCTGCCCGGCCTGGAAGCGGTGGGGGACAGCGAAATCAGTGAAGTCCAATGCACTGATTCTCCATTCGAGAAGGGATGACGTCATCCCGTTCACCGAATCCGAGGAATTGATCCGGAATAGTGGTCTGCCGAGAGACGTACTGCTGGAGGTGGGGAATGATCATCGGCTGGCCGATGAATCGTCACTGGGTGTGATGCTCTGGGGGTGCGAACTTCTCACCTCGCAGGAACAGTTGCCGATGCTCGATGAGACGTTGATGGCCGGCACGGAAACTTCAGGGGATGTCACGTATATCTGCGATGCCTGCGGTGAGGAAATTGTGATCCCTCTCGACCGCACGGAAGGGACTCATCAGACGTACGTCGAGGATTGTCCCGTCTGCTGCCGGGCCAATCAGATCCACATCACGATCGACGAGGACGGGACGGTTCAAGTCGCGGCACAGCCGGAACAGGACTATGAAGAGCACTGAGCGTACGATTTCACGGTTTCCCATGCAGGGGTGGCAGTGGGTACCGGTTACTCACAAGAAAAGAAGTCAGCTGCAGTGGTAAGACTGCAGCTGAGGAGAGAACCGGTCAGATCTAGTCATCGCTGGTTCAGATGATTCCCGTCGGAGCCATGCAGTTTGACCATCTTGTTATACAGCCCCAGAATCAGCAAGGTGGGAGCCCACTGCCCGACGAAGACCCCGTCTTCTTTCCGGTCCGAACAATGGAGTACGAGCGAACCGACGATAGAGGCGCCGGCCGCCCACAGGAACCAGTCTGACGGAATCTGAACTGTCTGCTGCTCGATTGTACGGGCCACAGTCCCTTCAGCGACAGGGGGTTGAGATTGCTGCGGTTGCATCGATCCTTCGTTCCATGGCTCACGACGACCGGATGCCTGCTTGGACGTTTTGTCTGCTTGTGTGAGAGTTTCAGCCATTTTGGGGTGTCCTCATTAACGAAAGAGTGGGTTACACATCCCTTGGGTTTAGCAATCAATGTGCCCAAGCCCCGTGACCACATGCCACCGTCTGGATGCTTCGAGACTGGATTGAATTCCGTCTTGAAAGGATTGCTCCGCCCTTCCCTGGCCCTGATTGTGCGTTGGCCGACCTCCTGCTATTCCTGATTCTCATACGGTATCGCGGTCGCCTTCCTGCGACTTTGAAGACGGAAGAGAAGAGTTCTTGATTAGCCGTAGCGTTAGCCTAAACAGGCCGAGAACTTCGATTTAAGATCCGGCAATCTCGGTTGAAAAAGATTGCCCAATCTGATTGCGCTCGGTTTATTGGGGAGCCGATTCACCCTGCGGACGAACGGAATCTCGGTTACTTGCGGGGCTGTGAAAGATGCTTTTCAATGTCGACGTTGTCTTGATTTCCAGAATCCCTCACCCAATTCCACATGTGGGGCTTCGGTAAGCACCCGATACCACGGCTGGACGTGAGGGGGTGGATCTCCTCTTCTGTAGAAAGCTGCGGGAGAGCTAACAGACAACGATTTCAGCCAGTTTTCACAATGACAGCGCGGACTCGTTTATAGATTGCGATGGCGCGCTGCGTCTGGTAACGCTGCACTCGATGGGCGACCACGATGGCTGGGAACCGCGCATTGAGTCTGTTCGTGTTTCCCATCGTGCTGTTGCCGAGGTTCCCTCTCTATCGAACTCGATAGAGAGGGTTCGTTTCGCCATCTGAAGACGCGTCACCGTTTCGAGCAGGTGTGTATCGAGCCAGTAGTATTACTGAAGTGCCTGCTGCAACGGACAATCGGAGTGTGGTGTTTCTCCGCGTCGATACTGGGTCAGTAAGTCCTTTGATCGCTGGGCCAGCATCCGGCGGACTTCTCGACGTTTCCCTTTGACCCGTTCGATTTTCATCGAGTCGTAAGCGGTTGTCTGATGTCGCATCCACGCGATGACTGCGGCTTCAGCGCGCTGCTCCACAGGGATGCGGGCGGTGCGAGCCACGGTCCCACTCCCTACCGGGGTGGCGTGCTCTGTGACGGCTTTCGCTAACCGCTGTGCGAGCTCGGCGTAACGTGCGTGAAAATCAAGGAACGCGAGGACAGCTCCATAGAAGTCCGTGACATACTCGGATTGGGCTTTCTCGCGACGCCTGGCGTCTGCTTCCTTTTTGCGTGCGTGCCCTTCCGTTGATCGCTCGGCTGCGAGGTCGATCCGGATTCGCTCGATCATCTCTGCGGATGCCCAGACACCTTTCGAAAAAACTTTCCTTCCCTTCTTCTCCGCGACGACAAAGTGTTCGCCAGCCCCTTTCACTCGGCGAGTCAGTGCCGCATCGCCAGGAGGGAGCAATACCCAGCCTGCGGGGATGGAGAGCACCGTCCCGTCTGCGGCCCGGACTGTATCGGGGGTTAATCCGGGACTGAAAATTCTGTCGCTCATCGGTAAGTCACGTCCTTGGTCTTCTGATTTCGATGGTTGAATTGGGGAAAGGGGCGGCACCGCCTCGCGTTCTCTGGCAAGGGGCTGACAACGCTCATAAGGCCTCGAGGTCTGTGCGGCCAGACAGAGACCCACTGTGAACATAATCCCGCAAGCTACGCACGTTACCTATTGTTGATCAGAGCAGCCGACCTGCTGCCATGCCGACGGTGACGGCAATCAGACCGAGCACGACCTGTCCGACGATGTTACCGGCGGCCATCAGCCATTCTGTGTCCCGGATCAGCCCGTCGGTTTCAAAAGCGAAGGTCGAGAATGTGGTGAAGGCACCCATGAATCCGGTCAGAATGATTGCTCGGTGTTCCACGCTGATGAGCGACCGGCCTTCCGCCAGGGACCAGACGAAGCCGAACATCAGACAACCGAGGACATTAATGATGAACGTTCCCAGCGGGAACGGGCCCTCGTACCACCGATGGATGAGATTGCCGAGTCCGAATCGTGCGAGAGCTCCTAACCCACCGGCGACAAAAATCAGACTCAATTTCGACATCAATTCCGGTTCCTGTGTGTCAGAGTCGGCGAGACGAGCCGGGCCGACTCCGGCATTGATCTCTGCCCTTTTTGAAAACCAGGAGGCCCACAGCGAGGCTTCTAGCAACGAATAATGTAGCGGGTCGAGTCGCCAGCGTCTCATGTTCCGCAGCCCGTTTTGTTCACGCAAAGGTCAGTTAATGCGAGAAAGTGAGCCAGCCACGCGGTGGGCGGTCTTGACCATTTCGAGCCGGTGACTTTGAGGGGTTCACGTCACGTTTTATCATCAGGGAACCGCTGCGTCAGTTCCGCCCCACAACGGTGGCCCCATCGCAGAGCGGGAGGAGTGGCCTGTTCTACAGTCACTCTCAGCGCGGGAGGGGGAGGAATACTCCCGTTCCGTAGTGACTCTCAACTGAAAGCCGTTTGCCGAGGAGTTCCGAGAATGAAGGCTGTGCGACTACTGACCATCCTGGCGGCAATGGCACTTTGTGGCGACTCGTCCCCCGTGGCGGCACAGGAATGGACGCGGTTTCGAGGGCCGAATGGCACCGGAGAGAGTGAGGCGACGACGACTCCCGCGACATGGACGTCCGAAGACTACAACTGGAACGTCAAGTTGCCCGGACTGGGGCACTCCTCCCCCGTGGTCTGGGGAAATCAGGTGTTTCTGTTGAGTGCAGATCCCGAAACGGCAACCCGTTATGTTTTGAGCTACGACGCAACGCTTGGAACGGAGCTTTGGAATCGTTCGTTCGAATCGACGCCCCACCACCTGCATAAGCAAAGCAGTTACGCATCGAGCACTCCTGCAGTGGACGCCAATCGTGTGTATGTCGCGTGGTCAGATCCTGCCAGCGTGACATTGATGGCGTTATCGCATCAGGGAGAGATTCTCTGGAAAAGTGATCTGGGACGATGGTACAGCCAGCATGGGTTCGGTACTTCGCCGATGCTGGTCGACGATCTTGTCGTGCTCTCAAACTCGCAAGAGGCCAAGGATGGTCCCAATCCGGCGGAGGAACCGCAGAGTTTCATGATGGCGTTTGACGCCGCGACCGGGGAAGAACGGTGGCGCATCCCCCGTAATCCGGTGAACACAAGTTATGCCGTACCAGCCTTGTTCGAACCCAAGAACCGACCACGGCAAATCGTCTCCATGAGTACGGGTGACGGAATGTTTGGGCTGGATCCGCGCACGGGAATAGAAATTTGGTTCAACAAGTGCTTTGATAAGCGGACCGTCAGTTCGCCACTCGTGATTGGCGACATGATCTTCGGCGGAACGGGTTCGGGCGGCGGAGGCAGTTACGTGGTCGCTTTGCGTAGCGATGGGACCGACGCGTCCCTGGCGTACAAATTCGACGCGCAGGCCCCTTATGTTCCCACGGTTGTCGCTCGGGGTGACCTGTTGTTTCTAGTTTCCGACGGGGGAGTTGCGAGCTGTATTGATCTCAAGACGGCGAAGGTTCACTGGCGACAGCGGATTGGTGGCAACTACAACAGTTCGCCCGTCCGCGCGCATGACAAGCTGTATTGTCTCAGTCAGGATGGCGAGGTCGTCGTTCTGGCTGCGGAAAAGGAGTTCGCTGAACTCGGCCGAGTTTCGCTTGGTGAAGGTTCACGAGCCACACCGGCGATTGCCAACGGCACGCTGTTCCTGAGAACGTTCTCGCACCTGATGTCCGTCGGCGGTTCCCATGGAAAACGGGGCGAACGCTGATCCCGATCGGGTGGATGCCGACGTCCACCGTACCGGTCTTGCCAGAATCTCGTCGATCCGATCGCCACAGTCGCAACCGGGACTGTGGCGGCGGGTCATGCTCTTTCCTCTATTTGGAGGCCGACGCAGCAACCCGATGGGTCGGCTGTGGACGGCCTGGCCGGAACATCTGAGCTTTCCCGAAGACAGGAGTTGTCCCGGTCTCGGTACAGATCTTTCGAATTGATTCTTCGCTCAACTTGCCAAGCAGATCCGGGTCGCAGGCCACCCGTGCGTTGAGGACCAGATCGATCTGCCGCGTTGAGGCGTGTGAGGGGAGAGACAGTTCGGGAGCCAGATCACGAGTGACAAGGTTCGCCACTCCGAATGCCGCGGCGCTCAGCCCGATGACTTTCAGGTGCGCGATTTCAAACCCCTGCTCGACGAGGCGGGTTTTGATGTCGCCAATCACTTTCAAGAGAAATTGATCGAGTAAGAACTCGCTCGGGCTGGTGATCTGCACGCTACTGTTCAGCCAGCCAAGTTCCGCTTCCCCTTCAGCGTAGGTGTCGTAGTCGATGTCGAGAATTCGTCGACCAAAGTCACCCACCTGATCGAGGAATTCGAGATAGGCATCGAATCCCGCACCAGACTTCGCGGAGACGGCAAGTCGGGGTGTGTTCGGGAACTGCGCTTCCAGCAGCGAGTGGAGTTCCGCCAACTCTGCTGGCGAAAGTTCATCGACGCGATTAATGAGAATCACATCGGCCTCTTCCAGTTGCTTTTGCAGGATGTAGGCGGCTTTCGGAGAGAATCCGGTTCCCGGTTCGTTCTTGAGAATCTTCCGCCCCTGGCTTGGTTTCAGAATGACGCCGTAAGGAGCGATTTGAAACCGCGACTGATAAAGCTGTTTGATGGGCTGGATGACGGTGGCAACGAGGTCTGTACAACTGCCGACCGGTTCAGCCAGGATCACATCGGGAGCCTTCTCGATTCCCAGTGAATCAATCGTCGTGATCAGGTCGTCAAATCGGCAGCAGAAGCAGGCGCCCGCCACTTCGCCGACATCGAAACCCTGCGAACGAAGGGATTTCGTATCGACCAGGTCGGCGGCCTGATCGTTGGTCACGATCCCGATATTCAATCCCTTGGAAGTATAGTGACCAGCCAGTCGCGAAAGTGTTGTCGTCTTCCCTGCCCCCAGAAACCCACCGACCATGATGAATCGAACCGACTTTGACATGTCTTCCCTTTCGTGACCTGCGCTGCAATGGATTGAAATTCGCGACGGCAGTATGCGAATCCCGCTCAGGTCCCTGCCTCTCCATGTGCGGCAAGGGGTGAGGGACGCTGAGAGTGTTGATCATCTTCTGCTGAATCGTTCCGAGCATAATGGCAGAGAATGATTAAGTTAACCAACATGGGCGAGAGTGTTTGATGCCGTCAGCATGGGGGGTGAGACTGCCCGGCGATGGTCGAACTTTCGGGCGAAAGCGGGATCCCTCAACTGCAACCTCTTCTGCGCTTCACCCGAATCCGATGTCAGGGATGCCGCAGCGTCATGACATACTTTCAGAACAGGTTCATCCTGTCTGTCCTGCGTTCTGAGTCTGTCGTGATCGGCGATCTCTATTTCTCGGACCTGGCTGCTTTTTCTGCCTCTTTCCGCTTTTTGAAGTCGGCCAGCGTCCCTTCGGGATCGTCATTGAACGCGTCACGGCAGCCGGTGCAGCAAACGTAGAAGGTTTTGCCCTGATGCATCACGGCAATCGTTCCAAGACCTCCAGTTACGACACATTCCGGACCGGAGTTTCCCACAGCGGCGAGTCTTGTCCCCTCTCGCTGGTATCCGATCTCGGCGACGCGCGAGAAAAACGATTGCTGGTGGGGACGCTTTTCCAGCAGCAGCGTGATGCGATTTTCGTTCAGGAGGGTCAGAGTGGCTCGCTGGACATCTGGGTCATCCTCCGATGCAGATTCCAGGACCAGTCGTTTTTCAATTGGCTTTCCCCGGTAGATCCGAGTCGACTCGTCAGCGAGTGTCACCGTCAGCGTGAACGTTTTGTCTTCTTCGTCGTAACTCAGGAGAGCAGATTCCCATTGTTTGCTCCCGCTGATGGCCCAGCGAATTCCCGTGCTTTTGGGCTTCAGTTCCCAGACCGATTCCACACGTTCCTGCCAGGCTCCGGCTTGTGAACCACGCTTTGGCTGGCCGATTCCGCGCCATGTTCCCACCAGAACGTTGTATTCCTGAAGAGCTTGAACCGCGGCTGACCTGGTTGTCTCTTCCGGTGGCGTGTCAGCCGCCGCAGCGACTGTGATGGCGAGGCAGAGAATCAGGAGTGTTCGACGCAGAAATGGACAACTTCGCATGGTCTGGCTCTCATTTTGGTCTCAGTCATTTTGACTTGTGCAGTATCCCAGTTGCCGGAGCAAAACGCCAGAACGAATCCGAACGACAGTGGAACCCATACGTCCCCAGCGAACGAAGCGGCACCCCTGACTGGGGATGTGAGGAGACGTCGGATCGCCAAGGCCTGTAATTGTCGACGGCGTGCGGCGATCAGCCAGAGTCGCTTTGGGGACAGATACGGATTGTCTATCGCCGATCAACTCCGAAACACTGCCGCAGTGCAGGACTGCATCGCAAACGCGGGAGCTTCTTTTCGAGCACTGAAGAGCGGCACTTTTGACGCTTTCCATTCAGTTTTTCTTTCATTCCTGGCGATAGCGACGTAAGGAATGGCATCGAATCAGAAGCGATTTGGAACCATACCTCAGTGGCGACACTGGGCTTGAGGGTTCTCTTGCCAAAAATAAATCAGGCCGTCGGAAAATTGATTGACCAACGGGCCGACCTGGGAACAATCCCAAGTCGGCTCACGATACGCGAGCGATGTGTTGATGCATAAATTGTGCAAAAGCATTGCGTTCGTTTTCACCGAATGCTATCATCTCCACATCTTACTCATCTTCGTGTTGAATTTTTTTCGGGGCAAATTCATGGGACCCACGTCATCTTTCTCCAGGAATGGTCGCGCTGCGAAATCCCTCCTCACGAACCGACGTCCACCGATCAATCGACAGCGCGGAATCCCCCGCGGTTTTACGCTGATCGAACTACTGGTCGTCATTGCGATTATCGCGGTACTGATCGCTCTATTGCTGCCCGCAGTACAGCAGGCGCGCGAAGCGGCTCGCAGGACGCAGTGCAAGAACAATCTGAAGCAGATTGGACTCGCTCTGCACAATTACCACGATAATTTTTCTACGCTGCCACCCGGCTGGATCGGTGTGACTGGAACCACTCCCGATGTCTTCGGGATGAACGGTTGGGGCTGGGCCTCGAAGATTCTTCCCCAGATCGATCAGGGACCGCTCTATAACAGCATCAACTTCAGTGCCAAGATGGAGTCACCCGCGAACGCGATTGCCCGTATCAGTCCCATCTCGGCGTTTCGGTGTGCATCCGATACGGCGCCCGGGTCTGTCTGGAAGATTCAAGATGAATCCGCCACGGATCTCGCCGAACTGGCGGTGGCGAACTACATCGGCGTGTTTGGGACCAGTGAGATTGACCATTGCGCCGATCACCCCAACACCCCCTGCATGGGTGAGGGGGCCTTTTTCCAGAATAGTCGCGTCCAGATTCGTGATTTCACCGACGGGCTGAGCAACACATTGATTGTGGGGGAACGAAGAACTCGCCGGGACAACGGCTATAGCTGGACCTCGACCTGGGCCGGGGTGGTCGCCAATGGTGACGACGCGATCACCCGCGTCCTGGGAAGCAGTGATCACACACCGAACAATCCGGCCAACCACATCGACGATTTCAGCAGTTACCACGTCGGGGGAGCTCACTTTGTACTGGGGGACGGCTCGGTCCGGTTCATCAGTGCGAATATGGACCACGGCCTCTACCAGAATCTGACGACGCGAGCTGCGGGTGATCTGGTGGGCGAATTCTAATCGGGGATTGCTCCCGCCAGCGCCCGGGAACTCGATGTCTCTCGATGCCGAATTTGGCCGGGGAGGCGCGTTTGGGGTGCTGAACACAAAGGTGGCGCACCGTGGCTCCGATGAACTCGTTCGCACGTTTTTCAGTCGTCTTCGTCGCCTTAGAAGAAACTGAAATGGTAGGGGAATGAGTGTGATCCCAGAGGCCACTCGCTATCCTTCCCACCACGTGTCAGTGAGCCGTTCAGGGCTATCGAAGTTCGAGGTGCGTTTGATGAATCGTCCGTTCCCGATGCTTGTGAGCGTGTTGTGCTGGATGGCCTGTGCTGCTGTTTCTACCGCGGTAGGGGCGGAACAGACGCCGCCTGCAACGCCCCCATGGAGCGGATTTCTGACGGGAATCTCCAGCAACCCGGTCAATCCCGAGCAATTGCCACTGACGTGGACGCCTGAAACGGTGACGTGGAAAGCCTCGCTTCAGGGGGACGGGCAATCAAGTCCCGTGATTTGGGAAAATTCTGCCTATGTGACTTCGGTTGATGGACCGAATAAAGAAACATACTACGTTTCTCGAATTGATCTGGCGGATGGCTCGATCCGCTGGAGCAAAGCAATTCCATCGACCGATCCCGTCGAGAGCACGTATCTCGTCAGCCGGGCCGCCCCGACTCCCGTCTGTGACGCGACGAATGTCTACGTCTTCTTTGAGAGTGGCGATCTGATTGCGCTGACTCACGATGGCAAGGAAGTCTGGAAGCGGTCACTGTCGGTCGATTACGGTCGCTTCGACAACAAGTTCGGGCTGGCTGCATCGCCGGTTCAGGATGAAAGCTCGCTTTACATTCTGATTGATCATGCCGGACCATCATACATCCTGGCGATCAATAAGAACGATGGCTCGACGCGCTGGAGGACCCCACGCGAGAGTCGCAGAAGCTGGAGTTCACCGTTTCTGGCCCATATTGATGGTCAGCCCCAGATCGTGTGCAGTTCGGTTGGCAGTGTCGATGGATATGACCCCGCTTCGGGGCAGCAGCTTTGGTCTTACGAAGATGTCGGCGGAAATTCGTCCGCGACCCCGATCGTCTTCAATGGAAATCAGGTGCTGCTCGGTGCATCCGCGCGTTCCTCCGAAGGAACATCAGAAAAGGGTGAGCGGACCAACCTGCTGGGGAGGATCGTCCGTGACAATGACGGCTGGAAGTTCAATGTCCAGTGGGTTGCAGACAAGGCACGAGGCTCGTTCAGTTCACCCGTTTGTTCGCAGCAGCGGGCCTACTGGATCAATTCGTCAGGGGTCATCTTCTGCCTGGATCTGGCGAGCGGCAGGGAGCTCTTCTCTCGCCGTCTTTCGTGCGGAGCATGCTGGGCGACACCCATTCCGGTCGGCGACCGAATCTATGTTTTCGGCAAGGACGGAATTACGACCGTGCTGCAGGCTGCGGACGAATACATCGAACTCGCCGCGGTCAATCGACTCTGGCCATCCCCCGAAGAGGCAGAAAAAAAGCCGGATGCTCCCTCGATCCAGGGGGAACAGGACCCGAACCGTAGAAGGGCCATGCAGAACGCTGCCGGCCCGATTCAGTATGGCGCGGTCGTCATTCCCCAGGGTGTGGTCATTCGATCCGGAAATGCGCTCTACTGCGTGAAGAGCGTTAGCGCCCCTCAATAACCCGCACACACATGCGAGTTGAGCCTTCGTCGTTGATCCGCATCAGACGTCATCGCCTGATTCCGGTTCTGGCAGTGCGGGCATTCCTGCCGCGTCTTCGATTTTTTCCGCGGCTCGCGCCAACCGGGCGAACAGGCGTAGCTGAATCGTCGTCAGTCGTGACTGCATTTGATAAGCGACATCAATCAGTCCACCCAGATCCTGTTCTTCCGGAACATGAGGCAGTGCGTAATCACGCAGGGTGATGTCTGCACGGGCATGATCGAATGGGTAGAGTTGATTTCCCATCTCCTGCTGGATTGTCTCAAGTCGCGATTTGAGGGTCGTCAGTTGAGTTTGAAGCAACTTCAGGACACGCGGGCTGAGTTCCCGTGATGCACAGTGCTCCCACAGAGTCATCAGGCGGTGAGTCGTGGTTCGCAGCGATGGCAGTTCACCAATGAGTCGGCTGACGTATTGTGCCTGCGGAAGCAGGTCATCGACTTCATACCACAGGTTTTCACCGTCGCTGATTTTCTCGACAAGATCAGGGACGTGAAGCAGTTGCAGTGCGAATGACAGGCGGTCACCTGCTTCGGTTTCAAAAGCGAGCATTTTTCCGGCGAGTACCGTGACGCCATCGCGAGCGCGCTCCAGTTTCGTCTCAACGGCGGGTGCAGATGCGTCTGTCAGGCGATACTGGGCGGGAGGAAACGGAACCTGGGCCTGAAGCAGCGTCTGGGCCGCGATCGTGTCAAACAGGACCTCTTCCGCATAACGGTACCGGGGTGAGATGCGCTGATACGTGAGCAGTTCTTCAATCATTCGCTCGCGGGCTCGCTTCAAATGACTGACAATCTCGTCCGGATTCTCGGGGGCGTCTGTCGATTGGGGTGCGATCGGCAGCGGACGAAGGAGGGGAATTTCGGTTTGAAAGTAGCGTCGCAGCGCCTTGCCGGCGTTGATTTCTTCGGTCTGTCGCTGCAGCATTTTCTCCACCGGGTGGATCAGTCGCTGAGAGAATTTGTCATTGAGGGAGTCACGATAGAATTGCTCGGTCACTCCTTTAGAGATTTCCCGAAAGCGATCGAACAAGATCGTTGCGGGAAACTTTTCCCCACTGATCTCACGCGGAAACTGGCCCGGAGAGCCGTCTCTCTCTGCGGCCAGGATGCGATCGCGATCGGAGGGGTGGGTGTCCAGCAGTGATGATTTCTGCTGGGTCATCATCTCATGAATCTTTGATTTCACTCGAGGAGTAATAAATCCCGCGTTGGCGACAGACAGGGCAATGATGTCGTCTGGAAGTCGTCCTTCGTCGTAGAAGGCCGAGATGTCGCGAAGTGACGTCTGCTGTGCGACATCCAGCTCACGCAGCCTGCGCATGGCAGAGGCGAGAGCCTTTGCTCCGACCATTCGGACTTCGCAACGGTCGGCGTTGAATTCCATCTCACGCGACATCAGGCAGCTAATCGCAATTCCGGCCATCGCAAACGCGTACAGAATCCAGCGGGAGACCCAGATCATCGCAAGAATCGCCAGCGAACAGATGGCAGCAAGCCCCCCCATGGAAGATAGCTGCATCAACCGCTCATCGACGGCGTCCCGTTCGTACGCAACCCTGAACAGCCAGTGATTCGTGCGGCGGACCATGTTCTCGAGCCACATTGCCGTTTGTTGCGTGAAATGGCCCAACTCATGAGCGAGGATTCCGGTAAACTGCTGCAGGTTCATTCCAGCGACCAGCGGCAGTCCGATGTAAAGAGAAATTCCCCGGCGAATTCCACCACCGGTCCAGCGACGGCGGATTTCTGCGGCGGCATTCAGGTCACATGTAATGTGAATGGCGGTCGGGCGAGGTGCCCCCAGTGCGTCGCAAAGCCGGTTGATGTATTCAAAGAGAAAGGGCTCCGCTTCTTTCCTCAGGGCGCGAGGTCGCTTGATTGCGGCAGTTCGGGCCAAAAAGGGCTTCAGTAATGCCAGTAGCAGGCCCGTTCCCAATAAGACAACCAGTCCGACCAGGGTTCCCCGTAAGAGAGCGGGCCAACCCGGAAGAATGTGATCGGCATACCGCACGGTGGCGAATATCAGTCCCGCCAGCAGGACCATCATCGCGAAGTAAAGCAGAGGTAACAGCAGAACCGCTGCAGCAGTGAGCGCCAGGCCCATCACATATTTGTGCGTTACCGGCGGGAGTGGGACTTTTTTCTCGACGGCTTCGAGGATGCGCGCTTTCTGCTTAGACGAGAGGGGCGAAGCTCGAAGTGTCATAGGAGGTCGTCGGTCCAGCCGGGATGAAGTGCTCGAACTTAACTATTTGACAAGACCTGTGAAATTCTGGTGGTGCACTACGATCATTCAGCTTCCGATTATCGGTCGCAGGATTGAGGTTGCTCGTGAGATGGGGGACGGCTGTTGGGCGTTCTCTGCATTCAGAATGCCATCAGAGATGAATGATCACCGATATCAGCCAGATGGCAGAGGCCAGGGTGAGACCGACGGCAAGGGCCGCAAGGATCGGTACCAGGCGGTACCAGCCCGGATCTGCATCCTCTGCTTGCCGGCGACGTAACCGACCTCGTTCTTCAATATAGTTCTCCGGCGTAATCGTGTTGTCGTCCAGGACCGGTATTGGCGTCCCACATTCCTTGCATGCCATAGTACGCCCATTCCATGCGTCTTTCACACGGTGCTGGGCTCCACAGATATCGCATTCCGCCAGGATCGCCATGCGGCGAAATTCCTCTTCCTGTAAGCACAGGATTCTTCGAGTTTTGAAATAACGGACTTAGCAAGCCTGTCATGAACTGCTAGCAGTTGCAGAGTTCTACCTTATACCGGTTTCATTCATCAACCCGGTTAGAATGACGTCCCGAAGTGCGGAATTGAAGAGGAATCAATATCTGAACCTTACGATTCTGACATTTCTAATCACGGTCAGCTTGTTTTCCGCTTTGATGGTGGTTCAGTCCACTAATGACCCAGCGGACTTATTGACCGTTGGCCAGCGACAAACTGCCGTGCTGCAAGTTGTCGCTGGCCTGGAGTCCGACTGAAAACAGGCCATTGATGATCAGGAAGAAGGGTCAGTCGAGGGACCCCTGATCCCGAATAAAGTTTCGCAGGTAGACTGCGCTTTGCTTGAGAGACGCCTTGCGGGCGTCGAGAGATTCTTCGTAGGCCCGATCTTCTACTTCGACACAGACAGGGCCGCGATAACCGACGTCACCGAGTGTGCCAAAGAACTGGCCCCAGTTGACGTCTCCCAACCCGGGCAGCTTGGGGGTGTGGTACTGGTTTGGATGCGCCAGAATTCCCACTTCATCAAGTTTATGCCGATCGATGCGGACGTCTTTCGCGTGCACATGGACCAGCCGGTCGGCGAATTCACGAATCGGCTTCAGGTAGTCCATCTGCTGCCAGATCATGTGGGACGGATCGTAATTCAGGCCAAAGTTCAGGCTGGGAATGTCATCGAACATCCGTCTCCAGATCGCCGGTGTTGTGGCGAGGTTCTTGCCCCCGGGCCATTCATCCTTTGAGAAGAGCATGGGACAGTTTTCGATCCCAATGCGAACACCGTGATCTTCTGCGAATTTGACCAGTGGTTTCCAAGTGTCGATGAACCGGGGCCAGTTATCGTCGACGGACTTCGTCCAGTCGCGCCCCACGAAGGTGTTGAAGCGGGTTAAGCCGAGCAGCGAGGTCGCTTTAATCACCTTCCGAATGTGCTCGACGTACCGTTCGGCTTCCGCGAGGTCCGGTGCGAGTGGGTTCGGATAGTATCCCAGGCCACTGATCGCGACCCCTGCGTCGCTTATGATCCCCTTCACTTCGTCGGCCTGAGCGGACGAGAAGTCGGTCACATCGACGTGCGTCACCCCGGCGTAGCGCCGCTCGGCTTTGCTGGGGGGCCAGCACATCAGCTCGACGCAGGAAAAACCGTAAGTCCTCGCGAGCCTGGCGACTTCTTTCAGAGAACATTCAGGAAGGATTGCACTGACAAAACCAAGCTGCATTCGTGGGATTCCTGTGAGAACAGACGGGAAGCAAATTCAGGCCGAAACAGGATAGTCACGCCCGGGGAGATTCACCACACAGGCCCTCTCCCCTTGATTGCAGACGACCAGCCATGCGGTTGTTCACCTCTCTGCGAAACAGGTTCCTGCCGGGGACCCCCTCAGCGTGCGAATGCCATCCTCAGAGAGTCGTCATGGATGCGGACGGGTCACTCGCGGAAGACTTCGTAGTTCCTGCGAAAAGCTCCCGGATTACTCGGGGATGCGATTCAGGGTGTAATACGCTTCCTTGTGCAGCAGTGGTTGGCCTGTAGCCGAACGAACTCCACCCGAGATCAGCTCGTGGACGTTTCCTGCTTTCAAACTGTCGACCACCAGCCTGACCGTGAGTTGATCGGGTGAGACCGTGGCACTCACGATTTTCGGATGGGTCTGATCGACTTCGGGACTGCCATATTGGGCCTGGTAGATGTAGCCGTAGGTTTCGAGCTGATAGCTATCGATTGCGGCGGCTGACTTGGGGTCGACGGGTTGAGTGAATTTCAGCTCGAATCCGTCTGGCTTGGCCCGCATTTCCTGAATTTCGAACGGAGTTTTCCCTGTCCAGACAACGCGATCCAGGGAGCCTGGCTTCTGGCCCCGCGAGGCCCAGCCCCGATTGGTTCCGCCAACAAACAGTGTACCCGTGTCGGTCAGCAGCATGCCGACGCAGCCTGACCCAAAACCCTCGCGGAATGGGAAACACGCCCCCTGATAATGGCCATCGATCTTTTCGAGGAAACATCGCATGACCGTGCTGTCGCTCTGGTCCGCGACGAACATCTGCCCCGTGAACGGACCGAATCGTCCTTCGGTTGTGTCGCAGACAATCCCACTGGCGGATTTACCCATTTTGCCGTAGGGGAACAGGACCGCGGCAGGTTCGTACTCAGGAATACTGGCTGCTTCGGTCATGAAGCGGCTGCCGCTTTGCGGGTCCTTCGGGCGAGGTCCCATGGCGGCCTGCACCTCCGGAAGATCATACCAGCGGTTCCCACCGGGGTGGCCGACAAACTTACCGGGGGAGAGATGCTTGAGGCCACACGTTCCGTTCCACGGACCCTGGTTGTCGGTATAAAACATCTCTCCTTCTGCGTTCATCCCGATTCCCCCTGGTGACCGAATGCCACTGCAGGTTGGGATCGACTTGCCATCGGGAGTGATCCGGAGGCACCACCCGCGATACTTTGCGTCGCTGCCGAACGAGCCTGTCAGGCAGAGTACGACCCAGATGTTGCCATCGCGGTCGAATCGAGAACCGAAGGCGTATTCATGATAGTCGCCAGAGATCTGCCAGTCGTCGTTAACGGTCTCGAAGAGATCCGCCTGCCCGTCTCCATTGTCATCACGCAGTCGGGTCACCTCACCCCGCTGTGTGGCGTAAAGCCAGCCGTCGCGGTAGGCCAGCCCCAGCACTTCGTGCAGCCCGTGAGCGAAGCGTTTGAACCTGGCGTCGGTCGGGGATTCTGCGAACGGCTTATCCACCAGCCAGATTTCACCCCGACGGGTTGAGACTGCCAGTTCGCCATTGGGGAGCAGTTCGACTCCACCCGCTTCGAGCATGATTTCCTTGGGGACCTCGAACGAGGCCATGCGATAGAAATCGTTCTCGACAGGCTCGGTGTCGGCGCCCCGGACGGCAGTCGAAGCGGGCCAGAAGGCCAGCGCCAGAACAACGTATCGTAAGAACCGCGTCAGGTTTGCTTCGGGTGTCCCCGAGCCGCCGGACGTCCTCGAGTCTGTCTGGTCACTCATAGGGTTCTCGATGTGCGAGGGAACCGATCGGGCGAGAAAATGAAATCTACTTGTTCAGCACTTCATCCAGGTTCATCAGCTCGTTCGCCAGTAACGTCCAGGCGGCCAGCGTTTCGGGCTTGATTGCCGGATCTGGTTTTGATTCCCCGTCTGTGATGAGCTTGTTCGCGTCGTCGGGGTGAGACTCGTAGTACTTTACGAAATCCTCCAGTGAACTCTGAATGATGGGAAGTTCGGCTGCCCGGAAGGGGCGAGCAAGCAGTCGCTGGGCCATCGCGTTCAGTCGACTTGTGTCATCTGTTGAGCTGGGTTGTTCGTCCGTCAGCACCCTCTGGGCGAGATGTCTGGCCGCCTCGACGAACTGGGTGTCATTCAGGGTCACGAGCGCCTGAAGGGGCGTATTCGTTCGTTCGCGCCGGACGGTGCAGGTTTCACGTGCGGTGGCGTTGAAGATTTCCATCGATGCGGGTGGGGCTGACCTTTTCCAGAATGTGTACATGCTGCGTCGGTAGAGGTTTTCTCCGGAATCACGTCGATAGTCACGCGTGTTACTGCCAATCATTGCCACGGCTTCCCAGACTCCGTCAGGCTGGTAGGGCTTGACGCTGGGGCCGCCGATCTTTTCAACAAGCAACCCGCTTGCAGCGAGTGCGTAATCGCGGATCATTTCGGCATCCATGCGGAAACGAGGTCCACGTGACATCAGGCGGTTTTGTGGATCTTTCTCCAGCTTGTCGGGGGTTGCTTCGGCAGACTGCCGGTAGGTGCTGGACGTCACGATCAAACGGAAGAACCTTTTCACGTCCCACGGTTTCACCTCGGCCGCGGTCTCGAAGGGCCAGTTGAGACTGGGGCTTCCTTCCCGGAATTCGACCGCCAGCCAGTCGAGGAGCGCCTGATTGGAAGGAAGTTCACCGGCAATTCCAAAATCGCCCGAGGTTCTGACGATCCCGGTCCCGAAGACTTCCTGCCAGAAGCGATTGACCGTCACACGAGCGGTGAGGGGGTGAGCCGGTTCCAGCAGCCATTGCGCCAGGCCAAGTCGGTTCCTGGGAGCGGTCGTCGGGAACGGAATTAAAGCGGCAGGAGTCGAAGGCTTAACCGCGTCGCGGCGTTTGTCATAGTCACCTCGAAACAGGACGTAGGCCATGGCCTCTTCGTTCCGTTCGTTCATGACGTGTGCCACGGTGCCCCGCGCTTTGATCGCGTTCTGCTCAGCCTCGAGAGATTCCAGCTTCGCCGTTCGCTCTTGGAACGGGGCGTCACTGGTTCGCAGCCACCAGGGGTAAATTTCATTCTTCTCGGCGTCCGTCCGCTGGTCGGCGGGCTTGGCGAGAATTCCAGTGAAGCGAGAGACTTTCGCCATCGACTCAACTTCCGCTGGCGAGAGGGCTCGCTGATAGAGCCGCAGGTCCTGCAGCCCCGTCCCGCTGGCGGGCTGGCCAGAACTTCGTTCGCCGATGCGGAACGGGACGCTGGTTCGGATCGATCCCTTCAGGCTGTCGACTTCCGTGTTCGTCGCCTGCGCCTGTCCATTGAAGTAAATCTTGACTCCCGCCCCTTTGGATGAGCCGTCATAGGTGATGGTAACGTGAGTCCATTCGTTTCCCGGGAGCTGCGCCTGTGTCAGGACCTTGAGGGCGTCCGTCGGCCAGTTGCTCACCATGTGGGTTCCGATTCGACGGCCTTGAACCCACAAGTCCCATCCCTGATGGCCCGGGGGCGGTGCCATGCGTGCCAGAATCGCTCCCGAAGAATCATTCGACTGCACTTTCACCCAGGCGGTGCAGGAGAAGGCCTGATTCGAATCAAAGTCGCCGGTGTCGGCCAGATCTGCGGCCGCACCTTGTGTTTCCAGCGATTTCGAGGTCAGGCCATCAATCCAGCTCGCCGAATCGTTGAGATTCACGTCCCGAATTTGTCCATTGATGGCAACCTTGGTGACCTTCCCTGCTCCTTCGTTGAGAGGTGCGTGCATGACCAGGTCCCTGGTCGGGATCGATTGGGCGACTGTCCCCACGTTCGCAGTGGCTAACCAGGTATCGAATTCCGGTCGGGCGTCCCGGCGTCGGGCTTCTGTCGCCTCCCGCGCTGAATGAATTTCGGCAGGAAGTGCTTCGAAGCGAGGCCGATCGGCGACGGTGGGGACAACCACGACGGGGGGTGTATCCTTGATGTTGCCGTCCATCGCGTTCTGGGTGGTGTTATTAAAGAACGCGGCCAGTTCGTAGAACTCCTTCTGCGACAGCGGATCAAACTTGTGGTCGTGACAGACGGCACAGCCGGCGGTCATGCCCATCCAGACTTGCGCCACGGTATCTGTTCGGTCGCGGCTGTACAGGACGAGGTACTCTTCAGAGATCGCTCCCCCTTCGCTGGTGGTGATGTTGCAGCGATTGAATCCCGATGCGATCTGCTGATCGAGGGATCGACCCGGCAAGAGATCGCCAGCCAGTTGTTCGATCGTGAACTGGTCGAAGGGTTTGTTCTGGTTGAAGGCTGAGATGACGTTGTCCCGGTACGACCACATCTCGCGATAGTTGTCGAAATGGATTCCATGAGAGTCCGCATAGCGTGAGACATCGAGCCAGTAGCGTCCGCGATGTTCGCCCCATTGCGGCGACTCGAGTAGCGAATCGACGTATCGTTCGTAGGCATGAGGACTCGTGTCGGTCACAAATTTCTCGACCGCTTCGGGCTTGGGAGGCAGGCCAATCAGGTCGAGACTCAACCGCCGGGCGAGAGTCCGGCGATCCGCTTCCGGCGCGGGGCTCAAGCCAGAGGCTTCCAGCTTTGCGAGCACCAGAGCATCAATGGGATTTCGGACCCAGGCCGTGTCCTTGACAGAAGGGATCGGAGAGCGGACGGGGGCGAGAAATGACCAGTGGGGCTGGTATTCCGCACCTTGCTCAATCCACCGACGAAGAAGCTGCTTCTGTTCGGGGGAAAGCTGTTTCTTCGTCGCGGGAGGGGGCATGACTTCGTCGGGATTCGCCGATTCGATTCGGTTGATCAATTCGCTTTTCGTGTGATCGCCCGGCGTGATCGCGCTTCGCTCGACAGCCGCGTCACGCACATCCAGGCGAAGATCTCCTTTGCGAGAAGCACTGTCCGGTCCATGACATGAGAAACAGTATTCAGTGAGAATCGGCCGAATGTCGCGGTTGAATTCGATCGACGTGTCAGCAGCGAGAACGCTGTTCGAGGCCATGCTGGCAAGAATCACGACGGCCACACAGGAAGCCGCGTGAGGGATCGTTCGACAGTTCATCAACAGCTCCACAAGCAAAATCGCAGTTTAAGAGTGCTTTCACAACGAAGATCGACTTTGGATGGCCCTCGAACCGTTCGATTCTACACAAAGGGAGACTGGGCAAAAAGTGAGTATACAACCTTGCAGAAACAGGCGCGGGCCTCTGGAAGAGGCACAGAGAATGGACAGGGCGAGAGGGCGATGATGGCGGTCGGCCTGATGAACGGGCCGAGACCGTGACGGGCGGCGGCGTTCCGGCAGTTTTCGTCTCGTTCCTGCTAGGATGAAACTCTGTGCCTCTGTGAAGCAGTTATCTTACTTCTGCATTACTTACGATTCGAAGTGGTACTCCTGTTCGGTGAGCGGTTGGTCCAGGATCGAGACCGGGGGGAGTTGTCGTGGCCGGGTTGCCAGCACCCCACAGACGGTCCCCCGTTGACGCCCGGTTCGATAGGCAAGTGCCTCACTGAGTCGATCAGCGCGGAACGTGACATGGGTCTGTTCGATGACGACGTAGCCGACACCGTTCAGTGGCTCCAGTTCATCCTCACTCAGACATTTCACGTTCGACATCGATTCGAAATAGAACGACCGTTCATGATCCTTGTCGAGGTCGCGACCTGTGACGAGCCATCTTCCCCGCTTCAGTAAGGGATTCAGCGGAAGTGTCGTCGGGTCAAGCGGCTCGTGGTGGACGTCGCGAATCGACACCACCTCAATCCGCCGCAGTTCCGTCTTGTCGGGAAGCTGCTGATAGTTGTAGCGAGGGTAAAGGAACGAATAGGCGCGACCAGGCTTCAACAATCCAGGCTGCATGGGGATTCTCCATCTTGAAGATCCGGCGCGATCACGGGCATGACCTTCCAGGTCACGGCGCGCCACCCGTGAAAGAGTTCACGGTCCAATCCGAGGGTTGTATTGAATCGCTCGTCTCAACCCTTGTCGAGCCACAAACTGTAGTGTACTAAATCTGTGGTAGCACCAATTTGATGCGAACTCGGCTTTTGTCGGCGGCGGAGTGCGGCACATCGCCACGTTTTCGCCTTCGCCGTCGTGGCTGAAGTCGCATTCAGACTGCTGTAGAGTGGCCTGAAAGGCCGTCTGAAAGCGTGCTGCGCATGATCGCGAACTGCCGTGAAAAGTGACGATCGCGGAGGCTCTCTCAAGATCATGTCACCTCACGCAGCAGCGACGCACTCAGTTACCCAAGGCAGCGCATCGGCGTGTCAGAATTTTTTCTTAATCTCTCTGCCCCTTCCGGGTGTCCGCGTTGCTGAGCCGGAAGCGCCGTCAGAGAGGGGGGAGTTCGATCGCGTGGCTCGACCATGTCCCGTGGCAAACCTATACTTGCAAAAACGACTGTGCACTCGATCTCTTCAACTTTGTCTGAGCTTTCATGAACATCCTGCCCTACCCTCACCCCGCGCTGCGATGGAAATCCAAGCAGATCCAGGAAATCAACGACGATCTGCGTCGCGTCGTGGCCGAAATGTTCACTTTGATGTACGCCGCAAAAGGGATTGGACTGGCGGCAAATCAGGTTGGGCTCCCCTACCGGTTATTTGTCCTCAATTTGTCTGGCGATGCAGAAGACAAGGAAGAGGAACTGGTCTTTATCAACCCTGAAATTCTGAAACGCAAAGGGTCGACTGAGGGTGAGGAAGGGTGTCTCAGCTTTCCCGGCATGTACGGGCAGGTCAAACGGGCAGCGAAAATCGAAGTCGAAGCCTTTGATCTGAATGGCCAGTGCTTTGGCTATTCTCTGGATGATCTCGCCGCGCGAGCCGTTCAGCACGAGACCGACCATCTTGACGGTGTCTTGTTCATCGATCGGATGACGGAGACGGCCGCCCGCGATTTGCAGCCTGTCGTCGCCGACTTCGAAACCCAGTTTCGCCGCTGGCAGTCTGATGGGCGTTATCCGTCCGATGAAGTTCTGAAACGCGATTTACTCGCCATGGAATCACGGCCCCCCCTGGTGGCGAAGTCGTAGTGAAAAGGTCGTAGCAGAGCAGCGGGGTAAACGTGTCGATTCGTATTCTCTTTCTCGGGACCGGGCCGCTGGCGCTCCCGACGTTTCAGGCGTTGTGCGACTGGCAAGAGCACCACCTGGTCGGACTGGTGACCCAGCCCGATCGGACAGGGCGAGGTCATCATCAGCACGTCAATCCATTGAAGCAACTGGCCACCGAGCGAGGTTTGGTCGTCCTGCAGCCGAATTCGATCAAAACGCCCGAAAGTGTCGATGCCCTGAAGGGGACCGAAGCAGATCTGTTCGTCGTCGCGGCGTATGGCCAGATGCTGTCTGATGCCGTGCTGGCAATTCCGCGTCTGGGTACCATCAATCTCCACGCCTCACTGCTGCCGAAGTATCGAGGGGCAACTCCCATTCATGCGGCGGTCCTGAACGGTGACCGTGAAGCGGGCGTTACGATTATGGAGATCGTCAAGAAGCTCGATGCCGGACCGATGCTGGGGGTTGCGAAAACCGAGATCGGGACGAAGGAAACAACGTCGCAGCTCGAGCAACGGTTGGCCGAGATGGCGGTGCCTCTCGCGCTGCAGGTAATCAATCAGATCGCATTGGGGCAGGAAACGAGGGTGCCTCAGGATGAATTGCAGATGACGCACGTCCGCAAGCTGTCCAAGAGTGACGGTCTGATCCCGTGGGAGAAATCTGCGGTTGAGGTGGAGCGGCACGTGCGAGGAATGCAGTCGTGGCCCGGCCCCTTCAGCTACCTGCATCAGCCCGGCAAGCCTCCCTTGCGTCTGCAGATTCTGGCTGTGGATCCCGTGGAAAATGCCGCTGGGGCCTTGGCATTCGTTCCCGGCACGGTGATCGCGTTGGACTCCAGTTCGATCACAGTCCAGTGCGGAAAAGACGCTGTTCGGCTGCAGAACGTGCAACCCGATGGTAAACGGCCCATGCCTGTTTCTGACTTTTTGCGGGGGCGGAAAGTGGAAACTGGTGACCGGTTCGGAGCCGAAGCCCGAATGGAATGACCTGACCGACAGGCCTTTCAGGACGAACGGGTAAGCAACTTCTGTAAGAGCGTTCGAGGAACTCCAATATCAATCACATGGACCTGGCCCACCCAGTTGGCGGCGGCTGATCGACTGAATCCGATTTTCGGGGCAACGAACGTAGCGGTGTGATCGGCTCGGACGCAGACCCCCAATGGTTCGCCCGTGTCGCAATCCAGGCCTGAAGGGAGGTCCACGGCGTAGACTAGGCAGTTGGAGCGGTTTATTGCATTGATGCAGCTCACGAATGGTTCGCGGATCGTTCCCGCTGTTCCGGTTCCCAGCAGGGCATCAATGATCCAGTCACTGCCAGCCAGTTCCTGATCCCAATCGAGGGGGGGCGACTTGATCGGGGTCCCCGCGACCTGATGGACCTTCAGATTGACTGCGGCATCCCCTGTGGCCGTTGACGCAGGTGCGCATAAGAGGACCTTCACCGCGAAACCACGGTTCTCAAGGTGACGGGCGATCACAAACCCGTCGCCGCCGTTGTTTCCCTTGCCGCAACAGATCGTGATCCGGCCAGAAATCCCGAGGTTTATCAGGTGTTCCGCCGCGTTCCGGCCCGCGTTCTCCATCAGCACTACCCCAGGGAGGCCGTATTCTTCGATCGCAATCCGATCGACTTCGCGAACCTGATTTCGCGTCAAGGGAGGTATCAGCGCAGTTTGCGGGGATGGGGGTGTCATGGGGTTTCTTTCGACCGTCAGAAGCAGTTCGTTATTACAGGTTCTTCGGGGAACCGCACCGGGCGATGTAGGCGAGGGCTAATTGGTTCCTGAATTCGGCGAACAGTGTGCACGCCTACCATCGGTCATTATCTCAGCTCTTTCGATGTAACATTCTGATGTCACAGATTCTTAGATCGATAGTATGGCTTATTGCGAGTGTTGCTTGAGGAATCCAGCTATTAAAAAGTCTTTCACGCGGGTTTGGCGACAAAAAACATTTTCACTTTCGGGCCGGTTTCTTTATTATAAACGAATGTTTCTGCGACCTGCGAGCGCGGTCAGGGATCCGAGACCTGTTGCGATCATACCTGCAAACGTCTTTGGGGACTGGTATTTATGTCGGTTCATCAGCACACACCCGACCACGCTTTTGCCTCCATGCGACCCCGGGAGCTGGAAGGTGTGACCGTACTTGGTCGCCGCAGTATGTTGAAAGCCAGTCTCGCCGGGCTGTCAGGGCTTTCGTTGCCCGGACTGCTGCAAGCGAAAGAACAAGCGGTGACGGGTGGTAAATCATCTCCTCGCCAGAAAAGTGTCATTCTCGTTTGGATGACGGGGGGCCCCAGTCACATCGATACGTGGGATATGAAGCCTGCCGCACCGATCGAAGTGCGGGGACCCTTCTCCCCGATTTCCACCGCGTTGCCGGGAGTGCAGATTTGTGAGTATCTCCCGTTGCAGGCGGCGATGCTCAACAAGATGACCCTGATTCGTTCGGTCGACTGCCGGTTCTCCAATCACGAACCGAATATGGTCATGCAGACCGCGAATCTCGACGCGGAACCCCGAACGAATCGGGAAGCAGAAAAGTTTCCGGCGCTCGCTTCGATTATCGCCCGCGAGCGATTGGAGAGTAATCCTGACCTGCCACCCTACGTCGTGCTCAATATGAAATCTCGCTCCCATGTTGCCTGGGGCGGATATCTGGGGCACGCGTATGACCCCTTCCAGGGAAAGGATGTCGGAAGCCTGTTTTCCCTACCACGCGGGCTGACGACAGAGCGGCTGCATTCCCGTTCTCAATTGACATCCGACCTTGATCGGCTGCGCCGGGATCTCGATCTTTCGGGCTCGATGGAAGCGACCAACCGCTTCACTCAGCAGGCGGTCAGTATGGTGACCGGCGCGAGTGCTCGCGATGCCTTCGACATCAGTAAAGAGCCAGAGTCCGTGCGGTTGAAGTACGGCGACCACGAATGGTGTCAGCAGGCGATGCTGGCAAGACGTCTCGTGGAATCGGGTGTCAGCTTCGTGACCATTGATCTCAGCAATCATGGCGCTTCCGGGACGTGGGATACTCATGGCGATAACATTCCTCCCTATGGGGGAATCTGGAATGGCTTGCGTCCTTTGCTACCGGTCTTTGACCGGTTGATCACCACACTGGTTGGCGATCTTGAAGAACGGGGACTGCTGGATGATGTCCTGGTGCTTGCCATGGGTGAATTCGGTCGAACACCCAAAATCGGGACGCAGGGAAGTTCGGACGGACGAGATCACTGGCCAATTGTTTCGTCGATCACGGTTGCGGGAGGTGGATTCCGCCACGGCCAAGTGATTGGAGCTACCGAGCGTGACGCAGGTCAAATTCTGGAACGTCCGGTCACTCCCGGCGATCTGGCCGCAACAATCTTCCATCACATGGGAGTTCCGCTCGATATCTCGTATCTCGATAATCGCGGCCGTCCTCGCTTCGTGATTGATCAGGGAAAGCCGATCGCCGAACTCTGTGGGTAAGTTCCACTGCTTGCCTTCTTGTGGTTCTCGTGTGGTCAAAGCCTCCGGAGAACGAGCGCCATTCCTGCAGTCACGTCTTCCCGCTGCTAACGTCCCTGAGGCCGAGTCGGGAGCCTGGTTGTTGGGGTTTCTGGCGGCATGCCAGTGCGCGATCGTTTGCCGTTTATTGAGCGGAATCCGTCGATCCAGTGGCTTCCCTCTTGGTTCGTTCGCCCAGAATGAGTGTGATCTCCATCTCGCCCTGAAGAATGCCTGATGACGGATGGGGCAGAACGCCGTTGCTGGTTCGCCTCAATTACTAATCAGCCTTCTTGCGTCCGCTTGCGAGTGGACGCGAATTCTGAGATAGCTCTGCAGCGCCGACCGAGTTCCCGATATTTTGAAAGTCGAAAATGGTCTTGCCGAATCGTTATCTCGAGATGGAAGTTGCGGGGACGCCGCGTGAAATGGGGCGTCAGCTCGGCGAAGCAGCAGGAGAACTGATTCGGGGGTTCAGCGCGATTGCGATGGATCGCGTCAATTTGACCCTCGCAATTTCGCGTGAAGCAGCACTGGGTGTAGCGCGCGAATCGATTCCTTTCGTCGAGCGTTACTCGGTCGACATGCTGGAAGAAATGAAAGGGGTCGCAGAAGCCGCCCGGATCTCGCTGGACGAGCTGATGTTGTTGCAGGTCCGCAACCAGTTACAGGCGTCCGACTCGGGGTGTACCTCCCTTTCACTGGGGCGCCCGTTTTGTGAGCAGCGGATCCTGGCCCAAAACTGGGATGCGGATCCAGCGCTGGATGAGTTCACGATCGTCCTGACTCGCCGGCCAATGGGAAAGCCTGCATTCATGAGTGTTACTCAGGCGGGATTGATCGCGTACATCGGGTTGAACTCGGCCGGTGTCGGACTGTGTGCCAATACACTGCCAGCACCCAGTCGCAGGCTGGGCGTTCCGCATTACTTTCTCATCCGCGGGGTCTATGAATCGACCAGTCTGGAGGAAGCGGTTAATGCCGTATCACGGGCTGAGCGAGCGATTCCTGCGAACATGATGCTGACGACCCCACAGGGCCCGGCTGATCTGGAAGTGACTCTGGAATCGGTACAAGTCCTTGATGGTGGTGCGTCAGGCCTGGTGACCCATACGAATCACTGTCGACATCCCGATCTGATCCGGATCAATGACTCGTTTCCCGAACTGATTCAGTCTCATGCTCGCCAGACGCGAATCGACGCACTTCTAAACTTCGGGAACAGGAATGCCGAGCCGGGGTCTCAGGATGCGACGGTGAGCCGGCTGATGACCGCGCTCAGCGACCACGAGGGGCATCCGAGATCGATCTGCCGGCATACGAACGATGATTTACCGCATGGTTTCTGGCAGACGGTGTTCTCTGTCATCATCGAACCTGACAAGCAGCAAATGCAGATCACGCGAGGCACCCCCTGCGATCACCCGTACGAACGCTACATTCTGGCTTGATGTTTCGTTGATCGAGGGAGTACGGCACAACATCAATGCGTTCCTTAATTCTGACTGACTTGAGGGGCAGAGGTGCATTTCCCGGGAACTTCTTGTGGGCAGGAGCCCTTACTTTTATGGCTTTCTTTTCGATCGTCGCGGTGACGGTCGAATGGTAAAAAGTGTTCGTCGGGGACTGTCGATTCTCTCTTGATCTTTTGTGAGTCTTCCTTCATTCTTCCGAAACGGCGAGTTCAGGCATTTTTCGAGCTCGGTTCGGGGCCGTTGAATCGACTTGTGTTGTGGAAAGCCGTGAAAAAACGTCATGAGGAAGACGTGTTTCACCTCGTGTTATTAGGCCGTTCAAGGATTCGTCATGCCTCCTCAAGCGATTTACAGCTTAGATAATCTGGATTTCGATAAGCCTGTCTTCACACTGGAAGACATTCGCAAAGTCAATCCACAGCGGTTTGAGATGGAGCAGTTGACGGCAATCCTGTCAGTCGACCGCGAAGGGAACGGTCTGATCGGCTACAAGGATATCACGCCCAATGAATTTTGGGTGCGGGGCCACATGCCCGACTTCCCCTTGATGCCTGGGGTCGTCCTGTGTGAGTGTGCCGCACAGTTGGCCGGATTCTACGCCCGGAAGTATGAACTCCTCGCAGGAGACTTCCTGGGTTTCGGCGGTATGGAAGAAGTCCGCTTCCGCTCTCCCGTCTTCGTGGGCGATCGCCTGCTGATCATGGTAAAGATGACGAAGCTGCGACCAGGACGCCGCGCTGAATTCGCGTTTCAGGGTTTCGTGAAAGAGAAAATGGTCTTCAGCGGTGTCATGATCGGCGTCCCCATTCATCGCGATAAGCCGCAGACCGGCGACGAATAGATCGGACAACACCCCCCTTCAGGGTGGGTGACTGTCTGCTCGCTGCCTCACGCTGCGGACGAACCGCCTGATTTAGTAATTCTCTTGTAACTCGTTTTGGATGAATGAGTTGCAAAAGGTGGGTGGTGGGACGCGCTGCCCCTCGCACTGGCAAGGACGCTCTGTCGATTGCCTGAAGGGGGGGCTCGCCGGGCTGTTAGCTCCTTGGGGAACATGCCGATCGAATTCTGGTGACGATGTCGCATCGCGGGAAATTCGCTATCATCGTGGCCCTCGTTTGAGCTGCCGAGTTGTCCCTCTTGAGCGGATGCTGGCAGAGTTCCCTACTTGCGCGATCGTTCACGGCGTTGCCCAAACGGGCAGCGAACACAATGCCTCAGCCCGTCGTAGATTTGCACCCCTACTTTGCTCCTCTGGCCGAATTCGAAGGTCTGGTCGATTGGCCAACGATGTTCGGTAACGACCATCCCGTGGAACTCGACATCGGATGTGGTCGGGGGAAGTTTTTGCTCGATTCGAGCCTCGAACACCCGGAGACCAACTGGCTGGGGATTGAGCTCGATTTTGTCGAAGGGCGTCGGGCGGCCAAACGGCTGGCCAAGCGGGAACTCCCCAACGCGCGAGTGATTGGCGGCGATGCAAAGCAGTTTCTGATCAATCAGGTTCGTCCGCATTCGGTCGATGCGGCTCATGTTTATTTCCCGGATCCCTGGTGGAAGCGAAAGCACACCAAGCGTCGACTCTTTACGGATGAGTTCGCTGACCTGCTGTCGCGTGTCGTCAAGCCCGGTGGTTTCGTCCATTCCTGGACAGACGTCGGCGACTACTTCAAGGTCATCTCCGGGTTGATGAACCATCACGAGGATTTCGTGATCGATGTGCCGCCACCCGAACCGGTGGGTGGCGATGAGATGAATTTCCTGACCAATTTCCACCGCCGGGGACGGAAATTGGGCTGCGAAATTCACCGAGGTCTCTGGAAGCGCAAGCCCCTGTAATCGTATTACATCGGTGACCCTATAACGTAGATCATCGACAGTCCGTGCTCAGCAGTTTCGCGGGTGAACCTGCTTCTGCGGGCACGGCCCTGTCCTGACGCCCGTTCAGCGAACCGTATTCGTCGCCAGTTGCGCTTCATGTTGATCGATGAGTTTGAAGAACAGCTCTTCCAGGTCCTGTTGCTGGTGCCGTTCTCGCAGTTCCTCGACCGTCCCCAGTGCCAGAATCTTGCCGCGGTAAATGATGGCGATCCGATGGCAGAGCTTTTCGACCTCACTCATGATGTGGGTCGAGTAGATGATGCACTTGCCCTGATCACGCAGGGATTTGACTTCGTCCAGCACGTTGCGGGCGACCAGGACGTCCAGTCCCGAGGTCGGTTCATCAAAGATCAGAACCGGGGGATCATGCACGAGCGCGCGGGCGATCGACACCTTTTGTTTCATACCGGTCGACATCTTCGAGCCGAGCATGTCACGAATCGCGTTCATCTTCAGGCGGTCGAAAAGTTTTGCGATCCGTTCCTGCAGTGACCGTTCGGGGATTCCGTACAGACGACCGAAGTACTGGACCATTTCCCAGGCGGTCATGCGGTCATAGATCCCTGTGTTGTTCGAGAGAAATCCGATCCGGGCACGAACCTCTTCGGGTGACTGAGCGACATCGTAGCCTGCCACGCGGGCTCGCCCCCGGGTGGGCTTCAGCACCGTGCTCAGGATTCGCAGACACGTGGTTTTCCCAGCCCCATTGGGACCGAGCAGTCCAAAAATTTCACCCGGCTGGACGGTAAAAGTGACATCCTCCAGCGCAGTAAAAAGTCCTGTACGCAGATCTCCGAACTGCTTGGTGAGTCCCTCAACGTTGATCATCTCATCCACTTTGAGAATGCTCCCGACCAATGCTCGATTCAATTCGCTGCCTGAGGAAATCTGCTTCCGGTTTTCCTTGGCAACGGAAAATTCGCAGTCCGTAGGAAACCTGAGTATCGATCAGGCCGAGATTGTGTCAACAGGGGTAGAAAAAGGATCGCGCGTAAAGAACGCCATGGACGAAGCTGGCTAGACTTCGATGGATGCCGATGGGATGATAAGTTCCCAGTTCTTCTGCACGTTGACGGGGTGGGCTCGACGGGGTGGGCTAGGCGGGGGGCTACCGAGGCCTCCCGCCGTTACGTCTCCTCTCCGGTGGAATGACGATGAACGGGTGCAGGCGGTTGGCTGCTGTATTCGTCATGGCACTTCATGACCTCACATGCGAGGGGCTCGGCTTGAGACGACTTTTCCCAGAGGCGCAATGTCAAATGTCGATTCAAAGTCCAATTTCGATTCCTCGTTTACCGGCGACGACGACTGTAATCTGCATGGTGACCGCAGTGCTTCTCTCCTGCAGAGGACTCTTGCAGGCTGAAGAGCGAGTCGAATTTAACCGTGATATTCGACCGATCCTGTCAGACAATTGCTTCGCGTGCCACGGCCCCGATGAAAAAACACGGTACAGCGGTCTTCGCCTGGATCTTTCGGAACCCGCCCGTGCGGAACTCGAATCGGGCAAGACAGCAATCGTGCCGGGACGGGTGGACGAGAGCGAAATGATCCGTCGGATTCTGGCGGACGATCCCAATGAAAGAATGCCACCAGCAGACAGCGGCAAGTCGCTCACACCGCGACAGATTGAGCTGCTTCGTCAGTGGGTTGCCCAGGGGGCAGAGTATCAGCGGCACTGGTCGTTTGTCACACCGCGACGTCCTCGTGTTCCAGCGATCTCCAGTGAATGGGCACGGGGGCCGATCGACACCCTGGTGGAAGATCGACTGCGGTGCGAGGAACTATTCCCTTCGGAAGCGGCTGACAAAGAACGGATCATTCGCCGAGTTACGCTCGATCTGACCGGGACACCACCGACCATCGCCGAGGTCGATGATTTCCTGGCGGATACTTCACCTGACGCCTACGAGAAACTGGTAGATCGATTGCTGGCGTCACCCCGCTACGGAGAGCGGATGACGCTGGAGTGGCTCGACGCCGCCCGTTACGCGGATACCCACGGATTTAACAACGACACCACCCGCTATATGTGGCGATGGCGAGACTGGACGATTGAAGCCTTCAATTCGGGGATGCCGTTCGATCGCTTCGTGACGGACCAGCTCGCGGGGGATCTGGTTCCGAATCCGACGCTGGATCAGCGGATCGCGACCGGATTCAATCGAAATCACGTCATCAATTCCGAAGGGGGAATCATCCCTGAGGAATACCGGGTCGAGTACGTCGCGGACCGCGTTCATACGACCTCCACGATCTTTCTCGGCCTGTCGCTGGGGTGTGCCCGCTGCCACGATCACAAATTTGATCCTCTTACACAGCGCGAGTATTACCAGTTCTTTGCCTTCTTCAATCAATTGAATGAGCAGGGAGAGGCGGGGCGGGTCGGCAATGCGGAACCCATGATCAAGGCACCCACGCGGGATCAGGTTCAGCAGCTTGATCTGATGACGCAGAGACTTGCGACGATGAGTCGATCAATTGACGAGCAGTTGGCCGAAGCCAGCAGAACCATCACGGAATGGGAACCTCGATTGAGAGAGGTCGCGAATTCGACCTCGCAGCAGGCCCAGCCTCTGTTGCGCTGGACCTTTGACGAGACTGCCGGCAACGAGGTGACCGAGTACCGCGATTCCCTGCGTAAAGGACAAGTGGTGGGGAACCCCGCCTGGACAGCAGGCAAGCTCAACGGAGCGATCAAGCTGGACGGCAACACCTACGTCGAAGCGGGCGACTTTGCTTCGTTCGAGCGAACGGACAAGTTCTCGTATGGGGCGTGGATTAACGTTGAAAATAAAGAGGCCGCAGCCGTCATTGCCCGGATGGATGATGCGGATGCGTTTCGGGGCTTCGATCTCCTTCTGGGGGGTGGGAAACTGACGGCTCATCTGGTCCATCGCTGGCCGGACGAAGCTTTGCATGTTGTTTCCAAGGCAGAGATCCCCGTCAATCAGTGGACCCATGTGTTCGCGACCTATGACGGATCATCAAAGGCCGAGGGCTTCAAACTGTATATCAACGGTCAGCGGCAGGAAGTGGAAATCACCCATAACCTGCTGACGGCGACGACGAAGACCGAAAAGCCCCTGCGAATCGGTCGGCGTAACCCCGGGGCTCCGTTCAAAGGGCTGATTGATGACGTCCGGATCTATGATCGGGAACTGACGTCACAGGAAGTGCTGGAAGTGGCAGAAGCGGACATCCTTCCTGATCTGCTCGCCATCAGTGCAGACCAACGGACGCCCGAACAGACCCAGACGATCGTGAAGACCTACCTGAAGCGTTTCAATCCTGCGTTCCTGTCTCTGACCGAACAGCATGCCGAACTAGATAAACGGCGAAGCGAGTTCGAGAAGTCCCTTCCGTCAGCCATGGTCATGCAGGAAATGCCTGAACCGCGAAAGACGTTCCTGCTTGGACGTGGTCAGTACGACGCGCCGGAAGAAGAAGTTCAGCCCGACGTACCCGCCAGTCTTCCCCCCTTCCCCGCAGGTGCTCCACGAAATCGGTTAGGACTCGCTCAATGGCTGCTCAGCGCTGATCACCCGCTGACAGCGCGAGTTGCGGTCAATCGGGCGTGGATGACGTTTTTTGGGGACGGATTGGTGGAAACGGTCGAGGACTTTGGGTCGCAGGGGCAGTGGCCCAGCCATCTGGACCTGCTCAACTGGCTGGCCGTCGAATACCAGCAGGGCAACGGCAGCGATGCCAGCTCCGGCCTCGAGCCACGTCGCTGGGATACCAAGGCTCTGCATCGGCAGATTGTGACGTCTGCAACTTACCGCCAATCGTCTCGTGTCTCACGCGAACTGCTCGAACGGGATCCGTCGAACAAACTGCTGGCCCGAGGACCGCGGCACCGGCTTCAGGCTGAACTGATTCGGGATAACGCACTGGCCCTGGCGGGTTTGTTAAGTGATCGCAGCGGAGGCCCCAGTGTCTCACCCTATCAGCCGGCGGGGCTGTGGGATGATGTGGCGGTGGGGGCCGACTACGAAGGAACCGTCTACAAGCAGGACAAGGGAGAGGGGTTGTACCGAAGGAGTATGTACACTTTCTGGAAACGAACCTGTCCTCCACCGGGGTTAAACACCTTTGATGCCCCGGAACGTGAAGTCTGCACCGCTCGTCGTTCTCGCACGAATACTCCACTACAGGCCCTGGTCCTCTTGAACGATCCCACGTACCTGGAAGCCGCGCGCAAGCTGGCGGAGCGAGCGATCACAGCCGGAGGTACGACGGATGAACAGCGAATGGAATTCGCATTCCGGCTGGCCATGTCGCGCAAAGCGACCCCTGCAGAAATCAAGGTTCTATTGAAATCGTTGCAGCAGCGACGTCAACACTATCGGCAGGATGCTGCCGGGGCGAAAGAATTCCTTTCCGTGGGTGAGTCGTCACGAGAAGCTTCTGTCGAGGACAGCGAACTTGCGGCGTGGGCTTCGGTGATGAGTTTAATTCTCAATCTGGATGAAGCGATCACCAAAGGGTAGGTGCACGTGACGCGGTCCTTGTTGGAAGATCAACAACCTGAATGAGTGCTGGAAAACATGCTACGTAACATCTTTGCACTGTTCTTCCGCTCGCTTCGTAGCGACAGCCGCTCGCTCTGGGTGCATCTATCGTGGTTGTTTCTGCTGCTGGTGATCTACCTGGCGCTGTTAGCGGCACAGGAGCAGAGTCGCTACACCGGGGCGCCAGGCCTCGAGTTCTTTCGGATCGTGATTTACCTGGACCTGGCGTTCGTGACGATGCTGGGGGTCAGCTTTTTTTCCAGTGCAATCTCGGAAGAAAAGGAAGAAGATACCCTGGGGCTGATGACCATGGCGGGTATCAGTCCGTTAGGGCTGTTGCTGGGGAAGTCGACGACACGTCTGTTTCAGGTTTTCCTGCTTTTGGCGGTGCAGTATCCGTTTACCCTGCTGGCGATCACGCTGGGGGGGCTGATGCCCGATCAGATCTATGCGGCGTACGCCGCGCTGCTGGCCTACACCGCGCTGCTCGCCAATATCGGGTTACTCTGCTCGGTTCTGGCCCGCCGCAGTCGGGACGCCGCTGGTCTGACGATGCTCTGGCTGGTCGGGTATATCTTCGGTCCACTCTTTGCGCTGGCCGGGTATTCGGCCATCACAACCACCGGTGATCCTTTCTGGGTTCCCTGGGCTCCAGTTCTCAGTCCCATTCTGCAGTTGATCTCGAAAACCAGCGTGTTTACGGAACTGTATGAAGTGACGGAGACGGGATATCCGCTTCAATGGACCCCCCAGGTGATTTCAAATCTGGCAGGCGCCGTCGCCCTGTTCGTTCTGGCCAGAATCCTCTTCCCGTTTGTGTCTCATGACATGTCGCAGGAATCGACCCATCGAATGATGGTTCCAAAAGGAGCCGGGCGTTTTCGGGTTCTTGGTACAGGTCGAGCCTGGGGGCAGGCCCTCACCTGGAAGGATTTTCACTTTATTGCGGGCGGCTGGGCGGGAATCTTGATCCGCTGCTGCTTGTATGTTGGTCTGTACTTTCTTGCCGTGGCGGCTTCTTACCCCTGGGATCAGCCTGTGGGGGGGCGGCATCTCCGGTGGGAGGACGTCACCTTCGGCTACGAATTGTTTGTTGTGCCGTTGTTTATTGCCGATTGCGCCATGTGCGCGTCGCGTATCTTTCATGACGAAATTCGCCATCAGACACTCCCCTCGCTGCTGATGCTGCCACGCAATATTAACGATGTGGTCTATTCGAAGATCTGGGGATGTCTCTTCGGTCTGTTTCCCGGGGCCATCGCAGTCGTCGCCTCGTTTTTGGTCATGCAGGGTGGTCGACGCAGTCTGTACGAGGGGATTGATGAGCCTGTCGCGTGGTGGATGGGTTTGAACTTGATCCTGCTCGTGCATCTCTGTCTGGTAATTTCGTTGTATCTGCGGTGGGGCGTCATTGCGACTGCTGCCGCGTTGACGTTTGGTTCGATGATGTTGACCACGATCTTTGCAGACATGTTCCTGCGGCCGATCAGCAGTGGTCGACCCGACGACTACTTCGTTATTCTGATATTCCCCGTGGTGCTGGCCATCGTCGGTTGCCATGTGGCTATTTTGTTGCGATTGCCCGCACTGGGCGAGAAATAGTGATGAATCGAACCGAAAGTGACTCAGCGTTGCCGGCGATCGGTCTTCACCGAAAGGACCAACACTGATGTCCCGCCCAGGAACGCGTCAGTCCAAAGAGACACGTGCCGACGAAGTCACTGATGACCAGTTGATGTATCAGCTTCAGGGAGGGGACCGTCACGCGTTCGACGAGCTGGTCCGTCGTTATCAGAACCCTCTGGCGGGATTCTTCTTTCGGCATTTACGCGACTGGCAACTGGCCGAGGATTTGACGCAGGAAACCCTGATTCGGGTCCACTCGACGGCGTGGGATTACCTGCCCCGAGGTTGTTTCAAAGGTTGGATGTTCCGGATCGCCCGCAATTTGATGATCGACAGCACCCGGCGGCGATCTCACGACGCTCTGGTGAACGCGTCTCGTACACAGCGGCCCCGCGATGACGAGGATGACATTCTCGAACGGCTGGCGGGCGATTTTGTCCTGCCCGAAGACAAAGCGGATCAGAACGAGTTCGCTCAGATCGTCGGAGACCTGCTGCAGAAAATTCCCGAGGAACAGCGGCTGACATTCATGATGCATCACTTTTCGGGGCTTAGCCTTCCAGAAGTGGCTGACGCCATGGAAGCAAATTTACCGACAACCAAGAGTCGACTTCGCCTGGCCCGCGAAAAATTGCGTGAGCTTCTGGCTGAGAGGGGAATTCTTAATCCGGCTGATCTCGAAACGCGTAATGGAGATCGCGACGTCGAGGTTCCGCAGAACCTGCTTGAGAAATGAGGATGCAGACCAGAATTTCAAATCCGTATCGATAAAAATGAGAAGTCATGCTGATCCAGCGTGCGACGAATTGCGTTAGGCCCAGGATGATCCCATTCGAACAAGTGGCCGGTAATCCGGCTGTGGAGTAGAGATACAAGATGAGTTATTTCAGCCGTCTGACCGACATTGTCACGTGTAATCTCTCACACTTGCTTGCAGAAGCTGCGGACCCTGCAGCAGCGATTGTCGAGATTATTAAAGAAATGGAGGAAGGACTCACCGGGGCTCAACGCAGCGTCCGGACGGCTCGGGCTTCGGAAGAGAGCTTGCGGCAAGAGATTGACGCACATCGTGTTCAGGTCGAAATGTGGACGGCCAAGGCCAGAGAGCACCTGCAGTCGGGTGCGGAAGCGGATGCTCGCCAGTCGCTGCTGCGTAAACGCGAAGTCGAAGACCTTATCGCCGGTTTGGCGCAACAGCACGAAGCCGCCATCAAGTACTCTGAGCACCTCGCTACCATGCAGCGTGCACTGGAAGCCCGGCTGGCAGACGCTCTGCGACGCCGCGATGAGATGGGAGTCGATCGATCGGATTCCGAGACAAATGTCCCGCGGTACCTCAGGGTCCCCACTGCCCCTGATGTCAGTGACCTGCATCGGGAAATTGATGATGAGCTCGAAGTATTGCGAAAGCAGATCAGCGGTTGATTGATCGCGATCGGAATGAACTGCTGCAGGCTGGTCTGGCCAGGGGGGCCCGGCGATCTATCCACGACGCCGGGTGGTTCACACGGATTCGGCCTGGGGGTCGGCGGCGGGTTCGTAGAAGGATTGTCGTGCGAATTCCAGGTCGCCGTAAATGTCGAGGAGCTTGTCTAGGCGGACAAGACGCAATATCTGCATCACCGTCCCTTGGATGGCTGCCAGCTTTACAGTCCCTCCTTTTCTTGCCAGTCGCGCTTTAAGTGCGACCAATGCTCCGATTCCCACGCTGGAAATAAAGCCCATGTAGCGGCAATCAATAATGAATTTGGTGAAGCCGGCATCGAGATGGGTCTGGAGCTGACGCTCAAATTCCGGGGTTGAAATGGAATCCAGGTCTCCGCGCAAGACGATGGCCAGGATGTCACCATCGATGATCTCGGACTGGAAAGAAACATCGGAGCCCATGATTGCCACCCGCTCGAGTGAATCCGCGATTTGACGAACGTTACGCTGGCCGCCATTAGGCCGTCGTGCTCAAGAGATTGCAACTAAAAACAGGCTGGCACTCGTCAGAACCACCTTCTCTGCGTCTAATAATCCGGTAAGCATCGATCGCCCCGACGGGGGTCGCATCGGGTGAATACCCATCCGACGGGTAGAGACTGTGGCCTGGCCCAGAGCAGGATTGCGTCCCTCCCCTGTGGGTCAGACTGTCGGTCAGACTGTCGGTGAGACTGCCGATCCCCACGCTGTCGATGGTATCCTGCCATCTTTCGGCTGCTCCCGATTCGTCAGCGCATCATCTGACCGGTCCAACCTGACGCAATCGCTGCTCGTTTCGAACAATTCCCGTCTCTAAGGGGCATTTCATGCGAATCGGCTTCATCGCGATGAGCGGAGTTCGCGCATGGGACCCCGAGTTGCTGGAACTGGGGCTCACGATGCCCGGATTTGTTGAGCGCAAGGAAGTCATCGCTCAATTACCGAGCCTTGGTCTGCTGACGCTGGCGGGCTTAACGTCAAATCTGGACGAGATTTCTTACCACGAGTTCTTTGATTTCAACCGGGATTCACCCCCCGACGAACACTTCGATCTGGTCGCGATCTCCAGCTTTACGGCTCAGATCGAGGATGCCTACCGGCTTGCGGACCTGTATCGAGAAAGTGGCACGAGAGTGGTACTGGGGGGATTGCACGTCAGTTCTTTGCCTGATGAGGCCATGGAGCATGCGGATGCGATTGTCATCGGCGAAGCAGAGGCGATCTGGCCCCAATTAATCGAAGACGCTCGTTCAGGCGGGCTCAACCCGGTCTATCGCGCGATCGCACCGTGGAATCTTGCGGACTCTCCGATTCCACGCTTCGATCTGCTCGACCCTGCCAAATACAATCGTATTACCGTTCAGACTGCGCGGGGCTGTCCCTGGAGATGTGATTTTTGTGCCAGTTCCATCCTGATTGCTCCGCGATATCAGACCAAGCCCGTTTCCCAGGTAGTCAGCGAAATTCGACGGATCAAGGCGATCTGGTCACGCCCGTTCATCGAGTTCGCAGATGACAATACGTTCGTCAACCGCGGCCATTCCAGAAGCCTCATGCGGTCTCTGATCCCTGAGAAGATTCGCTTCTTTACAGAAACGGATATCAGTTTTGGAGAAGATCTCGAGCTCATTTCACTGGCCCGCGATGCGGGTTGTCGACAGGTTTTGATCGGTTTGGAAAGCCCCTCGTCAGTGGGGTTGAACGGGCTTGAACTGCGGTCGAACTGGAAGCTGAAACAACTAGAACGATACCACGAGGCAATTGCGCGAATTCAGGCCGCAGGCATTACAGTGAATGGCTGCTTCATTCTTGGGTTGGATGATCAGTCGACAGAAGTGTTCGATCAGGTGCTGAAGTTTGTTCGAGAAGCGGGATTGTTTGAGGTTCAGATCACATTACAGACCCCCTTTCCCGGCACTCCACTCTACGACAGGCTCCGTCGCGAAGGCCGACTGTTTGAGGACCGCTTCTGGGAGAAATGCACTCTGTTCGATCTGACACACGAACCGCGCGGAATGACAGCGCAAGAACTGAGATCCGGACTGATCTGGCTGAGCCAGTCTCTTTACAATGAGGATGCTGTCCGGGACCGACGGCAGCGCTATCACCGTGGTGCAAGCCCGGAAAGCTCAGCAAGCGATGATACAAGTCGGAGGTAGCCCTGGCGGTCCCCTACCCTCGCGATGAGACCTCGGAAAACCAGTACAATTGCTAAGGGTAACTGTTCCGGCTTGGGCGGGGGAGCCTTGTCTTTACGATTCTCGCTAAGTAGCACACGAAGCCGGGCGAACGATTCGCTGTCAGTCGTATCAGAATAAAGGCCTTCGCGTGGTCACCGACACTGATTCACCACCCTCAACAGAGCCGCTCACTGTCGTCACACTGGTCAAGTACCTTTTGGGCTCCCGCCAGGCCATTCTCACTGTCGATTCGAATCCTGCCTCAATCTGGGTGGGATTTCTGTTCGTTTTATCGGCAGGATTCGCGCGCGAGTACGACCGCGAGGATCTGCTGCGTGAGCCCTGGCATCTTCTATTGCCATTCGCAGCTTCGTTGGTGACATCAGGCCTGTTATTCCTGATGGTAAGTCGGCTGGCCATGATCCGGAGCGCGGGGCTCCGAGCGTTGCATGTGGAGTATCGCTCGTTTCTCGGTGCGTACTGGATGACGGCGCCACTTGCATGGATCTACGCGATTCCCGTCGAACGGCTGCTGAGTCCCGAGAACGCTGTCAAAGCAAATCTTTATCTGCTGGCGATCGTCTCGGTCTGGCGTGTTGCGCTGATCATTCGTGTGATCGTGGTGACGTATCATGCGAAGGTGATCGGGGCGATGTCAGTCGTAATGTTATTTGCGAGCTCTGTGACTCTGGTACTCCTGGGGATAATGCCCAGGCAAGTCTCATTGATGGGATTGATGGCCGGACTTCGCCTGTCGGAAAGTGAGCATTTCATCTTAGATGCAACGCTGAAGGTGCAAGTGCTCGCCGCGATGTTACTCCCATTGTGGATCATGACAACAATCTTCGCTTTTCTGGCACGCACACCTCCGTGGAGACGAGAGAAGCCTCAGCCAGGGGCTGAAACACGTGCTGGATGGTCCATCTGGTTGCTCTGCGCCGTCTCGGTCGCAGGGTGGAGTGCGGTCCTGCCCGCAACTCAACGCGAACAAGCGCTGAGAAGACAGGTCGAAGACGCGATTCGGGATCACCGATTCGAGGATGCTGTGAACATCATGGCGAGTCATCCACGAAGTGAGTTTCCGCCCCATTGGGTTCCACTGCAGCATTCCGACTATCTCACCCGGTTCAAAGTGATGGCGGCGTTGCTCGACCCGCTGGCGAACCGCCACGACGTCTGGGCGAGACCTCAATTACTCGACGAATTCCAACGACCGCTGCAGGTCTACTTCATAGGGGTCAGCGTTCTATCCGAGCTGACTGATGAGGAGAAAATCAAAGTACTGGAAACGCTGCGACGCTTACCTGAACGGAACGAAATCATCAAAGGCAATGTTGATGGTCAGAGGTTTGGTCGCACAGGGTTCAGGAACATCCTGGAGGTTCTTGCCGGAGAGGATGCTACGGTCTATGAGGGAAGTCGGAGTCCGCATGCTGACAAGGTCCGAGACCTCGCTTCGACTTTGCTGCGCGAGTTCAGGGAATGGCAGAAGAATAGCAATTAATGCTCCTCGCGGGGATTGCGGAGTATCCGCACGGGATGCTCGTTGGTGGACGTCTCTGCTCGGAATGCCAGCAAGGTGACGCGGCATGCCGTTCAACATGGGGATGTCGATCGAAGACGGTCTTGCACAGTGAGTTCGTCAGAAGTCTTCGTCGAAATCATCCTCCTCATCATCGTCGTCCGCCGTGGCGTATTCTCCACGGGCTCCCGCTTCCAGAATGGCTTTTCCGGCTTCTACCGAGCGAACCTCGGGAGCTCGAATATCTTCATTCATTTCCAGCTCCCAACAGCAATGGAGCGCATACGCGTCTTCGGGGGGCATGTCGGGGTACGTTTCATCGAACAATGAGAACGTGGTGCCGCCGAAGAAGCCGAGGCCGCAATCATCCATTTCCCCGGGCTCTTCCGCGACGTACCGGTACTTGAACAACCAGAGCTGCCTCACGTCGTTAGTCGGGGGCCAGAAGATTTCGCGGGTGTCGTACTGTTCGATCTCGTCCGGCGCGCGGCCAAACTCTTGCGGATGTGCCAGCCAGTCACACATATCCGCCATCGCACGAAAATTGGCTTCATTCGCTTCGTCAGGAATGAGATCGTCTCGATTGAGCTCTTCAAGATAGGCGCAAGCCGTCGTCGAAAAGCTGCGATCCAGTGTCAGGCGAACAAGAAACTTGAGCCCCGCTTCGCTTCCCAGTCGGGCGGACGCCCAGGCCGCTTCCATCTGAACTTTCGGATCAGGGTGATCCATCGCCAGCGCGAGCAACTGTTCCCGGTGGGGTTCACTGATAAACGGAAGCGAGGCCGCAGAGCTGTGCGCAAAACTGAAGTCGTCTTTTTTGCTGCTGCGCAACCAGTGCCGCAGCTTCTGGACCCCTTCATGCGAGTCGAACGGATGCTGCTGGATCACGTCCTCCCGGACCAGCCGGTTCACCCAGTCCAGGAATGCGACGCATGCGAAGCCATCCGGCAACGGATCACTCATGCGGTCAACCAGGTCGGGAAGGAGCGGGTCCTGATCGCCTAGCTGTTCGAAGATCACCGACCACAGGTAACCCTCACGCAGAACCGGGTGATAGGCGGCCTGCACCAGTCGGTCGAGTCCCTCTTCCAGTCCGTAGCAGGCGAAGATTTTGACCGCGAACAACAATTCGTTCTGCTGTTCTTCCGCGAACGGCAGCCGCTGATCATAAGCTCGGATCAAGGGTGGAATTCCACGCCGGACCAGGTACTGGAACACGCTGACCGTGCTGACTGACTGGAAAAGCGAGACGAGCTGATGAAAGGCGGTGAAAACGCCCGGTGGTTCGATGGGTCGTTCGATGTAAATCTCGAGTGCGTCGACAAGCGCCTCGGCATCGGGGATCGATTCAATCCGATACTGCCCGAGCTCATTCAGGGACTCGAACAAGTTCGCATCGTCGGCGAGACCCTGTTCCAGCGCCGTTTGCAAAGGTGTCTTCTTTGTCATCCGCATCCATCTCACTTCAAATCGACTGATTTCAGACTGCATCGCGCAGCGGTGTCAATTGGCGTTCCGCCGCAGTGCCTGCCGGATCTCACGATCGGCATCATGTTCTTTGAGTTTCTCTCGCTTGTCGTGTCGCTTCAGACCCTTACCCACGGCGATGGTGACTTTCACGTTACCGCGGACCAGGTGGACATCGAGCGGCACAAGCGTCAGACCTTTCTGGCTGGCCACTTCCGCAAATTTACGAATCTCGCGTCGATGGAGCAGCAACTTACGCTGACGCTTCGGATCATGGTTCAGGTAGGTGGCCTGAGGGTATTCAGCAATGTCACACCCGACGAGCCAGACTTCGCCACCGTTGACTCTGACGTGCGCTTCTTCAATCGAGATTTTGTTATTGCGGACGCTTTTGACTTCGCTGCCATGCAGCATGATGCCACATTCGAGCGAGTCCGTGAGTTCGTACTCATGCTTCGCGCGGCGATTTCGACAAACGACGCGGGACAGAGAGTAGTCTGGTTTGGATTCTGCAGGTTTGGCCATATCTTTTCTCGCGGCTGACAAGGCATTTTCGGAAGCCGGTTTCCGCGTTGTTACTGAGGCCGAACGCGAAACTCGCCTTCTGGTGCTCTTACCCCATTCTAGTCAGGAACGGTCAGTCCGCGAAATCCGTACGGTCGTGAAATCCGTGAACTCTCGACCCTTCCTTATTTAATGGAATGCTTAACAGTCGCGGAGGCCGGGCAAACGTGCAGGACTGACGAAGGGTTTCCGGGATCCGTTGCCCGCGAGTGCGTAGAAGTCGTGCGATTCCTGTATTCGCTAAATCTGGAATTGCCGGCGCGATGGACCCGTCTGTTTACGAAAAACAACGCTGTCTACGCAACATATTGCATTTAGTGAACTAGGTTTGATTGTCCGGTGTTCCGTGTGGCGTTCACAGCATGAAACCGAGGTAGAAGTATGACAACCGCGACGGTCAGCCAAGATTTCGAGAAACTTCTCGACGAAATAGTGAGCAAATTCCTGGGGCATGCGCCGATTCGTCCCGGAGTTCGCAAAGCGCGTCCGCGGTCCAGGTCACCCTTGTCGAAGCGTAGCCACTTTCCCACATTCAACGGCGAAAGCACCCCCCTGCTGCGCAGAAGGTAACCTGCGCCCTGCGCATTCATACCGAATCACATCACGGTCAGTGATTCCGTTGAGGATGTCTATCGCAGGGAGCCTCTTTGCTGACCCCGGAAATAAATACGTCCCCTCGCACCAGTTCTCTCCCAAAAACTGGCACGAGGGGATCGTAGTTTTTACGTGGCGACGGCAGTGAGCCATCGGGTGTTTCTTAATGTGTGGACTTCCCACCGCTCAATCTTGCCACGTCAGCGTCGCGGACGCAGAGGACGTAGCGGGTGCGATTGTGATGGCCGGTCTGGCTGGTATGGCCGGCGGTCGCGGGGAAAATCAGGCAGCGCGTCGGTCCATCATGTGCGAAATTTCGGCGGGTGCATCCACCGGCTGAGTGGCAGGTGACCAGGCCTTGAGGTTCGATCCTGGCCCCCCTCGTGGTGGGTAACCGTACTCGCGGAGTTTTCCCGAAAGAGTTCGGATTCCGATCTGCAGTGCCTTCGCCGTCTTTTCACGATTGCCCGCAAAGCGATTGAAGGCGGCTTCGATCAGCTTTCGCTCCATCTCGGCCAGTGTCATACCGGGCAGTGCATCGGGACCATCGTTCGTACACTCTTTTGACATCCAGGGTTCGAGCATCGCAGCGGTGAGCTTTGAGCCCCAGTCCAGTGCACACGCACGTTCAATGATGTTTTCGAGTTCGCGAACGTTGCCGGGCCAGTCGTAGCTTTGCAGGACGTGCAGGGCTTCGATCATGATCGAACGGGTCGGTTTGCCTTCGCGACCGGCAACGCGACGGAGGAAGTGTTCGGTTAAGGCACCGATGTCTTCCTTGCGGGATCGCAGTGTCGGCAGAACGATCGAAATGCGACAGACTTCTTCGTAGAGATCACGGCGGAAGAGACCACGATCGACGAGTGTTTCCAGTTCGACGTGTGATCCAAACACGAACCGAACGTCAAATCGGATGCGTTCGCGGGTCACAGGGTGTTCAAACCTCTGTTCACGCAGCAGGTTGACGAGTTGTTTCTGGACGGGCAGAGCGATGTGCTGAACCTGGTCGAGCAGCAGTGTGCCGCCGTCTGCCTGTTCGAGTCGACCGGGACGGTGGCGGGTCATCCCACCAGGTTCGTGTTCGAGCTGTCCGAACAGTTCTTCTTCGAGTGTTTCGGCCGACAGCACGCTGCAATCGACTTTCACAAAGGGGCGATGAGCGCGTCGGCTGGAATCGTGGATGGCCTGTGCGACCAGATCGATTCCTGTCCCTTGTTCTCCCTTCAGCAGTACGCAGCCAATCTGTTCGGCGGTTTGCTGAACCTGCTGACGCAGGCTCTGCATAGCGGGGCTGTGTCCGACCATGTCCCGCAGGTTGCGGTTGCTGAGTTGTCGTTTCAGACGACGGTTTTCCGCGTGCAGCCGTGCTCGCTGGCTGGCGTTGTTCAGCACTCGAGCGAAGATCGCTGGCGAGTAAGGCTCGGCCAGGTGTTCGATACCCGATGCACTGGAGAAGAGCTGAGGGCTGTCCGCAGTGGCTTCGGCGACAACACAGATGACCTGTGTTGACCACCCCTTCTGCTGGATCTGGCTCGTAAACCCGGCGACGGTTTCCCCTGCTCCAAGCACACCAACCAGACAGATGTCGGCTGATTGCGTGTGAAGTGACTGTAGTGCTGCTTCCACGGATGAAACCGTTCGGCAGACCATCCCAAGTGTTTGACCATCGTCACACAGTCGTCGAGCCATCTCGGTGTCGGATGACACCACGAGGACCGAGGGGGCGGGCTCGCTGACATGGACGGGAGCAGCCGGAGGGGCAGCTACCGCTCGTTGTGGAAACGGGATCACATCGGGATAGGAGAAGGTCATAGATACACCGTGGTCTGGGAGGAAACCGGGCGAAAGGATATGAGCGCACCGAGTGTGGTCGGGCTAAGAAGTGAGTTGCCCGAAGCGGTTCGATGCAGACGAATTGTTGAGGGATATACCGACAGACGAACTGACATGTGGCAGCGAACGAACGTTCTTTGCCCGGGTGCCAGTCATCGTGTGTGATCAGTCCGGACGACACACAAGGTGCCGACGGGAGATCGCTGTCACAGCCGATGACTGGCGAGTGATTTGAGTTGTGTTTCGTTTGGAGTAGGGGAAAGGCGGGCGAGATGTAATGCTAACCCGGAAGTGTGTCAATCTGTTTCGGCCCTTGTTTTTACGAGATTTCCTGAAGTTGTAGGATCTGCAAAACCGCGTACGAATTCGTGGAATTGGCAATGAATTTCGACCGTCCGCAGAGGAGGAATCGGTGTCGTGAAACCCCTGAAGGGGACTTCCGGGCCACCGCCCGAACTCCCGCGGCGCTGGCTGACCCAGACGCCAGCGCAATGCTCCATCGCGGGAGAATGTCTCCGCCGAGCGCAGAACGGGAGTGGTCTGGCGCGGCTACTTTGACGCCTGTTAGCGTCATGCTCCGCATCACCCAATTGAATTGGAGCGCGGTTCGGGCAGCGGTGCGAATGCGCTGAGCGCCCGCGCGGCACGCCAATGCAGAGGAGGTGTGGGGATCTGGAGGCGGACGCGTTTCCGTGGGCTCAGTGTCCCGTTAATTCGGGGCGATCCTGTTCGCTTCTGGTGCCGTTGTGTCAGCGGCATCGTACGTCAAGCGGCCTGCACGCCCTGCTCAGGCGTGTCGGCACCGCTCGATAGCGAACTCTCGATGGTGACGATGAGATCGATCGTGATTTCTTCATACGCGGTGGTAAGCGCGATACCACTTCACGAACCGATCAACGCCGGTTTCGATCGGCGTGCTGGGGCGAAAGCCGACATCCCGCGTCAGGTCATCAACGTCGGCATACGTGGCCGGGACATCACCGGCCTGCATCGGAAGAAAGTTCTTCCGGGCGGTCATCCCCAGCGACTGCTCAAGCGTCTCGATCAGGTGCATCAGTTCCACTGGCTGGTTGTTGCCGATGTTGTAGATTCGGTAGGGAGCACGGCTGGTTGCCGGGTCAGGATGAGCCCCAGACCACTCGGGGTTTCCTGTGGGAATCCGATCGGTCACGCGGATGATCCCCTGGACGATGTCGTCGATGTACGTGAAGTCTCGCCGCATCTTGCCGTTGTTGAAAACGTCGATCGGCTCACCCGCGAGAATCGCCTTGGTGAATAGCCACAATGCCATGTCTGGCCGACCCCACGGTCCATAGACGGTGAAGAATCGCAGCCCCGTTGTGGGCAACTGGTAAAGATGACTGTAAGTGTGCGCCATCAGCTCATTGGCCTTCTTGGTCGCTGCGTACAGACTGAGAGGATGATCGACGTTGTGGTGAATTGAGAACGGCATCTCGGTGTTGGCGCCGTAGACGGAACTGGACGAAGCGTAGGTCAGATGTTTGACTCCGTGATGACGGCTGCCTTCCAGGATGTTCACGAATCCGACGAGATTGCTGTCGACGTAGGCATGAGGGTTCGTCAGTGAGTACCGAACCCCAGCCTGTGCTGCCAGGTTGATGACAGCATCAAATCTTTCTGCGGAGAAGAGGTTCTCCACTCCCGGACGATCGGCCAGTTCCCCTTCGACGAAGCGAAAACCGGGCTTCCCGCTGAGCTGCTCCAGGCGCGATCGTTTCAGTTCCACAGAGTAATAGGGGTTCAGATTGTCGAACCCGACAACCTCGTCACCTCGCCCCAGCAACTCCAGGCTGACGTGCATGCCGATGAAACCCGCCGCGCCGGTGACAAGATATTTCATGCGATGAACACTCCGTTTTGATCTCAAGGCGTTGCTGACACGGCAGGGAGTGAATCTGATTTGATGCAGACCCACCGAAATCCGTTCCCGAAACAGCGAGGCGACGAAACCCTCTTTCGCCGGGCAAAGTCTATGACCCGAGCAGGCGAATGACAAACCTTGTGGAATCCTCACCCTGGAATTCGCTGTGGGGGACTACCGCAGCGACAGACCTCCTGTTCGATTGAAGAGTCGCAGGGTCCCGGCCAGTACCTCAGACCGTATCACCATGAGTTGCCGCGAGGGGAGCGCAGCAATCGTCTTGGGCTGAATGACTCATGGACTGAGCGAGCCGCGGAACAACACACCTGCACACAGCAAATGAGGCGAATAGGGTGCTTTAGTGCCAGACTCGGTGTCGCCAATTTGATCAGGCGGCGGGCTGCTGTGAATCGGGGTCGGCGTCCCCGTCCGCCTCGGGGGCGTCCCCTTCACTCGTTGCAGTGAGTGTGTATTTGTTTTGTCGTAGCGTGTCTGCCATCGGTAGAGAGTCGAGGCTGGCGAGTCCAAAAAGTTCCAGAAACTGCCGCGTCGTTTCGTAAAGAAATGGTCGGCCCAGCGAATCTTCTTCGCCCCCGATGCGCACCAGACCACGTTCCATCAGTTGTTTGAGCATATCCGAGCACTGGACGCGACGGATTTTCTCGATGTCGACGCGTGTGATTGGCTGACGGTAAGCAACGATCGCCAGAGTTTCGAGCGCGGGAGGGGTCAGCTTTAGTTCTGCATTTCGCTGATGCAATTTGCCCAGCCAGAATGCGTAGGCGGGGATTGTCAACAGTCGGAATCCACTGGCGACACGTTCAACACGGAATGCTGAGCCATCAAGATCGTACGCCTGATTCAGTCGCTCGATCAGGTCTCGAGCCTCCGCGACATCGGCCAGAGTCGCCAGTTGCGCGAGGCGTTTCGCGGAGACGGCGGCGTCCGAGACCAGCAGCACAGCCTCGACGCGTGCCATTTTCGGGCTGCGAATACAGGCAGGGTTCGTTCCCGACACCACAAACAGGGTCGGAGAATCGTGCGGGCCCCGGCAATAGAATGCCCAGCGATGGCCGTTTGTGTTTGTATCGGGCCATGCGGTGTGAGAGGGACCAGATCGATAACAGGGGGGACCCCAGTTGGTCATTGCTTCTGTCGCCAGGCAACGATCTGTTCAAGAACCTTTTCAACCGCCTTAAGTGGCTCATCCGCTCCGGCCTCGAATCGGTAAGATACCGTCGGCTCCTCAGGGCTGGCATAGGTGCAAATGAAGACAAACTGGCCTGACCGATCGCCGGGTTCCAGTCGAAAATTGCGGATATCGAATTCGTTCAATTGTTCGACTGCCGCAGCCCACGTGAGTGATGCAGGGGCTGTTTCCCGTCGCGATTGACCGCGTGGCTCAGAGGGGCGAGGTATATTCGGTGACTTCGGGCGGCGAGGCTGTGGTTCCTGGGGTTCCGCCTGTTCGTAGGCGACCTGTTTGATCCCGTCATCCTGCTCCTCACTGTCGACTGGCCTGGTTTTGCCGGAGGGATTCTCCTCACGCCGTGACTTTCGTTCATAGCGCGAAGGGAATCCGCCACCTTCTGCCATGGCCTGGAGGTTTCTTTCCATCGCGGCACGTTCGGCTGCGTCGGAGTCGTCAGGTTCGGCGGACGCGCTACGTCGCGGAGTTTCTGGCCAGTTCGAGTCGGCTTCGAGATCGTCACCCCACCCGGCGGCCGCACTCTCAGTGCTTCGGCGGTTCCCAGCTTCACGGGATGCCAGTCCCTTTGAATCCCGGTTGGAATTCCCGCGGCGTAACGATGTGCTCGACCCACTTTTCAGTCGGGGTTGCGAGTCCAGCCGGTCCATCTCATCCGGGGCTGCTTCCCGCTGACTTCGTGATGAGCGGCTAAGCCGCATCGCGCGATCAATCTCGCTGTCGTCCTCGAGGGGTGAGGCCACGACGGGGGCAAACTGAGGGATCCCAAATATGGCAAGAGCCGGTACTGTCAGCACCGGAATTAATATCAAGATCGTGGCGAGACCGTTTGATTTCATCTCCACCTCCATGTGGAATTTCGGTTCACGTCGAATGCCTATCTCCCCGGCATTCTTAACGTATTCTGAGCAAGATCGTAGAACAACTCGTCAAAGCCCGCAATTGGAAATTGTCATTTCGGCATCTCGGACACTTATCCCTCTCAATGGCATGCCATTTGTTTCAGGGTGACGAATGTTAAGGGACGTCTGTTTAGGTCGTCTTGCGTGACTGGACGCACGTATAAAACTCTGTGTCCAAGCCAAATAGTGTATCACAACGCGCAGGTGAAAGATTTTGACCGCGCCGCAACACTCTGTTTGAGTGTGCGAAAATGGCTCAGAATGTAAGATTAGATGCCGCAAATGGTATTAGGACATGAAATCCAGGTAAAATACGCTTGATATTTTGCTGGATGTTTTGAACGATTCTCCGTAGCATTTCCATGAATTCAGCGTGTTTATTGCAGATTTGTCCGCCCCGAGGGCAAGCGACTTGAAATCGCATGTTTTCTGAGCGTAATATGGTGTATAAAATCGAATACCCAATTTGCGACGCCGGATCGGTTGTTCAATCAGCAGGCCCTGCGGTTCATTTGCTCTCCCAGCGTTTTCGGTTCACTCCCCGCGTAGAAGCCTAGAAGCGAAGAAAGAACATGACAAATAAACAGGCTGTTGACGACACGGCGATCATCAAATCCAGTAGAGTCGTAAAGCCTACAGCGCAGTTGGTGATCCGGAGCGGTCCAGCCGAGGGGAGTTCGGTTCCTCTGCAAGTGGGTCAGATCATCACGATCGGTCGGGCGCAGACGAACCGTCTTGTGATTCCTGACGAAATTTGCAGTCGAAATCACTGCGAAGTTTTCTATGACAGTGGTGTCTGGAAGCTGCGCGATCTGGGAAGTCGTAATGGTACACGTGTCAATGGCGAACCGATTTCAGGTGATATTCAACTTACCGATGGAAGACAGTTTCAGATTGGCAGTACGTTTATTGCCTTTACCTGTAACACCAGGACTGGTGCAGGAGACGAAGTCGGCGTGAATACAACTGCGAACCAAATCAACGAAACTGTCAACCATGGCCAGCGACACACGGTGCTGGAGCCACGTCCGTCCGGACAGTTGCCGGAAATCATTCATCGAACGGAAACAACTCGGTACAGATCGCCCGATGTCGCCAACGTGCATGAAGTACGTGGCCACGAAGCACAGCGACTGGTTCGCCTTGGGCTGCGAATGGCAGAAGAGACCGATGTGCGTGTCCTCGCCTCGATCGTACTGGACGAAATCTTCGCAGTAACATCGGCCGACCTGGGGGCTGTGTTGCTCTGGAACGAAGCGGATTCGTCATACCGTGATCACCGCAACCTCGACGTGGTTGCATACAAGTCGCGAGATGCATCGCGGCCGTTCGAGCGGATTTCGGATTACGTGACCAGCATGGCGTTGGAATCACGTACTGCTATTGTTGCTCACGACATCAAGTCGGATGGTCAGTTTACCGCCAGCGACAGTTTGCGGGCGATGCAGGCGGAAAGCATTATCTGTGCTCCGATCCGTACGTCGGATCGCCTGCTGGGTCTGATCCAGCTCTACTCCACCAATCCCGATAATCGCCTTCAGGCTGATGACGCCGAGTTCGCTCTGGCCGTCGCTGATCAGCTCGCGGTTCTGATCGAAAATCTGAACGAACGCCGCCGGCTGGCTGCCGGATTGGCCCGGGTCGAAACGGAAAACAAGACCCTGCGTGAGCAACTGCTGATCGAAACCGAGCTCGTCGGGGATAGCGAATCGATCCGACGGCTGCGAGACCGCATCCTGCGTATCGCCCCGACCGGTGCAACAGTGCTGATCCGTGGAGAAAGTGGTGTCGGTAAAGAACTTGTGGCTCGTGCGATTCACCAACACAGCTCGCGAGCCGATGGGCCGTTCGTCACCATGAACTGTGCCGCATTGAGCGAAAGCTTGCTGGAAAGCGAACTCTTCGGCCACGAGAAGGGTTCGTTCACCGGGGCTGTCAGCCGAAAAATCGGTAAGTTCGAGCAAGCACACGGTGGTACGATCTTCCTGGACGAAGTCGGTGAAATGAGTCCTGCCATCCAGGCCAAGTTCCTGCGAGTGCTCGAAGGTCATCCCTACGAACGAGTTGGCGGCGGGGGCGAAGTTCGCGTGGACGTGCGCGTTGTCGCTGCCACAAACCGTGACCTGGAAGACTCGGTCGAACAGGGCCGCTTCCGTAAAGACCTCTACTTCCGACTCCAGGTGATGGAATTGGTCGTTGAGCCGTTGCGCGAGCGACGAACCGATATCGCCATTCTTGCCAAGCACTTCATGCAGCGGTTCTCGAAGAAGTGTGGTCGCAACGTGACCTCGATTCTGCCTGCCGCAATGTCGACTCTGGTGAACTATGGCTGGCCCGGCAACGTCCGTGAACTTCAGAACACCATTGAACGTGCGGTTATTCTCTGCTCGGGCGATACCTTGGCTCCTGTTGATATTCAGTTGTCGGCACTCGGCCGGAGCGATGCCCCCGCAACGTCGTCGCTGTCGAACTCGGGCTATCGTGCAGTGCCGATCGATGTCATCGAACAGGAGCACATCCTGGCGACACTCGAGTGGACAAAATGGAACAAGTCGCAAGCCGCTCACATCCTTGAGATTGAGCGATCGACACTCGATCGTAAGCTGAAGAAATACGAAGTCGAACGACCTTCACGGAAGTAGTTTCTTCATCAGCGTCGACGTAATTGACTCAGTCGCCTTGGTGGACTGGCTGGTTCTTCAAGAGAGAGCTATTGGGAGATTCCTGATGGCTCTCTTTTTTTGCGTCGCATGAGAAAATTGAACCGGCGTTGCAATGTGGGGTGTGAGACGATTGGTCTGGATGGGTATTTTCAGAAATTACCGTGTACTTCAAGGCGTCTGGCGCTTTCGATCCTTTACTCACTGCCTGTTTATTGTGCAGGCATGTTTACACGCGCGCATTTTTTGCAGGTTGCTCAACGATGACGAATGTCGCATCCGGACAGAGCGAGCATCGATTTCTGTTTCCGTCAGCGGGATCTGTGTGGGCAAATTGATTTTTAGTGCAGAACTCGATCAACGTATCTGATTGCGGTAGTCTCTGGCAGGGCGTAAATGGACATGGCCAGGCGGTCGCTGACTCCGTTTTTGAGCGGATCGTTGAGGTCAGGACGTCCTTATTTTCGTCGCTGAAACTGGAACATTACCTCTGTGGCCTCATCAATGTCTCATCCGATCCGAGCAGGTTTGGGCGATCGTAATGTGGGGAGGTACCCCGTTTGGCTGGTCGTGTCGCTGGTGTGGCTGCTCGGGTTCTTTGCCTGGTTTCAGACGTTTGGGTTTCCCAACAATCCCCCTCTTCAGCGATCCATGGTTTGGGGCGGAATTCCGTTTGAATTGTTGGATCTGGTTGATCCCCCTTTAGAACCGGGGTCCGCACCGTGGAGTTGGTGGAACCTGTTGCAGCGAGGCCCTTACCTGCTTGCCGCGATTCTGATCTGGGGTGGTGCGTGGGGGTTGGGATCACTCGCCCTTCGATGGATGAAACTGCCGCTGCGGGGTGCAGAACAGCTCTTCTTTGCTTGCTCATTGGGATTGTCCCTGCTGTCGCTTGTGACCCTGTTACTGGGGCTGGCGGGTGGTTTATCTCAGGGACCCTTCGGGGCTCTGCTGCTGATCAGCAGCGCCCTTGCTGTTGTGGTCCACCGTCCCTTTTCAGTGACTACCGCTGCTGCTGCTGCTGCTGCTGCCGAGGCATCGGCTCGGAAGAGGGAGACTGGGGCTGCAGGAGTCTGTTGGACATGTCGCGTCGTGGTCTTGTTACTGATTCCATTTGTCTTCGTTCAACTGCTGGGGGCGATTACCCCTCAAACCGATTTTGACGTCGTGGAGTATCACCTGGGTGGACCAAAAGAGTGGTTTCTGCAGGGGGGGATTTCACGGCTGCCACACAATATTTACACGAATTTTCCCTTCCTGACCGAGATGCTCATCCTGGATGGAATGGTCGTTTGCGGTGACTGGCGCTGGGGGGCACTCGCAGGCCAGGCTGTGTTAGCGGGCTTCGCACCGCTGACGGCGCTGGGGCTGTACGCCGCGGGGCGGAGGTGGTTCAGTTCGCAGGCAGGCTGTATCGCCGCGCTGGTGTATCTGACTTCGCCGTGGACCTACCGGATCTCGATTATCGCCTACGCTGAAGGGGGGCTCGCTTGCTACCTCTTCGCGGCTCTCTTTGCGGGGTTGCGAGTCGGGGAGGAATGGGCGGCCGCCGGAAATGACAGAAAGTCTGTGCCCCGCGGACTTCTTCTCTTGTGCGGCGCGCTGGCAGGAAGCGCGATGGCGTGTAAGTACACCGGCCTCACGTCGGTCGTAATTCCTGTGTCGCTGCTGATGCTGTGGATATTCCTCTCGCGACCGGGGATCCCTTCATCCCAGGGAGGCAGGCATTTCCCTCAGGCGGTGCTGGCGCTGATGTTGTTCGGTGCCGGGGTGGCAGTCACCGTCGGTCCCTGGTTATTGAAGAACGCAGTCGCAACAGGGAATCCCGTTTATCCGCTGGCGTATCGCGTGTTCGGGGGTAAAGACCGTGATGAGGAACTCGATCTGAAGTGGCGACAGGGACACGCAGCAAAGACCTACACCAGTTGGAGCGAACGGCTGTCTGATCTGCCGGTCAAGTTGTCTGACGTGATGGCCAACAATGACTGGCACAGCCCACTGATGTTCGGGCTGGCACCCTTATCGATCTGGTGGCTCAGAAGGAGACGCGATCGAGCCCCGATAGACGCTGCTGACCCGCGTCAGGGAAGCGACATCGTCATCGTTTTGTGGTTATATGTCGCCTGGCAGTTTGCGACCTGGTGGCTACTGACACATCATATCGATCGCTTCTACGTCCCGATGTTTTCGGTCGTCGCCTTGCTTGCGGGGATAGGAATGACCTGGCCATTCCTTGCCGGGGAGCACGCGAAAAAGGGAGCGTGGTCCTTTGTCTGGCCCCTGGTGTCGACCGCCGTTGTCGTCGCATCGATCCTCTACAACGTGCAGATCATGCTGTACGTGGGGGGATTCAATGCTGGCCGTCGCGACCTGAGGGGGGCCGAGCTGATTGCCATCGCACCACGCATTCAGTGGCTGAACGAGATGTATGAATCAGGTCAACTACCTGCCAAAACGAAGGTGCTCTGCGTGGGCGAGGCGGCATTGTTTCATGCTCGTTTTCCCTACGTCTACAACACGGTGTTCGATCGTTCTGTGTTTGAAGAGATCTGCAAGGCCCCGGAGGACACCAACGGCTCGCTTCGTCCGATTGAGGAAATTCGAAGTGAGTTTCACCGGCGTGGGATTACCCATATCGATGTGAACTGGGCCGAAATTCAGCGGTATCGAGCGCCCGGAAGTTACGGTTACTCCGAATTCATCCAGCCGGAACTGTTTGCAGAACTCCAGGAACAAGGACTGTTGGGACCCAACTTGTTCAAAACGGGCCGAGCTGAAGAGGAGAACTCGGCACAAGTCTTTGCTGTTCTGCCGGAGTAGCGTTTACGGAAAGTCTTCTGCGGGCGTGCAGCCGGCAGGTTGGTGTGAGCCTACATCTGAAGACGTGCCCCCAGACGCGGATGCATCACCATATCTGGAAGCAAGGAGGACTCGATCAGTAACACGATTGTCACGGGCTGGGCCGCTGACGGCGTTGCCGGCGTTCTTCACGCATTCGTCGGGCTTCTTCGCGGCGCTGGATCATTTCAGGGGTGGGACCCTCTTCGAGAGCCCGCAGGGCATCCTGCGGTATCGCCTGCTGAAGACCTTCGGGGATGAGGGCTCTGAGGAAAATGGGTCCCAATCCTCGACCTGCCGGTTTGTTGGCGGCTTTTTCGTCAACCTTCTTCTCCGCTGCGGCGGGAACAACCTCACCCTCTGCGGGTCCCAGCACAGCTCCATCGGCACCCGCGGCACGTCTCCGTAGTTCTCCCAGCACTTCAAACTCTTGAGCGTGCCATGACCGGTACGCGGATACCAGGGCCAGACCGACCTGCACCGGGGGGGCATTGTGCGATTCAAACATCAGGCCATCCGGTTGCCGTGTAATCACCGCTGTCGAATCACCGAAATAGGGTGCAATCGCTGCTGCGGAGGGAAGCGAGAATGCATCCAGTACGACCCCCTCTATCTCGAGTCGCCTGAGCAACACGTCACCCAGGTAGGGCAGCAGGGAACTCATTGTGCTGCTGGCGCGGGGGCCATTCAGATAACCATACGAGAGAGTTTCGCCAGCCTGCAGATTGATCTTGCGACCCATTTCCTGATCGAACCCGGGCCGCTTTGATTGCGAGTGACGCAAATGAGCCTTCATGGCCTGAGGATGGACGGCGAACAGCAGGTGTCGATCGAGCAGGCAGAACGTCGGCGTGATCGATACGCGGCCGCGAAATCCCCCGCCGGCGGTGTTGACGAAGTAGAGTGTCTGGCCCAGGAACGTCTGTTGACGCAGCGTGACCGTCGTACCGTAGTCATACTCCGCGTGGTCCGATACGAGAGATTGCTCAATGAGATTCATCAGCCGATCGAAGACCACGGCAGCCTTTTGGGGATTCTTGACCTCCAGACTGACAACCAGACTGGTGGCGATCATTCCTCCGGCGGCGGGTGAGTCAAACGCGACGATTGTATCGCCAAAGGCGGGAAGGACGTCTTCGACAATCCTGAGTTGCAGTTCTGATTCGAGTTGTTTCACCGCTTCATCGAACACGCGCACCGAGATCGGCTGAACTCGCGACAGAATTTGGCGCGACTCCTGGAAAACCCGAGTCAGATTGAGGCTTGTTGCAAGAACCAGATCCGCATCGCCCGGGACATGAGCGAAGTGGTGAGGCTTCAAGGCCTCGCCTGCTGTCAGAACCATGATTCCATCGGTACGCCCACCTGTTGCGATGAACGTTCGCTGGACCATCGTGTCCTGATCGACGCCCGTTGTCTGGACGATGTGATCCAGGGCATCGACTCCGGTCATATTCAAAAGTGGACGCATTAACGTGCCGACGGGGCCGAGGGCGGTGATGACACCATTGAGGATTCCGGCCCCATCGACCCAGCCGACCGTTGCCAGGCGGGGGACGGTGACACGTGCGAGCGACTTCTGGAAGCGGGGGTTCGTGTCGAGACCTGGCTGCCGACCCGCCAAGCCATCGAGAATGCGGGGAAGAGTCCCGTCTCCCAGGGCAAGCAGAACATGCGAACCCTCACGATGCGCCAGCAGCGTATAGCCGGGAATGGGTATGGGGATGGTTTGAGTGGCGGAATTAGGATCGAACTGAAAATCGGGCAGCGTACTCAAGAGTTGATTGAGGGATTGCCAGAGTTGTTCGGTGTCGTCCCCGCTGCTCAGAATGACCCCCGCATGGACGCCTGAGAGCATTCTCACAAACATCGGGAGGTTCGGGTTGTTCGGAGGTGGTTCCAGCCCCACAAAACCGCAGCCCGGATGAGCAGTCATTAACTTTAATAGCTGCGGGGAGAGTGTGCGTATTTCCGGTAGCAGATCGGATTCGTCCCCCTCGACAAACTCAGCAGTCCCTGCCCGATTGGCGAGTGCCGCGTCGAGAAGCTCGAAGAACTGCTGGATTTCGGGGTCGGCGGCAAATCCGTCGACGCCTGCTGCACCCGGCTTTCCGGGGCCTCGTGCAACCCATTCGAAGTAGGCGACCGTCTGGGGAGGGACCGCTTTGATCAGGGCGGCATCCCGTTCACCGGGGGGGAGTCCGAAGAGTCCACTTCCTGTGAAGATCCAGAACAAGAGTTCCCATATTCCACGAGTCGCTTGCGCCTGCATATTGATTCTCCTTGGCGTCCATTTTCCTGAGGCATCCCCGGAAAGGGAAGGCTGGCGAGGGGAGTGATTCCGCATTCCGGGTCTGGACGGGCCCGATCGGGGAACCAGAGGAGGATGCATTTGGTGTTCCATTCCTCAAGCGCTGGAGCAGGTGACGAGAGGAATGTACCGCCGCTTGGCAGGTGTGAGAAAACCTTGCAGGGTCAGGTTTGGAGCGAGCGGCAGCCGGAATGACGCGGTCAAAAACGAAAACGCCCCGGTCCAATATCCAATGGACCGGGGCGTCCCGAGTTCCGCGTCATGTACCGATCCATCAGCCGTCGGCGCGGTCGGAAAGACTTCACGGGCTAGATGCCGAGCATCTTTAGATGATCAGTGGCTCTCCCTGTTTCAGCTTCTTGTCCAATCACCTTGGCAGATCGGGCGCGATTTTGCAACTTCCACATCAACTGCATCCGTGGCTGGTTCCACAGTTATGGCAGAGATAGCAATTTCCATTTCGCACCGTGATGGCACCACAGTTACTGCAACTGGGGGCATCCGACTGGAACTTCGCAAATTGCTGATTGCGATTCGTTACAGATTCTCCACTGGATGCTGCAGCAGGAGCGATCACCACAGGTGATGCCATTCTCTGCAGCACGGCTGTTGGCGTCTTGCCATTGCCACTGGCGTGACCATTCGCGACATGGCCATTGGTCTGGCCATTTGAGTTCGACCCGGTCTGGGGTCGGGTGGAATGGTTTCCATTCACCTGACCTTTTGTCGCCGTGGCCGAAGTTGCAGGCTGTGCCTTGCTTACAGCAACTTCGGCCGAACGATGACTTTCCGAGGTCTCCTCACCATCGTCGAGCCCATTGGATTCAGCCCGTTTCGGGACGTTGGCCTCCCGGAAGCCAGGCAGGAACTGGATTCCCAGCCACCGGAAGATGTAGTCGACCACACTCTTGGCGTTGGGGATGTCCGGGTTGGGTGTCCAGCCGCTTGGTTCAAACCGCGAGTGAGAGAACTTCTCGACCAGCACCTCGAGCGGAACCCCGTACTGCAGACCCATCGAGGTTTCGGTTCCGATGACGTCCATGAGTCCGCCGATCGTGCTTCCCTCTTTGGCCATGCTGATGAACAGTTCGCCCGGAGTGCCGTCCTCGAACAGCCCTACCGTAATGTATCCTTCGTGACCACCCACGCTGAACTTGTGAGTCAGGGAATGTCGCGTTGCGGGAAGGCGTCGTCGTGCAGGGCGATCGCCGTTGGATCCCCCCTTCTTGCGATCCCCTTCTTTGGTCGTCGACAAGGGCTGGCTTTGCTTTGAGCCATCGCGATAGATGGCCAGAGCCTTCAGGCCGAGTCGCCAGCCTTCGAAGTAGGCCTTCTCGATGTCCTCGACAGTGCTTTCAGCCGGCATGTTCACCGTTTTGGAGATCGCACCTGACAGGAACGGCTGGGCGGCGGCCATCATGGTGATGTGTGCCTTCCAGTGGATCGTTCGGGTTCCGTTGTTGGCCTTAAAGGCACAGTCGAAGACATTGACGTGCTCGGGCTTCAGATCCGCCGCACCTTCGATCGTTTCGGACTCTTCAATGTGCTTGATGATCCGATCGATCTCGAGGCTGTCGTAGCCGAGCGTCTTCAGGGCGAGCGGAACGGTGCGGTTGACGATCTTCATCATGCCGCCCCCCGCCAGTTGCTTGTACTTGACCAGTGCGATATCGGGTTCGATCCCCGTGGTATCGCAGTCCATCATGAAAGCGATGGTACCGGTCGGTGCGAGCACTGTCGCCTGAGCGTTTCGGTAACCGAACTGACGACCTGAATCAACGCATTCGTCCCAGACTTTACCGGCGGCGTTCCGCAGGTATTCAGGGCAGGACGAGTCGATACGGTCGACCGAATCGCGGTGCATCCGCATGACCCGCAACATCGGTTCGGCGTTCTCTTTGTAGCCTGCGAAGGGACCGAGATATCCAGCGATACGGCTGGAAGTCAGGTACCCCTGGCCGGTCAGCAACGCCGTGAGGGCTCCTGCGATTCCGCGTCCTGCATCGCTGTCGTAGGCAATCCCCATCGACATCAGCAGGCTGCCCAGGTTGGCGTAGCCCAGACCGAGTGGTCGGTAGAGGTGGCTGTTTTTGGCGATGGCCGGTGTCGGGTAGCTCGCGTTATCGACGAGAATTTCCTGCGCCGTGATGAAGATCGACGCGGCGGCGCGGAACCGTTCGACGTCGAACTCCCCTTCAGGTCGCTGGAACTTGCGGAGGTTAAGACTCGACAGGTTACAGGCCGTGTCGTCCAGAAACATGTATTCTGAACAGGGGTTCGATGCATTGATACGACCAGAGTTCGGGCAGGTATGCCACTTGTTGATCGTCGTATCGTACTGGACGCCCGGATCCCCGCACGACCAGGCCCCTTCGGCCATCTGCCGTAGAATGTACTTGGCGTCATACTCGGGGCCGAACTGTGTCTGATCGGTGACCCAGCGCGTCTTCCACTTCTTTCCTTCTTCGACGGATCGCATGAACTCGTCGCTGAGGCGAACAGAAAGATTGGCGTTCTGGAACATGATCGACGAGTAGGCTTCGCCATTGAAGTTGGCGTCGTACTCACCGCTATCGATCAGGACGCGAGCTTTTTTCTCTTCCCGCTTCTTGCACTGGATAAAGTCCAGAATGTCAGGATGCCAGTCCTTGAGTGACTGCATCTTGGCAGCCCGCCGGGTCTTACCGCCCGACTTCACGACAGCGGCGATCTGGTCATACACTCTCATGAAAGAGAGCGGGCCGGAAGGAGTCCCGCCGCCAGAGAGCTTTTCTTTCGAACTGCGAATCGTCGAAAGGTCGGTCCCTGTTCCTGAGCCGAATTTGAAGAGCATCGCTTCGCTGGTTGCCAGCCGCATGATGTCTTCCATGTTGTCGTCGACAGCCTGGATGAAGCAGGCGGAAGCCTGAGGCAGTTCGTACGACGTCGCTGGCCGCTCAACCACTTGCGTAGCCGGGTTGAAGTGGTAGTTCCCCCTGGCTCCCTTCACGCCGTACTGGTGGAAGAGTCCGACGTTGAACCAGACGGGTGAATTGAACGAACCGTACTGGTGCAGACACAGCCAGGCGAGTTCGCGATAGAAGTTCTCGCCATCTTCACGACTGGCGAAATAACCACCGCTGATCCCCCAGTCGGCGATCGTGCGTGCCACGCGGTGGATAACCTGCTTCACGCTGGTTTCACGCTCGGGAGTGCCGTGCTCACCATAGAAGTATTTCGAGACGACCACGTTGGTGGCGAGCGGTGACCAGGATGCGGGGATTTCGCAATTGGTCTGCTCGAACAAAACCTTGCCGTTTTCGTCCTTAATCGCTGCCGTTCTGTAATCCCACTCAACAGTGGAAAACGGATCGGTATCGGGAGGACAAAACCGAGGCTGAACTGACATCGCCCGAATTTCTGGGAGGGGACGTCCCGGAAAAGAGGCACCGTTTGGAACAGTCGGAGCGGCCATTGCAGGGCCGGACGAATTCAACTGGTGCATCATGCACACTCCTTATGAAATCCTGGGAGATAAATAACTGCCACAGCCCGGCAGAAGGCATACGGAAAGACGTTGAGGAACTCTAAAACGAAGGTGCTTGCATCACCTGCAGGCGGCACAACCAGTAGCGGTTCAGAAGTGAATTTCACGCTACATATGGGTGCAGACGCGGCAGGGCCACAATAAAAATCGGGGGTCGGAAAGTCAATAGTCTGGATTCGGAATCGATATTGACAGCCCCCGACAGACCGCCTAAGTCGAAATTCATCATTGGGTTATTTTCTGACGAAAAAACGGGAAATTGTCGGCCCGATCGCGAATCCGATTTAAATTTCGACACGTTGTGCCGATCTCCAATTCGGTTCAGTGCGGGCGCGCGTCGTGTCGCCAAAACTGGCTGTTCAATGGTCGCGCGCAATCAGGCTTGGGAAAGAGGTCGAGCAAAGCCGAAAACAGGTTTTCGTCCACTCGATGTTTCCCCCGTCGTGCGGGGGAGAGACATTATCAAAGCAGAATTGGGCCCGGTCATCGAGGCTCATGGAGCGGATGGAAGTGATTGATTCCGGGAGAGAAGGGAGTTTTCGGGTATTACTGATCTAACCGTTGCTTTCCAACGTTTTCGCCGCGTGATACGATCTTCGGGGTGAACAAATCTTGAAAATTCAGGGGTTTTTGCGGCTTTGCCGCAGAAGAAAACAGGACCCCCAATTGAATATTGAATCGCGGCGATCAGCCGCGTGAGTTTTGCTCTCGAAAGCACTTTCTTGGATTTACGGGCAAGGAAATCAGATATGGCGGGGACGAATCCCTTTGGTGTCGAGTCGGTGCTGAAGACGAGTGGCGGCGAGTTCAAGTACTTCTCGCTGCCCCAGTTGGCTGCGAAGGGTTTCGGACAGATCGAAACCCTTCCATTCTCCATGCGAGTCTTGCTGGAAGCCTGTTTGCGTAACGTCGACGGGTTTGTCGTCACTGCAGACCATGTTTCGCAAGTCGCCAACTGGGATGCCGGCAATCCACAGCCGGTGGAAGTCCCCTTTATGGTCGGCCGTGTCGTTCTGCAGGACTTCACCGGTGTTCCCGCGGTGGTCGATATGGCTGCCTTGCGCGATGCCATGATCCGCATGGGAGGCGACCCCAAGAAAATCAATCCTCTTGTTCAGTGCGATCTGGTCATCGATCACTCGGTCCAGGTCGACTACTTTGGCGACAGCGATTCGCTGCAGAAGAACGTCGATCTCGAGTTCGAGCGAAATCTCGAGCGATATCAGTTGCTGCGATGGGCACAGCAGGGGCTCAGCAATTTCCGCGTGGTTCCTCCGGCCACCGGGATTGTGCACCAGGTTAACCTGGAATACCTGGCGAAAGTCGTTCTGACCAAGGACGGGGTGGCCTACCCTGACAGTCTGGTCGGTACAGACAGCCATACAACGATGATCAACGGTCTGGGGATCGTCGGCTGGGGTGTCGGCGGAATCGAAGCCGAAGCCGTGATGCTGGGACAGCCCATCTACATGCTGATGCCACAGGTTGTGGGTTTCAAACTGAGTGGCAAGCTGCCTGAAGGGACCACTGCGACCGACTTGGTGCTGACCGTCACGCAAATGCTGCGAAAGCATGGGGTTGTTAACAAGTTCGTGGAATTCTACGGTCCTGGCCTGGACGGAATGTCGCTGCCTGACCGGGCTACACTCGCCAATATGGCTCCGGAATACGGAGCGACGATGGGCTTCTTCCCGGTCGATGAAGAGACATTGCGATTCCTTCGCCGCACCGGCCGCACCGACGCAGAAGTGGAACTGGTCGAAGCCTACTACAAGGCTCAGGGAATGTTCCGCACGTCCGCCTCGCCAGAGCCGCGGTTCTCGTCGACGCTGGAACTCGACCTGTCGACCGTCGTGGCTTCGATGGCCGGTCCAAAGCGGCCTCAGGATCGTGTCCTCCTGTCCGATATGAAATCGGCCTGGCACAAAGAACTCACGACCAGCTTCGGTCACCCCGTACCCGCCAAGCCCGTCCCCGTGGCAGGAATCGATACCACCATTGGCGATGGTGCTGTGGTGATCGCGGCCATCACCAGCTGTACCAATACCAGCAACCCTTCCGTCATGCTGGGAGCAGGTCTGCTGGCTCGTAATGCAGCTGCGAAGGGACTGAAGAGCAAGCCCTGGGTCAAAACCAGTCTTGCTCCCGGTAGCCGTGTCGTTACGGAGTACCTGGCAAAATCCGGTCTCGACAAGTCGCTCAATGCGCTGGGCTTCAATACCGTGGGCTATGGATGTACGACCTGTATCGGAAACAGTGGTCCCCTGCCAGACAATGTTTCACAGGCCGTTACTGAAGGGGATCTGGTTGTCTCGGCCGTGTTGTCCGGTAACCGTAACTTCGAAGGACGTATCAACCCACAGGTGAAGGCGAACTACCTCGCCAGTCCACCCCTGGTTGTGGCCTATGCTCTTGCTGGAACGACCGACATCGACTTTGCCACCGAGCCACTGGGCAAAGACACCAATGGTCAAGACGTCTATCTGAAAGACATCTGGCCATCGTCACAGGAAATCGAATCGACCATCGCGTCGTCGATCACGCCTGAGATGTTCACGACGGAATATGGGCACGTCGCTCTGGGGCCGGTTGAATGGCAGAAAATTACCGGGGCGACTGGGCCTCTGTATAAGTGGGATCCCAAGAGCACCTACGTTCAGGAACCCCCGTTCTTCATCGACATGCCCAAAGAGCCCCAGCCGATTCAGGGGATCAGCGGAGCGGTCTGTCTGCTGTCCGTTGGTGATTCGGTCACCACGGACCACATCAGCCCCGCCGGCTCGATCAAGGCCAGCTCGCCAGCAGGTCTGTTCCTTCAGGCGAACGGCGTCGCACCACTCGATTTCAACAGCTACGGTGCTCGACGTGGTAATGACCGGGTGATGACGCGAGGGACCTTCGCGAACATTCGCCTGCGAAACCTGCTCTGTCCAGGGACCGAAGGGGGCGTTTCGAAGTACTTCCCCACCGGCGAGCAGATGTCTGTCTATGACGCCGCGATGAAGTACAAAGAAACCGGTACCCCTCTGGTTGTCCTCGCCGGGGCCGAGTACGGCACCGGTTCTTCACGCGACTGGGCGGCGAAAGGGACGTTCCTGCTGGGAATTCGTGTGGTGATCGCGACAAGCTTCGAGCGAATCCACCGATCCAACCTGGTTGGTATGGGGGTCCTGCCCCTGCAGTTCCGACCCGGCGAAAGCCGTGAATTCCTCGGACTGGACGGAACGGAAACGTTCGACATCCAGCTCAATGACAACCTGAAGCCACTGCAGGCCGTCGAAGTGATGGCCACGAAGCCTGACGGGACGGCGATTCATTTTGTCGCCACCTGCCGCATCGATACACCTGTGGAAGTCGAGTACTACCGCAACGGCGGCATCCTGCACAAGGTCTTGCGAGATCTGGTCAAGAGCTGATCCCGACTCTTGTCGAAAGCAACCTCACGCACGCTTTGGAACTCACGTTCTGGAGCGTGCGTGATTTTATGTTAACCTCTGAAATCGTGTCTTTGCCGGGGTCGAGCCTCGACATTTCAAAAGGGTTGACTGCGTCTGTATGCTGCCAATGATTCCACTGTCATGATCGTCCCTGCTGCAAGTCGGGCGCGATTTTCAATGTACCTGCAACGGATCGTCTATCGCTGAACGTTCACTTTCTCGAGGAATTGTCCTTATGGCTCAGACTAACGCGCCGACTGAATTCAAAGCTGTCCTCGACCCTACTGACCTGTCCGCAATCCCGCGTGACCTGAGTTTTCATGCGGTCGCAAATCCCCAGCCCCGGGTTTTGACGAGCGAGCAGATTGAGCAATTCAATCGCGAGGGGTACGTGAAGGGGATTCGTGTCTACAGCGACGAAGAAATTAAGAGTCTTCGCGCGTACTTCGATGCGCTGCTGGCCAAAGTTGTCGCGGAGGGTGGAGATAGCTACTCGATCAGTTCAGCCCACTTGAAGTATGGCCGTGTCTGGGACATTGTCACCAATGCGAAAATCGTTGCCTGTGTGCGCGACCTGCTGGGTGAAAATGTCGTCGGCTGGGGTTCGCACTTCTTTTGTAAAATGCCTCACGACGGAAAGAAGGTCGCCTGGCATCAGGACTCGAGCTATTGGCCCCTCACACCCTCGAAGGCGGTCACCGTCTGGCTGGCGATTGACGATGCCGACGTTGAGAATGCGTGCATGCGGTTTGTGTCCGGGTCCCATCATCACGGCGCAATGACGTTCCGGCCGAGTGATCCCGCCGAGCACAACGTCCTTAATCAGACGATCGAAAATGTGGAGCAGTACGGTCACTTCGTCGATGACTGTCTGAAGGCGGGGGAAATCTCGCTGCACTCCGATCTGTTGCTGCATGGCTCAGAGGCAAACGATTCGGATCGCCGTCGGTGCGGTCTGACCCTGCGTTACGCTCCCGCGGATGTTCATGCCTATCTGGGCTGGAATCAGAAAGGTGTCTGGGTCAGCGGATCGGATCCAACAGGCCACTGGCTGAACCGTCCTCGTCCTGAAAACGAGTGATCGCCCGCTTCTCGACTGGCGAATCGAACTGGCCTCAAACGATGGCCCGTCGTAGCGCGAGAACAGGGCGGCCGAGGATTTCAGGATCGAGCTGAAAAGAGTGGGGGAGGTTCCGATCAGGAACTTCCCCTTTTTTGATAGATGCGTTCGCGTCGACGTGAAAGGTCAATGGCCGCGGGGGTGTCGGAGCGAACGATCGTCCGCTCCGTTTCAGGTCCCGGCGGATGGGAATACCTCGCGAAGCTGACTCTCTTCTTTAACGGGAGAGAGTCGACTTCATTCCGAGTGGCCTTCTTTCAGGCGATGGACCAGAAGTCGTCTTCATCCACTTCATGCGAGCGTGAGATCGGAGGTGGCATTTCATCCACGTGCTTGATCACACGTCGGGATTCGACAGGGTCAATTCCGGTCAGTGGGTAGGCACTGAGAAGCTGATTAATCCGGATTTCGATGTTCGTCAACTGCTGACCTTCATCGGGAGCGACGAAGGTGATCGCCGCGCCGCTTCCTTCGGTGGAGGAAAGCCGGCCTGTACGTCCCACGCGGTGAACGTAGTCATCACAATCCTGTGGGATATCGTAATTAACGATGTGCGAGATCCCGCTCACGTCAATCCCGCGACCCATCACGTCGGTGGCGATCAGCAGGCGGATTTCTCCTTTGCGGAACTGCTTCATCACGCGGTCACGAGCGCTTTGTGCCAGGTCGCCGTGAATAAAGGCCATCTTGTTCAGCTTGCCTGCAAAACGCCGATGGACTTCTTCAGCGCCCCGCTTGGTTCTGGTGAAAACGATCGCTTGCTGGGGGCGTTCCTGCAGCAGCAGGCGGACAAGCGTGCCGAACTTTCGGTGATGATCGACGGTGATGTAATACTGGTCGATCGTTCCGTGCGAAATGTTGGTCGCTGATACGTCAATCCGTTCTGGTTCGCGCATGTAGCGGCGAGCCAGTCGTTCGACCGGGGGAGGCAGCGTCGCAGACAGAAGCAGCGTCTGGCGCTCTTCGGGACATTGTCGCAAAATCTTCTCGATGTCAGGACGGAAGCCGATATCCAGCATCCGGTCCGCTTCATCCATCACGACGATACTCAGGTCATCCGTCTTCAGAATATGACGACCCATCAGATCGATGACCCGCCCCGGGGTTCCGATCACAATCTGGGAACCATCCTGCAACCGGCGAATCTGCTGGTGGATGGGGCGGCCCCCGACACAGCAGGCGGTTGTGACTTTGCACTTGTACGCCAGACGCTCCACTTCGTCAGCGACTTGCTGGCTGAGTTCACGAGTTGGGGTCAGGACGAGTGCCTGGGTGCGTGGATCTTCGAGATCGATCCGTTCAAGAATCGGCAAAACAAACGAAGCCGTTTTGCCAGTGCCGGTGCGGGCTTGACCGATGCAGTCAACACCGGAAATTGCGACGGGGATAAATGCGGCCTGAATGGCACTCGGCAATGTGAAACCTGCTCTCTTAATCGAGAACAGGGAGTCCTGACTGAGTCCCAAATCTTCAAACCGGATTGGAGCCTTCTCCATTTCGACGATCAAACGATCAATTCCTTTCCAAACCAACCACCAGGGCTGCTTGTGCCACTGGTATTCAATCTCTCTGCTTCGGGCTTGCTAACACGGGGTCAGAGAGGATCCGGGTTGGCCAACCCTCCACTGCTCTGAAATGCTCCGTTTCCCCAAAGCCACTCTCACTTCTGTGCTAATAGCGTAAGACGCGGTGAGACTCCGGTCAATCGTCTTGCACGCTGTAACGGCATTACCGGAGCTGAGTGTCGGTTCGAGCAGGCAAAGTCGACTTTTGTGACGCTCTGATCCTCCTGCCACGTGAACGCTTGTGGCGCATCCTGATCGACTCAATGCCATTCATTGAGATTCCCCGAATGCCGTGTTCCCACCCCATTCCGGGGTCAGTGGGAGAGGATGCTCTGTCCGTAACGGCTGAGGAATCGCCAACTTCAAGGAATCGAGGGCCGAACATCCTGCGGACGTTTTCCGCAGCGAAAGGCGTTTACGGGGACGCACCGAGGTCTCGGTTCTCGCGAAAACCACCCCGTGACAGCGACGTCCCGGTCTCCTGCTGCTGGTGGAGCAGTTGGAGCGAACGTGCGGGGTTTGTTGCTGGCGTGAATCGCGGTCCGCAGCGGCATTTGTCGAGCCGCTATCGGATGCAGAAAATGTAAGGTCGGCTCAAAGTGCGTGGTACAGCCTTTGCGAATGCCGCTTCTCACACAATCCCACCGGCAAGTCCGATTCTTGACTCCTGCTCCCCACCGCTCATGCGATGCGAAGCGGGGTCACGTTACGGGACCTGTCCCCTGTCCTGATGCCAGTCCTCGGGCGTTCACCTGTGGTCTCAAGGAGATGAGAGACGGGTGTTTCGTTCCGCGGTGCTCTAGGAAGGGGTGCGGAACGGGACAATAACAGACACCTGTGGATCATTTGCTTGAGTAGAAAAGGTTGGAATGTCGCGCCTCAATAGTCGGCTGGTCCCACGCTTTGTTTCTCTCTCCAAACCCTATCTGGCTTCAGAACAGAAGTGGGTGGCACGAGGGCTACTGGCGCTGCTCGTCGTTTTAATGCTGACCAATACAGCGGCCAGCGTGCTCCTCAATAAACAGACGGGCGAATTCTCAGACGCTCTGGCAGACCGCGATTCGGATCGCTACTGGCGTTCGATCTATTATACGCTCGGGCTCATCGCCATCGCGGTCCCCGTATACGGGCTTTACTACTATGTTCGCGACCGGCTGACCAATCATTGGCGGCGCTGGATGACCACCCGCTTCATCAATAATTATTTCAGCAACACCGCCTTCTATCGGCTGACGTTTGCTGCAGAAATCGATAACCCGGATCAGCGAATCGCCGAAGACATCAACTCGTTCACACAGAAGTCGATTTACTTCCTGCTGATCTTCATCGAGACGGGACTGCAGTTGATCGCGTTTTGCGGGGTCCTGTGGAATATCTCGCAGCTCTTGGTGTACTTTATTGTGGTTTATGCCATCGTAGGGACTGCGGTTACCACGTTGGTTTTCGGGCGCCCACTGGTCGGTTTGAATTTCTTCCAGTTGCGACGCGAAGCGGATCTTCGTTATAGCCTGGTTCGTGTGCGAGAAAACGCGGAATCGATCGCTTTCTATCGCGGTGAAAAGCAAGAGTCCGATCTGGTGCTGGAACGGTTCAACGATGCCTATATCAACTTTAACAAGCTGGTGAACTGGCAATTCTTTCTGAATATTTTCCAGTACGCTTATATCACGATGACAATGATCATTCCGGGCATCATCCTGGCACCGCGCGTCATGTCCGGGGACATCACGATTGGGGCTGTGGTTCAGGCGACGGGGGCATTTGCAGCCATTTTCGGTGCCTTGAACGTGATTGTGAACAAGTTCGACGTGCTGAGCTACTTCGCTGCGGGAGTCAGCCGACTCGATCGCTTTGCCAAAACCCTCGAAGCGATGGCGCAGACGAGCACCGTTGCGCCCGATCAGGAGCACATCACGACGCAAGAGGGCGACCACTTTCAAGTCGAGCAACTCACCGCCCAGACTCCGGATGGGAAGCGTGATTTAATCAAGGACCTTTCACTTTCGCTCAACGAAGGAGATGGACTCCTGATCGTCGGCGCCAGTGGTGGAGGAAAAAGCTCGCTACTGCGCGTGCTGGGAGGCTTGTGGGACTACGGCAGCGGTCAGCTAACCCGTCCTGGGCTCGAAAAGATGTTGTTCCTGCCTCAGCGCCCCTACCTGATCATCGGCAGCTTACGGGCTCAGTTGCTCTACCCCAACTATCGCGAGGGAGTGACCGACGAAGAATTTCAGTCGATCCTGGAAGAAGTCAATCTTCCGAATCTGATCGAACGCTGCGGGGGTCTGGATGTCGAAGCGGACTGGGGAAAGATGCTCTCGTTGGGTGAACAGCAACGACTGGCCTTCGCGCGAGTCCTGCTGGCAGAAAAGCCGTATGTCATTCTGGACGAAGCGACCAGTGCGCTCGACGAAAAGAACGAAGCGACCCTCTACGATCGACTGCGGCAGGGCGAAGTGACACTCATCAGCGTCACTCATCGGCCACAGGTCGCCCGGTATCACACGCACGTCCTCAGTCTGACCGGAAAGGGGGACTGGGAACTCAAGACGGCGGAAGAGTATCTCGCCGAAATGGAAGCCGATTCTCAAATCGAAACCGCGTGAACTCGCGAGTGGTGTGTGCTGGTGGTGTGCAGACACCCCACACACCACCACCCAGGTGGCCGGTTTTTCTCCTTCCGCCGGGGGGCGAATGCATCCACCCGGAGAGGCATCGCGCGGATGACTCCCGAGGGGGCTCTATTTACTTTCCGAAGTGCCGATAGAAGAAGAACTTCACCGTTTCCATTCCCAGTGCATAAAGAGCTGTGATGATCAGCATCATACCCAGCAACAGTGGCGAGGGAGGAATAAAACCAAGTGTGCTGGCCAGCGGACTGTAGGGAAGCCCGACGACAATCACTGCGATCAGCGCGCAGGCCATCAGCAGCAGCGTGGACGGTTCGCTGCGGAAGAAGGGCCTCTGGGTCCGGACGATCAGCAGAATCAAAAGCCCCGTCAGTGTTGATTCCACAAACCAGCCGGTACGGAACAGATCGTGATTTTCTGCACCGAAGACCAGAAGGATTGCCCCGAACGTCAGGAAGTCAAAACTTGAACTGGCAAAGCCGAAGAACAGCATAAAACGGAAAATGGATTTCGTATCCCATCGCCGCGGCTGAGCCACCTGTTCGGGGTCCACCGAGTCCGTCGCCAGCGACATGGCAGGAAAGTCCGCCAGCAGATTGATCAGCAAAATTTGCGAAGCGAGCAGCGGCTCGAAGGGAAGAAACAGCGAGGCGATCGCCAGGCTGAACATGTAGCCGAAGCAGCCGGCAATGGCGAAATAGACGTACTTGAGTGTATTGGCAAATGTCCGACGCCCCTCTCGAACCCCTTCCACCAAGACGCCGAGGTCGTGTTTCAGCAAGACGATCTGAGCCGCTTCTCGGGCAACATCAACCGCCGTGGCGACCGAGATGCCGACATCGGCCACGTGCAACGCTGATGCGTCATTGATTCCGTCGCCGATGTAACCGACGACCTCGCCGTTCCGCTGCAGTGAACGAATAATCTGTTCTTTCTGATTCGGCTCGATTTCTGCGAAGACGTCCGCCTCACTCACTCGGTGCCGCAGGGCCTCGTCGCTGAGCTGTCGCAACTCCGAACCAGTGATGACTTTCGATGCGGTAATGCCAACCCGCTGGCTCACCGTCGCCGCCACAGCCCGGTTGTCTCCGGTGATAATTTTGAGTTTGACGCCCAACTGCTTTAACTGCTCGAGCGTTTCCCGCGCGTCCGCTTTCGGTGGGTCCGTGAAGACCAGAAACCCGAGGAACGTCATCTCGCACTCGTTCGCCTTCGTCAGGTGCGGCGAGTCGTCTCGACGAACAGCCAGGCCAAGGATCCGCAGCCCTTCGTTGCTCATCTGAGTGAATTGCCGTTCGATCGAATCCCGCAGGGATGCGAGGTCGCAGCAATTGCCTTCGGTCGTTTCGACGGTGGAGCAAACTTCGAGGATATTGGCGAGAGCCCCTTTGGTGATCAGGAGTTTTTCGCCGTCCAGCAGCAGGCGTACGCTGAGTCGTTTGCGGAGGAAGTCGTAGGGAATTTCATCCAGCTTCTGGATGCCGTTTGTCGTAAACCGGGCATCGTCTGCTGTCATCGCGGAAGCGGCGAGTATCGCCCGGTCGACCGGATTCGCGAAACCTGTCTGAAAGAAGGCATTGAGATAGCTCAGTCGTGTCACGCGTTCGCTGGGGTTGCCCGTCGGATCCAGAGCCGAGTGAAGGTGAATCTCCCCTTCGGTCAGGGTTCCCGTTTTGTCCGAGCAGAGGACGGTCATTCCGCCGAGATTCTCGATCGAGAGCAATTGTTTGACGATCACATTATGCCGGGCCATTGACTTGGCCCCTGCCGAGAGCACGACACTGGTGATGGCCGGCAGTAACTGAGGCGTCATCCCCACGGCCAGGGCGAGCGTGATCAGCAGTGAGTCGGTCACGGGGTCGCCTTGCCAGCCCACTTTGACGGCGAACAGGACAACCGTGATGACACTCACGATCTTGACCAGCATTCGACCAAACTGAGCGAGTCCGCGCGCGAAGCCGGTTTCCGGTCGCTTCTGTTCCAGCCGTTCGGAAATCTTGCCAAATTCCGTATCGCGTGCGGTTCTCACCACCACTGCGGTCCCCATCCCGCTGATCACATGGGTTCCCAGGTAAAGCGTGTTGATTCGCTGGCTGAGCGGGGTCGCCTTCTCCAGAACGGTGTTCACCTTTTCCGCAGGGAAGCTTTCTCCGGTCAATGCCGCTTCGTTCAGATACAGGTCCTGAGCGGTGAGCAGTCGACAGTCACCGGGAATCAGGTTTCCGGCAGTCAGTCGAATGACATCCCCCGGTACGACAGCGTCGATCGGGACCTCGCAGTCTTTCCCGTCGCGCATCACCATCGCACGTGTCTCAATCAGTCCCAGTAGCTTTGCCACCGCGTCAGCCGCGCTGAGTTCCTGCCAGAAGCCGAGCAGTCCGCTGGCGAGCAGAATAAAGATGATGATCCACGCATTCGCGCTCTCGCCCGGCAGACTGAACGAAAGCATGGCGGAACAGAGCAACAGGAGAATGATCGGGTTCTTGAACTGATCGAGCAGCATTCGCCACGGAGACTGCTTGCGGCCGATCAGGCTGCGGTTCGTTGCCAACCGCTTTTGCGCCTCTGCCTGACTGATCCCGTCCTCAGAAGACCCGAGCAGTGTCAGTACCTTCTCCACAGGAACTGCCCAGAAAGGGAGGTCCTGAGGGACGGCCGATCCGGCGCGGCCATTCGTGAGTGAATCCCGTCCTCGCTCTTCTTCGCGCACCGCTTTGACAGGCACCGGTCCACTACCTTCCAAATGAATGATGTCCCCAAGCACTCACCGCCAGAAAATCGCCTCCAGTTGTAGCCCTCAGCGACCCACCACGCCAACATCGAAAGCTGGCCTGTAAGACAGCCCGCCGCGCGACTTCTTTTCCTCTTTCCGTTGCAGTCTGAAATCGTGAACCTCTCGATACCTGGGCATCGACTTACGGAGAATGAATCGCAGTTGTCGAGCGTACGTTGACGGAGCAGGTGACACGAGCGCCAGCCATGCTCAGCGGATTGTTGCTCGCGATGTGCAGTAAAAAATCTTGACGGAAATATGTGTTTGTTTTATCTTCTCGTTCAAGGACGTCAGCTTTGTGTTGAACGAGCGCATGACAAATGACTTTTGCGGAACAATTGCACTGTCGAACGATCGATTTGGAAGTTGCTCAATTCGGGTTTGGAAGTTGTGCAATTTGAGCAACTTTGAATGTGCTGCGAGGACCTGAAAACAGCGGGTTTCCGTTGAAGTTGCTCAACTTGCTCATGTCGCTCAACTCAAATTTTTCCCCCGCGGATTTTGAATTGCACTTCGGGCAATTCCCTCTCGCTGCGCCGCTGGAGAGGTAGTGAGCGAGAAACGGGCGAAATGGGTTGGTTTCGGATGCCTGGGGTGATTGTAGGCTTTGTGGCGATGGTTTTTGTGGATCGCGATCGAGAAGTGCTCGGCAGGCTTTCCCAGTGCCTGGGCGCGATCCTGGTCGCGTCGCAGAGCCCGGACGGGGAAAAATCTCTCGTTCTTTGCCTTCTGGAGAGCCCGGCTGACGAGCCATGGGTGCTGGTGGGCCGGCGCCCCTTTTGGTGGTGCGGTGCTGCGGGACGAGTTTCCTTTCAGGATTCAAGGAAACGCAGGGCGCAGTGACATTGGTTTGCCGATCAATTGCGGGGTTGAAGACTCGTCTTGTATTCTTTTGGACCGACCGCTTTGTCCGCTCCCAAAGTAGAGAACTGATTCGCATGAAGCCCATTCAGAAGCTGTTGATCGCCAATCGTAGCGAGATCGCCATTCGTGTCTGTCGGTCTGCTCATGAGCTGCGGATCCGGACTGTTGCCATCTATACCTACGAAGATCGGTATGCTCTGCACCGGTTCAAGGCCGATGAGGCTTACCAGATCGGGGAACCCGGTGAACCGATTCGGGCCTATCTCGACATCCCCGCAATTATCCAGATCGCCAAGCAGGCGAACGTCGACGCGATTCATCCCGGTTATGGATTTCTCTCAGAGAACCCTGCACTCGCCACCGCTTGTGAAGAGGCGGGGATTGTCTTTGTGGGTCCCTCGGTCAAAGTGCTGGAGTCGCTGGGAAACAAGATCACGGCTCGTGAGATTGCTCGAGCTGCGGGGGTTCCCGTTCTCGGGGGAAGTTCAACACCCATCGCCGATGTCGAAGATGGTCGGAGACTGGCGGAAGCGACCGGTTATCCTGTCATCCTCAAAGCTGCCAACGGTGGGGGCGGACGCGGGATGCGAGTGGTCATGCACCCTGAGGATCTTCCCGGCCTGTTCGATCAGGCGCAGCGAGAATCGATGTCAGCGTTCGGTTCGCCTGACATTTTTGTCGAGAAGTACATTCAGCAGCCGCGACACATCGAAGTGCAGTTACTCGGTGACCGGCACGGGAATCTGGTTCACCTCTTTGAACGCGACTGTTCGGTTCAGCGGCGACATCAGAAGGTCGTTGAGATCGCGCCGGCACCGTTCCTGGATGAAGGGATCCGTAACCGGATCTGTGAAGCGGCGATCAAAATTGGTAAGGCCGTCGGCTACGAAAATGCGGGGACGGTTGAGTTCCTTTACGACACGGCCAAGAACGACTTCTACTTCATCGAGGTCAATCCCCGGATTCAGGTCGAGCACACCGTTACGGAAGAAGTAACCGGAATCGACATTGTGAAGTCCCAGATCCTGATCGCCCAGGGAACGCCCCTTTCCGATCCGGAAATCAACCTGGGGGCGCAGAGCGAAATCAAGACGAACGGTTACGCCATTCAATGTCGAGTGACAACGGAAGATCCCGGCAACAACTTCATGCCTGACTATGGTCGGGTTTCTCACTACCGCGCCGCAGGGGGAGCAGGCGTTCGGCTGGATGGAGGAAACGCGTTCTCCGGAGCAATCATCAACCCGTTCTATGACTCGTTGCTGGTGAAAGTTTCGGTGCGGGGCCGCCGGTTCGGCGATGCGGCAGCACGGATGGAGCGAGTGCTGCAAGAGTTCCGTATCCGGGGCGTGAAGACCAATATCCCGTTCCTGATCAAAGTGATGACTCACCCCAAATTCATCAATGGGGCCTTCACCACTCGATTCATTGACGAAACGCCAGAACTGTTTCAGTTCGCGCCGCGAAAAGACCGCGCGACGAAACTGCTCACCTTCCTCGCCGATACCATTCTGAATACGGGTAAGGTCCACGCAGTGGCGGCGACCAAGGTCGACCGCTCCCCTGCCCCATTGCCCGTGATTGATCGCAATACGCCCATCCCGAAAGGGACTCGCGACAAGTTTCTTGAACTGGGGCCGAAGAAGTTTTCGGAATGGATCCTGGCTCAGAAGCCGTTGCTGATCACCGATACGACGATGCGCGATGCCCACCAGTCACTGCTGGCAACACGGTTCCGGACTGTGGATCTGCTGAATATCGCCGACGCCTATGCACGTCTTTGTCCGCAATTCTTCTCACTCGAGATGTGGGGTGGTGCGACCTTCGATACGGCGATGCGTTTCAATAAAGAATGCCCGTGGGACCGGCTGACTCAACTGCGTGAGCGAATCCCGAACATTCTGTTCCAGATGCTGCTGCGGGCATCGAATGCGGTCGGCTACACGAATTATCCCGACAACATCGTGGTCGAGTTCGTGAAAGAAGCCGCCGCGGCGGGGATGGATATCTTCCGCGTATTCGACTCGCTGAACTGGGCACCGAACATGCGTGTCGCCATGGATGCGGTCTGCGAATCAGGGAAACTCTGTGAGGCGGCCATCTGCTACACCGGTGATATCCTCAATCCATCCCGGCCCAAGTATGACCTCAAGTATTACGTCAATCTGGCCAAAGAACTGGAAAAAGGGGGGGCTCATATTCTTGCCATCAAGGATATGGCGGGCTTGTGTAAGCCGGCCGCCGCAGCCTTGCTGGTCAAGACGTTAAAGCAGGAAGTCGGTATACCGATTCACTTCCATACGCATGACACCGCAGGGATTCAGGCGGCGTCGATCCTGATGGGAAGCGATGCGGGACTGGATATCGCGGATGCAGCACTGGCTCCGATGTCCGGTGGAACGTCTCAACCGAACCTCAACGCGCTTGTCGAGGCGGTCCGATTCTCTGACCGAAATCCAGGTCTGAAGACCGAGTACCTCGATGCACTCGCCCGGTACTGGGAAGTCGTGCGGCAGTACTATCAGCCGTTCGAGACGGTCATGCTGCCTGCGACCGCGGATCTCTATCAGCACGAGATGCCCGGGGGACAGTACACAAACCTGTATCAGCAGGCCAAAGCCCTGGGTCTTGCCGACCGCTGGCCCGAGGTTTGCCAGGTCTACGCCGAGGTCAACCAGCTCTTCGGTGACATCGTCAAGGTGACACCCAGTTCCAAGAGTGTTGGGGATATGGCCTTGTTTATGGTCGCGAATAACCTGAGTTCGGAAGATATTCTGAACGAGTCCAAAGACCTGTCGTTCCCGGAAAGTGTGATCGACCTGATCAGTGGAAAAATGGGCCAGCCACCCGGTGGCTTCCCGCTGGCCGTACGCCGTCGAATTCTGCGTGACAGGCCGCTGGTGACGGGACGACCCGGTGAAAGCCTGCTGCCGGCGGATTTCGCGGCCGCGGGTGAAAAGGTCCGGCAGGTGATCAAACGGGAACCGACCAACCGCGAGATCGTGACGTGGCTGCTCTATCCGAAAGTGTATGAGGAATTTGTTGCTCATCAGCAGTTGAACTCCGATACGAGCTGTCTGCCGACACCGGTCTTCTTCTATGGTCAGACACCGAGCGAAGAGATTGCATTCGACATTGAACCGGGTAAGCGACTGATCGTTAAGTTCCTGTCGATCAGTGATCCACATCCCGACGGTAAACGCACCGTCTTCTTCGAACTGAACGGCCAGCCGCGTGACGTGACCGTGGTCGATAAGTCGCTGGAACCGAAGGGCTCATCGAATCTCAAGGCAGATTCGTCGAACCCCTGCCACATCGGAGCCAGCATGCCAGGGATGATTTCCACAATCGCTGTCCAGCCGGGTGACAACGTCACCAAGGGCCAGAAGCTGTTGAGTCTGGAAGCGATGAAGATGGAAACGAATCTCACCGCGGATCGGGATGGAAAGATTGGTCAGGTGCTGGTCAAACGAGGGATGCAAGTGGCGGCCGGTGATCTGCTGCTGACACTGGAGTGAACCTCGTTTCATCGAGTCAGCGCGCCGAACGAGTCCTTCGGCGCGCTGAATGACTGCGGCAGATTGGCCGCGAAACCTGAGACTGTGGAGAAGCCATGAAGCGAGCATTGCTGGTAATCGATGTGCAGAATGAGTACTTCACAGGAGCCTTGCCGATCACCCATCCAGCGGGACACCTTGAACAGATCCTGAAAGTGATGGATGAAGCGGCCAGAAAGAGTATTCCCACAGTCGTTGTTCGACATCACCAGACCGAGCCTGACTCGCCCTTCTTCCGGAAGGGATCGGCGGAATGGGAACTGCATCCGGAGGTGGCTCGTCGCCCTTCCAGTCTGCTGATCGACAAGACCTTGCCTGGTAGCTTTACCGGGACCGGTCTCGGGGACTGGTTGAAGCAGTCGGGAATCGACACGATTTCGATTTGTGGCTACATGACCCATATGTGCTGCGACACGACGGCCCGACAGGCGATGCACAATGGGTACAAAGTCGAGTTCCTCTCGGATGCGACGGGAACACTGGCCGTTCAAAACGCTGCGGGATCCGTGACCGCAGAGGAACTGCACCGAGCCACGTTGTGCGCTCAGCAGATGTTTATCAGTGAAGTGATCAACACGCCTGCCTGGCTGGAGCGGCTCACGTAGCAGGCTCGACAGACGCAGCAGGATGCGTTGGGGAACGGCGGGCGAATTGTGCGAGCTCTTCGCGGGTTGGTCGGGCGACTGGCGGTTGCGGTGTGATGCATTGCGGAACACCCGGTCCTGTCCTGCGTCTGCGGTGTGGAATGGAAGAGCTGCCTTGATGTGGATCGGGTGGCGGCGTGGTTCGAAGTTCATCCTTATCGGGATTTGTTATGCCCCTTTGTGCCGTCACTGTGAGTCTGGTTGCTGAAGCCAAAGGGGGCCCCTTTGTTTTTTGGGACGACCTTCCGGCAGCTTGTGCTCAGGCCAAACGACTGGGGTTTGATGCGATCGAACTTTTCGCGCCGGGACCAGATGCGGTCTCTCGGGAAACACTCGGGAAGCTGCTGTCGACACATCAGCTTCGTCTGGCTGCAGTGGGGACCGGAGCCGGGTGGGTCAAACACAAACTCAGCCTGACCAGTCCCGATGCGGATGTCCGTAAGCGGGCCATCGACTTCATCCGTTCGATGGTCGACTTTGGCGGAGTTCACCAGGCGCCGGCCATCATTGGTTCCATGCAGGGGCGATGGGGAGAGGGCGTCTCGAAAGAACAGGCGATTGACTGGCTTCGTGAAGGGCTCAATGTATTGGGGGAACACGCGAGGGGATACGGTGTGCCACTGATCTATGAACCACTGAACCGGTACGAAACCAATCTGTTGAATACGGTCGATGCGGGCGTGGAATTGATGGAATCGCTTGCCACTAACAATGTCCGCCTGTTGGCTGATCTGTTCCATATGAACATCGAGGAGCGTGACTTAGCTGCGGCACTCACGCGTGGAGGTCGGTGGATCGGGCATATCCATTTTGTGGATTCCAATCGACGACCAGCCGGATGCGGTCACATTGACTATGCACCGATTGCGAAATCGCTGAAAGACATTCATTACGCCGGATATCTCTCGGCCGAGGCGCTCCCCTGGCCGGATTCATCCGCGGCCGCCGAGCAGACGATTTCCGCGTATCGACGTGTTGTTGATATGGTCGAATCGAGCTGATGTCATAGAATTCCAAGGCGACTGTCGCAGCAGGAGCTTCGTTCCGGGCGAAAGTGCCGTGAAGTCAGGCGGGGAACGAGTGGTGCAGAATTCCGCCTGCTGTGCGGCGGACGTTACGGGCTTTTGAATCCGACCCTCGCCTGTTGTTGATGAGTTCAGAGAATTTTATTTCGCGTGATTGCATGTTGTCTCAAATTCGCCATCTGCTGGAACTGATCCGGTTCAGTCACACCGTGTTCGCTTTGCCCTTTGCCCTGCTCTCAGCAGCTCTGGCCTGGCGGATGCCGGACAGTCCGTTCTCGTGGGTGCACCTCTTGGGGATTGTGCTTTGCATGATCTTTGCCCGTTCGGCAGCGATGGCGTTCAATCGGATCGTTGATCGCAAATTCGACGCCGAGAATCCCCGCACACAAAAACGGCATCTCCCTGCGGGACTGCTGAAGCTGTCGACCGTTGTCCTTTTTACGCTGGTCAGCTCGGCCGGGTTTGTAGCCTCGACACTGCTGTTCCTGCCCAACCCCTGGCCACTGCGTCTATCCGTTCCCGTGTTATTGTTTCTGATGGGCTACTCGTACGCGAAGCGATTTACGGTGCTGTGCCATTACTGGCTCTCGGCGGCGCTCATGCTTTCACCCCTGGCGGCCTGGATTGCGATCCGAGGGGAAGTGGCCGTCATTCCCGCACTGTTGTCTGCGGTAATCTTCTTCTGGGTTGGTGGCTTCGACATTCTGTACGCGTGCCAGGATGCCGATTACGACCGCGAACGGAACCTGTTCAGCATTCCGTCCCGCTGGGGAATCAGGACGGCGCTGCGAATTGCGTTAATCAGCCACCTTTTGACCATTGCCAGCTTGTTTGCCGTCTGGCACTTCGGCGGGCTGGGAATGCCGTTCCTCGTCGGTATCATTGCAGTATCGGGCTTGTTGCTCTACGAACATTCGCTCGTAACGCCTGCGGACCTCACGAGAGTGAACGTCGCCTTTTTCAACGTGAATGCCGTTGTGAGTCTTGGGCTACTGGCAATTGGACTGGCCGATATCTGGTACAACCGGCTTTCAGCCCCCTGACCGTCGAGCTGCGGCCGTGATGACCATTTCGACTCGATACCCAGGAGACAAAGCTGCCTGGACACACGCCCGCGCGGGAGCATGGCCTTCCGGAACCCAATTGTCCCAAAGTTCGTTCAGTGCTGGTCCGTCCGTCAGGTCAGCCAGATAGATGAGGACCTGGAGAAGATCCTTTCGGTCACTTCCAAACAGAGCCAGACGAGCGTCAATTTGCGCGAGTATTTGGGCGACCTGACCTGCGACGTCCTGCTGCGGATCATCCGCAACTTCGACGAAATAGGCGGTGCCACCATGGATTACCACATCTGACCAGCGGCGAGTGACGCCGATTCGTTCAATTTCTGACATTTTGTTCCTATTGCGAAGCAGCTCGACCACAAACGTCGGGATTTCCCGCTTATATGGCACTCCGTTGGCAGTGACTCTTCAGTCAGGAATCCCAAATGGCGAATAAAAACCTCAGACCCATTGGGTTGCCTTGAGCCTTCGATTCTAATCGTTCCGACAGAGAAGTCGCTGCAGTCCAGTTTGAAATCAGGACGACTTTGAGATCGAACTCCTGATGAAATAAACCTCTGGGACAAATTCTGGACAAATTTCCACAATCAAGAATTGCTGAGACTGATACGAGTCACAACATCTAAAATATTGTTCGGTCTTTAAGAATTGGACGATGTATAATCGTGCGGGTTTCGCCGCCGATGCCGTCTGGATTAATCGAAATCGTTTTCATCCCCCAGTACTTTCCCTCAAGGCAATGATCCATGGCCGGAGAGACCATTCAATCGAGTGATGGGCCTCAACGGCCAGAAAAGGGAACTCCGTCACTGGCTGATCCCCCGGAGAATGTCCCCGCGTGGTTCTCGACTCGCCGTGACCAGAAGATGCGGGAGGATAAGGGCAAACAGGTTCCCTCGCATGATTCTGGTTCGATTCCGCCGCTGGGTGCAACAGTTCTGAAGCCGGTTATTCCCCCGTTACCGGGGCAGCGAGTGAATCCGAAGACAGCAATCGTGAAGGTGGATAAGCCATCGAAGGATCAGGAGGAAACGCACTGGATCTCGAAACAAGGCTTGATCGGGATTGTAACATCGCTTGGGATCCATGCGGTCATCCTGGTGATTCTGGCCTGCATTCTGGTTTCGCAGGTCACGACACAAGAGGTTTCGAGCATTTTTGGGACGAATGGAACAGGGGACGAATTCGCCGCTGATGTCATCCTCGAGACCGAGGTGGCAGGTGAAGGAGCGGAAGCCGGTGAGGCGGCTCCGCTCCAGACGTCCGACTTGTCCAAGGTCCTCGACTCTATAGGAAAACAAGGCGATATCGCGGAATCAATGCGAGTGGGACTGGGGGGCCAGGGCGAAGGGGGAGAAGGAGAGGGGGACGGAAACTCTGTAGGAGTTCCCAACGTCCGTGTACCGGGGTATGCCCAGACGAAAGGGAGTTTCAGTGCCTGGGCGGATCCAAAAGATCCGAAACCGGGCGAGGACTACTTCGTCGTCATTCAAGTTCGCCTTCCCAGTAACGTCACCAAGTACCGAGGTTCCGATGTCTCTGGGAACGTCATTGGGACCGATGGTTACAAGCAGCCAATTCGGCTGAAATCGAATGTGATGTTGCCCGTCGAAGATGGTGCTGTGCAGATCAGGATTCCCGTTCCTGGGGCTCGGCAACTGGTCCGGGACACAATTCGGGTTGAATCGAAGCTGTTGAAAGAAAAACAGACATTCGAGATTGAGTTCTGAGCTGCAATCTCGAATGTCTGGGATTTCTTATCCAGTCGGGTGATCGACTTTTAGCGGCTCTTGGACTTCGCGCCGCGGCCGCCGGGCTGTTGCTGCATCGGCATCCCGGGCATTCCTGGCATCATACCTCCCGGCATCCCACTGGCACCGCCGGGCATCATCATCATCATTCCCATACCACCCCGTTGCCCTGCCTTTCGGGGATTCTTTCGCTTGGCGCCCCCGCCCTCACCATCTTCTCCATTGCCAGCCATCCCCATCATACCCATGGGGCCCATACCACCAGGGCCCATCATTCCGGCAGGACCCATGTTGTTTTGAGGCGACAGGCTTTCACGTGACTTGATCACCGCACGTTCTTCGCTTTCGCGTTTCTTCCAGAAATTGAGGCTCTCGCGATCAATTTCATTCATGGGGCTTCCCAGCGATCTCAGTTCACCAAACGATGTTGCGACCAGCGCCTCTTCGAGCAAACCCAGACGGATCGTGGGACGTTTTTTATCCGGGGTCAACTTCAGGTCGGGGTGTTGATCAGGAGCAATCTCGATGTCGCTTTCAACGTCAACGAGCATGTCCTGGGTCGAGAAAGCATGCTCGCCCTTTTCCAGCGTTCCGGCAATCAGGTCAGGGATTGGGGTCGCTTTCTTGGTTTCCCCAATATAGGAACCGATGGCAGGTAGGTTCAGCACGTCGCTAAGAACTGCACCCTTCTTGGTGTCCCAGTCATACATGGAAATGAGTGCGACAGGTCGGGTGCTGGATCGGACTTTTTCGTCGGCATACGGATCGCGTTCGATGTCCTGCAGGTAGTAAGCCGCCGTGGGGCGAACATAATCCGGGTTCGAGATGTTGCTCCAGGGAGTTTCACGTTCTTCACCTTTCGCAATTTCCATATCGGCACCAGCCAGTTCTTCGGCAGTCAGTTCGAAGTTCGGGTTTCGAAGCTTCAATTGAACTCGGTAGCGATAGGCTTTGCCCGATTCGACATCGAAGTCAAAGTAACGGAACAGCAGGTATTTGCGTCGTGCGGTCAGGAAGTCGAGCGGATTATTACTGCTTCCTCGCATGCCGCCGCCCATGCCCGGCATTCCCATAGGACCTCGCATCCCGGGCATCCCCATCGATGAACCACCCATGGGCATTCCCTGCATTCCGCGGCCGCCAGCAGCACCCATGGCTGCTCCAGCAGGCATCCCTCGCGTGGCTGCTCCCATGCCTGCACCTCCCGGCATCGCTGGCATTCCGGGCATGCCTCCGCCAGTGCTACGCATGGACTTCATCATTTCTTCCATCATGTTCCGACCGTTATTATCTGATGAGACACGGCTGGCGAGGTTTCTAAAGTCCCGTTGTGCCGGAGCCAAACCTCGTCGCCGGGGTTGAGCCTCGTCACCCAGGTTCGCTCCGACGGCCACCTCGTTGATCGTTTCAAGGAGCCTCATTTCTTCGGCGATGGCCTCAGGACTGAGTTCCTCATCCCTGATCCGCGGATGTGTGGCATACTCTCGCCAGACTCCCAACAGGTTGAGCGGCAAGTCCATCGTGATCACAGAATCTCGCAGCGCGGTTGGGACGGGATCCTCGGCATCGATGTCAGAGCTATCGGTTAAAACCTGAAGAGCATGCTGGATATCGACGGTTTCCCACTTTGCGTTCTCCCATGGATTGGGGCCGGCATGCGCCGTCTGTCGCTGGAGTTCGAAGTCCGTGATTTCGAGGAGATCTGCCGCCTCTGCTTCTGTAATGTGCAGTGCGTTCTTGTAGTTTTCAATCTGTTTACGGACAGGGAAGACACCTCGGACGGCCATCAGCCGGACACCGCGAACGTCGTTGTCCGAACCCATTCCCATCCCCATTCCGCTCATCATTCCCCCGGGACCCATCATTCCCGCGCTTCGCATGTCTTCATCATCCCCGCGGGCACCGGGGGGCATCATATTGAGACCGGTGCCGGGCCGACCCCTGCCACCGGGAGCAGCATGAGCACCGGGCATCGCTCCTCGGCCCATTCCCGCAGGTCCGGCCATGGGCCCACCGGGACCTGGGCGACCAAACGGTGACTGGCCAGTACCCCCGGAGGAACTCCGCCTGCCGAATTCCGAGTTTTCGTCGTCTTCGGTGGTCTCTTCCTCCGCTTGTTCCGACAGCGCCATTTCCGCCCGCTGCCGTGCTTCCTCGGAAAGAATGCTCAGAGGGACGAATGCCGATTTGACAATCAGGTTCTGTACCGCTTCGTAGATAGGTTCGCGCTTTGGTTCGTCCTTCCGATACAATGGATGGAATAACCATTGTGAGAAGTCATAGCGGGCGATCGAAGGACTGGTGAAAAGCATTCTTGCTTTCTCAGAGAAGTCGACGATCGCAAACGCGGCCTGTTTCTCTTGGGGCCAGACGTTGTTTGCAGCAATTTTGGCTCGCGCATTCTTGATGTTTTGCTGCATGGTGTCAGGCGTAATCTTCGAATAGCGAGCCCAACTGGTTCCGCCAGCGAGGACTCCGAGCACGATCAGGACAAACAGGCCGAAGACGATCTTCTCGGCATGATTGACGAGCAGTGCTTTCAGGTTCAACTTTTTCATTTTACATGTCCTCCGTCGATTCGACGGGCGAAGAAATCAGGACGGGAAAGGGACCCTGGTCGTTGGAACGCGCTACTTCTCTTCTGTTTCAGGCTCGCCGTCTTCACCTGGAGTGACGGGCGCCGGATCGTCTCCAGTACCTCCCCCTCCGTCGACAGGGGTTTCCTGGGGCGTGTCTCCAGTCAACTCAGCCTCGGCTGCAGGTTCGGTCGCATCGACTTCTTCCGTGGCCGGGGTCGCATCGCTCATCTCAGGACCGCCAGCTTCGCTGTTGCTTGCAGCTTCAGACACTTCTGATTCCTCGGAGGAATCTGCCTCCTGCGGCGAAGATGTGGATTCCGAGTCTGCTTCGACCTTGGGTTCCTCGACCTTTTTATACATGGTGAAGACGCCGCAGAGCGTTACCTGAGCCATGTAGGGGTCTCGCAGTGCGATATCCAGCGATTCCTGTGACTCTTTCACCTTTTGCATCAACTGCATACTGGTCGCAGGATTTCGGTTTCCGAATGAGCGGGTGTTGATGAAGGCATCGTATTCATCATCGCCACCTCCACCGAGTGGCGACATCGCTCCCATCGGACCACCCCCCATCGGACCACCCGTCATCGCCCCGGCGGCACCCATTCGCATCCCCGCTGATCCGCCCGAGAATCCGCTGGCATAAGTGGCGTCGTCTTCATGAAGTCGGGACATTTGCACGCGAAGAATTTCGACCGGCCAGACTGACTTTTCATTTGCCGTCAGCTCGGAAATGAACTGCGGGATTTTTCGGTGGTCCATCTTGACCGACATATAGAAGCCACGAGTTTTGTAGGGCAGGCTTTCGTCCTGGGTCACGTAGCGTTTGATCACTTTTTCCGACTGGGACGAGCCCATTCCTTCATCGTCCATACCACCCATTGCGCCCCCCATCATGGCCATGCTGCTCATCATGCCCATGGGAGCGCCACCACCACCGCCACCACCACGATTGCCTGCACCGCCACCCGCGCCGCTACCATCGTCTCCAAACTCTTCACGGACGTCGAATTCGGCGGAGACAGAGGGAACTGCCGCTGCGCCCCCTCCGGGCATACCGGCCATTCCGCCTGTTGCACCCATATCGCCGCCGCCCCCTCGCATTCCCATGCCGCCCATCATTCCCATCCCGGCAGCACCGCCGAATCCGGCCATGCTGCCGTCGTCGGAACCCCCTCCCGAGCCCCCCAGAGAGGGTTTTTCACCACCTCCGCGCAGTTCAAGAACGTCAATCTGGTGAACACAGGCTTCAGCACGCCCAGCATCAGGACCTCCGTTGGCCTCTGTGATTGACTGGAAAAGTCCTTCCAGCAACCACAGATCTTCCATCACTTCCCAGATGATTTCTGATTTAGGGGGTGCCTTCGTCCACGGCTTCTGGTTCATTAAGCGGAACATGGACTGAATGGGAAAATTGACGACCCCAGTTCCATCGGCATCCATCGGGTTAAGCGTCTTCCAGACGCGGGTCACTTCTTCAACATAAGCATCGCGGAAGAGTTCTCGCTCTTCGTTCTTGAGCTTTTCATCGTATTCGACGTGAGGCAGGCCGGCTGGAAGCACCATCCGTTCCTGCTGGCGCTTCCAGAGCCCTAACTGGGTCGACTTGATGGACGATTCCTGTTTCCCATTGACCTCGGCCAGTCGCTTGGTCCAGACCTCGTTTGGAATGTCGGCCGTTGGGATACTGGTGTTGGCGGCTTCAATTTTTGAAGTCCGTTCCGCAATCGCAGCGGCCGTCTTGCCCGTTCCGCTCCACCAGCCAAAGAACGTCATCAATAGTCCGATGCCCAGCAGAATCCAAAACTTCTGTTTCAGGACGGGTTCGAGGGCTTCCATGATTTCTACCTTCTCGGAAAACTGACAGTCTGCAATTCGATGTTGTGCGTAAGGCGGTCTGGTCTGGAACGATCCGTTGCCGTAAGGAATTAACCTTACTGCTCTTCCGTTGCACCCGTCGATTCAGAATTGGTTGGAGTGCCGGTTTGCTCGGGAGGCCAGGGTTTACGTTGGTCAAGTGGCGTTGGCTTCCAGGCAAACACGACCTTGAATACTGTTCGCTGCAGAGTGATGGACTTTTCCGAACCATCATCTTCGCTTTGCAACCGACCTGCATTCGGAGCATATCCCGTAGCACCGCCGGGGAATCCTGCAGGGCCGCCGAATGCTGCACCTGCCGGTGCACCAAAGGGTGCTGCTCCTCCTCCAAAGCTGTTGCGGGACTGCGGTTTTCGGTTGGGAGTGAACAGAATTGGCGTGGACGCGGTTGCCTCGGGCATCGTGGCATGCGTAATCCCGATCAACCGAACGGGCGTCTCGACAAGAGGACCGCCCGAGGGGTCTTCTCGTTTAACCGTCCAACTCTGCAAATTCTTCAGGAATTTGACATCCACATAGGTTGCACCACGTCCCTTGGGGTTTTTGTCCTCGTGGTGGTAGTGAATTCCGTGCAGAGTGAAGACGTAGCCCTCGCCGGTGGGACCCACCGACCGGTCGTTGATTTCGTAATCAGGATTCGCAATTTTATCATCGAACTTGGATGCGTTGTCCGGATCCTTGTCTTCACGGAAATAGAGTTTCGCTTCTCCTTCTTCCGCTGCGATTGCCGGTTCGCTGAACCACGAACTGAGGTCACTGTATTTCTTGGTGGTAATACTGCGAATCGAAATCCGATCGCGCAGAGCCATGTTCATTTCATCGAGCTGGTTGTCGGTGTCTCGTGGCAGACATTCATCGATCGCCTTGTAGACTTCCAACCACTGTTCCCGCGTGTCCAATGAGCGGACCAGAACGTCCCCTGAGGCTTTCAGGGATTTGTTCTTCCCCTCTTCTCCTTCGTAGTCGGAACGAAGTTTACTCGCTTCCTTACTGATTTTTTCTGCTTCTGCCTCCGCTTCACCAAAGCGGGTGGTGCTGACTGACTGCAGGACGTTGCCAAAACCGGCAGCGGAAGTCGCCAATCCCAGCAGCAATGTCGCAGCAGTGGCGACAGCCCAGGGCTTTTTGCGGCGAATCAGACGTGCAGTCGCGATTTCCGGCGGAAGCAGCGTGGTGTGGATGTCAGTCAGATTCAGACACTGAAGCGCCAGACCATACGGGACGCAGAATGTCAGCAGGTTTTCCTGGAACAGGGGAGCGTTGAGGACATTGTCACCCACGGCTGCCTGGAACGTATCGACACGTTCAACTTCGTATTGGAGGTTCTGCTGGAGAAACTTCTGCAGACCGGCAAGACGGAACCCATTTCCGACGCCGATCAGGCGGGAAATTTTCGCACTGCGATTCACGCTCGAGAAAAAGCCGATCGAACGTTGAATCTCAGAGACATAGTCGTTGAAGACAGGACGCAAGGCCTGAAACACGGCTCGCGGATCGGGTGCTTTCGTGGCGTTGCACTTGAGGTGTTCGGCCTTGGCGAACGTCAGCTTCATTTCCTTCGTCAATGCCCGGGTAAAGTGGTTCCCACCCACCGGCATATTGCGAATCCAGATCTTCTTGCCATTGGTCACCATCAGCGACGTAGCGTCCGAACCCATGTCGACGACGACTGAGTAGTCTTCGCTCGGCTCGCGAGGCTCGTTCTTGCGGTAGCCGAGACGGTCATAGCACAGGAAGTTGTAGAGAGACAACGGGGCGATCTGAATCAGCTCAACTTCGACTTTGCGATCAAGAAACGGCTGCAGGTGATGCTGAACCTGCTCACGTTTCATCGCGAAAAGTCCGACTTCCCCGTCTAGCAGGTAGCCACTTTCTTCAACCCCTCCGCCCAGTGCCTGGAAGTCCCAGATCACTTCTTCCAGTGGAAAGGGAATCTGCTGGCGCGCTTCGTACTTCACGATCTCGGCGACTTTGCTCTGTTCAACCGGGGGAAGCTGAATGAACTTCGCCAGCGCGTGCTGACCGGGAAGACTGATCGCGACCAGATCGGAGCCGATCGGGTTTCGTGAAAGGAAGGTGTCCAGGGCCTGCCGAATCAGTTCATCGGGGACGGCATCGGGCTGATTCAACAGTTTCGGATGGGGAATGTAGTCAAAGGCGACGGCCACGACCTGCTGGGCAGCCTCGGTATAGCGGAGCTTGATTGCTTTCAGGCCCGCCTGACCAATCTCAATCCCCCATGCTGCCTGGTTCTCTGCCATGACGAAACTCTTTCCTACAGAGGCCTAAATGGGCAATCCGCCGTTGTTCTTTACGCCGTTCGCGCAAGGCACCACAAGATCACCGCACAATCACATTCTGCAAACCGAAGGGACGACTTTTTGACAAACTCAAGACCGGAAAGGATATCAAATCGAGGGCTGAAAAACCGATGTGACGAGCTCAGAAAATGCCCACGGCTGACCAAAACGCATTCCCAAGAGATACTTACGAATTGTAGCAAAGTCAACAAGAAGAACAGGATCACGCACGGAACGCAGTGGCTTCAATATCGGCCGAGTGGAACGGAAATGCGATGGTGACGTGACTCGCTATTCTACACTATGAGACGGCATTCTGGCGGGCGAAGTTCCCCACAAACGGGAATTTCAAAGAACTTGACGGCGGCAATTGGGCCGAAAATCAGAACTTTTTCACGGGATCGGCTCAAAAGGACACACCTCTCCCCGATTGTACGGTGTTTCCGGCACGATCTTGACCTGCGGGAAGGCTTGTTCGATCAGCACAGAAGGTAAAACCTGGTGGTTTCGTTCCTACCTGTCGTGTTCCTCGCTGGATATCATCGGGCTTCCCTTGTCACCGCCATCAAGGTCATCGAGCCGCTGTTTGATTTCGCGCCGACACGAGATCGGGCCGTACAGAAGAGTTTATTGAACCGGAATGACGCATTCCGGCACGACCATTAACTTTGAACGTAACTGACGATCCATGCATTCTCCTGATATTCAGATTTTGATCCCGAGTCACAGTCTCGACGACTTCCCGACTGAACAGACGGACGACCTGGCGGCGAGTCTGCTCAACGCCTTTGCAATCGCGTTTCATCCTCGGCTGCTGGCCTGGACGGGGGAAATGCCTCGCTGGCGTCGCGCGGATGATCCGCCGATTCCCGGTTCGGGGCAATTGGTCATCGTCCCGACGGTCTCAGCAGACTGGCTTCCCTGCAGTTGGATCGATGATGCCCGCAAGGCCGGTACGACCGTCGTTTCGGGGTTGTCTGAGCGATCGGAAATGTTGAAAGTCGCCCTGACAGCCATCGACAAATCGACGGAGGACCGTGCCGCGGACGGGGAGAATGCGGGAGAACTTCCGGTAGAGGCCCTCTCGAACCAGGCTCCTGTGATCCCATTGAGCGATGCGGGGGTTGGGTTGGCCGGAGAGCCTGATTCTCAGCTCCCGGTTTTGGAATCGGAAAATACAGACCTCTCGACGCCGCTGTTCGATGATCTGGCCGCCGATTTCATGGCTCTGGGGACCTGTTGGCTGCTCGTCGAAATCCTGACTCGCAAAATGAGGCAGTTCGGAAATATCGACGAAACTCGATTTTTCCAGCGAGCCCACGCCGGAGCGAAAGCCGCCATCGCCGAGGATCGGGAAACGGCCGAAGCTCATCTTTCGGGTTGCTTCGAGATGCTGCTGGAAGCGCGCGAACGCTTCTATCCCGTCGAATGCTACTTGCTCGATCTCTGTCTGGCAGTTCCCGACGTCGAGAGTGCACCTCTGGTGGAAGACGCCCGACAAACGATCCCCTGGAGTCTGCTGGCCACCTCGCAGGACCTGAAGGCGATCTGTGAAAAGACCCCAGGGCTGGCGACGGAACTCTCTTCCGCTTGGAACGCCGGTCGAATCAGCGTCCTCGGAGGCGAGGACGAGGAGGCCTCCCTGCCACTGCTTCCGCTTGAAAGTCTCCTCTATCATCTGGAGCGGGGACGAAGCGAATGGCTGTCTCTGGTCGGTCGTTCTCCCAATGTGTGGGGACGGCGCCGCTTTGGTTTGACACCACTTTTGCCTCAGATCCTGGTCAAGTCGGGCTTCCTGGCAGCCATGCACGTGGTTCTGGATGATGGAATTTACCCGGATGCCGAGTACACCAAACTCCGCTGGCGTGGTGTTGATGGGACCTTGATTGACGCCTTCAGCCGTATTCCGCTGGCGGCAGAGGGGGCCTCCAGCTACCTGCGATTCCCGGCGCGAATGGCTGAGTCCATGGATCAGGATCACGTTGCCGGTCTGATTCTGGCCCGCTGGCCTGATATCGAAGCACCCTGGTACCACGACCTGCGGCGTTCGCAGAAGTACGCCCCGTGTTTGGGGCGTTTCATCTCGTTCGATCGCTTCTTCGAAGAGACCGAACTTCCCGGTCAGCATAGTACTCATAAGCCGAACGAGTACTTTTCGCCGATCCTGATTCAGCACGTCGCGCGACGCGAGAAGGATCCGATTCAACGGTACACGCTGCATAACAGGCTTCGCCGGCAGTGGGACGCGACAGCGTGGTGTCATGCCGCCGCAGATGCGCTGATGAATCGTCCCATTGATGTTCAATTCGGCCGGGAGGTCGAAGCGGGACTCGAGTCTGCGCTGCTGGATCGGGAATTCTCCACGACAGAGCAACTCGAAGCAGACTTGCTTGAGGCGCAAAAGGGGGGTGCCCGGCGACTCGCGCGGATTATCATGCACGGGGCCACGGGAGAACGGGGATTCCTTGTTCTCAATCCCCTCTCCTTCACACGTCGCGTGGTCGTTCAACTGCCCGGTATTAAGTCTCCACCACCCATCTCGGGTCCCGTCAAGGCGATCGAGTTCAATCCGGCTCATCCCGAACTGACGGCCTGTGTCGTTGAGGTTCCTGGCAATGGATACGCCTGGATTCCCGAGGCCTCGCAGTCGCCCCGCCCGGCTTTGCCCAAGCAACCTCTCGCCGAAGACTGGCTGCTTCGTAATGATCACTTTGAAGTCGCGATCAATGAGCGAACTGGTGGAATCGCGCATGTGCGGCTGCATAACCAGCGAGCAAAACGGGTCAGCCAGCAGTTGTCGTTTCGTTTTCCTCGGGAGCGGGCCATTCCCGTCGTCGACCAACCGGGCGAGACCACCAAGTCGCAGTACGCGGAAATGCGATGTCTGGGGCACGAAGTGGTTCGCAGCGGCACGGCATGTGGCGAGATCGTCACCTTCGGTGAAATTATCGATCAAGCCAAATCGCAGCGTTTGGCAGCATACCGGCAAACGGTCCGAGTCTGGCGCACTCGTCCCACGGTCGACATTGAGGTGGAGCTGACCGACGTGGTCATGCCCGAGGGGGATCCGTGGAACAACTACTTTGCATCGCGGTTTGCCTGGAGTGACAGTACTGCGGTGGTGACCCGCAGTATCTACCATTCGGCCCAGAACTTTGCTGGCGAAAGATTCGAAACGTCCGACTACATCGAAGTCGCTTCGGAAGACGAACGCATGACGATTGTCCCGCATGGTCTCGCTTTTCATCGCAAGACCGGGGATCGAATGGTGGATTCGCTGCTGCTGGTCGCAGGAGATACCGTCCGCAAGTTCAAGTTTACGATCGCCATCGATGCCCTGTACCCGCTTGAAGCGGCCTGGAACGAACTGACTCCCGCACCCGTGGTGCCGACCGAAGTCGGACCCCCTCGAACAGGAGCGACGGGGTGGTTCTTTCATCTGGATTCTCGACACGTGCAGATGACTCGTCTGCTGCCGGTCGAAACCGACAAAACCCCTCCTTCGCCATTGGAACAGTTCGAACACACGAGCGTGCCGAATGATCCGGGTTTCGCGATTCGGTTGATCGAAACCGAAGGATTGTCGAAACCGGTCAAGCTGCGCTGCTTCCGGCAGCCAACATTCGCCCGCAAGCGAGACTTCCGGGGCGAGACCCTCTCGGAACTTCGCATTGAGGGGGATGCCGTGCTGATTGATCTGACGGCGTTTGAAATCGTCGACATCGAACTCCGTTTCGGTCAGGTGTGAATTTCCCGCCTCTGTCGTGACGAGGCCTTGAGCCTCGCCAGATCATGGCTGTGTGCGATCGTGCTCAAAGAGGGCGATGGCAGACAGTCATGAGTCGCGTTACCTGCAGGAGAGCTTCCCCGTCTTCGACATCACCCGGGCCCCTTTGCCCCAGAGAAAATGCATCAAGGACGGACCTCTTGGTCCGTCCTTGGTTGTATCAATAGACATCGGCTATCCCTTGTCCGATTTGAGAATCATTCATTCGTTTCTGCCGCTTCATGCGGCAACGTGGGTGACGGGAGCTGTGCTGCTGGATCGTCGCAATCGCTCGGCCATGATCTTGGTTCGGAAGTCCTGGATCTGTCGGATCCCCTCTTTCAGCACTTCGTCCTGTTCCTGATCTTCCGTCGACTTGGTCGCCACTTTGAAATCGGGCGTCACACCTGCTCCTGCCATCTCCCGTCCATCCGGACTATAGAACTTGGCGGTGGTCAGCCGCAGTGCGGCAGGAACCGACTGGAGCGGAAACAGCGTCTGAACGGTGCCCTTTCCGTAAGAGGTTTCTCCGATGATGACACCTCGATGGTTTTCTTGAATCGCCGCTGCAAAGATCTCGCTGGCACTCGCACTGTTATGGTCGATCAGCACGACCAGAGGGACACTCCACGTATTCGCATACTGAGCGACTTCTCGGGAGTTATCTGCTCGAGTCCGGCCACGCGTTTCGACGATCGTTCCCGAAGGAAGGAACTTATCCGAAAGCGCGATTGCTGTTGTCAGTAGTCCCCCGGGATTGCCTCGCAGGTCCATAATCAGTGACTTCATCCCCTGTTTGTGAAGTTTCAGCAGTGCGGCATCGATTTCGTCCATCGTGGAATCTGCAAACTGTTCCAGTTTCAGGTAGCCAATTCCCTGATTTTCGTCCTCCATTCGAACATCGACGACACTGTGGAAGACGATCTTCTGGCGGGTGAGTGTCACTTTGCCCGAGCGGTCTCCTCGCGAGGCCTGAATCTGGATCGGGCTGCCGACAGGGCCGACGATCAGGTCGACGGCCTGTTGCAGGTCGAGCGACTTCAGATCCTTTCCATCGACATGGGTAATCACGTCTCCCCGGCGAAAGTCCGCTTGTTCTGCGGGCCCCCCCTGCAGCAGCTTCAAGATCCGCAGACCTTTCGGATGGGATTCAATTTCGACCCCGATCCCCACAATGTTTTCGTTCAGTCCTACGCTCGGTCCTCCATTCTTTTCCGGCGGCAACAGCATTGAGAACTGGTCCAGACTATCCGTTGCACCATAGAGGAATTCGAGTCCCACGGCGGAAGGGTTCATCTTAATTGACCGGGCTGCCTGCTTCTGGACGTCTCTCATCACCATAATAGCATCGCTGGTACTTCGTACTTTGGCCTGACTTCGGATCCGCTCCAGATCGTCGCGAAACTTTTCCACCGCTTCTCCCGATCCCTGGACCTGTGCCGCTTTGATGAAGGCAGGAACCTCGAGCGCGTGGGACAGATGATTGAGTGCTCCATTCACCCGGCGGGCATAACTGGCCGGCGTGATGTGTCGTTCGTCAATCAATTGCGAAACCTCAGCGTAGAAGGATTCCGTTCCTTGAGAGGTTAGCTGCTCAAGCATCCGCAGAACGCGTGGATCCGAGTAACGCTGTCGTATCTTATCTGCGATTGACGGTTGAGTAGGGGCAGTCTGGTCGGGGGTATTCGAAGGTGGGGGCTGACGTTTCTGGGTCGCAACAGGCTCAGCCGATTCTGTCGGAATCAGCGACGGGCTGCTGCGAGTGAGAGGCGAGAAAAGTCCCCCTTCCTCCTGATCCAGATTCGGGTCGCTGGGGTAATAGGGTGAGGTGATGGGAGGAGCATCCTGAACCCGCAGACGGTCTGTGCGAGAGCGTGTCGCCACGTCATTCGACGGGGCGGTGCCTCGGTTGATAACGCCTCGTACTGGGGGGGCAGCACAGCGGGAACATCCATTCTGTACCTGTGCTGTCGCGGGAAGCGACAAGCTGAAAGTCAGTGCGAGAACTGACGCGATGGAAGCGGGAATTGGCAAACGCATGAACAGACCTCCTGATTGAATTCTTGCGATGAAGACCAAGGCAACGTCACATGAGCCTCGTGCCGTCTCATCGCTCCTGAATAGTCCATACCGTCCATCGAGTAGACTCAGTTGCACACCAGCAACGCTTCCAGTTCAGCGATATCGTACGATTCTTCACCGTCATCGCTATCAGCAACAAGCGTGGCTTCCGCAGGCGTTTCGACAGGAACGACTTCCCCTCGCAGGACGCGGACTGAAGCGGGGGCCTCGATCCCCAACTTGACGGACCCTTTGCTGGTCCTCATTACGCGGATCACGATGTCGGAACCAATCTTGATGAACTCGTCTCGTTTTCGCGTCAGCACTAACATGGCATCGACTCCCATTCTTGCAGTATTAGCCTGAACTCGTCATTCGCCTCCCTTGGCGAATCCGTCGTTCAACGAAAGGCTAGTAAAGCACCCGCCGTGCCAAACTCGTCGTTAGTGTCAATAGCGGTCTCGAACGGTGAATCAGAGGCGTTTTTCCCTTGAAAATCAGCTCAAACGGATCGGAACGGCAACATCCGCCGCCGGATTCGTGTAACCCATGCCAGTAAATCGAAGCGAGGGTGTAATTCTTACGAAAATCCCTTTTTGCAGCATTTGGGTTCAAGATTTTACTCTGCCACCGTATTCGATCCGCTACGGGAGTCTTGTCATCCAGGAGGGCCTTTACCTCGCGCGAGTGCAGAAGCTGCCGAGGAGGGGACTCTCGGACCGGGAGGGGTACTCTTGAAGTGGCGACGTCCCCTGGAGCAACTGCTGGGCGAAGGTCGTGAGAACAGCGGCTTACTCAGTACTGAGATACATTCGGCTTGTTTTCTCCATGGCGACTGCCAGCAGGTGTCAGAAGCTGGACGTACACCCGTCCGTCGCTGAAGCAGAATTCAGATGAGCGAGAGCGATGTTTGGGAGATTATTCACGCATTGAAATTTTGGACGCGGGCCCCTTCTGTCATTAACTCCGGGGAATAAGACAAGTTCGATCAGCACGAAGAGGCCGACCGCGATGACGACATCGACTCGCGTCAGTCTCGATCGTGAAGGGTGTTCCGATTGATAATCCCGGTACATATCGACGTCCCCTGAGAAGCTGATCTAAGTGTCGGTATCCCGTCTGAGAAGGTCTTTCCGTGGTTCGATACTGAGGTCGGTCCGTGGCTCATTCGTCGACAATGTTCGCCGTCGTCTGTTCAAGCCGGGCGATTCGAACTGTCTAAGAATCACATCTAATTCCTGAATCCGTTGAGGGAATTGTCTCGCATCCTCTTGTCACTATGCCTGAAATCCGAGTCTGATGCGATTGTGGACATGCTGTCTTTAACACCTGCAAAGTCGTTACCTTATGAGAGCTCGATGCGGCCCATTCATCGCGAACACAGAAAGTGACATTATGCTGGAACGAACTCTCGAGCCCGAAGTCATGGACTCGGAGGCGGAAGCCAGGGACTATGATCAGATGGATCATAGCCAGGTGAACCGTATCTTCGTCGAGGATTTTCTGTCATCGCTCCATCGCTTTGGAGTTGCTGATACCAGCGGCATCCACGTCTTCGACGCGGGGACGGGAACGGCATTGATCCCGATTGAATTGATGCAGCAAGGCTTTGCTGGAAACGTGACAGCCAGTGATCTGGCCGAATCAATGCTGGCCGTCGCGCGGAGGAATGTTCAGGCCGCGGATTTGTCGGCTTCGATCAATGTCGTGTTGCGGGACTGCAAACAACTGCCCGAGCCCGAGGCTACCTACGATGCTGTGATGTCTAACAGCATTGTCCACCATATCCCGGACCCCGGCAAAGTGCTGGCGGAACTCTGGCGAGTCCTCAAACCCGGGGGGCTGCTCTTCGTTCGCGATCTGGTGCGACCCGCCTCGATCGAAGCTGTTGAGAAACTCGTTCTCACCTACGCGGGGGACTCAAATGAGCACCAGCAGCGGATGTTTCGTGAATCGCTTCACGCAGCGCTCACGGTGGACGAAGTCGCTGCCATCCTTCAGGAACTGGGTGTCGATGCCAATTCAGTGAAACTGACCAGTGACCGACACTGGACGATCTGCTGTCGCAAATCTTAACGGCATGGGAAGTGGTGTGCTGACTGCGTTTCCCTCGCTGAGACCCCTGAACGGATTCGAGGATCAACCGACCACATCCGGGAACATGATCATTCTCTGCTGCCACATCTCAACTACGAGTACCTGCCCGGGAGACTCCATCTCCCCAGGCTTCAGCTCGCGACGGAACCTGCTGCCGCTTTGACGGTCGATGCGACCAGGGGGAACTTCAGTGTGAACATCGTTCCCGACCCGACGGCACTTTCGACTCGGATCCGGCCGCCGTGCGCTTCCATCACTTTCTGGGCCAGCGAAAGTCCCAGGCCGGTCCCCCCCTGCCCTTGATCGTCGGCTGTCTTCGTCGTGAAGAACGGCTCAAAAATCCGTCGCAGCTTCTCGGGTGGGATACCGCAGCCGCTGTCTTTGATACTGATTTCCGCCTGACCCAGCTCGCGATTCTGGCGGACTGCAATCGTCAGGTTTCCTCCCTGCTCCATGGCCTGCCGTGCATTCACGATCAGGTTCAGCACCACCTGCTGGACCTGACCCGAGTTCACCGCAGCAATCGGGTGATCGTCAAATTGAGTTGTCAGGCGAATCCGGTACCGCTGCAGATCCTTCTCGACAAGCACCAGCACGTCTTCGACCAGCGGGACCAGATCCATCGGTTCTCGACGGTCACTCTGCTGACGTGCGTAGGACAGCATTCCGGTCGTGATCTTTGATGCACGATGGCCTGCCGCCAGAATCTTCTCGAACGATTTGTCACGAATGGCCGGATCTTTATGCCGCACGCCCATCTTCGCATAGTTGATCACCGTCATCAGAATGTTGTTGAACTCATGCGTGATCGAGGAGGCCAGAGCCCCGACGGAGCTCATCTTCTGTGCCTGCAGCAGTTGCTGTTGCAGTGACTGAATCTGCTGCTGCAGTTCGGCAATTTTTGCGGCTGCCCGTCGTTCGTCGAATTCGGGTGGGGTGGCCTTCATGTCGGAAATTACCTTGAATGAACACACAATCAATTTCAGACGACACGTTGACGCGGACAGATTGTGAACCCGCAATCGCTCTCATGTGGTGTATCGGAAACCGCGACGAGTCGACTTCATGCCGATGAGTCGGCGGCGTGTTGTCAGTCATTCGGAATGAGAACGGGATTCCGCGTGCTGAAGTTGTGACAGGCAGGTAATTCAGGGAGGATGTGTCGTCTGTGGCTGTGTTGGACAGGCGAGCGTCGATTCCATGTCCAATCGCACAGGTTGCAGACGGATTCCATTCAAGATTAGGCTGACCCGATGACCGCAGTTCACGTGGATGGTCTCCTGGCGATCGAAGTGAAGGCGGAAAGCTTTCGATGGAGTTAAGTGCGGGGCAGCAGATCCTGCCATGGCGCGAGTCGAGGCTTGAACGGAGACGGCAACGGAATCACAAGCGAACATCGCAAGGGCAGAACGTGCGACGTTGGTGACATCAAACTTGGCTTCAACAGGAAAAATAAACGATGCGCAATTTGAAATGGGTGAATGGTCTGGCTTTTCTGACATCGGTCCTGGGTGTCTCCGTCTGCGGTCACGCTGATGAGTATCTCAATGGAATCGAATGGAAAGAACCGGCTGTGGTTGTCCCGGGTGAGAACGGTGGGGCTCCGTCGGACGCGGTCATCCTTTTCAACGGTAAAGATCTTTCAGCCTGGCAGGGGGCCGAGAACTGGAAGATCGACAACGGTGCGATGGTCAGCGGCAAAGGTGATGTCCGCACAAAAGAGTCCTTCGGTGACTGCCAGCTTCACATCGAGTGGTCTGCTCCGACACCCGCAGTGGGAAGCGGTCAGGGACGGGGCAACAGCGGAATCTTTTTGATGGATACCTACGAGCTTCAGGTGCTCGATTCCTACGACAACAAGACCTATTCCGATGGTCAGGCAGGAGCCATCTACAAGCAGACCCCGCCGCAGGTGAATGTGACTCGTGCTCCTGGCACGTGGAACATCTATGACATCATCTGGACGGCTCCTCGCTTCAAAGAAGATGGTGCACTGGCATCGCCCGCCTATATCACGGCGCTGCACAATGGGGTTCTGATCCTGAACCACTTCGAGCTGAAGGGAGATACTCCTTTCCATCGTCCTCCGGCCTATACCAAGCACGCTGATCGTCTTCCGATCCGCCTGCAGGATCACGGAAACCCGGTCCGCTTCCGAAACATCTGGATCCGCGAAACGAAGCCCGTTGTCGGTAAGGCGGTGAAAAAGCCATTCCTGCGTGACGACAAAGGGAACGAAAAACCCATCGAGTAAGCATCAGGAAATTGGTCAGTACGACGGCCAGTTCCCGATGACAATCTGAATTCCGATGCCACTGTACGACCGTCTTCGGTCGTGCAGTGCGCTCTTCAAAAAACGACCGGCCCTTCCCAATCGCCAGCCAGAGACTGATAGGGAACTGGTATCTGAAGGGACTGCTCTTCCGAAGACTGCAGAGCAGTGGCATGTCTTGTCTCAGATCCCCTGCAAAAATTTCATATCCGTGGAATATCGAACTCCGATGCCACTGTACGACCGTCTTCGGTCGTGCAGTGCACTCTTCAAAACGACCGGCCCTCCCGATCGTCAGCCAGAGTCTGATAGGGAACTGGTGTCAGAAGGGACTGCTCTTCCGAAGACTGCAGAGCAGTGGCATGTCTTGTTTCAGATCCCCTGCACAAATTTCATATCCGTGGAATGTCGAATTCTGATGCCACTGTACGACCGTCTTCGGTCGTGCAGTGCACTCTTCAAAACGACCTGTCCCTCCCGATCACCAGCCAGAGACTGATAGGGAACTGGCATCAGAAGGGACTGCTCTTCCGAAGACTGCAGAGCAGTGGCATTTCTTGTCTCGATTCCCCTGCTCTCGTGTGACAACAAAACTACCGCGTGCGGGGATTCCGTAAGTAGTAAAAGCGGCCGTCTTCGGCTCCGCCCAGAAAATCCGGGATCCCGTCCGCGTTGAAGTCGACGATGGCTGGACTGACATCGTGACCTTCGATGTTTTGCTGGGCGAGTGACCCGATATGCTCAAACCGCCACTGGCCGTCCACCTGCCCCAGGCCCCGGTAAAGATCTGCGTTGGTCGAATTCAGCAGGATGTCGAGGTTTCCATCTCCGTCCCAGTCGACGACGGCCAGCTTGCGACGGCCGCTCCCTCCTGCCGTGCGATTGTTGAATTGAAGCGGCTTCCCGTCCCTGTCGGTGAACAGTCGGCGCGGAGGCAACAGGACGAGAGCACCGTCCCGCCGGGTTCGTTCAAACAGGACGAAAAATCCTTCGTGATCGAGCATTGCCAGGTCAGGGAGACCGTCTCCTGTGAAGTCGTGTACGACCGGTGTTGTTCGCCATTGAGTCACCAGCGCATTCCCTTCCGGCTCCCACCAGGTCCATGCCGGTTTGCGGGGGCCGTCCGTCCATTCGACTGTGACTGGGGTCGCCTCGGTGAACTCGGGAACTTCCCGCGTTCCCATGTTTTTCAACCACTGCACCCGGCCAAGAATGGAATTGAAGAGGATGTCGTTCAGGCCATCTCCATCCCAGTCCGCGACGTTGAGTGTGGTGTATCCCCATTTGGCTTCTGCCGGACCCTGGATGCTTCCATTGGGACCCGCCATCACGCGGAAGACCTTAGAGTTGAACTGCAGTCGACGTGGAGCGGCCCACTTTGGTTGTTCGATCCCACGACCGCTCAGGTTCTCGAAAATCTCGATATAGCCGGCTGTGTTTCCAGAGATGATGTCGATGTCTCCATCAGCGTCCCAGTCGATGGCGTAGGGGGTTGCCAGAGCACCACACTTGAGTGTGTCGGCTTCCTGCTGGAAGTAGCGAGGAGCGGCGAAGAGGGGCATGTGGCCCGTCGTGGGTTTCGCTTCCTGTTCCGGTCGAACTTCAGGAGTGACGTTTTCGACGAACGCGACTCGGCCATCTTCGTCGCCGACGATCAGATCCAGGTCACCATCCTTGTCCCAGTCGAAGGCGACCGGAACGATCATCTCCAGGTCCATCTTAAGTGGCGATCCATCCGCTTGAAGCAAAGGATGACCGGGGGCGTAGACGGGTTCCGTGCGTGTCCCGGTGTTTTCAAAATAGGTGAATCCGTCCAGGAATTCGCCGCAGATCAAATCCAGATCGCCATCCTGGTCAAAGTCGCCGAAGTTGGGCGACGGACAGCCGAACACATCGATCGGTTTGTCTCCCGCCATGACTTTGACGGGACTGGCGTACTTTGGTTCCTCGGTCGTTCCTTCGTTACGGTGCAGCAGGACAAAACCGTGCAACGGACCATTGGTCCATTCCCCTTTGGCATTAAAGGCGTCGTCCCAACCGTACTCGCTCCAGTCTTCGATCCCCGTGACGAGGTCGAGTGCCCCATCGCCGTCGAAGTCGACATATCGCCATTGGTTGTGTCGAACCTTGGGGCCTTTGGGCTGATTCCAGGCGGGGCGATAGAAGTTCGCCGGGACGGGAAGCGGCAATCGATCTTGCAGCCCTCGTGTCAGGAAGTGGGGGTAGGAGAATCCGGGGGTGAGTACATGCAACTTCCCGTCAACGTAGCTGGGCATGACATAGTGTACGGTGGAACTCAGACGGGTCGCGGGGCGGAAGGTGGGCATTTTATTGACTGAGGTATCGCCCGAGTCGTTGATGAACAGCCAGACTCCGTTGGAAGGTTTGTCGGGGCACGAGACGATCAGGTCGTAATCCCCGTCGCCATCGGCATCGCAAGGAACGGGCCAGGCCCAGAGTCCGACCCCGAGGTCCACCTGCAAGCCGGGGTGGTTGTAAGGGAGCCTGGTGAGCCCCTGACCCCAGGCGACATACGGGAACAACAACAGACACAGCAGCGACAGCGAGGACTTCATCAATCGTAGGCTTTCCACTGTTCGACGGCTCGCTCAAGGGTGAGCAGGAATGGTTGCGGCTGGATCCGGAGAGGCTTCCGTCGAAGTTGACGAGCCACAACCCCGGCGGGAAACTGCACTTGAGAAGAGATCTTTTCAAATCCCGCGTGACATCGTACCCCGCCACAAGTCCCTTGATAACCCGCTGGGACGATTTAAGCCCCTCTTTGGGAATTCGCTACTGTCTCTGAGTCTCATGCGCGTGTTGGATGTCATTCCAGAGAATCGACACGGTTTGATTCTCGTTTTTCGGATGCCATTGAAATGCGCGCTGCAGATTCGTGAGCACCTTGAGCACCTAATCGTCCAAATCCCTGTTTCGCAGGGGTTTCAATTAGATGCTCAAGCGTGAGCATCTTGAGCATGTTGAGCATCTAATCGACCGAACGATTCCACAGCAGGATTGTGACGCCGGGTGTCCGGACAACTCTGTTCGGATCGGTTGCATGAGGATTTCGCCTTTCACGTCGAGCCCGAAAGCGGCTGATTGGTACGGACAGAAAAAACTGGTCTCAGGAACCAATTCTGCCAGGCAAAGCCCGCAATCGATCCCCTTCGCCGATTGTTCCTGATCTTCTTTAATGAAAACAGAAAAATGCGTCAAGAGTAAGTGTCGTTCGGAAGTCGTTGTGACGGGTTGAGAATAACGCCCTCCTGTTCTGCTGCCGGGTCGGAGGCTTCGTGGGTTGCCTGCACTGCAAAGTTGCGTGTCGGCCGATGACGAGGTTCCGCTCGGAATCTGCGATTGTCGGGAAAAGACGTTAACGATGAGCGGCGCAATTAACGGATCAGTGCAACATCCCGGTGGTTGGAAGCGGAGGCGATCTGTGTGGAAATTCCACTTTCAGATTGGGGCACCATGAAAGCCGAATTGGCTCACGATCCCACAGTTAAGCTTGCCCACAGTTATGCTTGTCGCGGGAACCTGGCGACGACCTGAGTTCCGCAATCGGGCTGAGACTGAATTTCCAGCGTCCCACCGTGGGCCGAGATGATCTCGCTGGCGATACTCAATCCCAGACCCGTCCCCTGGTTGTCATCAAAGGTACGAGCACGGTCGCTTCGGAAGAAGGGTTCCAGCATGTGCGGGTGATCTGCCTCAGAGATGCCAATTCCCGAATCAGAAACGACAAGCCAGGCCTGGTCATCCTTGGGGAAGACCGAGACGTTGACCGTGCCGTTCGGTCGGTTATAGCGAATTGCATTAGTGATGAGATTTGTTGCAACCTGGTTCAGACGCAGGGGGTCTCCGTAAACGCGTGCAGGTTGCCAGTCCGTTGTGAGTTGGATCGATCGCTCGACCGCAAGGGGTTCCAGCAGCGTCACGACTTCTTTCACAATCTCCCCCAGATCGAGCGAAATCTGCCTCAGTTCGAGCTGGCCCATGTCGGATCGGGCGAGAAGCATGAGGCCATCAATCAGTTGCTTCATTCGTCCGGCCGCAGTGACACAGGTTTCCAGGGCGCTGCGATAGTCTGCGGAACTGCGAAGCCGAGACAGAGTGTGTTCCGCCTGAGTCAGGATGACGGCGACTGGCGTCCGCAGTTCATGAGAAGCATCGGCTGTAAACCTGACCTGCCTCTCGAACGCTTGTTGCAGTCGGTCCAGCATGGTGTTGATTACGCGGCTGAGCCGTCCGACTTCGCTGGATGTGGCGGGTGAGTTGAGTCGCTGGTTCAACCGGCGCGACGAGATTTGCTCAGCTGTGGAAGTGATTCGTTCCAGAGGAAGGCAGATCCGTCGGGCCAACCACCAGGCGCCGGCGACTCCCACTGCCAGTGCCATAACTCCGAACGTTGTGACTCCGATCAGGAGTCGACGCAGTTCATCGTTCTCTTTTGCCATGGGACGTCCGACCAGGACTTGCTCACCGCGGGGGCCGGTGACGACGATTTCTGCATAGGGACCGTGCATTCGAGTGAGGTAGGGGCGGGGGCCGGTCAGAGACGACGGATCCTTCACGGGGGCAGCAAACGGAGGGTGAGGCATTGTCCCCCCGATATACTCGCCGTCCCGATCCCAGACAGCAAAGTAGGCATGATCACGAGGGGCCGGACCGAAGCGGTGCCGGTACGTCCTCGCGATTCTCAGCGATGAGAGCTGATCGTGCTTCTGCAGGTCCTGTGAAAGGAGTTGTGCGGCGCCGAGAAGGTCGGCTTCTACCTGGCGATGGGTGGCCTGTCTGACGAGCCAGTAGATCGACCCCCCGTACACCAAGACCAGCAGCGACAACAGGATCAATTGTGAGAGAACCAGATCGGTTCGAATCGATCGCGACCTGTGCCCCTCGTGTGGTTGTGTTGCTATTGAAGTGAGGGCCGCCGATGAGGTTGCAGCGCCAGCGCCGGGACTGGTTCGGTCGGGAAGTGGCGAAGAGTGAGAAACAGGGGTGGTCGATATTGCGAGTGGCTCACGTTCCGATGGATTACTGGGTGACGACATAACCCTGTCCCCGCCGGGTGGCAATGACGTCCCGGCCAAGCTTTTTGCGTATGTTCGAGATGTGCACATCCAGCGAATTCGAAATGCTGTTGTCCGATTCATCTAACAGGTGATCTGTGATTTCATTACGAGAGACCACGCGTCCGCGATGGAGTACCAGATACTCCAGTACCGAAAATTCGCGTGCCGTCAGTTGTAGATCGACTTCATCCCGCAGGACGCGTCGACCTCGCAGGTCGACGACCAGATCCTCCAGCGAGATTGTCGACTGCGACTGACCGGCGGAGCGGCGAATCAGTGCTCGCAGTCTCGCTAATAACTCCACTCTTTCGAATGGTTTGGACAGGTAATCGTCCGCACCCAGATCCAGACCCAGCACGCGATCCGAAAGCGCATCCCGAGCGGAGAGGATCAAGACCGGAGTATTATGCGTTTCACGGAGGGATTCGAGCAGCTCCCACCCGTCCATTTGCGGGAGAAGAAGATCCAGAATCACGGCGTCATAGGGCCACGTCACCGCCTTCGATAACCCTTCGTGCCCATCGACAGCGACGTCGACACAGTAACCCGATTCTTCCAGAATCTCGCGCAATAGCCGGCGGATGTTGGGTTCATCTTCTATGACAAGAACTCGCACGCTGCGTTCCTCTCCTTGGCAGAGCTCATCGAATTGCCGCACGAAACAAGGCAAATGCCATGCCATGTTTTGGTCGTCAGAATGGACGACTCTCCTCACGTGACTCAATGGACTTGTCCCATGAGAGCCGCTCGGGGAGTTTATTTCGCAATCACGCCGAAAGAATCGCGAAGGAAAGTAGATGATGAACAGGGACGGCCACATGGCTTTCGCATGGACATTCTCGACGGCAGGATAGGACGTCGAGATATAGAAGTCCTGCGACACATGTGTCCGTCCCGAGGTGAATCACTGAAATGGAGAAGTTGCCAATGAGATCGCAATTACCTTATGGCTTCTGATTGGCTTCGAGCAATCTGCGAATTGCCCTCAGCTCTTCGAGGATTTCAGCGAAAGGTGGCGCATGTTCGTGGCGCCCGGGTTCGTCGCGTTCGAGGATTTTTCCGGTCGCTGACGAGGTAATTCTGTCGGCATGAAGGTGGATGTCTCCCTTCGGAGTCTCGTGTCGGCGGCCTTCGACCTTCACCTCGTCTCCGACTTTCGCGAGGGCTTGTAACTCCTCGCCCAGGTGTGGGGGAAGCTTGACTTCCGTGCCCTCCTCGAGAGCGAACCCGTCGACATCACCGTGCTTGTTTTTATGAAAGTCCCGGATTTTTCCGGCGGCCGACATGGGTCGTTCGGCCTCGCGCCGTGGGCCGTGGGGCGGACGTGGGCCACGGGGTGGTGCTGGTTCATCAATTTCGATCTTCGAATTCCCGCTCTCGATCCGCTCGGCACGGAAGACGGCGTCCCCTTTGGGGGTCGTGTGGTCATGTCCGTAAACTTTCACCTGGCTGTCGGGGGAGACGATTTTCTGAACCTCATCTCCCACGTGCGGCGGAAAATGAACTTTGGTTCCGTCCTCGAGCAGAAGACCGTCGACGTCGCCTCGACCGTTCTTCACGTAACTTTTGACGCGGCCCGTAACAGTTTTTGATCTTTCTTTCACTGCTTCGCTCCCCGGCGGTTTCGTTTCCTGGCCCGTTACCAATGGAAGTAGCCCAAGACCGCTGATTCCCAATCCCGCAAACAGAGTCAACGCCAGCCGATTTGTGCATTTCATTATGTATCAGCCTCTCATGATGCAATCCCGACACCGCTCAGGTCCACGCTGGACATAAGCGATGTCGCAGTACTCAATCATCACGATAGGCGCACAAGATTAAGCCGGCCTAAAGTCAATGATTATCATTCCAGTAAGGTTTGAGTGTGAGTAGGTTGCGATAATGAGAGGCTTTCGGAGGTCGTCAAAGACTGCTGCTGAATCGACGGAAGGCCAGTCTATTTTGCCACTGCCTGGAACCGGTTCCAGGTCGACAGGTCGTCCACGGAGCGTACGTGCGGGAGTCGAGTTCAGGCAGGATCGATGGTCTCGTCGCTTTCCTCATGCTCCGACGGAATGGCGGGAATCAGGTCCATCCGCTTTCGCATCAGGTGGATGTCCATGCTGGCGATGGTCAGGACCTGGGTTGTTTCCCAGGCGAGCGGCATGATGAATTTGGCATCGCAAGGGGTTCGAAGTACCAGCAATGCGTCGTCGCTGGTCAGCTCGCGGCGCGTCAGCCGATCGAGTGATCGATACAGCAGCTTCCCGGGGTGCAGGTCTTTTTCGATCATGAAGTAGGGGGGATCGAAAAAGATGACGTTGTACGGATACCAGTCTTTCCCCTGTGCTTTGAAGGAACAGCGGAGGCAGTCGACACGCCAGCAGAGGGTCCGGTCGGTCACCTTGAGGCTCTCGACATTCTTGACCAGCAGTTCATGAGCCCGATGATCCTGCTCGCAGAAGACGACGCTGGCCGCTCCGCGGCTGAGTGATTCCAGCCCCAGTGTGCCCGTTCCCGAGTAAACGTCGAGAACCCTGCTTCCCGGAAGTCGGTGCCGGATGTGGTCAAACAGCATGACCTTCGCCCGGTCAATAATCGGGCGGGTCGTCATTCCAGGGTTGGTGAGAAGCGTTCGTCGACGAAACTGTCCGGCAATAATTCGCATGCATGCACTTTCGGGAGGATCGAAAAGGGCGAGTATAGCAGATTGGCATTTCAGTCCCAATTCGCGGGAGACTGACCGTGCCGGGGATCGAGGAGGCTGCCGGGGAGGTTTTCCTCCCGGCTTGGCCGTTCCGCCAGCGTCACGCGGCGTGGTACAGCGGTTCGCCGATCATCTTGTTTCCGTCCGAACGGGAAATCCTACCTGCGGCCGGAAGCCATGCGGGATTCCTTGAGCTCTTCCCATTCATCCATGGTCATGACGACTTCCCGGGCCTGGCTGCCGTTGTAGCCACCGACAATCCCATCCTCGGCCATCCAGTCGATCAGCCGTGCGCCACGACCATAGCCAACGCCCAGGGCTCGCTGCAGCAGCGAAACGCTTCCCCGGCCTTCCCGGATGACAACTTCCACGGCGTCGTCATAAACGTCATCGCGTTCGCGTGGTTCGCTCGATCCACTTCCTTTACCACCCTTGCCAGACGGAGCCGCCTTCAGTTTGACAAGTTCTTCGTCGTACTGGGGTTCCTGATCGGCGAAGAACTCGATTACCTTTTCGACTTCTTCGTCGCTGACGTAGGTTCCCTGAGCCCGTTGGAGCGAACTGGTTTCCGGAGCCATGTAAAGCATGTCTCCCTTACCCAGCAACTTGTCGGCGCCCATTTCGTCCAGCACCACACGGCTGTCCATACGGCTGGCGACCTGGAACGAGATACGGGCTGGCAGGTTTGACTTGATCAGGCCTGTGATGACGTCGACGGTCGGCTTCTGGGTCGCGAGGACCAGATGGATGCCCACGGCTCGGGACTTTTGTGCCAACCGGATGATGTGCCCTTCGACGTCTTTCCCCGAGGTCATCATCATGTCAGCCATTTCGTCGGCGACGATGACGATGTAAGGAATGAAATCAGGGACCATTTCCGCTTCAGGAGTACCTTCCTCAAGCCCCATCTTGGCCAGAATCTTTTCACGGCCCAGCTTGTTGTAGGAGTCGATATGGCGGACCCCGACGGCGGACAGGAGCTGGTAACGTTCTTCCATCTTGTCGACGGCCCAGCCCAGCACGGCTTCGGCCTTCTTCATGTCGGTGATCACCGGATGCATCAGGTGCGGGATGCGGCTGTAGGGGCTCAGTTCGACCATCTTGGGGTCGATCATCAGCATCTTGACCTGGTCGGGGCTGCGGGTCATCAGCATCGAGACGATCAGTGTGTTCAGACAAACGCTCTTGCCTGTCCCGGTACGACCGGCGATCAACAGGTGAGGCATCTTGCACATGTCCACGACCAGTGGCTTGCCGCTGGCATCCTTCCCCAAAAACATGGGAAGCGCTTTCGACTCGATGTCTGCAGCCGATGACGTGATGAGCTCTTTCAGCCGTACCATGACACGCACGGCATTCGGGACCTCGACCCCGACGGTGTTCTTGCCGGGAATCGGGGCAATGACACGCACGGACGAGACGCGCAGGGCGATCGCCAGATCGTCGGCCAGTGAGGTCACTTTTGACAGACGCAGACCCTTTTCAAGTTCCAGTTCGAATTGCGTAATCACCGGGCCGGTGTCGATTTCGACGACCTTGATGTTCAGGCCGAATTCCTGGAACGTCTTCTCCAGTGTCGCGGCTGCAATCTTGGCTTTCGAGGCCAGCGTGTCGTAAGGGAATGCCTCGGCGTCATCCAGAATCGAGATGTCCGGCAGGCTGTACGGTCCGCTCAATGCCGCTTCCGCTTCTGACTCCGAGACACGTGCGTTCATCCCGATCGGCGGGTTGACCCGAATTGGCGATCGATCGGGCGAAAGCGTAAACGACTTCGGCGCAGGGGCGTCGTCATCGATCAGAGAATCCCCCTCAGGAAGGTCTTCTTCGAAAGAGTGGTCTGCAAAGGATTCGTCCTCGCGGGAGTCGAGTGTTTCGGAAAGGGGCTCCACCTCGGCGGTCGGCGCAGGAGTCTCCTGTTCGGACGTGGCGTTCGTTTCCTTCTTTCGCCACGGGCTGAAGAACCGCTGTCGCAGCGAGGGCTTGTCGGACGGAGCGGCGGCGTCAGGTTCGTCGCTGATCTCTGAGACGGGCTCCTCGGTGTCTGGAGCCAACGTGTCGTCGGTCGCTGCGGTCTCGCTTTCTTGGGAGAGCTCGTTCGCAGGATTAGAGATCATGCTGACGATCGCCGCCAGGGCCTCAGGCGACAAGTTGCCGTCGCTGACCACGACATGCGAGTCTGTCGCCACGTTCTCAGCCGTAGAATCATCCGACCGCGGTTCGTCCGGCTTCGAAAGATTCGCAGCAGGTTCAATCGTCGGTTCAGGCGAAGTCACCCGTTCCGGGGTCGCAACAACCTTGCTGACGGGCTCGGCAGCTTCCACTGGACGGGAGGTGGCAACCTTCGGTGGGGCAGGTTTGGCGGACTTTCGAGGGCCTTTTCCGAACGCCAGGCGACTCCACATCGTGATGGGCAAGGCGCACAGCGAGAGGATTGTCCAGCAAAGACGCTGTTCTCCGGTCAGCATGACCCCTGCGACGATCGCGGTGGCGATCATGATCAGGCTGCCCACCCGGGAGAATTGCTGATCGAGCAGAATGGTGCTCCATGCACCGACGTAGCCCCCATTTCCGGTCATCGAACCGGACAGGGGAACGGGAAGATACCACTGGGAGAGCGCGCACACGCTGAACATGATCAGGATCGCACCGCACAGACGTGTGAGCGGATCCTTGTAGACGTCTCGCGCGAACAGCCGGACGTCCAGAATGACAAGCACGACCAGAACGACATACGCTCCGGCCCCAAAGGCATTGATCAGGGTGTGAGAGAGGAGAGCACCCGTCGCTCCGCAGAGATTCATCGGCGGGTTATGGGTGGGGTAGACGATGTGAGCGGGAGGATCAGCCGGGTGATGGCTGACCAGGCTCAAGCCGACAAAGACCGTCGTCGCCAGTAAGGCGAGCGCCAGCAGGTCGGTTCTGAGCCGCCCGTAATCGATCATTGTTCCTCCCAGAGCGGTTCTTCACCTTGTGAACGCGTTTCGACAGGCGAATCGTCAGCCGTCTCATCCCTGGTGAAGCCACTGAATAAACAGAGTCCACAGAGAAACGTAGCACGGGTTTCGCAGCGCCGTTGAAAAAAGTGAACGTTCGGCGGCGTCTTTCCCCAAAAAGGGGATGGATCAGAGCGGTTGGTAGGGATCTGCGGGGCTTCAGCTTGTCAGATGAGCCGCGATCCATTGCCAGAGCTGGCTGGCGACGTCGGTCTTGGAGCCGGAGTAGTTCGCGACGCCTTTGCCGGATTTGTCGATGATTTCGATCTCGTTGTTCATCGAACCAATTGCGGTGGGACGGTTGAGGACGATGGCGTCGCAGTTCTTGTGTTTCAGCTTGCGAAGTGCGTTGATGTGAGCAAACTCGTCTGATTCGAGTGCGAACCCGACAATCCAGCGGCTTCCTTTGTTCATCCCGAGTTCGGCCAGGACGTCGGCGGTTTCCACCAGTTCCAGCTCGAGCGAGACCCCCGTCTTGGCGAGTTTCCCCTGGAAGCGTTCACGCGGGCGATAGTCGCAAACGGCTGCGGTGGCAATGACCCCGTCGCAGTCACCGAACAGGCGGTTGCACGTGTTGAGCAGTTGTTCTGTCGTCTCAACGTTGTGGGTTTCGCAGCCTTCAGGGGGAGTCAATGTCACAGGGCCCGTGACGAGCACTGCTTCGTGGCCTGCTGCCACGATCGCTTCGGCGATCGCGTATCCCATGCGTCCGCTGCTGGCATTGGAGAGGTATCGGACGTCGTCGAGGTATTCGCGGGTGGGGCCAGCGGTGATCAGGATTCGCATGAGTCTCAATTCTTGAGCCGCTTCAGGCTCACGCAGATTCGAGGAGTTTCGTGATCGCCGCCAGGATTTCGGCCGGCTCGGCCATACGGCCGGCGCCAACCTGACCGCAGCTCAACCAACCCGATCCCGGGGCCACAAAGTTCGCTCCGTCTTCACGAAGCTGGGTGACATTCCGCTGAACGGCTTTCTTCTCCCACATTTCGCAATTCATGGCGGGGGCGAGCAGCAGTGGGCAGGTCGCGGTGAGGACGAGGGTGGAAAGCAGGTCGCCGGCGAAACCTCCTGCTGCCTGGGCGAGGAAATGTGCGGTCGCCGGCGCCACGACAAACAGTTCGGCACGTTGGGCCAGACCGATATGCTCGCCGCGATAGTGTTCGACCGGGTCGAACGAACCCGTGTAGACCGGACGTCCGGTCAGGGCTTCAAACGTGGTCGCACCGATGAACTGGGAGGCGGAGTGAGTCATGACGACTGATACATGGCCACCCGCCTGGACCAGCTTGCTGCAGAGATCGGCTGATTTATACGCGGCGATCCCGCCGGTCACCCCCAGCAATATTTCGCGGCCCTTCATCGTCGGCGCGACCTCGATTGGATATCAAGAGACTCGTCAGGGCTTACATGTCGTCCAGTGACGGTCCGCTGGAGAAGTGGCGTTCCCGGTTTTCGTCTCCGCGGGTCATCACAGCACCACTGGCATCCAGGTAGATTTTGTCCTGAATGATTTCCTGAACGACGATTTCCATCGCGTTCTTGCTCTGGGTTTCCACGAGCGGACGAGTACCACGGTTGAGGACAACCATGCGTTTCTGGATCAGCGATGACAACTTGAAACGTCCGCCGACCTTCTTAACGATCTCTTCTTCTTTCAGTTCGTCCAGCATATCGAATTCCAGTTAGATTAAATCGCGTTCTTGACAATGATGGATTTGATCTCATCCACGGCACGGTCAAGGTCATCGTTCACTACTTGATAACAGTATCGGTCTGCCAATGCTAGCTCTTGGTGCACCTTCCGCAGCCGGCGCTGGATCGTTTCTTCCGAGTCGGTCGCTCGCGAGCGAAGTCGTTGTTCACAAATTTCCAGTGACGGAGGCTGCACGAAAATGGTCAACGCATCGGGATACACATCGATGATCTTAAATGCACCCTCGACATCCACCTCCAGAAAAGCCCAGCCGTTGGCCTCTCTGGCACGTTGAAGTTCGGACCTCAAGGTGCCGTACCAGTACCCTGCCCCAAACACCTCGGCTGTTTCCAGAAACGCATCTTCAGTGCGGCGACGTTCAAATTCTTCCGGCGTCAGGAAATAATAGGCAACCCCGTCAACCTCACCCTTGCGCTGTGGCCGGGTGGTTGCGGAAATCATCTTCACCAGAGGGACCGGCGATTCAGCGACCAATCGTTCCACGATGGTTGTTTTGCCGCTGCCACTGGGGCCCGACAACACCAGAAGTTGAAACTTTTTTGGTTCTGGCGCTGGTTGCGACATTGTTTCAGCCACCATCGAAGATTTGCGATACTGCAACTGTGTCAATTCTCAGCGACTTTCAGTCAATTGCCAATTCGATAAGACCACGTCGAACGACCGTCACTCGACATTCTGAACGATCTCTCGGATACGTTCGATGCTCGACTTGAGATCAACGGCCGAATGTGACAATCCGATATGGTTGGCTTTGGAGCCAATCGTATTCACTTCCCGGAACATTTCCTGGCAAAGGAAGTCCAGTTTCCGACCGGGTGACGTGCCTGTGTCGATCAGCGACCGGAACTGGCTGATATGACTCCGCAACCGCGTGATTTCTTCATGGATATCACAGCGGTCCGCATAGAGTGCGACTTCCCGCAGGACGTCAGACGGCTCGATATTGACGTCAGTCCCGGCGAGCAACTCGCGAGTCCGCTGCACCAACTTCTCGTGGTAGTCGCGGGCGACTTGAGGGGCCATTTCGACGACCTGGCCAAGAACCTCTTCGATCCTCTCCAGAAGCTGTGCCAGCTCACTGGCGGTCGTGCTTCCTTCTTTCCTGCGGAACTCCTGCAGGTGGGTGGCCGCGGCCGTCACGGCCTGCTCCACCAGAGGCCACAGTCGTTCGACGGTGTCGCTGTCGTAGCTGTCTTCTCGCAGGACGCCGGGCAGATTGAGCAACTGAGCCGGTTCGGGAGCAGCGACGGAGAGTTCCTGGCAGACTTCGTTCAGTTGTCGCCAGTAAGTCTTCAGGAGCTGCGTATTCAGCCGCGGGCCCTGGATATCGCCAATCTGATCGATCTTTACGGACAGGTGGACCGACCCGCGCGAGATTGATTCCCGCAGCAGTCGCTCAAAATCCGACTCGTGCTGCAGGAACCCGTCAGGACAGCGAAGTGCCAACTTGAAGTGACGATTGTTGACGCTTCGAATTTCGACACGACAGAACGCCAGTTCGTTCTGAACAATGGCTTCGCCGTATCCCGTCATACTCAGCAGCACGAACTTCACCTGTCAAAAGATCTCGATCTGTCGCAAACAACGCTTACTGTGGCGCTTCGGCGTCCGGTTGTTCCGTCTTGGGCTCTTCGGGTGACTTAGGTTCTTCAGGCGTCGCTTCCGGTTGAGGCTCGGGTTGCTTTTCCGGCGCTGGTTCAGGGGTTGTTGGAGCAGGCTCTTCGGGCTTCGCTTCTGCTGCTTCAGGAGCTGCCGGTTCGGCTTCCCCTTTCTCTGCAGCAGGTTCCGGGTTGGTTGGAGCAGGCTCTTCCGGCTTGGTTGGCGCGGGTTCTTCTGGCTTCGTTGGGGGTACGGACGATTCTGGTGCCGCATCCTGCTTTGGAGCCGGCTCGGTCGTGGTGGTGTCTTCAGGCAGCTTCAGGTCGTCGTCCTGCTGGCCGGACTGTTGTGATCGCAGGTTGTCCAACTGCTTCTGTCGGGCTTCGTCCTGGGCCTTGACGTCAGCGGGATCGGCGAAGGCCGTCGCCCGCTGAGCGGAGGAATTCTGCAGCGCGATCACGCCGCCAGCGCAGAAGAGAATCCAGGCGGCTGCGACACCGATCGTGATCCTGGTGAAAACGTCACCTGCCTTGGTACCGAAAGCGCTCTGGCCCCCCATGCCTCCGAAGGCACCTGCCAATCCACCACCTCGTCCCCGTTGGAGCAGGATCAGGGCGATGAGAAACAGGCCCAAAAGCATCAGCAGGGTCATCAGCACGTAGGAAAAAACGATCATTTGACAGCTAACTTTCCATCAATCGAAACAGAACTCTCAACAGGCTTTCGCGACCTCATTTGCGGCGCGGACGATGGAAAGAAACTGGTCGGCCTTCAAGCTGGCCCCTCCCACCAATGCTCCGTCAATATTTGGCTTTGCGAGCAATTCTTTCGCGTTGTCGCCTTTGACACTTCCGCCGTACTGAATTCGGGTGGCGTTGGCAACTTCGGCACCGAAGCGCTGTGTGAGCCAGTTGCGAATATAAGCGTGAGTCTCTTCGGCCTGTTCAGGAGAAGCGGTCACACCCGTTCCAATGGCCCAGACTGGCTCATAAGCGATGACGACGTTCGCCATCTGCTGTGGTGACAGTCCGAGAAGTCCCTTCGTCAATTGCGTTTCCAGGACCGCTTCCGTGCGGTTTGTCTGACGGTCTTCCAGCATCTCGCCAATACAGAAAATGACTTTCAGGCCTCGTTCGAGGGCGGCAGTGACTTTCTTGTTAATGACTTCGTCAGTGTCGCCAAAGAACTGACGACGCTCACTGTGCCCGAGGATAACCCATTGGCACCCGACATCCAACAGCATTTCAATGGCCTGCTCGCCCGTGAATGCCCCTGGCTTCTCCGGTGACACGTTCTGGGCGCCAAGTGCGACGCTGGAGCCACGCAGCTTTTCAGCGATGGGCAGCAGGTAAGGTGCAGGTGGGCAGACGCCAACTTCAACGCCTGTGGAGCCACCGGCGAGACCCTGAACGATTTCGGCGGCGAGCGACTGGCCCGACTGCAAAGTCGTGTTCATTTTCCAGTTGCCGACGATAAATAGCGACCGTGTCAAAGCGTTACCCAATCATTTCACTGCGCGGATAGGATCCAAGAATTTCCATGCGGACGGCCAGTCGAGACAACTCGTCCAAGGTCCGCTTTACCTTGGCGTCTTTGGAGTGTCCATCGCAATCGATAAAGAAAATGTAACCGGTTTCAGGACCACGCAACGGGAAGGATTCGATCCACGTCAGGTTGATCTTGTTCTGTTTGAACAAGCTGAGTGCGTCGGCCAGGGCTCCAGGTTTGTCCCCAATCTGCAGCAGCAGAGAAGTTCGGTCGCGACCCGTTGGTCCGACAGGCTTGTCGCCGATCATCGCAAAGCGGGTGACGTTGTTTTTGTTGTCCTCGACGGAATCCGCGAGAATCTGAAGTCCGTACTCGACGGCGGCCTGACGGCTGGCGATCGCTCCTGCCCCGGGCTTATCGCGAGCCAGTTGTGCAGCGGTGGAGGTGCTGGTGACTTCGATCAGTCGTGCCTGCGGCATGTTGCGGCTGAGCCAGTCGCGGCACTGCGAGAGTGCCTGCGGCTTGCTGTAGACTTCGTTGATCTCACCCCGTGACACTTTGCCCAGCAGGTTATGGTGAATGCAGAGCTGAATTTCTCCACAGATCCGCAGTGGCAGGCGTGTGAACATATCCAGGGTGTCGATGATCCGCCCGTCGGTGCTGTTCTCGATGGGGACCACGCCGAAGTCGGCATGTCCGCGATTCACTTCCTCAAACACCGCAGCGATGGTGTTGACGGGAATGAGGTCCGAGGATTCGCCGAATCGCTCGATGGCGGCCATGTGCGTAAAGCTGAACGCTGGGCCGAGATAGGTGACGCGGCGAGGGCGGACGCGGTTCCGGACAGAGCTCAGGATCTGACGGAAAACACCTCGCACGGCATCTGCGGGAAGCGGACCCTGATTTTCGGTTTCAATCCGCTTCAGAAGGTCGTCATCGGAGCGTGGATCGTAGGTGGCGGTCCACCAGTTGGGATCAGATTCGATCTGTTTTGCCGTAGCGGCTGCTCGACGATTGATCAGCTTGAGGATTTCGGAGTCGAGCTTCGCAATTTCGCTGGCGGATCCGGCGGCAGGCCGCGCGGAATTCGTTGCTGATTTGGCAGAAGTCGGTGCTACATTGCTCTTTGCGGCCTTCTTCGGCACCGGTTTACTGGCCATCCAAGCGACTCCGAGATAGATTCGTGGTACTTCATCAGACCGAGATAGTTGCTGATACCAAAATTCAAGAATTCTTTTACAGCTGAATACCAATAATTGCAAGGAAACGACATAGGGATGAAAAGAGCCCTGACAAACGATTGTCGTTTATCAGGGCTCTTAAATCGTCTCATTCAGACGGCTGGTGATCAGCCTTTCTGGAACATCTTGGTCAGCGCAGCGCCGGGGCTGTGGTCGTAGCAATCATTTTCATGCCACAGAGGAACACCTGCTGCGTAACGGGCTGCCAACATGAGCACTTTTTCTTCTGAGCCTGGCTTTGCGACTGTTGGACCACCGGGGTCGATCCCGAGCGAATCAAAATCGATTTCTTCAAAAATCGCTTCGTCGCCCAGATCTGCACCATCGATGTCGTCAGACACGAGGTCCAGTTCGGGGTCCATTTCGTCAACGTCAAAGTCAAACGACATTCGTGAGCTCCACAGTCCGATACAAATGAACACGAAACAGCGTGTTCACAACCAATTAGCGATAAATAGGGAAGTTCTTGGGCAACTTTTAATCCCATTGGGCATTGTTGAGTTGACAGAGTCGAATGTCAACGATTTTTTTTCTTCGCGTTGAAACATTTCAACGCCCCCAAAAATCAGTTCCCTACGGATTGCCTGGTGTCTCCAGTTCGCTGAACCGACACGACTGGGTTACACTTCGCTTTTCTGCCCTGCGGTGTCCGGATTCGGTGAAGTGGATCGGTCGCACGCGTTGTGGCGGGTATCCCTTATCGACGTAAATAGAGAACTGTTAATAACATGTCATTCAGACGTTATATACTTGCCTCACGCTCGCCCCGCCGGCTGGAGCTGCTGCAAGCAGTGGTACATCCTGATCTGATCGTCGTCACGCCTCCTCCGGTGTCGGACGAAGCGGGGTTTGAAGACTGTCATGACATGCCTTCGATCCGGCAAAGGATGCTGGAAATCGCTCGTCACAAGGCTCTTCAGGTGGTCGAACAGCTGAATCAAGAAGAGCAGGATTTATTCGAAAGACCGCGAACTCTGGTCATCTCTGCCGACACGACGGTGATTGTGGAGGGGGCGGGGGGCATTTTACGTGTGCTCGGGCAGCCCCCCGAGTCCGACGACTGGCGGGAAATTGTCCGCGAATGGTTTCTCGATTTCTACATCGGAAAGAGACACGTCGCTGCCACCGCCGTGCATGTGGTCACCCCCGATGGGCGAATGGCAGAGAAGATCGTCGAAACCCATGTCACTTTTCGCAGCGATGCGGAGCGTTGGTTGAACTGGTATCTGCTGACGGGCGAACCCCGCGGAAAAGCGGGTGGCTACGCCCTTCAGGGGGCCGGAAGTCTGTTCATCGATCGCGTTGAAGGGAGCATCAGCAATGTCGTGGGGCTTCCGCTCGAAGCGCTGCTGGAACTGTTCGCAGAAGTCTCTTTGCGGTAGGGCTTCCCTGAGGAGGCACCGCCGCATTCGTGAGTGTGGCGGCTTCGCAGGGGTCGATCTGGCTGTAACAACTCGTTCGCGACCTGTTCTGTTGGCCGAAACTCAATGAGAGAGGGGCTGATCCGTGTGTCGGCTGTGAAGCGGCTGCAGAGCCGTGTCTCAGTGTGGTGACGCGCGTTGTCGTTGCGGCTGAAAAAGTCATTCAGCAGTCGTTGTTGATCTGTGCCGAGTTGATCTGGATCGAGTCGCCGGTTACTCGGCCGAAATGACTTCGAGTTTCAGATTGCCGATGATGTTCATCAGCGGAGCAAAACCACTCATCGCTGCGGGGCCGTCATCACTCAGGCTGGAATCGGCCAGCTTGATGTGGGCCGCGCCGATTCCATTCTGGCCCAGTGTGGCGTCGAGCGGTATCCACTGGTCGTTGAGCCGGGCTTCGGTCCACATATGTCCGCCGAATGCGAACAGCCGATCCGCGTAGACCAGGCCGACCACCACTCGTGAAGGGATTTGCCTGGCTCGCAGCATGGCGGCGAGCAGGACGGCATGTTCGGTGCAGTCTCCCTCCAGGTTGCGGGCCACTTCTGCGGCGGAGGCCATCGCGGTCGAAAAGTTCTTCTTGCTGAGCTTGTCGCGGACATACGTTTCCATGCGTTGGGCGATGACTCCGGCATCTGTTGCGTCTCCGGCGGCACGATTGGCGTGCTTCTGCACCCCTTCATCGTCTCGCTGCAGGTATTGCGAGGATTCCAGGTATTCGGCGTCGGCAGTGCCGGCACGAGCTGGGGATGGAATCGGCAACGAAATGACGGTCAGTTCCGCTGTTTCGGGAGAGGTCGTTTTCAGTGTCTGAGTTTCACCGCTGGGAATCAGTTCCTGCGGGTTCTGATCGGTGATTGAAAGGCGGTAGACGACCCGTTTTGTGCCATGCCCTTTGACGAGCGGCTTTACCTTGACCAGCGTGTTGACCGCCAGGTCCAATTCGGCCCCTTCGATGGTTTTCAAGGCTTCTTCTTGCGAGACGACGTAGATATCCATCGCAGAGCCGAGCATCTTGGATGAGACTTTCACGGCCTCGCCTGCGTCATCCAGATAGCTGTCCATGGTGAAGCCGGGAAGGAGTGAGTTGCTCACGCTGACCTTGAACAGCTTTCGCGACTTTCCGCCCAGCAGCTCTGTTTCAACGGTGTCGTGCGCTTTCATCGTCGTGGTGCCGACTTTGGCGAATTCAGGAACAAAGGTCTCGAAAGTGCGAGTCTCGCCCGGCTTCAGCGGGTTTTTCTTCAGGATGCGATCCTGGTAGGTAGGCGATTTGACACCCTCTTTCCAGGCCTGTGTGGTGGTCTTGGCTTTGCCGTTGACCTCCTGGCTGAGTGACAGTTCCTTCCCGTTGATCAGGCCACTGGTGATCGACGACATGGCTGGAGGATTCGCCATTTCAAACCGGAATCGTCGCAGGTCCCCATCAGGCGTTTCTTCTGTCGACAGGTGCTGTTTCATTTCCAGCGTCTGGCCGAATCGCTTGATCGCCATGAATGTGTTCGAGGTTGACTTCACGACCTGTTCCCCACCGTCGTGCGTCACTGTTTCGACGAGGGAGCGACTGTATCCAATCCGCTGGCCGGCGAGATAAATGACCTGCCAGGACTCATCCTTCGCGTTGGCTTTGGCGGCGGCATCGTCTGCTGCGAAGGCCGTCAAGGCAGGTCCGCATGCCACCAGCGAAATCAGCAGAAACAGTCGTCCTGTGCACCGAATGAATGACGCTGGCATGAGTGGGGGTCCTGTCGGGGCGAGTGGAAAATGGCGGCAGGGCAAGGTTCATTCGCAGGAATTCCCTCCTGGTACCGCACCGTCACCGGGCCAAGTATAGGAAACTACCATTCAGCCGACAAAGAGGCGACTCATACTGTGCCAGAGTTCAGGATCGCACTGCTGACGACAAATGCAATCCAGGCCGCGACATACGCCAGGGACGTCATGTAGACGAACGTGAATACGGCCCAGCCCCAATGGTTTGTCTCGCGATGAATGACCAGCAGTGTCGAAGCACACTGGGCACACAGGGCGAAGAAGACCATGATCGAGATGGCGACCGGAATGGAATAGACGGGTCGACCATCGGGCCATTTTGCGGATTGCACAGCCGTCTGCAGCCCCTGGCTGTTTTCATCGACGTCGCTGCCGAGGCTGTAGATGGTCCCCAGGGTCGAAATGATCACTTCGCGTGCCGGGAAGGAGGCGAGGACTCCGACGCCGATCTTCCAGTCCCAGCCGAGCGGTTTGACGGCCGGTTCAATGGTTTTGCCGAGGCGGCCGAGATAGCTGCTGGCGAGCAACTCTTCCGCGATCGCATTGTGTGTTTCTTTCAGTTCCTGCAGCGGTTGCAACTGAGACTCGATGGCCTCGATCTTCTGCTGGATTTCCGCTATCTGGGCGGTGGTGTCAGGAGTGGCTTCTGTCTGCTGCAAAGTCTCGAGCGATTCTTCCAGCGCCCCCTGCTCTTCCAGTTCCGCCTGGAATTGCGACTCCAACTGATCGATCTGCCCGAGGATGCGGTACTCTTCGCTATGGTCAGACGGGAAGTAGCTGGCAGACCAGATCAGGATCGTGGTGGCGAGAATCAGGGTTCCCGCTCGCATGACGAAGGCGGCAGCTCGTTCGAAAACCCGATGCAGGACGATCACGGGGGATGGCCACTTGTACGTGGGAAGCTCCATGACGAACGGCGGCGTTTCCCCTTTGAACAGCGTTTTCTTGAACAGCCAGGCCACGGGGATCGCGACGATGGCACCGAAAAAGGTCATCGTGAAGAGCATCAGTCCGTGGAGCGTGATCCACCCATTCGCCCACGCGATCGGGGGGAAAAACGCTGCGATCATGAGCCAGTAAACGGGGGCTCGGGCCGAGCAGCTCATCAGGGGTGCGATCAGAATCGTCACCATCCGGTCGCGCCGGTTCTCGATGGTTCGCGTGGCCATGATTCCGGGAATGGCACAGGCGAACGAAGACATCAGTGGCACAAACGACTTGCCGCTGAGGCCGACCTTTGTCATCAGCTTGTCCATCAGGAAGGCTGCACGAGCCATATAGCCGCAGTCTTCCAGCAGGGCGATGAACAGGAAGAGCAGGCAGATCTGCGGCAGGAAGACCAGGATGCCGCCAACTCCCGCGACCACTCCGTGCACCAGCAGGCTGCGCAAAGGGCCGTGTGGCAAGAGGGAACCGATGAAATCGCCGACTTGCGTCTGTCCGTACTCGAACAGGGACATCAGTGGTTCCGCGACGGTCGAGATCGACTGGAACACGACGAACATCGTGATGCAGAAGATGGCCAATCCCCAGAACTTGTGAGTTAACCAGCGATCGAGTGTGTCAGTGAGAGTGGTTTCCCGTTTCTCGGGGACCGTCATGACCCCCTTCAGCGTCTGCCGGGCCCAGGCGTAGCGAAGCTTGGCTTCCACACTGGGAACACGGCAACCGGCTGCGGACAGTCGTTCTCGGGCCGCTTTGATGCGCGGGAGCAATTCCTCGGGGTTCGACCGGGTCAGCGTCGTTTCCAGTTGGCCACCGACATCAAGCAGCAGTCGCTTGATGAGGTAGATCGGCTGCTGTGCAACTCCGTGCTGTTGGAGATCCGACTGCAGTTGCTCTGCTTCCTGGGTGAAGCGGGCGGGAAACAGATCCGGGGGAGTGGCGGCTTTCTGGTCACAGGCCCGCAGGATGGCGGTCCGGACGGCGTCGATATGTTTTCGTTTGTGGGCCTCGCAGGGGACGACGGTGATTCCCAGTCGTCGTTCCAGTTCAGCGACATCGATCTGGATACCCCGTTCGGTCGCAACGTCCCACATGTTGAGCACAAGGACCGTCGGCAGCCCCAGGTCGAGAACCTGACTGACGACGTAGAGATTGCGTTCCAGGTTCGAGGCATCGGCGATGCAGACGATGGCATCCAGCGACCCCACGTCCGGCTGGCTGCCCAGCAGGACATCGACCGACACCATTTCGTCGAGTGTTCGCGGGGAAAGGCTGTAGGTACCGGGAAGGTCGACGAGTCGGACCGACTGCCCTTCGTGCTGGAACCAGCCCAGTTTCTTCTCGACGGTGACACCGGGGTAATTGCCGATGCGCGAGTGCACGCCGGTCAGGGCGGTGAAAAGCGTACTTTTACCGGTGTTAGGGTTACCAATGACCGCGACGGTCCGTTCGGTGGTGAGTGTCTGAGCTTGATCGAGCATGGGTGAGGAGAGCCGTTTTGGTGTTCAGAGATCAGCCGCTCGCTCAGTGCCCTGCCTGGCAATGATCGTGACACGTTTCGCTTCCGCCTGGCGGAGCGAAAGGCGATAGCTGCGAATCAGGTATTCCTTGGGGTCGCCCAGCGGCGCAATTCCCACGAGGGTGATCTCTTCCCCCTCGGTGAGGCCCATTTCCAGCAGGCGGATAGCAATTCCGTCTTCACCCTGGACATCGACAATCTCAGCCGTTTGCCCGATTGCCAATTCATCCAAAGTCATTCTGCGATTTCCACCAGCACGGTCACCAGGTCGTCAAAACGGAACGAAAAGCGTTGCTGTTCAATCTCGAGAATGCACGGTGCCCCCGGCCGAATCAGGCGGATCCGGGTTCCGGTATGCAGTCCCATCTCGGCCAGACGTACCACGAGTTCCGGAGTGCCATCAATCTCGACGACAACTCCCCGTTCTCCGGCAGCCATCGCCTCAATGGGCAGTGTTCGTGAAATCACGCTCGCCATTCGCGACACCTTCTCAATGCAGAGATCGCAACAGGGGTTGAGACTCAGTCTCAACTTTGATCACGGATTCTATCCACAAGATCGGATGTCAGCCAGTCAGAATTCAGTCCGAGCTCTGAATTTCCCCCCGTCAGCCCCCGTCCAGGGGATGGACACCTGGTCTCAGCTCAAAAGCCCTGAGATCCCGTCTCAACAGGTCGGGGCCGCTGCATCGGTGGGAATTCCGCACCCCGGCCCCCGGCACTCGCGTGTGACACGGAGCGGTTCCGGGGGCTGGGCTTGCAGAACGAATTCCTCGAACCGGCCGTCGGCTTACTGGAGACGGTCAGGCCTTATTCAGTTGAGGTCGGCCGGCTTCGACAACGAATGAGGCCCGGGTGACGATGTTGCCACCTGGGGCCAGGACGTCCTCCACGGCGACGTAGTCACTGGTCCAGCTTTGGGGCGTGACGGTACAGCGGATGTAGCCCCGTTCATTGTTGTGCAGCTTGACGAAGGGATGAGTCGCTTGCAGCAGGTCAACATAATCCGGACGGGCACGCCCGTTTCCTCCGCTGCTCAGGCTGGTGGCGACAAACTCGGTCGCGACGAGCGGCGTTTCCGGATTCCGATCGTCGACTCGCAGTTCATTGGCCCAGTTCGAGTGAATATCTCCCGTCAGGACCACGGGGTTGGGGATCCGGCGTTCGGCGAGGAAGTTCGCTAACTGGATTCGCTCGTGCGAGTAGCCTGGCCACTGGTCCATCGAATACAGCGGAGTGTCCCCTTCGCGACCGACCCCAACCGTTCCCATCATGACCTGCTGCGCCAGGACGTTCCATGTCGCTTGCGAGGTCAGCAGCGACGACTGCAGCCATTGTCGTTGTGTGCGCCCCAGCAAAGTCGCCTGCGGGTTAAGAGCCGCGTCATTGATCGGGCTTCGTTTGTCGTTGTTCGGCTGGTCTGTCCGGTACTGACGCGTGTCGAGGATCAGAAACTCGGCCAGGCGCCCGAACGATCCTTTGCGATAAAGTCGCATGTCCGGACCTTTCGGAAGTGAACGGGGCCGCAATGGCATATTTTCGTAATAGGCCTGGTAACTGTTGGCTCGCCGCTGGAGGAAGGCGACGGGGTCTTCGTTCAGTTGCTCCGAAATTTCGCCCGCGTAGTTGTTGTCAAATTCGTGGTCATCCCACGTGACGAACCACGGACAGGCAGCGTGCATCTGCCTCAGCAGAGGATCGGTGCGGTACTGGGCAAAGCGGATGCGATAGTCACCGAGCGAAACGATTTCCTTGCCGAAATGTTTGCGAACAAGATTGTCTCGACCGGGGCCTTCGTAAATGTAATCCCCCAGGTGAAAGACGAGGTCGAGGTCGTCTTTCTGCATCTGCTCGTAGGCGGTGTAAAGTCCCTGTTCGAAGTGCTGGCACGACGTCGATGCGAAACGCAATTTTTCTGGCAGTGAGTCGGCATGAGGCAGTGTTCGGCAGCGCCCGACAGGGCTCTGGGCGTCCCCCGCACGAAATCGATAGAAGTACCAGCGATCCGGCTCAAGTCCCTGCGCCACGGCGTGTACGGAATGTCCGAGCTGCGGAGTTGCCGTCGCTACTCCCGAGGCAGCGATTCTGCTGAACTGTTCGTCGTGCGCGACTTCCCACTGAACGGGGATGGGTTCGGTGGACATCCCCCCATAGGCGTCGAACGGATCCTGGATGAGCCGCGTCCAGAGCACGACGCTCGTCGAATCAGGATCGCCCGAAGCGATGCCGGAAGCGAAGGGGTCCGAAGAGAATGTGACGTTCTTTTCCGCTGCCTGTGCTCGTTCGGCCAACTGCGGGAGGCTTGCTAGAGCGGCACTGTAAGCGAGGAAAAGTCGCCGACTGATTCCCCCTTCGTAACGAACGGCATCGGAAATTCGGGACAGCTCAAACACCGGGCGGCTCCTTTCAGCAAAGTGCGAATATCTGCAGTTCCTGGGTGAGTTTTGAACCATGGCAGGCCCTTCCCGGTTTGTCGAGTGACATCGCCGGGTCGGGGGCATTCTTCATCAGAAATTCACCGGGCCGTCGACATCGTCAGGGGCACTACGGGGGACGACAAGGGCGACAACAAACGGTGCGGTTCCAAAGGGCTTGGAGGAGTCTGTGTCTGTCCTGTTGGGGCTTTCATGGGACGGGGGTGGGGCGGCCTTGAATCAGGGGAATATTGTGCCGGAATGGGCGGACCCCAAGGTTGTCCTCTTGGGTGAATGAGTAGTCCGACAGAGAGTGAGTTTGGCGCCGGTGTAGCTGTACGGCGCCAAACTCGACGGCCTGGCTGACTGCTGGCCGGGATCGATGTTACGAGAGGACTTGTGTGAAATAGAACCACGGCCGACACGAACAATCCCGCGCGAACTAGTTTGTTCGTGACGGGAAGCTGCGTCCCTGCTGCGGTGGCGCTTCGCTGGTACGTCGCAAGTCGCTGCGGTCGGCGAGCACGATGGCCATCGAGACCTTTTTCTGACCTCGCCAGACGAACATCCGAATCTGTTTGCCGATCGGTGAAAGGCTGACCAGGTTGATCAGGTGGTCGTGGTCCTGCACATCGATCCCGTCGAAGTTCAGGACGACGTCGTCAAGCTGCAGACCGGCTTTGGACGCAGGTGAATTGTCAAAGACCTGATTCACTCGTGCTCCCATCACGCGGTCCAGCTTGAGCTTCGCGGCGACACGGGCGTCAAAGTTTTCGTCGAGTTTGACGCCGATCCAGGCGCGGGGCACAACGCCGTATTCCAGCAGTTGATCCATGACTCGTTGTGCCAGTTGGCTGGGGATACTGAATCCGATCCCGTCATTTCCTCCGCTGGAAGTGGCGATCGCCGTGTTGATCCCAATCACCCGTCCCTGCAGATCAATCAGTGGTCCCCCGCTGTTACCGGGATTGATTGCAGCATCGGTTTGCAGAAAGTCCTGATTGATGACTTCGGTTTTACCGAGCTGTAGTTTACGGCGGCCTCGGGCGCTGATGATGCCGAGTGTGACGGAGCGGCTCAGTCCGAAGGGGCTTCCCATCGCCAGAACCATGTGCCCAATTTCCAGTTTGCGGCTGTCGCCCCACTTCGCGGCGGTCAGATTCGGAGCGTCAATTTTCAGAACGGCGACATCCGATTCCTGATCGGTATAGACTCGTTCGGGCTGAATGACCCGTCCGTCGTGCAGAGAAATCGAGATTCCGTCGACAGGTGTCTTGTCCACCACGTGGCAATTGGTGACGACGAAAAAGCCCGTGGCTCGAGAACTGGTCAGGATGACGCCCGAGCCGGTTTCTTCTTCTTTCGCCCGGCCGGGAACCCGCCGCTCACACTGAATGTGGACCACGCTGGGTGTGGTGACCGAAGCGATTTTTGCCAGGAGAGCGCTCCCCTCCTGGAGAGGGGAACTGACAGTGCTCAATTCGCGGTAGACACGCTCCGCTGAGGCACTATCGAGGTTCTCTGCCTGAAGCGAGCGATGGAGCGGGAGCGAGAATGCTCCAGCACCAATCAGAATTCCGGCGACGAGCGTTCCGACACAAAGCATTAAGGCCGTTCGGTGGCGCATGCGATTTTCGATTCACCGCTGGGCGAGTGGAATCAGCCAGACCCATCTCGCAATCCTCGGCCATGAGAACATCCTGCCCCGGCCCTACAGTCAGAAACTTGGGAAGACGGGAAATGATCCGAGCTGGAATTCAAGTCTTCCTGTCTCTGAATGACTCGGCTTCCAGCGCGAATGCAGTCGACTCTATTCTCTATATTACTGGCTGAATCAAGGGTGAGGATTCCACCTATTGTGCCTGTCCCTCATCTCAACGAAATTGTACAGGCACTATCGGTCCGTCAGCGTGATCACTTGGTGTAGTTGTCGAAAACGCGAACTTTTTCCCACGTGGGCTTATTTTCTTCGATGAACTTCAGGTGGTCTGGAGCGGTCTGGTAGATGTCGTGGTCTGCTTTGGAGCGGAAGACGACCAGCAGGGCGACGTCAAAATCGCGATCATTCACGGGGCGAGCCAGTTCGGGGACCAGGGGGCCCGCTCCGAAGAAGGTGACTCCCGGATGATCTTTCAGGTACTTAAAGCAAGCGTCCACCAGCTTCTGGATGTTCTCTTCGGTTCGCTCTTTCAGCGTGAAATAAACATTGTGCACAAGCTGAAGTTGGTTCGATGCGTCGCTCATGTGGCTTTTCCCTGCAGGTTGCAAATCAGGACGAAAAATTCTGGCACTGCCGCCCGTGGCTCGTAGGGCGACACGATCAGCCGCCGCCTCGATCCAAGTTGTCAGGTCGAGGTCCGAAGGGGATCGGCAGGGCCGGGGTTCATCATCACTTTTTGACTCGTCGGTTGCTACCCTGCGGACTATGATCGTTCCGAAAATGCTCTCTGACAGGTTTGGAGTATCTCCCCGGGGCAAAGAGGCGAAATGGATTTACAGCTGATTGAAGACGCGTTGGGTGATCACCGGAACGCCCAAGTCCTCGCGAAGGCATCCGAACTGGCTTACTTGCCCGCCGAGCAGGGAGTGCAGCAATTCAAAGAGGTTCTGGGGTGCGACGCGCGCCTGATCAGCGCCGGGAACACGCAGGTCTACGTTGCGACGAACGACGACCATATCGTCGTCGCCTTTCGGGGGACCGAGTCGCCAGCGACGCTGGAGGGCTTGAAAGACTGGCTGCTTTCAGACGCGGTCAATTTGCTGATTCTGCCGACAGGGAGGCTGGGGACGGACTTTGCCGCGGCGGGAGTCGGTGCACGGTTTCACCAGGGGTTCATTAACGCTCTGGACGACGTCTGGGTGCCGCTGCTGTCGGCGGTTCAGGAAGAGCTCGCTCGTTCGGATCGTCCACTCTGGATCACCGGTCACAGTCTGGGGGGCGCACTGGCGGTCCTGAGTGCCTGGCTCTTCCACCGCAAGTTCGTCAATGTCCATCAGGTCTATACGTTTGGTGGGCCGATGATTGGCAACGTCGAAGCTTCCAAGGCATTCGATCGGGAACTGGAGGGGAAGGTATACCGCTACGTGAACGGCCCTGACCCGGTTCCCAAGCTTCCGACCGTCAGTCTCATCGCCAACGAATTCGGGCATGTGAATCGCGAGATGACGGCCGGTGTGGGGCCGGGGGCGTCATCCTCGGCCGCACTATTTGCCGAGTTCATCAGCCGTTCGGTCGACGGGCTGCTGCAGGGGACGCTGGTCGATGATGTCTGGAAAGCCGTGATGCACACGGTCGACGCTCATCTGATGCCCAGTTATCACAGTCTGATCGAGCGTCTGATCGGCAAAAAGTAGCCAAACGGAAAAACGGGCTGCGACGGCCTGCATTCAGGTCTGTGATGTGAAACGCCTCTCCCGGAGGTTCGACTCCGGGTTGTGTCGGGTCTGGGCTTCCTGGGGCTACGCGATTTTCTCTTTCAGCATCTTCATCGCGGCGTCGAGATCCCCCCGGCGGAAGATTTCGACCAGTTCCCGGTGTTCCTGGTAAATGTCGAGAAGATCGCTGCAGCGGCGCTGTCGGCTGCGGAAGTGCGAGCGGATACGTCCGACCAGTGTTTCCCAGATCAGCAGCAGGTCCGGTTGCTGAGCCCGATCAAGCAACTGCCGATGAAAGGCGATGTCGAGTTCGGCGATCGCGTGGTAGTCCCGCTGTTCGCAGGCTTCTTTCATCTGCTGAAGTTTGTCTTCCCACTGCTGAAAATCCACCTCATTCAAATCATCGAAAACCATTTCCAAGGCATAGGTTTCGATCGAGCGGCGAATGGGAATGATCAGTCTGCGAATCGGCAGCGGGGCTTCGGGAGCGACGATGGCACCGCAATTGGGTCTCGCCTTCAGCAGGCCCTGTGCGGTGAGCATCTGCACTGCCTCGCGGGCCTGGCCACGGCCGACGCCAAATCGCTTTGACAGGTCCGCTTCGGTGACGCGGAGTCCATCTGTCAGCCTCCCAGAGAGGATCTCTCTTTTGAGCTGGTCTGCCACCCGGTGTGAATCAAGATTTTCTTCTGCCGATCCGAACTGCTTGCGTGCCATACCGAAAATTACCATTCACGATTGCACTGAGTTGCTGGAAATGCCGCAGGAAATGCGCCGGGATTGTCCGCAAACCTGGATTGATTGTCAACAAATGGCGCTGATGCATCAACAGTGATTGTTGACAATCCGAGGCCTCTTGTTCACACTTCAACCGAGATGGTCCAGCGTGAGAACGCTGTCATCGCTTTCGTGCCACTCCCCGAATTTTGACGCGGTGCAATGTCCAAAGTTAAATAGGCGGTGACGAATTGATGAGAGACTTGTTTGCGACGAGCAACCGCTCCGGGATGATTCGTTTAACACTCGTATGGTGTCTGTTCAGCACTGTGCCAGCTCTCGTCAACGGGGCCGAAGAATCCGCGATGGATTTCTTCGAGAAAGAGATTCGCCCTCTCCTGATCGAAAACTGCCAGAAATGTCATGGGGCAACGAAGCAATTTGGTGGCCTGCGTCTGGATTCTCGCGAAGCAGTTCTCAAGGGGGGCGAGAGCGGTGCCGCTGTTGTAGGCGGCAATCTCGATGAAAGCCTCTTGATCCAGGCTGTGCGGCATGCCGACGGCTTGCAGATGCCACCTGATAAAAAGCTCTCTGCTCCGCAGATCGAAGCACTTGAACGTTGGGTGACGATGGGGGCTCCCTGGCCTGCCTCCGTCGCACAAACCGACGATCTGGCAGAGAAATATCGAACGCACTGGGCGTTTCAGCCTGTCAGCAATCCACCGCTGCCGTCGGTTTCAGAGGATCCCTGGTGCCGGACACCAGTCGACGCGTTCATTCTTCAGAAACTGAACGATGTCACGCTCACACCATCACGACGTGCGGACCGCCGCACACTGATTCGCCGCGTGACTTACGATCTGACAGGTCTGCCCCCTTCGCCAGAAGAGGTGGCTGCGTTTGAAAACGACGAATCTCCCGACAGCTACGCAAGGCTGGTCGAGCGATTGCTGGATTCGCCCCAGTACGGCGAGCAGTGGGCCCGCCACTGGCTGGATGTCGCTCGCTACTCGGACACGAAGGGATACGTCTACGGCCGCGAAGAACGCGTCTGGGTTCACGCACCTGCCTACCGGGACTGGGTCGTCAAGGCATTCAATCGCGACCTCCCCTACAACGAATTTCTGCTGCTGCAGATCGCCGCCGATCAGGCTGCCCCCCACGATCCTTCGGCCGCTGCGGCGATGGGCTTTTTGACCGTCGGTCGCCGATTCCTCGGCGTAACACACGATGTCATCGATGATCGGATTGATGTCGTGACCCGCGGCACGATGGGACTGACGGTGGCTTGCGCCCGTTGTCACGATCATAAGTATGATCCGATTCCCACAGCTGATTATTACTCGCTTTACGGCGTGTTCATGAACTCCACGGAGCGGCTGTCGGCTGCCGGTGAGCCTTCCGTACGGGACGAAGCCTACGCGGCATTCGAAACCGAGCTGGAAAAGCGGAAGCAGACGCTGCGCGACACGATGCTCGCCAAGCGGATTGAGGGTTCGGATCGACTCCGGCAGCGATTTGACGAATACCTGATTGCCCAGACGGAGCTTTCGAAATATCCCGAGGAAGGGTTTGATCAGGTTCTGGCAGTGACGGACGTGCTTCCGGTCGCTGTGCGGCGCATCGAAGGCTGGCTGGCCATGGAAGACCGGGTCACTGACCCTGTTTTCGCTCCCTGGAGAGCGTACGCCAAACTGAAGGCCGAAGAATTTGCCAGCCGAGGTGGCGAGGTCCTGGCCGAACTGGCTGCCAGCGGGATTGCGGTCAACTCCCGAGTCGCCCAGGCACTGGCCACGTCTCCCACCAGTATGCGCGATGTCGCCGAACGATATGGCAAGCTGTTCAAGGAAGTGAACCAGCAGTGGCGTGAAGCGAGCGAAGAGGCGAAGGGAGCCAGTCTGTCCGAACCGACGAAGCTGGAGGCTCCGGAAGCAGAAGAGCTGCGGCAAGTTCTCTACGGCCCCGGTTCGCCATGTCTGATTCCAGATGAGCCCATTGTTTCCATCGAGTATCTGTTCGACACGGGGACACTGTCCGAGTTGTGGCGGTTGCAGGGAGAAGTTGATCGCTGGATCATTCAGTCTCCACTTGCTCCTCCGCACGCGTTGTCTCTGGTCGACCGGGCTTCGATTCGTCCGTCGCGAATTTTCCGACGTGGTAACCCGGCGAATCGTGGGGCAGAAGTGTCGCGGCACTTTGTCTCTGTCGTTGCGGGCCCTACTCCGAAGCCATTTACCCAGGGAAGTGGCCGCCATGAACTGGCTCAGGCTATTATTGATCCCTCGAACCCGCTGACCGCTCGCGTCTGGGTGAACCGTGTATGGCAACATCACTTCGGGGTCGGACTGGTGCGAACACCCAGCGATTTCGGGATCCGGGCCGAACCCCCCAGCCATCCTGAACTGCTTGACTGGCTCGCCACGCAACTGATCACCGGGGGCTGGAGCACCAAGAATCTTCATCGTCTGATCCTGCTGTCCAATACCTATCAGCAGATCTCGGCTGCTCCTGCAGATCCTGTCGAGGCGCAGCGGGTCAGTCTGATTGACCCTGAAAACAAACTCCTCTCGCGGATGAATGTCCGCAGAATGTCGTTCGAAGAATTCCGTGATACGTTGCTCGCGGCTTCGGGCCGACTTGATCTTCAGTCGGGAGGTCGTGGTTCCGACATCTTCGCGATGAATGGGACACAGCATCGTCGTCGAACGTTGTATGGATTGATTGACCGGCAATTCCTGCCAGCGACTCTGCGAATCTTCGACTTTGCAAATCCGGATTTGCATATTCCAGCCCGAAGCGAAACGACCGTACCGCAGCAGGCACTGTTTGCGCTCAACCATCCATTCGTTGCCAGCCAGTCGAAGTCACTGGTGTCCTCAGTGCGGGAGGACGGTGCCACGGATGCTCAGCAGGTGACTCGACTCTTTCAACGGGTTTATCAGCGGGAACCGACTGCGAAACAGCTCGAAACGGCCCTGGCATTTCTGCAACTGCCCGCAGGGGAAGATGTGGCTCCGCGGACTGAAAGTCTGGCCTGGAAGTACGGCTACGGCGAGCTCAATCCGGCAACGAAAGAATTGATGAGCTTCACTCCGCTCCCCCACTACACCGGCAGCGCCTGGCAGGGTGGCGAAAACTGGCCTGATGCCGCACTCGGATGGGCCCGACTGACAGCCACCGGGGGACATCCAGGGAACGACCTTCAGCACTGTTGCGTACGACGCTGGGTCGCGCCGCGTGCGGGAACCTACTCTGTTGAATCGACTGTGATTCACAGTACGCCCGCCGGAAACGGGATTCGCTGCTGGGTCTTTGCCAGTCGGAACGGAGCGGTCAGTTCGCTCGAAACGCATAACCAGACGAAGCCGATGAACGTCACGTCGATTGAGCTGCACGAAGGTGATTCGCTGGATTTCGTCGTGGATCTCAACGGCGATTTGAATAATGACCAGTTCGAATGGTCGATGGTTGTCCGCCTGCAGTCAGGTGATGCGCCGGACGCCGCTCCAATGCCCCGTGTCTGGGATTCGGCACAGGATTTCACCGGCCCCATGATGTCACAACTCAATCGTTGGGAGCAGCTTGCTCAAGTCTTGCTAATTTCGAATGAACTCATGTTTGTCGACTGACGAAAATCGGCGATGAGCGAGATCCGGGAGAACATGATGGATTTGATGAAGTCGCTGGAATCACGTCTGACTCGACGATCACTCCTTGAGCGGTCGGGGATGGGGATTGGTGCGCTCGCGCTGGCGGGATTGTGTTCGGACGACGCGAGGCGATATGCCCGCGGAGCGTCGGCTGCGGCTGACAAAGGACACGTACAGCAGCCCCACTTTCCCGGTCGGGCAAAGCGCGTCATTCATTTCTTCTTGAATGGCGGCCCCTCGCACGTGGATACGTTCGATCCCAAGCCGGCACTCGAAAAATACGCTGGCCAGCCAGTGCCGATGAACCTGACTACAGAACGGAAAACCGGCGCTGCGCTGCCGTCTCCGTTCAAATTCCAGAAGTATGGTCAAAGCGGACTCGAATTCAGCGAGCTCTTCGCCAAAACCGCGGCCCATGCGGATGATATCGCTGTCATTCGCTCCATGTACGCTCAGGTTCCGAATCACGAACCATCGCTCATGCTGATGAACTGCGGGGACTCCGTCCAGCCCCGTCCCAGTGTCGGCGCCTGGGTCATGTACGGGCTGGGGTCGGAAAACGAAAACCTGCCCGGCTTCATCGCAATGTGTCCGAACGGTCTGCCCGTCAAGGACACTGAGAACTGGCAATCAGGCTTTCTGCCCGGCGCCTACCAGGGAACCTATATCGATTCGCAGCGCAAAGAAATCGATAAGTTGATTGAGAACATCAACAGCCCTCATGCGACCGCTGCGACGCAGCGTCAGCAGCTTGATCTGCTGCGAATGCTGAATACGGAACACCGTAGTTCCCGTGCGGACAGTCGTCTCGAGGCCCGGATCCATTCGTTCGAGCTGGCTTTCCGCATGCAGCATGCGGCTGCAGAAGCCTTCGATATTTCACCCGAGCCCAAGCATATCCAGGAACTTTACGGCGAAGGGGTGCATGCTCGTCAAACGCTGATCGCCCGCCGCCTGCTCGAACGAGGTGTTCGATACGTGCAGCTCTGGCATGGGGCGGGACAGCCCTGGGACAACCATGCTCAGATCGAAGCCAACCATCGTCAACTCGCGGGACAGATCGATCAGCCCATCGCGGCCCTGATCACCGACTTGAAACAGCGCGGGATGCTGGATGACACGCTGATCATCTGCGGCGGTGAATTCGGGCGAACCCCGACGGTTGAACTGGGGGGCGATGGGAAATCCCAGCTGGGACGTGATCACAATCACTATGGATTCAGCGTGTGGATGGCAGGGGGCGGAATTCGAGGGGGAACTGCCTACGGTGCCACGGATGACTTCGGGTTTAAGGCCGAGAAGAATCCGACCAGTGTTCACGATCTCCATGCGACGATTCTTCATCTGCTGGGATTTGATCACGAGCGTCTGACCTACCGATACGCAGGAAGAGATTTCCGGCTGACTGACGTCCATGGCGAACTGATCCAGGCAATTCTGGCGTAAGCCTTTCATTCGATAGAAAGTTTCACTTGATGTCTCGCGTTGTCGCCCGTCCAAAACAGCTTGATCTCGATTCTCCCGGTCGTCGTGACTACTGGGTCGCCCTTGAGCATGACAGCATCTGGGGGGATCACCTGATCCCGCTGACCGTCTGGGTTGGTCCCGAAGCCAAGCCGGACGAAGGGCTCGTCTCCTTCGGTTCGAATCATGGTAACGAGTACGAAGGGCCCGTGGTTCTTAAGCACCTGAGTCGCGAAATCGATCTGAAGGACGTTCGCGGACGAATCATTTTCATCCCCGTTCTCAACCCCTCTGCGTTTCGTGCCGGGACACGTGAAAGTTCTCCGGATGACCGGGTGAACCTGAACCGCGCATTCGTGGATGGTGCCGGTGTCCAGCCCTCACTTTCCGGAATTACGCACCGCATTGCGGCCTTCGTCCGTGAATATATCTGGCCGCGAGTCCATGTCGTCATCGACCTGCACTCAGGTGGTAATGTGGCACGCTTCTCGATCTGTGCCAGCTTCCATCCTGTGGACGATCCGGTACAGTCGAAGAAGATCGAAGAGACCGCTCGCTGGTTCGGTACTCCCAGCCTGATGATTTACCAGAACATCACTCCCGGGTTGCTCCCCAGTGAAGCCGAACGACTCGGCAAAATCACGGTCGGAACCGAGCTGGGTTGGGGATGTGCGGTCAATCCTGAAGGGGTCCGTTACGGTCGCCACGGAGTGCTGGCAGCGGCCATCCATCACGGTCAGCTCCATGGAACGATCGAGAAGATCGGCTATCACGCTGCGGGGACTCAGCGAAAGCTGGAAATGGTCGACCGTGCCTGCTTCTCGGTCGCTCCGTTTGATGGTCACTACGAACCGATCCTCGAATGTGGCACCCAGGTCAAGGAAGGTGACATCGTTGGCTACCTGCACGATTTCGACCATATCGACATGGACCCCTGGCCGGTGAGGGCGGGTGTCGATGGTGTGGTGCTGGCTCAGGCCTGGGTTTCACCGATTCCGCGTGGACAACACATCGTCGTCGTGGGGCGGGTGATTGACTGATGGAAACGGGCTGAGAGCGCGACGGTCGTTTCTTTCAAACGGCTCTCAGGTAGATCAATCCTTTCCTTCTTTCCCATGACAGGTGAAGTTACGTATGACAGGTGCAAGCACGACAGCCTCGACATCGCTCGAGTCGCAGCAGACCACTTCTGATGTGGCTCTGCGTCCGACGAACGTCCGTTTTGGAGTGCTTGGCCTGTTGTGCGGGCTGTCGATGATTACGTATATCGACCGCGTTTGTTTCGCTTCGGCAGCCTCGGGGATTACGAGAGATTTCGGTTTAAGCGGTCAGGAACAGTTAAAGTGGGCTTACACGGCCTTCGCCATTGCCTATGGACTGTTTGAACTTCCTGCAGGGTGGCTCGGAGATCGTCTGGGGCCGCGCAGTACCCTGCTCCGAATCGTGATCTGGTGGTCGCTGTTCACCGCGGCCACGGGCTTAGTTGGTCTCAAATTTGGCAGCCTCACGCTGGGGGGGCTCACAACGCTCATCGTCATCCGCTTCCTGTTCGGTGCGGGTGAAGCGGGTGCGTATCCGAATATTACCCGAGCGATCCATAACTGGTTCCCCATGAAGAACTGGGAGACAGCTCAGGGCTATATCTGGATGTCGGGACGAATTGCCGGCGGAGTGACTCCGCTGGTCTGGGCGATTCTTGTCAGCGGTACGACATTTTCGACTCCCCTGCTGAACTGGCGCGGCGCGTTCCTCTTCTTCTGCGGACTCGGCCTGGTGTGGTGTGTGGTGTTTGCCTGGTGGTTTCGTGATCAACCGGCAAACCATCCCGCTGTGAACGCGGCAGAACGTGAATTGATCGGATCAACGTGGACTCCGCACAGCCACTCAAATATTCCCGTCAAGGCCATGTTGAAGAATCGAAGCCTGTGGGCTTTGTGTCTCATGTACTCGCTGATCAACTACGGATGGTTTTTTAATGTCAGCTATTTCCCAAGTTATCTGAAGGATCGCTTTCAGTTATCCGAAGGAGACTTACTGGGGGCGGTCTATGCGGGTGCCCCTTTATGGGTCGGGGCGATTGGCTGTATCTCGGGTGGGATCATCATCAGTTTCATTGCCGAGCGGATCGGTGACCGACGCCGGGCACGGCAGATCGTCGGATGTACAGCCATGCTGGTCTGCGCCCTGTCATGGTGGAGCGTCTACCAGGCGAAATCGATTCATCAGTTCTGCATTTCCATTTCCCTTGCGGCTTTATGTGTTGATCTGACGCTGGGGGCTGCCTGGGCGACTTGTCAGGACTTGGGACGACAACACGCCGCGGTGACCGGGGCGCTCATGAACACCGTGGGGACTGTGGGTTCGTCTCTGGCGGCCTGGTTAACGGGAGAAATCGTCCAGCGTTACGTCAAACAGGCTGCAGCTTCCGGGACCGAGGCCTTGACCGCTGCCGAAAAATACACTGCGTCGATGGCTGGCTATCAGGCCGTATTTTTCACGTACGCCTCCGTTTACGTGATTGCGGCACTCTGCTGGTGCTTTATCAACGCTTCGAAACCATTGGAGCCGGAGCAGGCTGCACCTCAGGTTGGAGGACACTGAAAATGAAATTCCTTCCACAAATCCAGACGACGCCACAATGGCACCGACGCCTGTGTCGTCTGACCTCCCTCGGGGGGCTGATCGCCTTGCTGGGTTGCCAGATTGTCTGGGCCAGCGAGCCGACCCCCGAACAGGCGGAATATTTTGAGAATCACGTCCGGCCCTTGCTGATTGAAAGCTGCCAGCAGTGCCACGGCAGCAAAAAGCAGGAAGGAAGTCTTCGCCTGGATAGTCGCGAGACGACTCTCAAGGGGGGGGACAGCGGGCCGGCCATCGTGCCGGGCAAGCCCGATGAGAGTCTGTTGCTGGCTGCGGTCCGCCGGTCCGGCGATGCGTCGGCGATGCCTCCCGACAGTACGTTGAAGGCAAATGAAGTCGCGGTGCTCACAAAGTGGATCGAGATGGGAGCTCCCTGGCCGGGTTCGGTCGATACGTCGACCTCCGTCGCTCAGGCGGGGCCGCTGTGGTCGTTGCAGCCAATTCAGGTGGTTGACCCTCCTGAGGCCCAGGAGAGTGCCTGGAATCAGACTCGAATCGACCGTTACATACACGCTGGACATCTTGCACATCAGGTGAAGCCTGTCGGGCTGGCGGACAAACGCACCCTGCTGCGCCGCGTCACCTACGATCTCACGGGTCTCCCCCCGACTATTGAAGAAATCCGGGCGTTTCTCGCGGACTCCTCTCCAGACGCGTTTGCAACCGTCGTCGACCGACTGCTGGCCACGCCGGAATATGGTGAGCGATGGGGGCGTCATTGGCTGGACGTTGTCCGCTATGCCGATACGGCGGGTGACGGAGCTGACTATCCCGTTCCCGAAGCCTATCGCTTCCGCAACTACGTCATCCGATCCATTGCCAACGACAAGCCCTTCGACGAGTTTGTGCGCGAACAACTCGCGGGTGACATCATTGCCAAACAGGCGCTCGAAAGCGGGAATCAAACGCCCGAGCAGTACGCAGACCGTGTCATCGCCACCGGATTTCTGGCTGTCGGAAAGCGGTTCGGTTACAACGACAACACGGAATTCGTGCATCTGGACATCGCGGACACGATCGACTCTGTCGGGCGATCGCTGCTGGGGCTCTCGCTGGGATGTGCCCGGTGTCACGATCACAAGTATGATCCGGTTTCCGCCAATGACTACTACGCCCTGTACGGGATTTTTGCGAGCAGCCGTTTCGCGTTTCCCGGTGGTGAAGAACTGCAGCGTCCGCGACATTTCTCTCCGGTGGTGATGCCATCCGAAGTTCAGCGGCGTGACGAGGAACGTGCGAAGCAACTGGCGGTGCTGGATGGGGAAATCCGCAGACTTGATTTCGATCGTCTGACGCTCGATCCCGCAATGATTGGTGGCGGTCTTGATTACGGTGTGGAACAACAGGAACTGGGGCAGGCTCCGAAGGCTCCCTGGGTAACCGCAGGCCCCAATCTCGTGCTGGCTGAAGCTCAGAGCCCTTTTACGCATGTACATCCCGCCGGTTCGCGGGGAGTTCGCGTCAAGAACACCGTCCCGAATGAAGGTGTTCGACGTGAATTCCAGAATCACACGGTCGAGACTTCTCCACAGCTCTATTTCAACCTGGATTTCCGGAACGTCGATCGAGCCGAAGGGGAAGCGGCTTACCGGTTCTACCTGGGGCATGGTGCGATCGTCTCGCTGGCGTTTGAAGCGAGCATCAGTAACGAAGAGTTCCAGGTCCGTAACGGCGACGCATGGGAACTGGTCTCATCGCTGGAAACTGGTGCCTGGTACAATCTGGCCATCACGTTCGATCTCAAGCATCGAACCTATTCCGGAACGCTGTTGAAGGCGGGTGAAACCAGTCCGATTTCCTTCGAGAACAAGAGTCTCGCAAGTAACTGGGACGGCATCATCAACACGTTTGTGTCCGACGGAATCGGAAAAGCTCCGGGACGGACGGCGGTGCGAGATCTGGACAATCTTGGAATTCAGAATCAGCCCTTTGCAATCTCACGTACGGTTCCTGCTTCGCCCGAGCAGGAGGCGAAGCTGAAGTCAGTGCTGGATTCGCTCGCAGAATTGAAAAAGCAGCGTGAACAGGTTGCGAACAACTCTCTGTACGAACTGGCCTACGCCGTTTCGGAAGCAACCCCGGTGAATGTTCGCGTTCAGAAGCGAGGTGAACCGGATCGACTGGGAGATGAAGTCCCGCGGCGGAATCTCGAAATTCTGGGAGGTCAGCCCATTCCCGAGGGGGCAGGAAGTGGTCGACTTCAACTGGCGCAATGGTTCACGGACGAATCAAACCCCCTGCTGGCTCGCGTGATTGTGAATCGCGTCTGGCAGTTCCACTTCGGGGCCGGGCTGGTTCGTTCCTCCAGCGATTTCGGAGTCCGAGGCGAACGGCCGTCCCACCCCGAACTTCTTGATGATTTAACCGCGACGTTCGTTCGCGATGGCTGGTCGTTGAAGTCACTGCATAAGCTTCTCCTCCTGTCGCGGACGTACCAGCTCGCCAGTACCGATGATGCCGAGAATCTGAATCTCGACGCGGAAAACCGGTGGCTGTGGCGATTCCCCAGACTCTCGTTAGACGCAGAGTCCATTCGGGATTCCATGCTCAAGTTGAGCGGACAATTGGATCCCAGGATGCCAGAGGGGCATCCCTTCCCGCCCACCAGTGCATGGAACTTCACGATCCATTACCCATTCAAGGCCAATTACGATTCGAATCATCGAAGCGTTTATTTAATGGTCCAGCGATCGCAGAAGCATCCCTACCTCTCCCTGTTTGATGGGGCCGACCCGAATGTGAGTACCGCCAGCCGGTTCACCACGACGACGCCGACGCAGGCGCTGTATCTGATGAATTCCCCTTTCGTGAACCGTCAGGCCAGCCAGTTCGGGTTGAAGCTGTTGGGGCAGGCTTCAAGTGACGCTGATCGGATCCGGTTTGCGATCGAAAGTACGTGGGGTGTTGAGGCGTCAGCGGACGATGTCACTGATTTCCTTGAGTTCCTGGCGCACTACCGCGAGCAGTCCGCCCGCCTCAACCTGCCGGAAGAAAAGCAGAACGAACTTGCCTGGGGCGCGTTTGCCCGAGTGCTCATGACCAGCAACCAGTTTCTGTTTGTGGACTGATCATGAGACAACCTCAAGTGCTGGAGAATGCCATGAATTTAACTCGCCGGGAACTTCTGCATCGGTCGGCCGGTGGCTTCGGAGCGATTGCGCTGGCAGCGTTGTGTAATGACGTCGATCGGGCTCAGGCGTCGGTGACCTCAAACGATCCGCTTGCGCCCAGGGAAACGCATTTTCCTGCCAAGGCCCAGAATGTCATCTTCATTTTTTCGACGGGGGGGGCTTCGCACGTCGATTCATTTGACTACAAGCCGAATCTCTTCCGCGATCACGGTAAGACGATCACCATCGACAACTGGCAGGGAAAGAAGGGCGAGTTTCATCGCGTCCTGAAAAAGCCCGATTGGGAATTTCGTCCTCGAGGGGAAAGTGGCGTTTATGTCAGCGACCTGTTCCCCCGCATCGGCAGCGTGATCGACGATATTTGTGTCCTGAATTCTGTGTCGGGGGACCACACCGGACACGACAAGGCCACAATGGGGATGCACACCGGGTCGTTCAACACCGCACGTCCCAGTATCGGCTCATGGGTCAGTTACGGTCTCGGGACAGAAAACCGAAACCTCCCATCCTTTATGGTTTTCGCTGCCTCGGCACCCTATGCCGGGGCACAAACCTGGGGAAGTGACTTCCTTCCCGGTTGCCACCAGGGAACTCATGTCGTCCCGGGGGCCGAGCCGTTGCCGAATCTTGTCCGCGCGACGCCGGCAGAAGAGATGCAGCGGTCGGAACTGGACATGTTGTCCCGAATCAACCGTCGCCATCTGGAGCAGCGACAGGCAGACCTTGCCCTGGATGCCCGCATCCGTTCATTCGAAACGGCTTTCGGCATGCAGCGCGAAGCGCCTGCTGCCTTCGATGTGGCGGAAGAGACGAACGGAACGCTGGATCTTTACGGTCTGAACCGCGGAGATACGACCAGCTTTGGTTGGCAGTGCCTGGTTGCGCGCCGCCTGATCGAGCGTGGTGTGCGCTTTATCGAATTGATCGATACGGGCTCTGGTTCCGGCAGCAACTGGGACTCGCATGGGGACATGGCTGCACACGGTCCGCTGGCGCGTGCGATCGATCAGCCGGTTGCAGGTCTCATCACAGACCTGAAGCGTCGCGGACTCCTGGAATCGACACTCGTCGTCTGGACAACCGAATTCGGCCGCACCCCCTACAATCTCACCGCCGAAGCCAAAGGCCGGGAGCACCACCATCAGGTCTTCTCGTCGTGGTTGGCTGGGGGTGGCGTTAAGGGAGGGATGACCTACGGGACATCGGACGAGCACGGCATTGCGGTTGCTGAAAATAAGGTCCACGTCCATGACTTCCATGCCACAATCCTGCATCTGATCGGTCTTGACCACGAACGGCTGACATACCGCCACGCCGGACGCGATTATCGATTGACGGATGTTCATGGTCGTGTGGTGAGAGAGATCATTGCATAGGCATGATAACCATGATTTAAGAAGGTGCTTAATTGACGTTTGCTAATGTGCGTAGGATTTAGGTGTTTTGTCTTGTTGTTCAGGTGTTGAGAAGCAGCTAATGAGCAATAAACCAATAGCCGAAAGGTTCTGTGTTCACTATTCAGGCTTATTAGGAGATGCGTCTTGATATCTACGGCAGTAGCCCCTAGAATCGCATTTGACTTATCTGTTTCCTCGCCCTAATCGCTTCAACAGGGCTAATATGTTCTCTCGCACCGCTTCAAACGGCACTCTGCCCGAAATTTGATATTGTTTCTATCGCTTTCGAGCTTAGTTTCGAATTGATATGGTTCTATATGTTATTCTGTTGCAACGGTGTAGTGTTCTGCATTGATTGCGTTCGTTCCCGTTCTTTTCTCGGTTCGTACCTGGTTCTGTTCTTTTAAGAGGTTACGCACATGAAGCTACGTCGCAAAGGTTTTACACTGATCGAGCTATTGGTCGTTATTGCGATCATTGCCGTCTTGATCGCTCTCTTGCTGCCCGCAGTTCAGCAGGCACGCGAAGCAGCTCGCCGAACACAATGTAAGAACAATTTGAAGCAACTGGGATTGGCACTGCATTCATACCACGACACGTTCAGCACGTTGCCTCCTGGCGCGATTCAGGTGTTTGAAACCACGGCACGCAATGAAGCCACCTGGGTCTCGATGATTCTGCCATACATCGATCAGGCCCCCCTCTATAATCGCGCTGATTTTAACTCTTGCTTTGGTTGCGTCGGTGGGGTCGGCAATCCTCCGAATGAGATTGTGTCAGTCTCGCTGCCCGGTATGACTTGTCCCTCGGATCCCAACTCCGGCAAGTTAGCTTTCAATGCCTATCGCCGTGGAAACTACGTTGCTAACAGCGGAATTGGTGCATTGCGTAGTGTCACGAATCCCGATGATCCATCACGCCTCTTCCCCGGTCCGTTCACGATGAACAGCAAGCGAAGCTTCCGTGACTTCATTGACGGAACCAGTAATACCGCGATGGTCTCGGAACTGCTGAATTCGACCGGCGACGATTTCCGCGGTGTGATGCACTATCCGGAAGGGTCTCTCTACCAGCACGATCGCAACCCTAACACCACGATCCCCGATGAGTCACGTGCCGCGTTCTGCGTAAACGGTCTGCGATACCCCTGTATCGGAACGTCGTCGAGCTACGCCGACCGTGCGTTGATTTACTCGGCTCGCAGCCAGCACATTGGTGGTGCTCACGTCACCATGGCCGACGGTGCCGTTCGATTCATCAGTGAGAACCTCAGCCTGGTGATCTGGCAGGCGATCGGAACACACAAAGGCAACGAAACGATTGGCGAGTTCTAATCCAAGTGTTTCCGGGATTCAGCCGAGAGTCATCGTGTCGACTCTCGGCGAATATTTTGTGATCGCTCTTTCATCGGTTTTGAAAATGAAATTTCAGTTTCAGCGAAAGGCTCGAGTCGCCCTGGCTCTCGTCGCATTCGTGTCGACGACCTGGATGTACGGATGCGGAAAGTCTGGCCCGCCACGATACGAGATCTCCGGAACCGTTACCGTTGATGGAATTGCGGTTCCTTCAGGAACGATCGGTTTCTTTCCCGACGGTATTGAAGGGCCCGCTGCGGGTGGCCAGATCGCAGATGGCTTCTACAAAATAAAGGCCTCACAAGGCCCCACGTCGGGAAGTCACAAGGTCGAGATTCGAGGTTTCCGTGAATCTGGTAAGCCGGTGACCACGGGGATTGGTGGAACCACAGTTGGTCCTTCCGCAGTCTCCTCGGCGCAGAAGGTTGAAATGTACGTCCCCGACAAGTTCAATTCCAAGACGACGTTGAAGTATGACGTTGAGCCTACGAAGAATGAGATGAACTTTGATTTGAAGACGCACTGATCGCTGCGGAGTGCGACCACCGCAGGTGAGTTCTCGCTGTGCTGAACGTTGGACGCCAAGTTTGTGACTGTAACAGGCTGTGGGATTCGCTGGTTGAATCCCACAGCTTTTTTCGTTGTTATCACCATCGCGAGAAGTTCTGTGTCGGGGCGACGAAGTGTGATGTCGTTGGTATGAAATATGAATGTGAAGTGAATGTCGTAAACGATGAATGATGATGCGGGAGCAGTTGTTCGCGGCAGTTGAATTCCTGCCGACTCCTCTTCTGCAGGTGCGTTCGCTGATCAGTGTTGGGGATGTCATGTCAGTATCCCTCCGAAATCACCGAGAGCGAGTGTGTTGGCGGCGGAGGTGTCATCGCATTCGCCGGTTGAACGATAGTCACAAGATATTCGCCCAGGATCGGCAGCCTCGTGCCCTGGTCTACGGTTCTTTAATGGCGGGGTTCATTCTGAGCGGGCTTGCATCCGCGGTCCGGGTGCCGCTTGATGGGGTCACTGTTTCCTGGGGGCACTTTCCAGAATCAATGCACCGTCCGGTGCGGTTTCGTGAATCCCTCTTGATCGCATAAGTGCAGCTTTTGTCAGGATGTCCATGCCCGGTGTATCTCTCATTCCGGGAAAGTCTGAAGACCAGAGCGACTTGGAGCGAAGTGTGGCTCGGGTGGCGATGCGAGCAAATGCGAGTGTGCTCATATCGAGGTGCTGCAGCGAACAGCCTGGCGAAACAGCAGTTGATCAAGCTGACGTTACCGCCCAGCAGAACCATCGCGAAGCTCTCGTTGTCGGGCAGTGACGTCTGCATTGCCTCGGGGCGGGGTGCGGTCCGTCGCCTTCTTTTTTTCGGGTGAGGTCGCTTTGAACTCGACCGGTTTTCATTGGAGGGGACCACCGTGGCGTTTCCGGAGAACATTTGGCGCATTTAGGCCAGCAAACCAGCCGGATTCGTCGCTTCGCGGGTGAGTCAAAGGCGATCCGCAGCAGCATTTGGCAGGGGCCGTCGACCTAAGCTTGGTTAGAAACATTGAAGTAGCGACTGTTGGCCCCTTTCCTCGAGCAGGTCTGCGCGAAGTGTGAGGAAGGGCTCGAGCGTCCCACTCGCGGGCTCAGTGGTTCCGGCAGAATAAACCTGAAGTTTCGCGTTTCAGGTCGCTTTCTGCTGCCGCGAGAGGGTCAATTGCGCGGTCTCGAAGCGGCGATCACCTGAATTGAGACACAAATCGGGAGTTGGGCAGAGTTTTGATGATAATTCGATCAAGTCTGCAGCGGCCGTGGATAGTTCATGGTCGCCCGTTGTTGGCGGTGTTTGAGAGTATTAATAGCAATCAGAATGTGTCTTAGTAAAAGGGAGATCGTCTCAAAAGGAGATAATCGCGGTGACCTGGTCGCGACATCTGTCTCATCGGTGTACGACAAAAGAGAGAGACGTCTTGTGACCTTGTCCGATTTCTCAGTATGGGCGCAGAATTATCCCCGTGTGCGAGCGGAATGGTTTCAGGCCGACAAGAAGTAGCTCAGCGGTTCGATCGTCGCGAGCTTGGATTCGGCAGAGATCAGTCCAGGGTTCAGGAGCCACCCGCGTCCGTGCAAGGTGTTGTGTTCCTGTGATTGCGCCGATCCCAGTCCGGCGCAGTCCCGAGCGTTACGCGAGTTTCGCGGAATACTTCACTGCGAACGTACGCAGTTTGCCCAGTGCGATCCCTTCGATTTGACGCACGCGTTCTTTGCAGATACCCAGTTCACTCGAAAGTTCCATCAGCGTACGTGGTTCTGCTTCGTTCTTGAGTCCGAAGCGACCTTCGATCACGCGGAGTTCTCTCTCGGTCAGGTGGTCTGACAGCACCAGCAACATGTGATTAATCAGCTGAGTCTCGTTCGGGGCATCGAAGTCGACTTCGCGGTGGTCAACGGCAGTTGTTAAGACTTCAGGGTCCGTCACGGTAAACCGTGCGCGGTCCTTCTGTCGGCGGCCAATCTTACGGAAAAAGCTCCGTCGAATGGCGTGCGTAGCGTAGGTGCTGAAACGAAAACCTCGCTGGTAGTCGAATTTCTCTACCGCTTCCATCAGGGCGAGTGTTCCGTCGCTCACCAGGTCTTCGAAGCTGTAGCTGGTAGTGCAGTACTTACCGGAATTTGCGACAACCAGCCGCATGTTGGCGCGGATGAGGTGGTCTCGTGTCTGTTGAGCTTCCGCGAGGAGCCGCTCGATCTCAGCAATCGTTCGTGCGTCAGGGTTCGACTGATCCAGTGTCGACTGTAGACGCTGAGCCGAGAACTTCAGGAAATTCATACGGCGAAATTCATGCTGTTCTTCGGCGAACGACAGCAGTGATTCACCCAATGCCGGTGCGAGGCATTTGAGGCTTTCGTCTGAAGCCGCGTCCTTGCGTACGACGCTTCCATTCAGGGGAACGGCTTCCAGGACGTTCAGTCGAGCCTTAGCAAGCAGCATTGGCTCGAATTCTGTGCTGGGGATGAATTCGATCTGCATCTTCAGGATGCGATCAAACTTCGTTCCCGGCCTTGCTGGCTCGACAACAGAGTCGTGCACTTCTTGTTTTGCAATCACGATTCAAACCTTACAAAAATAAAAACGGTCAAATCATTCATCGATCCGACCGCCGAATAGTAAGTTTTGGAAAAAACGTTGACAACCCCCCGCATCTCGACCGCCTCAGAGGGCGAACTTACCAATTATGCAGCACTTCGTGCTGGTCACGAGGAAAATGCGTGTTAATTGTGAGCGTTGCGTTTACATCAAGGGCGGTGAGGAGGGTGGTGCAAATCGTTCAAATCGTGATATTCGCCTTGACATCCCGAGGGTGCAGCGGGTGTCTAAATTGTCTGACTGATTTGGCACATTTGCAAAATCGGGCGAAGTCGTCCAAAAGGTGCATCACATCGATTTTAACTGTTGTGACGAAAATTTTATGAAAAACTAGAAGAATTTGGAAAATTGTTTTCCTCGGGCACTTCCGGACCCTCAGTAAGACGTGGCTGAGGGGTATGTTTCACGATGCACGAAGTCATGCTGGCATCGCCCCCCACACACAGTGTCATTCGCAATGGAGTTCGTGGTTAAGCGGATGCCAATAAAAAAACGCGGAGCGATTGCTCGCTCCGCGTTCTGGTTCATATCGATTGGCAGTCAGCTGCATCCGGGATCAGGAGGCGACTGTGCTCTTTTCGGCTGACTTGGCTTCTTCACCGCTGGCAGCTCGTTCGACAACCTGGAGGTTGGGGACCGAGATGTTGGTGATCTTCACGCGGGTGTATTTCTGGCGGTGGCCAGTGTGTCGCCGGGAAGCGTTACGGCGGTGGAAGGTCTGAATTTCGAGTTTCAGGCCTTTCAGTTCTGCGATAACGACTTCTGCGGTGACCGACGCACCGGAGATGACAGGCTGTCCAACGACGCTGGCTCCGCCGCCATTGGCTAGCAGAACCTTGTCAAACGTAATTGTTTGCCCATCTTCCACATCGCTTCGGTAATCAACGGCGAGGACATCGCCCGTCTGGACGCGAAATTGGCGACTTCCGTCTTCAAAAACTGCGAACATAGCATCCGACCTTGAAAGCTTTCTTCCCCTGTGTCGGGGCAAACAATTGACGTACCAACTCTGGCGGCCCAGAGGGGGAGGGAAAGAATACCGGTTTAGCTCTTCGATTTCGAGTCTGACTGGGTCAAAATTCTCACTTCCGTCCCGGTCGCATTGGAACAATGGAACTTAAGATGCTCAGGGCCGACCCCTGTCTTGGCATCAACGGTGATCGAAACGTCGTACGTCTCTTCGAGTTGCGTAATATCTTTGCGTTTCCGGTTGTTCAGAAAGGCTGCGACGCGTTCGTGTGCTTCGACTGTCACTTTCGAAACATCGTCACGATTGGCGTGTGACATCAGTAATCTCATGACGTCGATCGCCATGCTTTCGGCCGTCTTGACCTGGGCTGTTCCCGAGCAGCAGGGGCAATCTTCATAGACAGAACGGCGAAGCGAAGGTCGAATTCGCTGCCTGGTCATCTCGATCAGGCCGAACGGGCTGATGTGCAGGATCTTGGTTCGGGCCCGGTCTCGCTTGACGGCGTTGTGCAGGGCTCGTTCGACCCCGCGTCGGTGCCGTTCTTCCCGCATATCGATAAAGTCGTTGACAATCACGCCGCCGAGATCGCGAAGCCGGATCTGGCGACTGATTTCTTCTGCCGCTCGCAGGTTGACCTGGTAGGCGTTCTCTTCCGCGTCGTCGTCCATGCGGAAGTTTCCGCTGTTAACGTCAATGGCAACAAGAGCTTCCGTCTGGTCGATGACGATCGATCCCCCGCCCTTGAGTGGAACATGCCGACTCTGGATGCGGGTGATTTCCTGCTCGATATCGTACTGCTGGAAGATCGGCTCTTTGCCGTCGTACAGTTTGACTCGGTCGACGTGTCGTGGGAGGACGATTTTCATGAACTCGCACGCCCGTTCGTAAGCGCGGGGTTCGTCGATCCAGATCGCGTCGATTTCAGAGGTGTAGATATCCCGGATTGTCCGGGTGATCATGTCACTCTCTTCATAGATATCGACGGGAGCCGGGAATTTTTTGACGCGGCTGACGATGACTTTCCACAGTCGCAGCAGGTAGTTCAGGTCGCGCTGGAGGTCCGCCTGTGAGCGATCAACACCGGCTGTGCGGATGATGAAGCCCAGTCCTTCGGGGGGGCTCAGGTCGCGGAGAATCCGCTTCAGTCGCTTCCGTGCATCGTCATCGGCGATCTTCCGGCTGACGCCGACTCGCTGTAACCCAGGCATCAGAACGAGGTAACGTCCTGGGATACTGACATAGGTCGAGAGTGTGGGACCCTTGGATCCGATGGCACCCTTGATGACCTGAACGAGGACTTCGCTTCCCCGCTTGAGGATATCCTGAATCGGGGGTTTGTTGCGGACGCTTCGTTCGTTGAATTTGCCACGGGGCTGTCGTGAGGGCCGGCCTTCGTCGTCGTCGTCGTCGCCACCCAGGTCTTCGCCCTCTTTCTCGTCGACCAGATGCTTATAGTACTGATATTCGACATCGCTGACGTGCAGAAATCCATTGCGTCCTACGCCGAAGTCGACGAAGGCTGCCTGGATGCTGGGTTCGATATTGACGACCCGCCCCTTGTAGATATTTCCGACGTAGTTTTCGAGGCTGTTTCGTTCGACGTAAAGTTCTTGCAGGATGCCATCTTCAACGATGGCAATCCGACTTTCCTCCGGTTGGAGGACATTCATCAGCATTTCTTTTTTCATGACTCACCCTTATCCAGGAATGAGTGCGCTGTGCGCGTTGCAAACTTGTTGAAATGACGGCGAGTCGAGTCCCCGGATGGCTGCCTTGTGAGCGATTCTCACAGGCCAGAGAAGTCTGAATTGAGAGACTTCGGGACAAGAATGGTACGAACAAGTTCAAAAACGACGCACTGTGCCCAGATGTGCAAACCAAACCAAACGGATGATTCGCTTGCTCAATGTCTACCGAACCGGGGTCGGCCTGAACAGTCGATGACGACCGGGAAATCTTTTGATGCGGGGCGGGACCGCGCACGGTGAGAGATTCGACGTGCGTTGTGGTCGTAACCTGTTTGTGATTTCCCCGTTCCCAGACAGCTCCTCCAGCAGGTGGCGGGCTGTAATGACGGTCGTACTGGTCTATCGGCGGCCGGCCTGGTGCGCACTGACCTGCTGACTGCCCGGGGCAGCCAAATCCATGGTCATCGTTCCAACATTGCGATGCTCGATCAATCGGCAGTCGGTTGTCGGCACCTGGGTTGCACTTGCGCACTCGAAATGATTCCAATCCAATGTGTTTCGTCGCGGTCACACGACCGCGGCAACCTTACGGTTTATGCAGGCGACATGAGCATGGCGAGCCATCGTAAAGGTGGCATTCGCGGTTCAGTCCAACTGCACCAAATCGGGGCAGAGTCGCCTCAGTTCCCCTCCAAGATAATTCTCGACATCACGAGCGACCTCAAAGGTTTCGGCTCGTTTAGCGATGTTCTCCGCTTTCGAGATCGTCAGACTACGAATAACCTCCTTCAGTTCAGGTATCGCGTGAGGTGTTACACTAAATTGTCGAATTCCCATTCCGATCAGCAGCGGCAGGAACAGAGCATCAGAGCTCATCTGTCCGCAAACCGAAACGGGAATGTTGTACTTCACTGCTGCATTCACAACGTTGCGGATCATCCGCAAAATTGAAGGATCGCCCGAACGATAGAGGTTTGCCACTGCCTGGTCCGCTCGATCCACCGCAAGAGTGTACTGGATCAGATCGTTGGTCCCAAGCGAGAAGAAGCCGACTTCCTGAGCGAATTCCTCGGCCATGATGGCCGCTGACGGCACCTCGACCATCATTCCGACAGAAACATCTCGCCGGAACGGAATTCCTTGTTCCTCAAGATCTTCCGCGACATCGCTCAGGACCATCTTGGCTTGGCGGAACTCCAGCAGTGTAGAGATCAGAGGGAACATGATCCGCAGATCACCGTACAGGGCTGCCCGCAGTGCGGCTCGCAGTTGCGTTTTGAAAAGCTGCAGGTGTTGCAGGCTGAGTCGGATGCTCCGCACACTCAAGGCTGGGTTGACGCTGTCGGGGTACTTTGCCCGTAGTGCCCCGGGCATCTTGTCCGATCCCAGGTCGAGCGTGCGGATTGTCACGGGTCTGTTCGGAAAGGCTTTCAGAACTTGACAATAAGCCTGATAGTGGTCTTCTTCCGTCGGTTCCCGGTTGGATTCCAGATACAGAAACTCGGTGCGATAAAGACCAATGCCGGCCGCCCCCTTTTCCTTGCAGGGCTCGGCTTCCTGAGGGAACTCAATATTCCCCAGTAGCGTGATCGTGACACCGTCCTGGGTCTCGCAAGGGAGCTTGCTGAGTGATTTCAGGCGGCGTTCCTGACTGCGGTACCGCTCTTCCGAGCTGCGGTACTTGATCAACGTCTCTTCGTCGGGGTCGATGATGACCAGGCCATGGCTGCCATCGATGATGATCGTTTCTGAGCCGGTGACATCCGACAGGAATTTTCCAATCCCGACGACCGCGGGGATTTCCATCGCTCCTGCAAGGATGGCGGTATGGCTCGTGTGTCCACCGACTTCTGTCGCAAAGCCCAGGACGAGCTTGCGGTCGAGATTGGCTGTTTCACTGGGGGTGAGATTGTTCGCCAGAAGCAGGACGGGCTCGGTCAGGTGCCCCAGTTCTTCGCGACGTTCCCCCAGGAGATGTCGCAAAATGCGCTTCTCAAGGTCAAAGATGTCGACAGATCGCTCAGCCAGGTACTGCCCCCCCAGATTCTGCAGTTGCTTGGCGTACTGGCCCAGGACCTGGCTGACGGCGTACTCGGGAGACTGCTTCTGCTTGATGCGGTTTTCGACCTGTTCCAGCAGTTGCGGGTCGCGGACCAGCATGAGGTGGGCAGAGAAGATGGCGGCATACTGCTCGCCCAGTCGCTCCCGGGCCAGCTTCTCATTGGTGGAAATTTCGCGACAAACCGCTTCCAGAGCCGCGTGGAACCGAGTCAGTTCGAATCCGACGGCACTCGCCGAGAGATAGCGGTGGGGAATACGAAAATTCTCGGAGCCCAGCACCATGGCCGGCCCAATCGCGACACCGGGCGAAACTGCTATGCCGCGTTTGATCTGCATGAAGACAACAATCTACAGGAAACGTCGCCGGAGTATTGGATCAGTACTAAGTCGAGCATTAATGAGATTGATTCGGCGTCTGGAAGCCACGGCTGAACAATTCTGACACTTCAGACAAAACATCGACGGCGTCCGGGCCGCTCGCTTCCAGTTCCAGGTCGGTCCCCTGCTCGGCCGCGAGCGCCAACAGCTCCAGCAGGCTTTTGGCATCGGCGCGGGTGGATCCCCGGGTGATGATCATGGAGCTTTGGTGTTGCTGTACGGCGAGCGCGATCAACTGGCAGGGGCGAAAATGCAATCCCTGCTCGTTGACAACAGTCACTTTTCGGCGATGTACGGTAGGCTCAGACATGATGAAGAGTCATCACGTGGATGTTTATGGTGCAAATACACAGTTGAGATGCGGCGAAATTTAGCGAAATCGGGCCCTTCTCGGCCGTGATCATGACAGATGTTATGAAAAATCGCCAATGTCGCCGCAAGATGAGGCGGTCTGCTCGGGACGAGACGACCGCCGTCAGCGGCTAGATCTCGTTGTTGTCCGCTTCCATGAGCAGTTCCCAAATGTCTTCGCTGGTCTTGGACTGGCGAAGGAATTTGCAGAAGTGGTCGTTGCGAAGGTGACGTGAGATGTTTTCGAGCCCACGCAGGTGGTCGCCGGGGCGATCAGGGGGTGAGACCAGCAGGAACACGATGTAGACGGGTTCGCCATCGAGGCTGGCAAAGTCCACGCCGTCTTTGGCCAGAGCGACCGCCGCGATCAGCTTGTCGGTCGAACCATGCTTGGTGTGCGGGACGGCCACGCCGCGGCCGATGCCGGTGGAGCCGAGCTCTTCACGCTTCAAAATTGCGGCGACGATGTTCTCTTCGTCTTCAGCCTTGATGCTGCCCGCTTTCTGCAGGCTCGACACCATTGCCCGAATGGCGGTCTCTTTCGTCCCTGCTGGAAGCTCCGGAACGATAGCGCCCGGAACAACGAAGTCACACAACTTCATGAAATTTCCCCTTTCGGCTGATCGCCGATCTGTCTCGGTGTTCGATTTCTGCTGCGACCGCGATCGAGGCATTCTACGAACGCAGTTATCTGCTTCCGGTCCTGGAAACAATCACCATCCTGGAGTCACAGGCATTGCCGCGGCTATTCATCGCCTTCAGAATTGCGCTTTTCCGCAGCTTCCGCGATTTCATTCAACGCCGGATCACGGCGATGGTCTTGAATCTTCTCTTTGTACTTACGGACTTGCTGTTCCATCTTATGCAATGCCGCGTCGAAAACCGCAATGACATTCTCGCCTGTTTCGCCCAGATGACTCGCCACGAGGTCATGGCGGTGTTCGGCGTCAACAAGGATTTCAGCGTTCACGCGATCGTTATTGAAATCGATTGTGACGTTAATAGCCGTCACGCGATCGAAGAACGTCAGCAGTTTTTCTGCTTTCCGCGCAATATGTTCGTGTGCGCTGGGACTGAGAGACCCGTGTCTGCTGGTAATGGCGACTTGCACCGAAACCTACTCTTTCTTAAAAAACTCACTCAGCGGTAGTACGTCGCGTAAAGTGACCCAGGGGAGGAGCTTCCCTCGGCACCGATCGGCGATTGTATTCAGCAGGAATGCTGCGTCAATCACCGGAGTCGTACGCGTTCTGATTGGTGCTGCCCAATCACGTGTTCACCGCCAGGTTCGATCCTCTGCGACCTGTCTGGCTTGTTCAATCGTGACAACGAGCCAAAGTGTAGCACCCCAGCGCCCGAAGGAAAACTGCACAGTTTGCCATCTGACATTTGTCAGTCATCCCTGCGGGAAGGCGTCCCTGCTCTGAACTGAGCATTAATCCTCATCAGCCGCAGAATACGCACGACGGCGCGTGTTCTCACCTGCTCTCGGCAAAGTGAACCTGTTACTCACCCAAATCGCCTCGGCGAGTGAAACTCAACGCCATCCCGAAAGTTCGTGAGCGGTGCGGCGACCCGTCATCGTCTGCACAATGAGGATGTTTCTGGCGGATCTCACTGAAAATCGATCTTGAGGGATGCTGCCCGTCGATCGCGCGAAGCAGGGAGGTCGTCCGTACGAGGTAACGGAATGGAGGCGACTGGTGGATCTTGCGTCACTGTCAAAGAGGCCGCGGTGGGCTGGCCCGTTTTTCCTCTCGGGGTCGAGGGTGTGACTGGATCTGACACGAATTGGGTGGAGACGGGCTGCGAAGAGTGCTTTTTTGAGTCGGATGCGTGATTGGTCGCGGAGTTCTGGAACGCGACCTTCACGGAGACTTCGTCGCGAGACGACCGTGAAATTGACTTATAAGACGGCGCTGTGTCTTTGCGTTTCCGCTCTTTCAGCTCCAGTCCGAAGAACGGAACCCGCGAATTACTATCAATCGCGAAGCTCTTTCCACCGACCGTACAACCGCTCACAGGTACGGCGAGAGCCAGCATCATGCAGGCAGTCAGCGCAAAACGATGATTAGCGGCCTTCATGGCACGCCCCTTCGAAGGACAACATCAATTAGAGGAGTGATGACGGGGTAATTATCAGGAAGTCGAATTTGTGCAAAGACGAGTTTCCGTCTGGGGGCCAGCAACTCGCACGATTCCTTCCGTCTGGGCAAGGTGAGGGTGCCGTCGTTCGATGAATCGGGAGATGCTGTGCGGAGAAAAAAACTGTTGAGCAAGTTGAACGAGTTGAGCAAGATCCCTGTTTTGTAGAGTCTGGCGAGGGTTTTGAAGTTGCTCAAAATAAGCAGGTTGAGCAACTTCGAATTGCCCGTTGCCAGATACTTCGAATCTCCCTGAGCTTCCCGCTCCTTCTCGATCCGGGCGCTGCCAGCACGTTTCGATTGCTGGCGGGCCATCTGAAGGAGTCGGATTCAGTGTCGGGGTGCCTTGCCTTCGTCGATTTGCAGGCAGCGACCAGCCCGGGGTTCGGCGGATGTCAGACAAAGGAAAGCTTTACCCTGCCGTTCTGAAAAGCTGCTGCGATCGGGTTCTTCCGTTCCATGAATTGAAAATATCACAACTAGCGACAAGTGTCAATATCGCAATTCGGACTGCGGCGACGTACCGGCCGATCTGTCCGGGCAGGCCGACAAGGCCGATAAACGGACCGAATGACAAGCACAAACGTCCCCTGTCACTTGACGATCAGTAGCGTGGCCGTGCGCAAATGGCGTGCGGAACAGTGTTGGCGGTGCTCCGGAATGCAGTCGCCGCAACGCACTGGAATTCATGCCGAGTTTGCTTGGCCGGGTGCTGACAGACTGAATTGAATCTTGTGGATGTTCTACGGCGCCGTAGGAGAAACCTCTTGCGGCTGACGCCGCCACGGTAGCCGCAGGGACGCGTCAACCGTGGCTATCCCTGCGATTGCTGAGTGGGTGTTGATCTGTTTTGTGGAACTTGAGTTTCCTCTTAGGCCAGCAGTTTGATTGTTCTCGTGATCGGGATGCTCAGCGCTGGGACGAGCGAGTCGTCGCTGGCGATCATCGTAAGAACGCGATCGTTCGTGCTGACGTTGGAACCTGTGGAACTGAAGGTGACGGTTCTCAGGGCTTTACGGTAGTCCCCGACGTAGGCTGTACCAGAGAGTGTGAGCGTCCCCGTGGCGGCATCGAACGAACCGGTGATGCCGAACTGGCTGGTGAAGGAGAGGAGATCCTTTCCGTTGGCATCGTTCTGGTAGCCGGATGTGATCTGGACAGTCAGCTTCGTCAGGTTGTGACTGTCGGGATCGCTGGCCAGGACGGTGTCGGAAATCGTTTTGGGCGGATCATTGGGTTTGTAGGTCAACGGCGCGGATTCAACTCCGCCAAGCCAGGGTCGGTGATTGACTGCCGCGATGGTGCGTGTGACCGGTGTGCTACTGGCTGGCGTGGGGGATTTGTTGTCGGTCGCGATGATCGTGATGACCCGATCGGCCGTGGTGACGTTGGCTCCGGTGGAACTATAGGTGACCGACCGCAGTGCGGTTCGATAGCTGGCGGCATCGGCTTCACCGGTGAGTGTCAGCGTTCCGGTGGCAGGATTGAACGAACCCGTGATCCCCAGTTGATTGGTAAAGGAGAGGAGATCCTGTCCGTCGGCGTTGTTCTGGTACCCGGAAGTGATCTGGAGGGTGACCTTGGAGAGCTTGGCGCTGTCGGAGTCGGTGACGTTGATCGTACTGGAAATCACGGTGGCGGGCGCATTCGCGGAGTACACCAGATTTGCTGTTTCCAGTCCCGAGATGACCGGCGGGAAGTTGAAAACGACTGTCCGGTTAATCGGCAGGCTGAGTGCGGGATTGGGTGAACCATCATCGGTGGCGATGATGGTCAGAACACGGTTTGCCGAACTGACGTTGGACCCTGTGGAACTGAAGGTGACAGTTCTCAGCGCTTTGCGGTAGTCCCCGACATACGCGGTTCCGGAGAGGGTGAGTGTCCCCGTGGCGGCGTCGAACAAACCGGTGATGCCGAACTGGCTGGTGAAGGAGAGGAGATCCTTTCCGTTGGCATCGTTCTGGTAGCCGGAGGTGATCTGGACAGTCAGCTTCGTCAGGTTGTGACTGTCGGGATCGCTGGCCAGGACGGTGTCGGAAATGGTTTTGGGCGGATCATTCGGCTTGTAAGTTAGAGGCGCCGATTCGATTCCGCCGAGCCAGGGTCGGTGGTTGGCTGCCGTGATGGTTCGCGTGACCGGTGCGCTACTGGCTGGTGTGGGGGCTTTATCGTCGGTGGCGATGATCGTGAGGACCCGATTGGCCGTGGTGACGTTGGCTCCGGTGGAGCTGTAGGTGACCGACCGTAGTGCATCCCGATAGCTGGCCGCAGTGGCACTGCCGGACAGTGTCAGCGTTCCGGTGGCAGGGTTAAACGAACCTGTGATTCCCAACTTGTCGGTGAACGAGAGCAGATCCTGTCCGTCGGCGTTGTTCTGGTACCCGGAGGTGATCTGGACAGTGACTTTCGAGAGGAGTGTGCTGTCGGCATCACTGAGGTCGATGGTGCTCGAGATCACTGTCGCGGGCGTGTTAGCAGCGTAGGTGAGGTTTGCCGATTCCAGTCCCGTGATGACCGGTGCAAAGTTGAATACGACGGTTCGCTTAATGGGCTGGCTGAGGGCGGGATTGGGTGAACCGTCATCGGTGGCGATGATGGTCAGAACACGGTTTGCCGAACTGACGTTCGAACCCGTGGAACTGAAGGTGACAGTCCGGAGTGCTTTGCGATAGTCCCCGACGTAGGCTGTTCCTGAAAGTGTGAGCGTCCCCGTGGCGGCATCGAACGAACCGGTGATGCCGAACTGATTGGTAAAGGAAAGGACATCCTTTCCGTTCGCATCGTTCTGGTAGCCGGATGTAATCTGGACGGTCAGCTTCGTCAGGTTTTGGCTGTTGGGGTCACTTGCCAGAACGGTCTCCGAAATGACTTTCGGTGGATCATTCGGTTTATAGGAGAGTGGAGTCGACTCGATTCCACCCAGCCAGGGGGATGGATTGACGCCTGGAATTGCGAGGACGGTCATCTTCATCAGATGCTCTGTCAGACCAAGATTTCCACCCCCGTTTTCGGTGGAACCATCATCCTGGACCTTGAAGGCGAATTGGGAATAGCTTGCTCCAACGGCATTCAGCGCCGGGGTAAAGACGAGCTTGCCCGCGCTGATGTCAGCGACAGAGACGAACTGATTCTGAGAAACGGCGATACCGTTATAGGTTAATGTTCCCGCCGTCGGCAGAGAGGTGATCTGGACCGCTGAGAAGTTGTGAGACGGGTTGTCATTCGGATCTGAGAACCCAAAATCCGCTACAGCAAATGGGTACGAGGTGTTCTTGTTGATCGCGATCGTGTTGGCAGCCCCCGTGGGTGGCTGGGAGACCTGGAGGGAGGTGACTTGAAAGTCCGTGGTGCTGTAGCCCGTCCCGGCATCACTGCGAACGGCGATCTTTCCGGCGGACGCTCCCTGTGGCAGGGTGACTTTCACGGTGTTTGCGTCGACCACGATAATGCTGCTGGCCGCTGCGGGGATACCGTTAAAGGTGATCGATTCGACCACGGGTACAAAATTGGTGCTCCCCACCAGAGTGTAACCGAATTGGGCTCCGGTGATGGTGATCTGTGTTCCCGGTGCACCGCTGGTCTGCGAAACCTGAGTGATCACAGGAAGCAGCGTATTGAAGCCGGTCAGTGTGAACGTGGTATTGGGTGGCCCGTCCGTTGCGGGGACTGTGCCGGCGGGGCGGCTCACGAAGACCGCGCCATAGCCCTCCGGGTACGAGGGATCGCTCACACTGTTCTGGTAGGCCACGACGCGCGTTCCTGCGGGGAGGCTGTTGTCACTGGCGGTGACGAGCGCACCGGTGGTGTTCTGGTCTGCGGCGACCAGCAGTGGAATGAGACTCGTGGGGAGTTTAATGACCGTGACGGGGGTGCGATCCGTGTTGCCCGGAATCAGGAATCCCTCTTCGCGCATCTTGGCGAAGGCCACGGAGGTGTTATCGATCTGTCCCTCACCTACGAGTGTCCCGTAGGGAGCTCCTGACGTGTAGTAATTCAGGTTGTTTAGCTTTTGTGTCGTTCCCGGCGCGGTTGCGGCAGTGCTTCCGTAGGCAATCTGCAGGTTCGATCCCAGGCTGCCGACGTCTGCGGTGTCGTCGTCGACTGAGAAGCCATAGCCATTCATCCCCAGCACACGGTGGACGAAGAAGACATACGGATTGAGGTTAAAGACGTTGGATGTGGTCTGTGTCTCGTTGACCAGAGCGCCCAGCAGAACTTTGGATGGATCTGGATACCACTGCGATGTGGAGCGTGGGTCCTGGATGGTGCCGAACTCCGGGAATTGCTGAAAATCCGAGACGCCGCGCATGATGGATTTGAGCGCGTCTCGTAACTGATCCTGACGCAGGACGGGGACCAGTGAATTACCCGCGAATGAACCGATGTTGCAGCCAATGCAATAGCTGAGCAACTGAGCTGAGAGGCTCAACTTGGCACCCGAAGGAGGGATCTTGCTGAATCCCGACATCACATCGTAGACCGTCTGGGCGAACTCGAGGGGGTTTTCTCCGTAGGGGGCGGTGAACGAATTATCGAATGTCAACTTGTTTGCGGGGTCACCGAATGCGGGTGCGTCACTGGATCGGACGATCGGCAACGGTGCGCTGAACGTATAGGTGCCGGTCGCGGAGGTCAGGACGGCGTTACTGAGTTGGACAGACGTCGCTGACAGAATTTTGGTGATGGTGGTGTTGGAAATCGTCAGATTGGCTGTCGCGCCCGATCCTTGTCCTCCCGTGAAGCTGACAATGCCAGCGGGAATCTGGGAATAGGATCCGCTCTGAATGACCTGGATCGCTGTCAGCGCCCCCGCGCTATTGACGCCAAGGACCTTAATCTGCGCCGCGCCGAAGGGGGCGATGGTCGCGCCGCCGGAAACCGTCAGGATGTCGCCGACCTGATAGCCTGTTCCGCCATGGTGGACCTGTGCGTCGCTCACGCGATTCAGGGCAATGTTCGGCCCCGAGACCACGCTGCCGACTCGCAGCTGGCTGGTATCACTGAGGTCGGAAAGGATCAGTGCTTTTTCGTCCAGCAGCGAGTTGGTCCCGGTCGTCTTGCCAGACAGGGAGACGGTCGTGGCATCAACATTCTGCACATAGTAATCGGCCCAGGCGTACCACAGGTTGATCAACTTTTGGGCGACGTAGGAGGCGGGGCTTCCGGCGAAGACGTACGGCGAGCCCGACGATCCTGTGCCTGCGGCGGGAACGAACGGATTCTGGTTCACATCGACAAGCGTGACTTCATTGAGGCCGTTGATCGACTGGATGACGGCATACCCGGTAATGCCTGGACCGGTGACCAGCATTCCGGGGCTGAGGAACTGGACCGCTTCGGGATCCAGCCCGGTGATTCGTGGTTGGGTACCGTCGGTGGCTCCGGTGCTAGAATTCCATCGCGACCCGAGGAACGTCAGTGCGAAGGTCCCCCCGCTGTTACCGGAGTTATCGAAGTAGGCTGGGGTACTGAGTGTCACCGAGTTATTCGCGAGATTAATACTTTCAATGTAGGTTCCTGCACTGAAGTAATTTCCCTGTGCTCCGGGGCCGCTGCCCGAGTCCAGGATGATCATTCCTTTCGCGAGTTGCTGCACGACCGAAGGATCGAGTCCTGTGACCACGTTACTGCCGACGGTGACGACTCCATTGCCGTTGATGTTTCCTGTCGCGACGCGGTTAATGGTGCCGCCACTGACGAGTTTGAAGTGCTGGAACTGTGCTGTGTTGTAGGTGGATTCGCTGTCAGCGAGCGCGGAGTCTGCGAAGACGTTAAATCCGCCGGGCAGCAGGCTGAAATCAGAAAGGCTGCCGGGGAAGACGTATTGGTCGTATCCCTTACCGCCAAAGTAATCCCCGAGCAGGCTGTTGGGTGTCCCCGGGATCGTTTGCGTGAACTGGGCAATCAACTGCTGCATCTGCGGGACACTTAAGTCCGCGCCAATCCCGGCGTAAGGTTTGGGGCCGAGTTCCGGATTTGTCTTGGGGAACCCGTCGGTCGTTTCCATCATGGCGGGCAGGCCAAGCTGATCCACGTACGACACGTCATAATTCAGAATCGGATTCACCAACTCGGACTGGGGCATGTTGGGAGCCCAGTTGACCTGCATCTCGTCACGAATCGTGAACTCGGTCAACTGGCCAGGGGTGTCATTCGCGAATCCCTTGGGGCCACCGATCAGCACGTTTGAGTCGTGATACCAGAGCACGCGTCCGTTGGAATTGGCAATGCCTGTCGCAGGGTCAGGAAAGGTGGCACTGTAGGCGGCACCCGGTGCGGGTATATAAGCTTTGGCCGAGAAATTATATTGCCAGGGGTCGGCAGATTGGATGGGGTTGCCGGGGTCGGACGCAGACTCCAGCGGATCCGAACCATTGGTGGCCATGAAAATTCGGGCGCCATCCCAGAACACGAGCGGGAGCTGGATCGTTACCTGACTGTAAGGCTGAAGTCCCGCAATGACTTCGTTGGGGTTATTGGGATTAACCTCGCCAATGTAACCTCGGAAGCCCTGATTGAAGGGGTCGAGCGGATCGTACTGCGAGGTGGGTTTCGTATACGATCCTGCGGTACTGATTGTCGCTGTCGCCGCCGCATTTCTCCCTTTGTTGCCATTGGCACTATCATCAAAGGTAATCGTTGGTGCTGATGTATAGCCCGAACCGATGGGCAGATTTCCCAGTCCCAGCGTCAGCGCGTAGACTTGCCCTTCGGCGTTGACGGAGGCCCGAGCGAACGCACCCGAACCGCTGCCCCCCTCGAATTTAACAAGGGGCGGATTCGCCGGGTCATATCCACTGCCTCCGTTGGTCAGTTCAATCCGGACGACCTGACCTGCCGTGTTATCCATCGTCGAATTCGCGCCGATAAAAATCGGATAGACGACATCCGGACTGTTGTTCATGATCGTCACGTACTTCACCGGAATGTCTGCCGGGATCTCTGGCGCGAGGGTATAGAGTACCTCATGCAGGTTGTTGGCGGTGTTCGTAAGTACGGGAGTGAAAGACAGCAGAATTCTGTCTTCCAGCAGCATGATGTGGCAGGCGAATGCCAGCTTCTGTCGGCCTCTGCGGGTTTTGCTGCGAACGGTGTGACGAGGACGGAACGCAGCTAACCACTTGGAAATCAGCATCGGAGGCACTCTTGCTGGGGAAGGATGTTCGATCGCGGTCATGCTGGCAGTCGTTGCCGAGATCATCTGATCGAGTCGCTGTATGGATCAGATGACTGCGCAGTTCTGAGAAGCAGGGTAAGATTTCATCTTTGTCGACACGTTGACGTGTGTCAATCAAAAAGAGAAGAGTGTCAACCGTGGAACGAGGCGGGTGACACACCTGATGCGTACGGTGGGCGGGCGGGAGCCTGACACGTGTCTCGCAGTCACGTCCGCTTGTCATCCTGGTGGACGCGGGCGCCAGGAGCATGGTCTGTCGGGTTAGTGAAGGGGATTGCCGACGTGTATCCAGCAGGTCGTGCTCTGGACCCGAGTGACACGATTGAATGTCGTCTCATCTCGCGGATGGCTCATGGGAGTGCGACGATCCTCCTGCGAGCGTCTGCAAGCGATCGTCGGTTGTCTCAGGGTGCTCCTTTGTTGCAACGGAGAAGGAGGCTCATCACGCGGGTCGTGGCGAGCCTCCTTTAAGGAGATGATCGTTGGCGTTGCGGGTTACGACAATTTTCGTCGTCGGTATCCGGCGACGGCCATACCCAGTGTCCCAAGGCCGAGTAGCGCAAGAGACGATGGTTCGGGAACAGGTTCCGGGATTCCGACAGGCGCTGTCGTCACGGAGAAGCTGAAGTAAGAGTCTTCCGGGTCTCTGGCAACACCAGACCCTTCCACCCCAGTTCTCCCTGTCATCCGGTAGGTTCGACCGGCGCGCAGTAGAACAGGGTCGACACTCAGCCAGACACGATCATCGGAGAGCGATACGGTCAATGGCCCTTCCTCGTAGGAAGGAGAGTATTGTGTCGTGGAGAGGTATTTATTGTTGTCAACGTCGTATAACCACGCCAGGTAGTAGCCACCCAGATCAAAGTTGGATTCAATCCTCAGATAGGAATCAACATCAACTGTGAAATAGACCTCGTATACCCCCCGCGAGTAAGAGTAGTCACTCGCGACCATACTTCCATTGAAGATGCCCGTAAAGCGGTCGGCTGATTGATTCAACTGGGCTTCCGCGAATCCGCCTCCGGGAAGAGTGACGTTGACGAGGGACAGATCAGTCACACTTTTTGCGTCTGAACCGATTCCATCGGCTCCGAGTTGAACAGTGGTCTGTGTCGATGTCGGAATAATGACTGAGGCCAATACCTTCGTTCCTGCACTCATCGAAACAATCGATGCAAGACAAAGCACAGCCTTGACGAGGCCTTTCATGTGTTCTCCCATTTTCGTGAACCGTTTATCCACTTGAACCAGAGCGCTTCAATTGCTGACGATCGAGTTTGACATTGGGAGTATTCGCACTGGCCCGTGTCAGGCTGCCTTCCATTCTCGAACAAGAATCCGTTCGGTGCAGCCTGAAATGAGACACTCCGTCACCTCGGCACGACCCGCATCGTACTGGACTACGGGTGTTCAGTAAATGAATTGAGCGGGGGAGAGCGTCTATGAGAGATCCTGTCTGTTGCACCGATGGTCGAATCGAATGCGGTGCCGTGATGAGCGAAGTCCACGTGGGTACGGAATGGCAGGCGGGAGTGCCCAGAGAACACAGTGATGGGATGCCAAGAAAAACTCTCTCCAGTTCGTTGCGTACGAATTGGGACGGGCTGTTGCGAAGGGCTTAATCGGGGACGTAAACGACTTCCCCGCTTTTCAGGCGATAGGCTGTTCCAAGTCGTTGTCCTTCGCCCTTGAGCTTTTCGTGGCTCACACGGAACTGATCGAGGCGGGTTTGTTGTTCAGAGGGAGTCACCTCCGTCGTGGCGGGCTCTGGCGCTGCTGCGGATCTGACGTCCGGGGTACGTGATGCGCTGACCAGGGCCAGCAGCAGCGCGATCGAGAAGACCATCCAGAGGTCGAACAGGTTGACCAGCCCCGCAAGCGGATCATCCTCGGACGCGGCCTCCCAGCGTCGTACCTTACGTCGCATGGCAGGTGTCCTGCACAGAGACGGTCGCGGAATCGCTCACGGAATCGGACTTCAGGAGCGTCGCGACGAACTCGAGATCGCTGAGATCCTGTTCGTACCAGCTTTTGCGGACCACGCTGGCTGCGTACGAGAAGCCTCCAATCAGGATTCCAAACACGGTGGTGGTAAAGGCGATCACGAGGTTGCTGGAAAGGGCCTGAATATCGCCCGAGGCGAGACCCGTCAGTGCAGGGCCCAGCGGAATCAATGTTCCGATCAGTCCCAGCATTGGTCCGAGCCGGGTACTGAATCCCAGCCGCGCCAGACGTCGTGTGATATCCAGTTCCAGGTCCTCCAGAGACTTATTTACCAGTACCGATTGCGAGGCATAGTTCAGTCGCTGTGTCGCTCGCTGGTAACGGGAGGGATAGCCGACGAGCATGAGATCATAGAACGATGCCGCAGCAATTCTTCTGGCGCGGAGCTGTGTGAGGAAAGACCTCCAGCTTCGCAGGCCGAACGCGCGATCGAAGAATTCTCGCAGCAGTCCCCCCAGCATCAGCAGATTTCCCGCCAGAAAGGTGACAATCAGAATGAGTGTCGGAGCGAGCAATCCTTCGGAGAGGATGTAGAGGATTTCGACCAGTCGATCCGTCATGGTGTCCCTCGTCGTGCCGCAAATCCAGCGACCATCAGCAGGAGGATCACCGCTCCCAATGACCAGTAGAGCAGCGAGGGTTTCCCTTGAGGAACGGGAGCTGGAGCCAGATTTTGCTGGTCTTGAGTCGATGGGGATGGTGAGGGCTCAAGTCGCTGGCCTTCCACCGTGGTCAGAGGGGTGGCTGGTGCATTTGTCGATGCGGACGGGGTGGTGGCTTGTGTCGAAGCCGAAGCCGGGTCCATTGCCGGAGGTGGAAGGGCTTCTGTCGCCGCCGCATCCGAGGGAGCGGTTCCCGGAGCGGTGGATCCTTCGGTGATGTCCCCGGCGGTTCGCTCCGTTTGTTCGTTGAACCGTTGAGTATAGTTGGCCAGCAACCGGGTTGCGGTTGGACTTTGGATCCCTTCCAGTTGTTCTCGCACCATTGTATCGAGCGAAGTATTTCCGCCGCTGGTCATGTGTCCCGACATTCCGTGCCGTGCAACGTTTTCGGCATACGCGCGGGCGACCTGTTGTCGGGTTTGCTCATCGGCTTGCCAGTATCCTTTTCGCATCGCTTCCAGCATCACCGCCATGGAATCCTGGTAGGCGTAGGGATTATTGCGATCCATCCAGTCGGGCAGGCGAAGGTTCAGTTTGTCGTCGATCAGGACCTGTTTCATTTCCTGCCAGTTTTCGCTGCCGACGCTGCCGGGACGCATCACTTCCCAGCCGAAACTGTTGGAGGTCATGAAGCGGATCTGGTCGGCCCCCGCGTAGCCTTCTTTCATCATCCCTTCGAGCCACTTCCGGTTGAACAGCCGGACGCGGTATTCACGTCGCAGAGCGTCTTCGGCACTGATCAGACCCGCTTTGTCGGGGTCACGGACGTCGGATAGAACGAACTCGGGCTTTTTGCCGGTCAGGGCCTCAACGGCGAGGCTGAGCGAACCGCCATGCAGCCAGACATATTTACTGGCCAGGGGACTGGTCATGTGATCGGACCAACTGCGCACGACAGTATGCGTTCCCTGAATTGCCGCATCGTAGAGAGGAGAGGCCTCTTCACCCCAGGCCCCTTCCGTGTAGACATGTTTGTGATGGGCGAGGTATTCGGCGGCGATGTCGTCACGGCTGTTCCAGTCGCCGGACTGAGCGACTTTGTAGCCCAGGAAGCTGCCCGATTCCCGTCCGGGGGCTCGGCCGAAAATCCGGGCATGGGACAGCAGTTGAGCCCGGTCTTCCGTCAGTCCCTGACCGGCAAGCGTCGTCCGCAGAGTCTGCGTATTCTGGAACAGGGGGTTGTCAGGTTCGTCCGCCTGCGTCGCGAGTCGAATCGCCTTGTCCCAGAGGTTCAGTCGGCTGGGGAGATTCGACTCATACCACGACCCCGCAGCGATGAAAACGTCGACGCGCGGGCGACCCAGGTCATCTCGCGAGATCAGTTTTACGTCGCTCACAAGTTGCCGCTCGTCCCAGACCGGTTCGATTCCGATCAGTCGCAGAATCTGCGCTTCCATCACACCGTAGTCGCGGAACGTGGCCGAACTGCGAAGATCGAATCCGACTTTGGTGGGGAACTGACCGGTTTGCGTCTGGTGCCGTGTGACCAGTTCTTCCGCCAGGCGGTGACCGAGTTCCCAGGAGGGCCGCGAGGGGATTTCTTCGGGGTTCAGCAGGTACATGTTCCGTCCGGTGGGAACGGCACCCGGGTTTCGGATGGGACTGTTTCCCGGACTGGGGGGGACGAACTTTCCCTCCAGTCCTGCCAGCAGATTACCAATTTCATCCGCAGTCCGGTCGAAGTCGGCGTTCAACTTGATCGCCAGTTTCAGGCCTTTGTCGATCGCTTCGGGTAACTCCGAGAGCGTTGTTCCGAGAGTGGCGTTGACGGCATCCAGCGGGTCCATCTGCCGATTCAGTACCAGTTGCAGGATGGCTTCCGCTTCAGGACGGACACCGTGACTGTGCCCCTCGTGGTCGTGATCCCGATTGGCCTGATGCTGCTGATCATGCTTGAGTTCTTTCAATCCATTGATGAACGGCGTTCGCAGGATGGTGACCATGTAGGGGATCAGCAGGTCGCTTCGTGGTCGTTCGCCGTAGACGTGCAGACTGGTCGGAGTGGTTTCTTCCTGGATGGCATGCAGGTAATCAGAGACTTGCCTGATGGCATCCCGCGTCAGCTTTCCATCGTCCGGGATTGTGAGGTGCAGGTCGGTTTCGAGATGGCAAAGCTGGACCTGGCGCGTGATCTCTTCACGGAATTTTTCCTTCAGTGCCCCTTCCTCGAGCGTTTCCCATTTGTCGAGTGTTTCGTGCAGGTTGGCCAGATCGTCACTCAGCCCTGCATCGACAATCGGTGGCGGCAGGTGGCTCAGCAGTGTCCCGTAGACACGTCTGCGGACAGGCGAGGATTCCACCATGTTCTCGATGATCCACGGATTGAAGTTCGGCATCGAGCCCATGATGACGTCACACCAGTCCCGTTGTGACAGGCCGTTCGGTTTGCCCGGCAGGGCGAACTCAGAGCCATGAGTCCCAAAGTGGATCAAGGCATTGGCGTGGAACTGGTGTTCCAGCCAGAAATAGGTCGCCAGATAGTTATGAGGAGGTGTTGTCACCTTGTCATGCGCCTGGGCGTTGGCCCCTTCCTTACCGTGGATTTCCCCTCGGAGCGGTTGGGGCAGGAGGATGACGTTGCCGAGCTCGATCCGGGGAATGACAAGATGCTTACGGCCGTCGCGCTGCCAGACCATGAACTGGCCGGGAGGGGGCCCCCACTTGTCTTCCATCTGTTGCCGGCGATCGGCGGGCACAAACTTTTCGTACCAGACGCGATAGTCGTCCTCGGAGACCAGGACCGGGTCCCCGTGCTGGACAAGTCGATCCAGCTCGGCGGGGGCCCAGACACCAATCTGCCAACCCCGCTCGATCATTCGCATCAGCAATTCGTCCTCGTGCCGGGGGACGCTGGTCATCTGATAACCATGCTTCTGCATTTCCTGCAGGACGTTAGTCAGGCTGCGGGGCCCGTTGAGGTGCATCCCCGTGGAACTGCCTCGCATCAGTTCCCCCTTCCCCATTTCGCGATCGTAGTAAATGATGGCGATCTTCTTCTGCGGGGCGGGTGTTTGAGCCAGACGGGCGTGGCCCAGAGCACGCTTGATCAGGTGCTCGACCCGGTCAGGAATGGGCTGAAAGGCCTCGGCACTCCCCTGCCCTGATGTCGTACCGGCGGCCACTTGTGGCTCGATGCCGCCGATCAGTTCCTGACCGATGATGTGGAAGGCAAGTTCGCTGGACGAGAGTCCCTCGGTACTTTCCTGCCATTCGGCGATCGATTGTTTGCGGATGAAGATCGAGTGCAGGTGGGGGACGTTCAGGGCATTTCGCAAAGCGACGGTGTCACCGCTATGGCAGGTATGGATCACCGCGTGCGGAGCAAATGCGACGGCCTGTTCTTCGTACGTTTTTGAGCGGCCGTCAATGATCCCCACGGCGACGGCACCTTGCCGTTCGGCTTCGCGAATCAACGCGTCGACGACACGCGGTTGCTGAAATGCGAGATGGGTGTTGTGAACTGTGATCAGCAGGCGAGGTTTCTCGGGGCTGAATGTCCCCCGTGTGCGGCTCCAGACTTCGAACGCGCCTGATGAAGGAAATAAACCTTCGTGGTCGGGATGGTAGAGACCTTCCCGCTCGACTTCCTGTGGGAGTTCTACCTGCAGATCGTGACCGAGGCGTCGGGCCGCAATGAAGATCAGCATCCGCCGGAGATTTTCCGCCGAGCTGCCGTAATAGTTCGCCGCGTCGGCGTCACGTTCGACAGGCTGCTTGAGGTTCATCGTCCGGAAGAAGTCGACCGCATTCGCGGGAAGGACAAAGACGCGCAGCTCGGGATTTTTCCTCGTCGCCTCATCAAGCAGCAGGCGGTAGGTGTCGCGGTCTTCTTCGCGTGTATGCTGAATGTAGAGCAGGCGTACGGTACTGAGATCCGCCCGTTTGTTCGCGACATCGCCATCCTCGAAATAGGTGAGTCTCAGGTTCAGCGGTTTCGCGTAAGTCTGAAGCTGCTCGTAGACGCCGCCGTGCAGTCCGATAAACCCGATCTCGAAGGCAGGGACTGGTGTATCGCTGTCGCTTGAGCCGGGCGATGCGGTTGTCGCTGTCTGAGCCAACGAGATGGAGGCTGCGCTCGTCAGCCAGAGCAAGCTGGCTGCGAATACCGCCATTAAGACCCGCAACCGATGGCCTGACGCCACCAAGGGAGTTTGAGTGGGGGTGTGGGAATGGAGCACCATTAAAATTCCCCCACGATTTCACCACCCGCGCGGCTGCCGAGTGCTTGAAAGGTGGTGATGCTGATGTTCTCTGAGATGAAGTGGACCGATCCGTCGGCGAAGATCAGGTGGGCTCCTCCCACATGGGCACTGCGAGCGGCCATGTTGGTACAGCCGTAGTTGGGGGCAATACAGTCGAACTGTTTGTCATTGGGCGGGCGGAGGGTGGTCATGATGTTGAATTGCGGTTGACCGCCAAACCAGGCCGTGGCCCGGTCCGATTGAGTCGGGGCGACCGACTGGCAGGTCGAAACGTTGGAGGCGGTCGAGCCGGAAGCGTTGGTGAAGATGTAGTTGTCCTGCAGTGTGGCGGGATTCAGGTCCCCTTTCAGGGTTTCACCGCAGGCAATCGTCTGCGACAGGCCATCGGTGATCCACGCGAGACGCGTGTAGGAGCTGTGTCCGAACAGTCCATTGCACGAGTTTCCACGGCAGTCGCAAAGGCTTCCCTGACTGGCCATGTAGTTGGAAGGGGCCAATGTGGGACTGACTCGGCCGATCGGATCACTGGGGCAGAGAAACGCCGGAACGGACTTTCCTGCGACTTCGTAGAACTTCGGGTTCACGTTCGCATTCAGCATCAGGTCGGCGTCGCTGAAATTGATCATGTTGAACAAGGGGGTCTGATCGATGTACGGCAGGATGGCTGTCAACCAGCTGAACTGGTGACGGGCCCCGGCAGAGATGTAGTCCGTGTAAGTGTCCATATGACCGGCCGGAAACATCCCGAAGGCGTCGGCATAGTTATGCAGTGCGAGACCGAGTTGTTTCAGGTTGTTTTTACACTGGGTTCGGCGTGCCGCTTCACGTGCCTGCTGAACGGCGGGTAACAGCAATGCGATCAGTACTGCAATGATGTCGATGACGACCAGCAGTTCAATCAATGTGAATGCGTGTCGCCGGGCGCGATGGTCTATTCCTGGTCGCATGTCAGTTCAGGGCTCCTTGATCGTTGATCTTGTGTCTTGTGGTTGAGTCAGGAGGGCAGCAAGGGGAATGACTGAGAAGAGCGCCCACTCAGTGGCTGTGTCCTTCGTGGGCATGTTCCACGTCCAGATCCGCTTTATCAGCACATGCTTCGCTACAGACGATGAACTGATTCCCTTCGACGGTGACCAGATTCTGCTCGGTCACCGATTCGATTTTTCGGCTGCAGGAGACGCAGACTCCTTCCCGTCCGAGGGGGGTGGCCACGGTGACGGTCGGGTACCCGCGCGATTGCCCACAGCCGGCGGGAATGCCTGAGAGCAGGACCAGGAAGACGAGTGGTATCGAGGTTCGAGACCGTGGCAGGGGGATTGTCATGTCAGACAGAGGCTCGGATGCGTGGGGGTGTACGTCAGCGGGCTGTTGCGGACCCACTGGTGCGGGACACGAAGACTGCCATGGGTAAGCAAACGGCGGGCCGAGGCATGCTGGTGACCTGCCTATGCTTCAACACCGGCAGCGTCTTTGGGGCTTTTTCAGCTTTGATCCGCATAAAGCGTGAGCCATCGAATGCGCGCGAGAGAAAATTCCCCAGGCGCGGCGAAGGTTTCACCATGTGAAGGGAAGCGGAGGAGGCGCCGTGGCAGAGGAGCATCGAGAGAGAGACCCGCGCGTGCTGCTCAAATATCAAGAGAGACGGTAGGGGCTTGATACCCCAGTGTTTGATGCCCCGGCGATTGATATCCCGGCGTGGAGCTGAGGAGAATTAGGGGCGAGTCGCACTTTCGGGATCTGCCGGTTGGACTGTCGTCGTGGGGGATGTGCGGGGCGTTCGGATAACGATGGTGTCGGCAACCATGTCGCCGAGACGCTGGCGGTCTTGGCTGAAAGCGAAAATCAGAGTGATCGGGATGTAGGACATCAGGGGAAAGGTATCGATCGCGAACAGCAGGTCTCTGACAAGGGCACGGAAAAACCCGCAGGGGCGAAGCGTGGTTCGAACGGTACGGATGCCGCAGATCCATTTTCCCACGGTGATCCCCCACCTCCCTTGTGTGATGCTGGTGATCGTCAGATAGACCAGGCCCGAGACAAGTGCACCGATAAAGAACAGCCCCATGGGGCCGAGTGAACCATCGGAATCAAGTAGTCTGTCCATGTTTTCGGCGACCTGTTCCTTCGTCGCCACACCCAGCAGAACTGCGAGCAGGTAGTTCGGAATCCAGTACACGAACGAATCGATCAACTTCGCAAAACCGCGCCGGGTGTAGGAAGCTAACTGGACTGTCGTATTTCCGAATTGGTAATCCGAAGAGAGGTAGACGCTCATCAGGCGGCTGAGGCTAAGTGCCAGGATTAACAAGCCGGGCCAGTAGACCCACTTATAGATCTCGGCCCCGCGTTCAAGGGGCTGCTGCATCGGAGTGACGGGGGCTCGCAGGGCGACACCCGTCTGTTTAAGTCGCCCATCGGTAACCTGAAAGAGCCTGAGCGTTTGAGCGACGGACTGGGCGGCGGTATAGACGTTCTGACCGTCAGAGACCAGCACCAGCGACAGCATCGCAGGGGTCGATTTTTCGTCGCTCTTCTGCCATATTTCCTGCTGCTTTCGATAGAGGACCAGTGAGTTTCTCTGGAAGGGATTGCCGATCGCGGATCCCGTCGCGACCACGATTGGCGTTCCCGCAGCGATTCCGGCCTTCCAGCCCCGAAGGTTGCTTCGTCCCCCCGGCACCTGGCAGACAGCCTGCCAGGCGTCGAGATTGCTGTCGTCGACGGCCTCTTGACCCTCTGCGGATGTCTCGGCTGAGTTGGTGGCGAATTCGATGCCCTGGTGATAGGCCACGACTGCTCCGTCGGACACAAACAAGTGATATTGTCCCTCGGCAGGAATGACTTTTACGTCCATCATCCTGGCGCCGAGTTTCGATGGAGATGAAGACTTTACCAGGGTCAATTCGTCGTCCTGCATCGTGGTGGTTAATGCGAACGGAATAAGGACATCCCCTATGGCAGTCCATTCCCCGTCGACCAGTTGCAGCAGCTCTGGATAGGGCAGAGACGTCAGCTCGATCACTGCCACTTTTCCCTCGTAGAGGAACGGTTCGCTCGTTCGTCCTAATTTTCGTTTTGGTTTGTCTTCCACCTGGTTCCCCTGGCGGTAGCGCGTGACCGAGGTCGTTGTCACGCTCCAGAGATGGTCGCCATCTGCGACGAGACCGATAAGCGGATTGGGGGTCGTGAGAGCAGAGTTCTCCACACCACCCTTCACGGGATCGAAGGAAGCGAATTCCGCAACACCGGTGTTACTGTTGGGACCGACTTTTAGAACGGGATACCAGACCCGTTGATTCCAGATGACCGCGTGGCGGTATTCGTGCACCGGCGTTGTGAGCAATTCGGGGAACTGGGGAATCCCATAGGCCCATAAATAGAGGCCAAGCGGGATTGCCAATGTCAGTAGACTGATGGTGCCGACCAGCAGCACCACCCACAGGATGTAGAGCGGTTGCTCTGCGACGCTCTTGCGATCTGTCGAATCAGGCATCGTCTCTTCCCTGTCCAGTGATCGGTGCTGAGAGAATCAGGTATCGCCATCACCTAAGATGATGAGTCGTTATTTAATACTCAATTTCTCTAACGGGTCGCTACCAGTGGCTGCGCGGGTTGCCGTTCTTGCGAGGGCTGAACGTCCACGAGACGTGAAGAGATCAAGCTTCCGAAAAGTTCAGGTCGAGGAGGAGGCGGCGAACTGTGAACGAGGTCGGACGATTTCGTGGCTGATCGCAGCGTGTGCAGTAAGAAACTGCGCGGGAGAAGCAGGGGAAGAGAGTGAGCGAAGGGCCTCGGGCGGGTACGCTGCGCGGCTGTACCCTGGTTTCACCTACAGGGATTTCATGCACAGGCGCGAGCGGGAGCAGCACTGCATGACGGCGGCCGTCATGCAGTGGCATGCTGGCATTTCAGCGGTACGCGTTACAACAGCTTTCCGGCGGCGGTTCCGGCAGCGAGGTCCGCGATCATCTTCTTCGTAGCGGCCTCGGCGGCGGCTTCCCACTGCTTCGCCCCGTACTGTTCGTCATAGGGGGAAGCTTTGAAGGCAAAGTTGATCCCGCGTGAGTTATTGACGACCGCACCCAGGCCGTTGGCATCAAAGGCGGGGGCGACGTCTGCTGCTGCACCCCCCTGGCTGCCGTAACCGGGAATCAGCAGCGGGACGTGTGGCATGGCCGCGCGGAGTTCGACGAGTTCGCGGGGATAGGTTGCCCCGACGACGGCGCCGATACTTCCGTAACCACTTTCGTTGGTCTCGAGGGCCAGTTCTTCGACGACCTGGGCGACGTGGCGGAAGAGTGTTTTATCTTCGGTGATCTTGTCCTGGAACGAGGCTGAACCGGGATTACTGGTTTTGACGAGGACGTAGATGCCGGCTCCTCGCTCGGCGGCCACCTTCACGAAGGGTTCGAGAGTGTCCCGGCCGAGATAGGGGTTGACCGTGAGTGCGTCTGCCTGCCAGGGAGCCGCTTGCGGGTCTGCTCCGGCGAGGTAAGCGCGTGCATAGGCTTCGGCCGTTGTTCCAATATCACCCCGTTTTCCGTCGCAGATGACGATCAGTCCCTTGGTCCGGGCATAGCGGATTACACGGGCGAGGGCGAGGCAGCCATCGGGGCCCCATTCCTCGAAGAACGCCGCCTGCGGTTTCACGGCCGGGACCAGCGGCGCGACGACATCGATGAGCCGGACGCAGAATTCCTCAAATGCCGACGCGGCGACGGCGACCGGGTCGTCGTGAAGTTCGCGGGCGTGTGCGAGGACATCCGGGGGAAGCTGGTTCAGTCGTGGGTCAAGACCGACCAGTGCCGGTGTCTTCTTGGCCTTGATCGCTTCATGGAGTCGTGTTGCGTAGTGAAAACTCATAGTAACCAGTCCTCTTAGCGATGGAGATTTTTTGGTATTAGTACGATTCGACTTAGTTACATTGATTGATCGGTGGAAGTCTCTCTGATCTGGGATGTGATCTTCCCTGCCGTCGTATCACTCTTACGGGTGTGAGCCGCTCGGGTTCTGGGCGGGGGCGAGTTGCTGTTGTCGGATGTTGAGGCCGAATCAGGTTGAGTTCCAGAGGCAGTCAGGTCTTGGCGAATTCCTCGTCGTCCTCAGGAATGTCTGATGTCAATCGTTCCTGGGCCAGTCGCAATTGCGATACAAACCAGTACCCGCAACTCAGGTACTGGCACATGACAATCTCACGACCGAAGTGAGCTGCGACGGTCCACCACCAGCGTTGCCCGCTGACCAGATAGGACAAAAGCAGGAACACCGTGCCGAAGGAACCCCAGACCCGGAACGTCAACCGGGGATAAGCCATCATGAGTGGCAACAGTAAACGGCCGAGCAGGCCGGTCAGCAGCATGATGGCGAACGTAACGGGAAGGTAGCCTCGTCGTGAATCGAACCAGACCTGATAGCTCAGGTACAGCACGACCATCAGGAGCTGAAGTCGTGTTCCCCAGGACACGGTCGTCAGGAATAATTTCAGGCGTCTCATACGGGCGACTCATTTCCAGGCAAACGTCGTTCCCGTCAGGCGTTCGTATGCTTCGATGTATTTATCCCGCGTCTTGACGACGACGTCCTCTGGAAGTGCGGGAGGAGGGCTGTTCTTGTCCCAATCGGTGGTTTCCAGCCAGTCTCGCACAAACTGTTTGTCGTAGCTTGGCTGTGCTCCACCGGGGGAATACTGGTCTGCGGGCCAGAAGCGTGAGCTGTCTGGTGTCAGGACTTCGTCGATCAGGATGACCTGGTCATTAATCACGCCAAACTCGAATTTGGTATCCGCGATAATGATCCCTTTGGACCGGGCGAACTCGGCCGCCTTTGTGTAGACATCCAGGCTGAACTGCTTCAACTGCCCCGCCCGATCGGAGCCGATGATCTCGGCCATGCGTTCGAACGGAATGTTTTCGTCGTGACCCGATTCTGCCTTTGTCGCCGGGGTGAAGATGACTTCGGGGAGCCGTTCACTTTCGCGTAGGCCGGCAGGAAGTTTCAGTCCGCAGACCGTCTGGCTGGCTTTGTATTCTTTCCATCCTGATCCCGAGAGATACCCGCGAACGACACATTCGATCGGGAAGACACGGGTCTTTCTGACCACCATGCTGCGCCCGTGCAGCGACGCGATATCTGTCTTTGCTGGCAAGGGAACATCTTCCGGGTTCATCGACAGCAAGTGATGGGGGACACCCAGGCGGTCGAACCAGAATTTGCTGATCTGCGTCAGGACGCGTCCTTTGTCGGGAATCCCGGTTGGCAGAATCCAGTCGAAGGCACTGATCCGGTCCGTGGCGACGATGAGCAAACGGTCACCGAAGTCGTAGACGTCGCGAACTTTTCCTCGACCTGGTTCCAGACCGGGAAGTTGGCTTTGCAGCAGGGGCGAATTGAGGGGTGCGGGGCTCATCAGATGCAGATCAGTTCCATCTCGAGGCAGGAGAAATACTGCAAAAAGGCTACCAGAAGGCGAGCTTCTTGAACAACCCGCAAGCCGGGACTACACTCGCTGATTGGTCCAGGGAGGCAGGCTCGGTTCCTATTTTCTGGGCGGGTGCGTCTGTGTCATTGATTGCGAAGTCAAAATCAGCATAGACTTATCGTTTCCTGTAGAACTTCTGTGCATCGATTTTTTCCTCTTGATGAAGCAGGCCGGAGCCGCGATGGGGTTGATTCGCTTTGCCGTCTACCCCGCCAGCCTCGTAAACGACTGGCCAGAGGTTCACGCGGGTTATTTGACGGGTGCTGATGGCAGGATCTTTTCGACTCGCATCGAAATCGTCGATAACATCATCGAATGCCGCCGCAGTTCGTCGGAAAGCGTGAAATTCCATGTTGCCTGGCCCGTTCCCGGCTATGGTCGCATCGTCATTCCGACCGCCTCGCTGCCTGAACGGGAAGAACCTTATCTGCTCGCAGTGGAACTGGCTCGCGGTAAGATTGTTCAGGTACGGAATCAGTCGTCGCAGTGGGAACTCGCTGGACTTCAGATTCCCGAAGAATTTCGCGGACCGAACCGCGCCGCCCATCAGAGCTTCTCGCGTGCTGCGGCATCGCAGTCTCAACCCGAACTGGCCAGCCAGTTGGCCGATGAAGCGATTCGCCATGCTTGCGAGGCGGCTGAAATCCTGACTCGGTCGTACGGCGCCCAGGCGCTGGCGGGGCGACTGCAACGATTTGGTTCGCTTCCCGTTTCGATCGGCTGCGAACTCGACGGAGACGTTCCCACCCCGGAAGGGACGGTTCACTTCAACAATGTCTTTCATTCCGCGACCGTCGCCATCCCCTGGACGACCATCGAAGCGGTCGAGGGAGAATATAACTGGGACGCGACCGACCGGCGGGTCGAATGGTGCGAACAGCAGAAGCTGATGATTCGCGGGGGACCGCTGATTGATCTCGGGCCAGGTGGACTTCCCCCCTGGCTGGCGTTGTGGGAACAGGACGTTTTCAATCTGCAAAGCTTCGTCTGCGATTTTGTCGAGACCGCGATTGCCCGATACTTCGGGCGAATCCATACCTGGGAAGTCTGTACCCGGATGAACACCGGTGGTGCATTGACTCTCTCGGAAGAAAGCCGTCTGACGCTGACTGCCCGTGTCTTCGACGTGGCACGACAGGTTGACGAGGATGCGCACCTGATTGTGCGAGTTGATCAGCCGTGGGGGGACTACCAGTCACGTGGTTCTCACGGACTTTCTCCCATTCAGATGGTCGATGCCCTGATTCGTTCCGGTGTCGGCCTGTCGGGAGTGAATCTGGAAGTCGCGATTGGCTACCGCCCGCACGGTTCGGCACAGCGCGATCTGCTGGAGTGTTCGCGCCTGATCGACACGTGGACCAATCTGGACATTCCGATTTTCGTGACCCTGGTTTGTCCGTCGAGTTCCGAGCCGGACGAGCTGGCTCTGCCAGACATTCAGGTCAATCCCCGTACCTGGCCAACACCGGGCAATGAAAAGATACAGGCGCGCTGGATTGAGTCGATGCTGGATCTGCTCGTGGCCAAGCAGCGGGTAGCGGGTGTGCTGCTGCCCCACCTGTCAGACGGGCAATCTCACCGGTTTCCTCATGCTGGCCTGTTAAACCGGGATGAAACTCCCAAGGAGATCGTCGAACGGCTGATCTCTCATCAAATTAATCAGCGTCTTAAATCCTGATTCGAAAGGATTCCTTGTGAAGGGACTTGTGACATCTTCTCCCGGTGGCTGGCAAAACACGCGGCTGGAACAAGTGGACCTGAGGGTCGGGCGTCCCGAGGAAGTTCTGGTCGAGATCCGGGCGGTGGGACTCAACCCGGCTGACAATTTTCAGATTGAAGGAAAATACCCGGGTGGGCCTCAGCCACCCTTTCTTCCCGGCCGGGACGCCTGTGGAGTGGTCATTCAGGGAGATTCTACAGGGCGCTGGCAACCCGGTGACGAAGTTGTTGCGCTGCAGACATCGACCTCGAACCTCCGCGACGGGACGCTTTGTGAGCAGCAGTGGCTCGCGGCCGAGAACCTGGCCCGCAAGCCCAGGGGCTGGAGTGATGTGGAAGCGGCGGCCGCACCACTGGCCTATCAGACCGCGTGGAAGGCCCTGTTCGATGTGGGCGCTCTCGAGGCGGGTCAGACCGTTGTTGTGACAGGGGCTTCTGGTGGTGTTGGGCTGGCCTGCGTGCAGCTTGCCAGCGCACTCGGAGCCAGAGTTGTGGCACTGTCTCGCTCGGAAGAAAAGCGGCAAAAGCTACAGCGACTCGGTGCCAGTCACGTGTTTGCTCCGGACCATCCCCAATTAAAGGACCAGATCTTTTCCTCGATCGGAGCTAAAGGAGTGTCTCTCGTCGTGGAGAATGTCGGGGGACCTTCACTGGCGACATCGATCCATCTGCTGGGGGTGCATGGCCGGGTCAGCGTGGTGGGACTTCTGGCGGGAGTCGAATCGGTGGTTCCTCTCCCCTCGCTGATGTTTAAGCGAGCATCGATTCACGGGGTTCTGGTGACCGATGACTCGCCCGCCAAAGCGCAGTCTTCGTGGAAAGCGCTCGTCGAGTTGATGAACAGTAAGCAGATTCGCCCGATCGTGTGTGCCACCTACCCGCTGGACTCTGTCGAGAAAGCTTTCAAGCATCTCGGGGGTGACGTCTTCGGTAAGGTCGTCGTCGAAATTCCGTCCGCAATGTGACGGAATTCGGCGTCCGTTGCGAGAGTTGCCGGTCAGCCGACTCCGTCCTCCTGAATAAAATCCCGACCGTCGAGCGTTCTTCTCGGATGATGAGCGGAGAAACCTTCGGTGAGTGAAGCTGCGCAGACTGTTTGGGACCTGCTTGTTTTGTGTGCAGAAGGAGATGCTCGGATCTTTTGTGCAAAGTTGCTCCGATACTACTGAGCAGTGGATTACACGTTGCGTTTGCACTTCGCGGCGGGGGTCCCTGATCACCTGACCGAGTGATCAAAGGAGATGAGATCCGGCACCCGCTCAACTTTTGCCGTGGTGATTGAGAGAGGGGATGCAAGGCGGTTAGAACCAGGCGTTTGCAAGGATGCAGCGAATGAAACCGACAACCCGCGTGTGGCAGAAGTCTGTTGCAGCGTTGCTACTGTGGGGAGCCTTGTCTACAGGGCCGTCAGGCCTTGGGCAGGAGTTTCTGTACGACTCGCCGGTGGAACCAGCTCCCTTCTCTCAGGCATCTCCTTATTTTTCTCCGCAATCGATCGCCAGCAACGCGGCCTACGGATTGGAGAACGATTCGCTTCCTGCTGAACTTGCCGAAGAAGTCGCAGGGGCACGGGTCAGTCAGTCGCTGGGACCACATCCCGTCAGTGATGTCGGTTTCCTGATGAACGAACTGGGGATGAAGAACCTGTTCGGCGACAGCGGGATACGGACTTTCGGCTGGTTCGAGACCGGGTATAGCGGTTCCTCATCAGGGTCTGGACTCTTATCTGTTCAGCCACGTCAGAACCGGTTTGGAAATGAGTTGCTGGTGGACCAGATCGGCCTGGTGATTCAGAAGCCGTTGAAGCAGGATCAATTCGACCTGGGTTTCAATATTCGCTACTTCGCGGGGGCGGATGCGGCACTCGGTCAGCCCAAAGGGGGGATCGGCAACGCAGATAACACGCGGTTCAGTCAGGACTTCCGAGATTTGAATATCTCTGCCCATTTGCCGATCCTGACGGAAAAGGGGATGGATGTCAAAATTGGCCGTATGAATTCGATCATCGGTTACAATGGCTTTCTCGCTCCGTACCGTCCGTTCTACTCCAGTGATTATCAGTTCTTCTATTCACAAGACGGCGCCTTCACCGGGCTTTTAACGAATCTGCACGTGAACGATCAGCTCGATATCTGGAATGGTATTACATTAGGTGCTAATACGTTCTATACACTGCGAAGTGATAACTCGTACTGCTATATCGGCCAGTTCAACTACTGGCTGACCCCGGAAAAACGGACTCGACTGACGGGCTCCGTCTATGCAGGTCCGGACGCCATTTTCGCTGCACCAGGAATGAGTGGTGACTTCAACACCACGGTTGAAATTCGACTGCAGCATGCCTGGAGCAGATACTTCACGCAGGTCGTGCAGAACAATATGGGGTGGGACCGGAACACACCGGTCGGAACCGGATCATGGTACGGTCTTTACACCATCGGAATCCTGCACCTGAATGCCGAGGTTGATGCCCTGCTGCGGGTGGAATGGTTCGATGACGTTCAGGGGACTCGTACTGGAGTCGCAGCCAATTACTCCGAAGTCACTCTGGGTACGAACTGGCACCCCAATAAGTACCTCGAAATCCGCCCTGAAATTCGGGGCGACTTCGCCGACCGGGCAGCGTTTGGTGTCGGAGGAGCACATACGAACCACAATCAATTGACGGGTGGTATCAGTGCTCTGGTGAAATTCTGAGACGGGCGTGGCGCGGTCCCACTGATCGATTGTCTTGTGATGACCGTGCGCGGAACTGCGAAGTAACAATCCCGGCCGGAGGGAGGTTCAGGATGAACCTTCCCTTCGGCTGGGTGTTCGTTTGGGGGACTGCTAAGTCAATTCCTCGGCGACAACGGGGGTGGTGCCGCGGTTCCAGTCATCGGCACTCATGAACCAGTGGTTCGGAGACAGACTGGAGGAATTCAGCAGCCACGGTGGTGACTGTGGCCCCGATTTCCACGCGGCGGCGATGTGCATGGAGAGGCTGACCAGGTCGGTCGTTACGGCGGAAGGATCACCGCACCAGCGGAAGCATGTTCCTTCGGTGCCGAGCGGAAAGACAGATCGCCCTGCGGCGGGATTGGCTTCCGGCAGCGAATCAGGCAGCGGACCTCCGATGAACAGGCTGCCGCAGGCCAGCTCGCCCCCGAAGTACCAGCTCGCTTCTTCCGTCGACCAGGGGCCGTCCCAGCGGAATCGGTCACGGTAGATCAGTTCGCCAGCACGGCGTGCTTCAAAGTCCTGCACGATACAATTGAACTGAAATCGTTCAGAAATTTCAGCCCGTTCGTAGCGCCCCGGCAGCCAGATATCCCCCCAGATCAGTTTGGCTCGAGGAGCCAGATTGACGCGACCTCGCTGGTAATACTTGCACCCCGCGAAAGGGATGTTCGGTCCCGGCAGAACCACCAGACAGGCATCGTCCTCGACGTCGATCGTCCACTGCTGTGAGGCAAAGCTTTTCAGCGCAGGATGGATTCTCGTGGCTGATTGACCTGTGATCACCGCCTGTGTGCCGCTACGCGCGACGATTTCCAGGTGATGGATGTCGCCATCCATCAGCCCGGCTGTCAGGTTGATGACGTAGAGCAAGGACGCGTGTTCTGATCCGAACACAAACGGCGGCAGCACCCGGACGGGGATCTGCTGGTAGCAGCTCCCCAGTCGCGTCGCGTTGCCAGATTGAACCAGTTCGATTCGTGCTCCACCGACCCGCCCCGCAGGGTGATGGATCGATTCCATTCCAGCGAATTCGGGTGGTGTCAGGACTTCTTCACGTGTAATGCGAATTGCTCGCGTACCCACTGGACGACTTTCTCCGTTCCTTCTTTTTGCCGAATGCTGATCATCATGAAGGGGCGTTCCCCGCGATTCTTCAGACTGTCGCGGCGCATGACTTCCAGATCCGCTCCGACGTGCGGTGCCAGATCGATCTTGTTGATCACCAACAGGTCGCTGTTGCAAATCCCCGGCCCCCCCTTGCGTGGAATCTTGTCGCCTTCGGCAACATCAATAACGAAAATAAACTTGTCGGCCAGTTCGCGAGAGAAGACCGCCGTCAGGTTGTCACCACCCGATTCCACGATGACCAGTTCCAGTCCGGGAATCTGCCGCTCGAAATTGGCGATCGCACTGAGGTTTGCGCTGGCGTCGTCGCGAATCGCCGTGTGCGGGCAACCCCCGGTTTGCACCCCCATGATGCGTTCCAGTGGAAGTGCCTGGCGTCGTGACAGGAACTCGGCATCTTCGTGCGTATAGATATCATTCGTAATGACGGCCAGATTGATCTCTGGCCACAGGGCGTGACAGAGGGCTTCCAGCAATGCTGTCTTGCCGGATCCCACTGGACCACAGACACCCAGGGTGAATGTTTTTCGGTTGTTGACCGCAAAGCGGCTTCGTCCGCTGGCCATCTCGTCGTTGTAAGGGAGATGAAAGCGAAGTCCCAGACGGGACAGTCGTCGCTGGCCACGTCGTCGGGGATGGAAGATCTCTCGCGGTTCGAGGCCGTTTTCATGACCGGAACATGCGGGAATAAAGTCGAGTCTGTTCATCACAAAGAACCTCATAAAAGGGGCAACCGGCACCGGCTGTTTCGGCGTCGCGATCGACGAGGGTCGCAACAAGCTCAACAATGTCGTCTTGAAGATAGGCCAGCACCTGTTGTCCGTGTGTGTGGCCGACCGGAATGGCCCTGACTCCGGCGCCGATCATGCCAAGTGCGGCCTGATTCATATAGGCGGTCAGGACGTCCGTGGGTTCTCCCCCGGCAATGGCACCCATGAGCCCGAAGGCGACTGAGTGATGCCAGCCGCGAAGCTCTTCACCCGTTCCTGACAGGCAGGCATGGAGTTCTGCTTCGCTCCAGGCCCACGTTGCCCCCAGTGCAAGGAGCTGTTCGCCCATTTCGCGGCTGGCGCTCCGCACAGTGGGGGGAAGAATGGATGCCTCGGCCTGACGGTTAAGTCGCCGTAAGGTGGCCGAGTCGCGATTTTTACCGGCACGGCAACCGGCTGCGACCAGAACCCCTTCCAATGGACCTAGGCAGGTACTCAGCCAGCGACGCGTCCACGTTTCCAGGGTCCCGGGATCATGGACGATCCCGCGACCCATGGCTCCTTCAAGTCCCCAGGAATGTGTGTAGCCTCCAATTGGCAACGCCGAATCAGAAATCTGAAGCAAACGGAGGTTCATCGTTTTCCTGGGCTAGACCGTAATCGTCGTCAAGTAACCGCTGGCGCAGAGGCCATCGTTTAGAACAGGAAGTATCGCTGTGTCATCGGCAGCGTGGCAATCGGCTCGCTGCTGACCTTTTCACCATCAACCCACACCTGATACGTGTCGGCGTCGATGCGGATATCAGGAGTGGCCTCGTTGCGAACCATGTTCTTCTTGCCGATGTTACGGCAGTTTTCGACGGCGACGAGTTCTCGCTGCAGGCCGTATTTCTCGCCGATGCCGGCATTGATCGAGGCCTTGGAGACGAACGAGACGCAGGTCTTGGAGAGTGCCCGACCGAAGGCACCGAACTGAGGTCGCATGTAGACCGGTTCGGGCGTTGCGATACTGGCGTTGGGATCACCCATCTGAGCCATCACGATCATACCACCCTTGAGCACAAGGAACGGCTTGATGCCGAAGTACTTTGGCTCGTAAAGGACGAGGTCTGCCAGCTTGCCCCCTTCGATACTGCCGACGCAATGGCTGATTCCATGAGCAATGGCGGGATTCAGAGTGTACTTGCAGACATATCGCTTGACGCGTTCGTTGTCATTGCGGGAACTGTCTGACGGAAGCGAGCCGAACTGCACCTTCATTTTGTGTGCGGTCTGCCAGGTTCGCAGGATCATTTCGCCCACGCGACCCATGGCCTGTGAGTCGGAACTCATGATGCTGATGATGCCGCGGTCGTGAAAGACATCTTCGGCACCGATGGTTTCAGCTCGAATACGGCTTTCTGCGAAAGCGACGTCTTCGGGAATCGACTTCTTCAGGTGGTGACAGACCATCAACATATCGAGGTGTTCGTCGATCGTGTTGTGGGTGAAGGGACGTGTCGGGTTTGTACTGGCGGGCAGCACGTTAGCCTGACCGGCCACTTTCATAATGTCGGGAGCGTGACCACCCCCGGCACCTTCCGTGTGGAAGGTATGAATCGTGCGTCCCTTGAACGCGGCGATGGTGTCATCGACGAAACCGCATTCATTCAGCGTGTCGGTATGGATGGCTATCTGAATGTCATAGTCGTCGGCCACATTCAGGGCGTTGTCGATGACTTCGAGAGTGGTGCCCCAGTCCTCGTGCAGCTTGAGCGTACAGGCACCGGCTTCGATCTGGTCTTTCAACGGTTTGGGAAGGCTGCCGTTGCCTTTGCCCATGATGCCGATGTTGATGGGGAGCGCTTCGAAGCTCTGCAGCATCCGCATGATGTTCCAGGGACCTGGCGTACAGGTCGTCGCCCATGTCCCGGATGCAGAGCCTGTTCCCCCGCCGATCATGCTGGTCACGCCGGTGGCGATGGCGACTTCGACCTGCTGGGGGCAGATCAGATGGATATGCGAGTCGATCCCCCCTGCGGTGACGATCTTTCCTTCGCCCGAAATGATTTCTGTTCCAGGGCCGATGACCAGACGGGGGTCAACGCCGTCCTGAACCAATGGGTTGCCCGACTTTCCTACGGCCACGATCCGGCCGTCGCGAATTCCGATGTCCCCTTTGACAATTCCCCAGTGATCGATGATGACCACATTCGTGATCACCAGATCGCAGTGAGGGGGACTCATGGGTTCGTCGAGAGGGCACTGGTCCTGCCCGTCGCGGATCGACTTACCTCCTCCGAACACGGACTCTTCACCGTAGGACGTATAGTCCTTTTCGATTTCGATGATCAGTTCGGTATCGGCCAACCGAACCCGGTCGCCCGTCGTCGGTCCGTACTTCTCTGCATAGGCCTGGCGGGAAAGTCTTGTACCCATGGGATGAGTCCCTTCAGCAAATCAAATTTTGGAGGATCGAACTGGTTCGTCGGGAGTGCAGTGGCCAGGTGGCGGCGCCATTACGGAGTCATTGCTGCGGCAGCAGAACTACTTGGATGACTTCGGCGGCTTGGTCGCTTTGGCGGTTTTCGCCTGCCCTTCAGGCTCGGCTGGCTTGTGTCCGAAGTTCTGCTCAATACAGCGTTTCATGCTGCATTCACGGGTGTAGGGATCATCCAGACGGCCCATCACCAATCCGTTAAATCCGTAGATCACCCTGTGGCCCAGATAAGGGATCAGTTTGACTTCTTTGACATCACCTGGTTCGAAACGAACGGAGGTTCCGCTGGGGAGGTCCAGTTTCTTCCCGTAAGCCAGCGATCGATCGAAGACGAGGGCGCGATTGACTTCGAAGAAGTGGAAGTGAGCACCAATTTGAATGGGTCGGTCACCCGTGTTGTTGACCGTGATTGTCGTGATCGGACGTCCCTTATTCAGCTCAATGTCTTCGCCATCAAGGATGTACTCACCAGGAATCATGGGAGGCCTCTCTAAAAATTTGGCAGGGGACAGTTCTTAACCAGGAATGCCGGGAGACGGCAGTGGACGAAAGGTGATTTAACGAATGGGTTCGTGAACGGTGACAAGCTTGCTTCCGTCCGGGAAGGTTGGCTCCACCTGAATCATGGTGACCATTTCCGGAACACCTTCCATCACGTCATCTCGAGTGAGGATTTCGCGTCCACTGCTCATGATCTCGGCAACTGACTTGCCGTCACGGGCGAGTTCCATCAATTCCGCTGTGATCAAGGCGACCGATTCGGGAACATTCAATTTGAGTCCGCGCGCTTTGCGATCGCGGGCTACTTGAGCTGCCACGTAAATCAGCAGCTTGTCACGTTCTTGAGGTAGCAGATTCATCGTTTCATTCCTCGGATAGAAATACCTGAGAGCCCCGGCACAAGGACCCGGTGATCAGGAGGGGGATGCCGCTGATTTTTTCAACAAACTTGCTTCGGTCCAACCGAGCAACATGACCAGCCAGGTCGTCAACACGAAGGGGGCCGTGAGGGCCGGAAGCCCCAATGTGGGGATGAGTTCCGTCACGGGCACGGAGAGGATCATTCCCAGCAAGGGGGGAATGACCGACTTTCGCCACAGATAGAGTGCGACGGCAGTCAGAGTCGCGTTGTACCCATAGAGGCCTAAAGCGATGTTGTCAGAGTGCGCATGCTCGAGAAGTCTCTCGATATGCAGCGCGTCAGAACCCGCGGTGGCGTGGTAGGCGGACACCAGCATTCCCACCACCGACCCCAGGAGAACCCAAACAGCATGCGTCCGGTTGCTGATCGCGATTCCCAGCAGGAAGAAGACACCCCCCCAGAGAGTCCCCTGGAACATGACTTGTCCAATTCCATGGGCAATCACAGAAAGAACACCGACATCCCTCAGCGGAGCACCCGGGTCAACGTGGACCGCACCCAGCGACCGGCCCAGGAAGTAGATGCCCCAGGTCGTCACAATAAAGGGGGTCGTGTAGGTGGGAAATGGAAGCGAATGTCGCATCCAGCGTGTCAGGAGTGTGGCGACCACGCAGCCCACAAGCAGCAGAAGGAGTGAAACGAGCCCGGGGCGAAAATAGAAAAACGTCGCCATGCCCACCAGTGCGGAGTTAAATCCGTAGATACCCGCCCTGGTTTCGCCTTCATCAAATTTGAGCGTACGGGCGGTGGCCAACCCGATCAATGACCCGACGACGCCACCGACTGCCTCAAGAGGAGCGCCGAAGGCGATCCCGATGACGAACAGAAGTCCGGAAAGGGCATTCTCCTGGAAGAAAACCTGTCCGATCCCCTTCAGCACAACGGCCGCATTCTCCCACAGCAGATCCGGGGAGGCGACGGAATTGGGAAGCGGAGTGTCGGTCTGGCTAGTGCTCACACTCGCCTCCTGAAAATGATGGGCCCAGTGGAGGGGTTCGAGCCTGAACAGCTCGGCCATTCCACATCAACATGTCAACAAGCGACAATCATGCACTCAAGTGCGAAAACGAAAAACGTTCATCAAGGAGAATCAGGATCATAGCACGACAATTTTGTTCAGACAGAATCGTCTTATGAGGCTTGGCCTCTTCGTCAATGGTTCACTATGGCAACAATGCCTCATCGGCCGGTGGGCCTTCGTTCGAGAGAGAAATTACAAATCCACCAAATCTTCTTCGGTGGAAAAGGATCTCGCTAAAGTTTTGGCAGCAAAAGAAATGCAAAAATTTTGTAGTCTGATCGGCAGCCGTTTGCAAGAAACAAGTCATTTCGATGAGAGAAAAATCAAAACAGTCTTCCCAGGGGACTGGTCAAAAATGTGACAGGTTTGAGAAAGGCCTCCCCGTTCGCCGGGTGTCGACCACTTTGCCTCAGTGGACCGAGATTGGCGTTCAGTGGTGATTCCAAATTGGTTGAATTGGCCTCGCCTGACGTGAACGGCTTGCGGGCGTTCCAGGAGGGAGAGTGGGATTCATACGAGGTGAAATGGAGAGAGCCGCACGAAGAAATGCTCTTCGTGCGGCTCGTTGCAAAATCAGAGTTGTCTCGTCGGGCGTGTCAGCTCAGCTTAGAAAATCCAGACGACGTCGGTGACGAACAGTCCCTGGTTGTTTTTGGTTCCTGCATCGTACGGAGCGAGCCCGGCGGGGTTCACGTCACGGTTGATGTTGCCGTCGAACCAGTCGAATCGCAGGTTAGGTCGGACGAACAGATTGGGGGTCCCTTTGGGGTACCAGCGTGGTCCAACGGTCAGCTGGTAGAAGTCACCCTGATAGCCCCCGGGCAGGTTGGTGGTACCATTGGGGTTGCCCGTGATACCGCTGGGAAGGTTGCTGGGGAGGAACTGAGCGACTCGGTAGCCTTCTTCGTCACGCCACCATTCGAAGTTCACACCCCATGTCCATTTTTCGTTGACCTTGTAGTAGAGGTATTGGTCAATACCGTACCAGTTGGCTCGTTCGCCCTTGATGGTCGCATCTCGCTGGGTACCGAAGTCGGTCTGTCCGACATATGTCCATTTTTCGTTGATCGGTTTACTGTAGACAACCGACTGGTAGTAGCGCTGTGTGAACTCGAAGTTGAAGTTCGGTTCCTGTGTCAGGAACACGGCATGCGAAAGGCTGGATTTGTCCTGGAAGGTGTAAGCCCAGGTGCCCAGGTATCCCATGTGGGGGTTGTGGCCGTCGAAGTTGTCCCAGCCCTGGATGTAGCCGCTGCTGGCGATGAAGTTCTCGCTGAATTCGTATGTTGCCACCACACCGGTGTGGGTGAATGGTTCCCCCCACTGATAGGTGTAGGGAATCGTATTGAAGAAGTTTTGTGACGTATCAATGGTGAAGTAACCGACGGGCGAAACGAAGTGACCGGCTTTCACTTTCAGTTTCTTGTACGCCACTTCCGCGTACAGGCTGGGGATCGCCAGTCCATAGGTTCCCGGACCGTTCAGGTTCGGGGTTTCGAGACCGGTCGAGGTTGCCAGACGGGCGTTGGTACCGAACAGCAGGTCAACGCGACCTCCGATATCCCAGTCATTCTTCGAGGTATCGGTCGCCTTTTCGGCGAACATCCACAACTGGTTGAGCTGGTACTGGTTGGCCTGGTCGGTCCAGGTCACGGGGCCGTTCCATCCGTTACTGGGGTTCTGCCAGTTCCAGGTATAGCTCTGAGCGAGGCTACCGCCGATGTTGTAGCCGTTGTCGGTCAGGTGGTTGTTGCCGCAGTCATCTTCAAAGAGGTCGACCAGAGTCCAGCACTTGGGAGTCTCCTCGCCACTTCCCTCTCCGTCGCTCGAGCAGCCGCCGACGCCGCAGGCGGGTGCTGGCAATGCCGGGCCCGAGCCACCATCGCCTTGCAAACCGGCATACAGGCCTCTCAGGCGAGCGGCCGCGTCTGCGAAAATCTGATCATTGCAAACCGGGACTCCCGAAGCGTAGCCGGGAGCTGGCGTGCACTGCATTTCGGCAGCATTGAGAGCGCCGGCCACCAGCATCCCTGCGGTGCCGAACATCATCGACAATCCTGTGCCGATGTCGACAAATCGAACTCGTCTTAGACCCAACATTCACTACTCCTTTGGATTAGAAGGCTTTTTCTGCCATGGGTCGCCGCGTCGCGGATGGGCGTTTCCGCCGGGGGTTCACTTCACAGAGAGTGTGAAGAACTCAAGGCAGAAGACGCTACGTCGCTGGCGATCTCGTACTCACTCCGTTGTCCTCTTCGCGAGCAGCAGAAAGAGGTCAGGTCTACCAGAGCTATCGGACTGTTCAGGTGGACGGTGCGAACCGGAAGTAGTGCTCACATCCGCATGGAGTAATTCGCACAAGTTCGCTGGGCCGTAAAATCTCACATTCCTAAAATTTACGGCGATTTTTTGATCGGCAGAGCTGGCCAGAACGGAGTTCAGAAACCGGATAAGTCAGAGATTCTGTGGCTTGGGGAAGAGATTTCCTGTGCTGATCGTGCGAGGGGGAAATGCGTCTTCGAGCGAGAGGGAGTTTTTGGACGATGTCAACCCGTGATTTGGGTGGCTTACAATACTGTCAGGTTGCGAATGCGGAGCTGCGTAGCACTGTCGTACCCCCCTTACTATCCTTCTGACCTCGTTTCAGTCCGGACGGCAACAAGGTGTGGGCCGTGAGTCTCCGGGGGACCTGAAATCGACATGGATGAACTGAGAACGATTGTTCGGCCCAGGAGGTTGGTATGCAGATGCTGCAAATGAAGAATGCTTTACAGGGCAGGATGTACGCCCTGTGGAGCAGCCTGTTCTCCGTCGCCCTGTTGGCGACAGTGGCACAGGCCGAAGAGCTCAAGGGATTTGAGCGGGGACGCGCGATCGACTGGAGAGCCTCATATCGCCAGGCAGTCGACGAAGCGAACCGTGACGGGAAGCCACTCATCGTTTCGGTGACAGCGAGCTGGTGCGGTCCGTGCCGGCAAATGAAGCAGTTGACGTTCAATGATTCTCGATTGATTGAAGTTGTCCAGTCGCAATTTGTGCCCTACATGATTGATGCGGATGAACAGCCTGATCTGGTCAGCGGACTGGGGATCGAGGCTTATCCAACGACGCTGGTGATTTCACCCGATCTTTCGATCCAGAAGCGTTTGTCGGGGTTTCAGTCGGCGAGTGAACTGGTCAATGTGTTGAACTCACTGGGGAGTTCCGGCACGTCGGCTCGGACGCTGGTCGCCACCGACGAACCGGCATCGGCCCTTTCGCCGGTCAATGCGGTCTCGTTTGGCTTCGACGGCTACTGTCTGGTCAGTATCCTGGAAGAAAGTCGCGTTCAGCGTGGTTCACCTGAATTTGTTGCAGAGCATCGGGGTCAGTTGATCTGCTTCCAGTCGGATGAGCGTCGCCAGAAATTCCTGGCCAATCCAGAAAAGTACTGGCCCGTTGCGAACGGTCAGTGTCTTGTCAGTTCTCGTGAAGGGACCGAATCCGGGAAGGGTGATCCTCGGATGGCTGTGACCTGGCGAGGCCGGATCTGGTTGTTCAGCGATCGGGAACGGCAGCAGCGTTTCATTCAGATGCCGCTGTACTACGTGAATGAGCTTTGATCTCTCGCACCTCTAATCAGGTCTGAGATCGAAGGTACGACAACAGAGTTGGGCTGGGGACTGTAAAGCCTCTGGCCTCGGTTGCTCGAAAGTGGGTTGAGCAGCCGAGGCGGGTTTTTCTGCAATCAATCGTTTCTGTCTTTTATTGTTTCGTCTTGGGGGCCAGCCATCTGGCATGTGTCGCCGCCAGCAGATGTGCTGGTGCTGACGCGCAATTCCCCTCTGCATCGCGAAAACTTTCACAAATCGGTGCCGCCAGTTTTCTTCGGCGGTTCACAGCGTTACATTGGCGGCTTCGGTCCAACAAATTGATCAGGATCGACGTACACACCGCCGCCGGGTCGATTTTCGATCGCGGTGAAGCTCGGTCTACGCTTGTTCTGTTTTGTTTCCGCGAGGTTGTTCATGCTGTCATCGTCACTGTTACCCGCTTTGTTGCTGGCTGCGGAAGATGCCACCCAGCGGGGTTCCTATAACTGGCTGCCTGCGATTCTGATCAGCGTGGCGCTCCTGGTGGCTCTGCTGATTTTTTCTTACGGCACGAAGGCCGGGATCATCGCGCGGGCCACGACGAAAGAAGCGGTGCGACAACCGATCTTCCTGTTGTGTATGGCTTTAGCTCTTGTTGTGCTGCTGCTCAACTACGTCCTTCCGTTTTTCTCACTGGGTGAGGACGTGAAGATGGTGAAGGATTGCGGTCTGGCCACCATTCTGATCACCGGCCTGTTGATCGCTGTCTGGACGGCCAGTACCAGCGTCGCGGATGAAATCGAAGGTAAGACGGCGATGACGCTGCTCTCAAAGCCGATCAATCGCCGCCAGTTTGTGCTCGGCAAATATATCGGGATCCTCCAGGCCGTCCTGTGGTACATGCTGCCCGTCATCACGGTTTTTCTGGTGCTGATTTACTTCAAGGTCAGCTATGACGCGAAGGAAGGCTCGAAAGATATTCCTCCCCATGCCGAGCGGATCGTGGAAGTCTACCAGGTATTGCCCGGCATCGGCCTGCTGTTCATGGAAATCGCGGTGTTGACCGCTGTCAGTGTGGCGATTTCCACCCGGCTTCCGATGGTTGTGAACCTCACCAGTTGTTTTGCGATCTTCGTGGTTGGCCACCTGACCGGTTTACTCGTGCAGGGTGGTGCCCTGAAAATCGAGTTTGTGCCGTTTATGGCGAGGGTGATTGCGACAGTACTTCCGTCACTTGACCTGTTTAATATCAGTGCTGCCGTCGCAACCGGGGATATTGTGCCACCGGTGTATCTTGGCTATTCCGCAATCTACTGCGCCTGTTATTCGGCAGCAGCCATTCTGATGGCGTTCATTCTGTTCGAGGATCGCGACTTGGCATAGTCGTCCCGTTTTGACGGCGAGAAATACGGGAATTTGCTGCCAATTCGGTTTCATTCCGATGGCGGACAGGTGATGATGCAGAAGTGATCAGACCGTTTTGCACGGTCGTCTCTACTCACGGAGGGGATCATGGTTTCTCTCGTGGATTGGCAACGATCGTGGAAGTGACTTCTGCAAGTTCTCTCGACCGAATTATTTCTCGACGCAGTCTGATTCGTGGGCATGCCCGCGTGGCCACCTTCTGGTCAGTTGCGGCCATGCTCGCTTTGATTCTGCTGTTGCTGGATCTGGGGTTGCTGCTGGGGCTACTGGCTGATCGCGGACGACTCGAACTGCATCTGTCCCCCGCGGATGTGACCCGATTCGAGCAGCTTACCGGGCTGAACGTGGTCAAGAAGGTGACTGATGAAGTCGCTGAAGAGGGGGGGGACCCTGCTCCTTCGCCCACGCCTCCATCTGAGGAATCGCTTGCTCCCGCTGATGAAACTGAGTCCACCTACGTCTTTTACGACGAGCATGGAATTCTGCCCGCGGTCTGGCGGACGCGTGACTTCTGGTGGGGCGGGCTGCTCGCAAAGTTATACCGCCAGGTCAGTTGGCTCCAGATGAACATTCTGGCCCTGATCTGGATCCTGTCGGTCGGCGTCTTGCTATTCGTCATCCGGGCGTTCTGTCTCAGTCGGCTACGATACCACTGTTATCGTTTTGCAATCGACGGCGTTTCGGCGACGCGACGGCAACTTCATCGCCAGGCCATGCGTCTGGGGCCGGAAGATCTCGACGGAACGGGACACGAGCAATCGATTCAGCTTTTCGTTGGCGAGGTTGATGGCCTGTGTAAATCACTGTTCGAATCCGTCTCCATCATGACCCGCTATCCGCTGGAACTGGCGGGGTTGCTGATTGTGCTGGTGAGCGTTGACTGGCGGCTGTCGCTGCAGTGGATTGCATCGCTGGCGCTCGGAGTCCTGGTCCTGGGCAGTGTTCGCCGCAAGGCTCAGCAGCGGAGTCGACTGGCGGAGGATCGAACTCGGGACGACCAGCAGATTCTCCTGGCCAGTTTCAAAAATGCCCGTTTGACGCGAGGATTGGGGATCGAGCGTGAAGAGCACGACCAGTTCCAGAAGCACCTCGATCGCTACCACACGCAACTGACGAACTTTGCCTGGGCGGAAGAGGCGGTGCATCACCCCCCTGCTCCGGTGATTCTGGCAGGGGCGGCGCTGGTGGCAGCGCTTCTGTTCCTTGTCTGTATTAACGTACTGTCGGCGGGGCGGCACAATGGCCACTCCGGATTCACCATCGCCGAAGCGCTCGTCTTCCTGGCCACGGTGGCCGCCGCCATACCCGGCTTGCTCGCATTGCGGACGCTCGCAGGGTATCGCCGCGAGCTGACGTTAGGTGCGGACAAGATTCAGCGGTACCTCAACCGCGTTCCGGCGGTCAGCCAGGCGGTGGGAGCCAAGTTCCTTCAGCCGCTTTCCAAGGCGCTGCACTTCGAAAACGTGAAGTATCAGACTCCTGCCGGCGAGAAGATTCTGGACGGTGTCGACTTCAAACTGGAAGTCGATAAGTGTTATGCGATTACCTCGATTAATCCGCTTGAGGCGCGAGCCGTCGCACTGATGCTCCCCCGGTTTATTGAGCCGCGCGAAGGGCGAGTCTTGATCGACGGGGAAGATATCTCGTGGGTCACGCTCGAATCACTGCGGGCCGAAACCGTGTTTGTTGCCGCAGATGATCCCCCGTTTGAAGGAACGGTGTTCGATAATATCCGGGGCGGTCAGGCGGACCTCACCCTGCAACAGGTGACCGAAGCGGCCAAGATCACTCATGCCCACAACTTTATCGTCAAGTTGTTCAATGGTTACGAGACCGTCCTGACCAGTCAGGGGGATACGCTCGATCCCGGTCAGCGATTTCGGCTCGGTTTGGCTCGGGCCATCGTTCGTAATCCTGCCCTGCTGATCATCGAGGAACCGTGGTCGACGCTCGATGAAGATACGAAGACGCTGCTGGTTGACGCGTATGATCGCATCTGTCGGGGCCGTACTGTGATCTTCCTGCCCGCCCGGTTATCCACGGTTCGGCGGACCGATCAGGTGATCGTCTTGCACGACGGAAAGGTGGCGGCGATCGGCCCCCATTCGAAACTCGTCTCGCAGTCCGCAATTTACCGTCACTGGGAGTACCTCCACTTCAACGAGTTCCGAAACGAGAGCTGATCGGGCTTCCGGTTGAGGAGCGAATTGAGACGTGACCAGGTACCCATTAGACCACGTTGGACCAGGGCGGAGAATTCCGCTTCAACGATTCGACTGTCGAGACCGGCAGGGGTGTCTTGTCGCAACCGGACTTTGCGAGTCACTGCGGGATCACGCGAACGTCTCTCGTTCGTGATAGTTGACTTTTGCCTGCTCAACCGCGCTACTGACGCTTGCCACGGTGCTGGCGGTTGAACAGGAATCTGAAAGACGTGCCGAGAGGCATTAGGCAGGAGCGGGACGGAATGGGTAGAGTTTTAACAGCGTTTCGAGCATTCTTCGGAGCGTTGTTCAATGCTGCGATCGCGGCTCGGGTCGAACAGGCGCTCAAGGCAGGAGCCGAAGGTGGGGTTTCGGGTCTGGAGACCACGGTGCCCGTGGTGCCGCCGCAGCTTCAGGAAACCAAGCCGCTGCAAAACGGCGGGATTACCTTGCTCGCAGCCCTTCAGCGCGAAGCACGTTTGATCGATTTCCTGAAAGAAGACATCACCCCTTACACGAACGATCAAGTGGGAGCGGCCGTCCGGGAAATCCACCGTGACAGTCAAAGCGTGCTCGACCGATTCTTCGCAATTCGATCGATCCTGACTGAAGAAGAAGGGGCTTCGGTTGAAGTTCCTGCTGGCTTCGACGCGGGTCGATACCGGCTGACGGGGAAATTAGCAGGAACGGGCCCCTTCCGCGGAATACTGCGTCACCATGGCTGGGAAGCCACCCAGTGTGAAATGCCCGCCTTCACGGGCAGTGATTCGGCAGCGAAGACGATTGCTCCGGCGGAAGTCGAAATCCTCTAAACAGGTCCGTACTGCGACTGGGCGAAATCGAGGGTGGGGACTGAGATGCTGAGCACGTTCGCTCGATCAAACGAGAGAACGGTCAGTCGGTGAGAGGCTTTGTACGAAGCGTGTTGGCTCGGGCTTGTGTTGTCCGGTGGCGAAAACATTCGCGGAGCGACATCAAGGCTTAGCGGCGTACGGCCACGAATCTGCCGAGTCCTGAAGGGATGACTCTTCAAGATTTTCGTCGTCTGTGATGGAACTGACCCCCTTGTCGTCGCCGACTGTATCATCCCAACTTCCACGCGAGGGGGCCCTGCGTGTTGTCGTGGGGAATGCGCCGCGGTCGGGGGTATCTGGGGAATCGCGTTCCAGACCACTCTGCTCAGGCAATTGGTTGTTGTTTGGCCAAAGTCCCTGGTAGGGCCTGGAAGTGGTACTGGAAGACGTGAATTCGGGTTCACTTCCCGGGTGGTCGGCTTCCTCGGCGGTCGTCGTGCGGCGGGTGGTGGTCTGCTCCCATTCCGCAGCCCCCTCGGTGTCTTTCGGAAGAGCCCTTTGAACTGGCAGGGATGCCGCATCCAGTTCCTCTGCAGGCTCAGAAGCCTCTTCTGCCATCGCAGCGGAGTCAGGCGAACTGGTTGTTTCGATTCCTGTTACGACAGAAAAAAGATTACCGGGGCCGACGTTGAGTCCGAACTCCGTCGCGCGCTGGCTCGACGAACGTGCCAGGGAATTTCGAGGGGTCGCGGGACGAGAGGTGGGCTGGCTGGGGGTGGTTGATTCCGACGGGATCAGATCGAGCGAAGCCAGAGCGGACTGGCCTCGGGCAGGCTTCACCTGCGAATCTGTTTTCATTCCGTTGCCTGATCTCCGAGTGCGGTCGGTGGGGACCGGAACCCCTTGCGGGTGTGCGTCGGCATCGACATCGTCTGAATTGGCGGCCTGGTCATCCCACGAAATCTGGGCGGTGGTACCGAGGGATTGTGAGGCTGTGGGGTCAACGGACTTGCCTGATTTCCCTCGACCGGTGCGGCGCTGCATCTCGGCCTGCAATTCTTCGGTGCTGACCAGACTCAGGTTTCCGGAACTGGAAGAAGGAACAGACTTGTCCTGCTGGACAGCTTCAGGACGGGTACGGCTTGTCTTGTCGGCGAGGTCAGAGCGTACGCGGTCAGGGAAAAGCTGGGTCAGGTACTTTTCGGCCTCGGCTTCCGATGTTCCCGCCCGAAACAGGGCTTGTGCTTCAGAATAGCGATCCTGTCTGGCATAAAGAGAGCCGAGATTGGCCATCGCGGCTCTGTTGCTGGCGTCGATTTTGAGCGCCTTCTTCAGGGTCTTTTCCGCCTTTTCCAGATTTCCTCGCAGCATGTACGAGTAACCGTGGTCACTCAACAAGTTGACATCGTTCGGATGAATCTTGAGTGCGGCATCGTAATGCTGATCGGCGACCTCGAATTGTTTCTGTTTATCCGCGAGTATGGCCAGGCGATGGTGAATGTCGGGGCTCTGCGGTGAGATCATCAGGGCGCGCTGGTAGACGACCCGGGCTTCGTCGTACTGCTGATCTTTGCGAAGCGCGTCCCCTTTCTCCATCAGTTCTGCGATTTGCTGCCCTGATCTGGCTCGGTCGTCATCTTTTGCGGTGGCGCGATTATCGGACTTGCCTTTTCCGGTCAATCCCATAGGCCATTTACCCGAAGGCAACTGGCAACCCGAGAGAGCGAACAGCGCAAGGAGCGTCGCACCAACATAATGCGGGGATGAAATTACAAACATTCAACCGATCCTGGTTGAAAGAGGAATCGAACGAGCTTCATTCTGGCAGACTTCGACAGACTTGAATTGGCAAAGCAGACGAGATCGAAGGGGTATGTCTTAATGGATTCCCTATTGAAACAGGGCTTCAGGAAAAAAATCTAGAGGGTATTCCAAAATCTGTCGAGACGAAGTTCTACAGGGGTTGCCACCCTATCTTTGCCCGTCGCCTTATTGTCTCAATTCAGCGGAAAAAGGATCTTGTCTGGATTTGTACAGAAGCAAATACTGAAGTATCTTTGACACTAAAAAGGTAGCAGAATTAGTCTATTAAAGGTGCAATTCGGCGCCGTAGCGATACAGTTGTTCCTGACAGCGATTCTTCGGTCTTCTGAGAAAAATCTGTGCGGAAAGCGAGACAATGCTACGGGGGCCAATCGATTTTGATCTCCTGAGGCTGCTCGATGCAGATGCGCTGCATCCGATGCTCGCACTGCAATTTGAACGTGCCTGGCAAATCCAGCGTCCCGTCTCGATCGAAGAAATTGTTCAGCGACTGCCATCGGCGGATTCCCGCCAGCTGGTGATCATGCTGGCAGAGCTGGAATTTCATCTTCAGCAAAAGCGCGGTGAGCAGCCGAGTGCGGGGGACTATCTGAAGCGGTTTCCCCAATACGCCCAGGAATTAAAGGAAGTGTTGCCTGCGGACGAAGCGGGCACATCACATACCATTGGCTCCACCTTGGGCATCGATGACAGCGCTTACGGTAAAAGACTGGCGGCGCGTCAAAACTTGAGCAATTCGGGGCTGGGCCGTTACCAGGTTATTGAGCAACTGGGGAAAGGTTCCTGGGGCGAAGTCTGGAAGGGCTATGACCCGGTTCTGAAACGAGACGTCGCGATCAAACTGCTTCGTGTCGATCGCGGTTTCGGGGCCGACGTTGAAAAGGAATTTCTGGAGGAAGGGCGCAGGCTGGCGCAATTGAATCATTCCGGGATCATGGCGATCCACGATGTCGGTAGCGTCGATGGCAACTATTTTCTTGTTTCAGAATATGCCGACGGGGGGAATCTGGCTCAGCGACTCGATAACCCCATCAGCGTCGCGGAAACGATCCGGATTGTCGCCGCAGTGGCTGACGCTCTGCACTATGCGCACACTCACACGTTCGTGCATCGGGATGTAAAACCTCAAAACATCCTGCTGATGAACGACGGGACGGTCAAGCTGGCCGATTTTGGAATGGCTGTCTCGGAAGAAGAACAGCTTGATGAAGAGGCCTCTGTCCGTGGAACCCTGGCGTTCATGCCACCGGAGCAACTCAGAGGCGACAGCCACCTGGCGGATGCCCGATCTGACATTTATGGCTTGGGAGCGGTGATGTACCGGATGCTGGCGGGCCGGCCTCCGTACCTGGCAAAATCGCTGAAGCAGTTACGCGAAGTTGCCCTGAATCGCGAACCCCGTGCGGTCCGCACCTTCAACGATCAGGTGCCCCAGGCGCTGGAAAAGATCTGCCATAAGTGCCTGCGTCTTCAACCAGGCGACCGCTATGCGACGGCACTCGACCTGGCGCGTGACCTGCGAGCAGTGCTGGATCCCACACCCCCTCCTCCCCCTCCCGCCGGGCTTCACTGGCGACGGGATTTCGCGGTCGCCATGATGGGATGCGCGACGATCTTCTGGTGGTTCTCGACCGACCGAACGTTTTCACCCAGAATGCGGGGGCCGATCGATGCCGTGGTGGGGGTGATCAATCAATGGTTCTCGAAGCCACCAGCCTCTCTTCCGGAATCGAACCCGCCGAGTCCTGATTTGCACAACCCTGTGCAGGCGCCGATTACCGTTGCGGCAGATGGTTCCGGCGACTTCCGGACGATCAGTGAGGCTCTTGAACAGGTCCTGCCCCGAGGAACGATCCGGATCACTGACTCGGCCATGTACCAGGAAAACCTGACGATCGATTCCTCCCGCCTCGAAGGAATCACGATCGAAGCGCCGGGGGGGGCGACATTGACATCCCGGTCAGTCGATAGCCCGATTATCAAAATCCACGGTGTCAACCACGTATCGATCCGGAACCTGAAGTTACTGATTGCGAAGTCTGAACACGGCGTGATGATTACTGAGGGAGCCGAGGGAACTCGGCTGGAAGGTCTGAAGATCAGTCAGCCAAAGTCCCCGGATACGGGCGCGGTGCAGATTTACGGCGCAAACCTGCGTCAGGATTCGGCCGAGACTGTGATCACGGACTGCGTTTTTGAGTCACTGTCGACCGGACAGAACGTATGGGTTCACGCAGAACCGGGGGCGATTCACAATCTGGTGATTAGTCGAAATCATTTTCAAAGTCGCAGTAGTGGGTCGCTCGTTGTCGTCCTGGGGACGCTGAGGAACGTCGTTATTCATGACAATCAGTTTGAGGGAGGTCACATCGGACTTAATCTGAGTGCCAGTCCCGCGAGCCGGCAGTCGATCAAGATCCATGGGAATGTGTTTTTACGGTGCGAGAAGTGGATGGGTTTCGTGGATACTCAGCCTGCGAATGTGCAGGGCCGCATCACGGGTAACCTCATTCTTTCCTCCCCGATGATTGACATCAACGATTCTCAACTGGCTGATATCCGTAAGGACTGGGTGATCCAGGATAATTGCTGGGAACTGAACCCGGCGACCGTGACAGAACATTCTCAGTGGGCCCTTCTGGCCCAATTTTATCCCCAGATCCAGGTTACTCCTCGCAAAGACCGGGCAGGTTTTCTGGAACCTGTTGGTCCTCTCCCTTGTCTCAAGCCGTTAGCTAAGGATGAGGGAGACTGAAATCACGCTCGGATCATTCGGTCGACGTTGCCTGGTCCAGCAAAGTCTCTGAATCATCAGAGTTGAGTCTCCGACGCGACTTCGCAGGCCAGTAGCCGAGGCGATCCATCTGAGGAGTGAGTAGCGGGATCCCCCCTGGATTCCTGCGGGAAAGCAGGGTTGCTTTCTTGGAGCAAGGCCTCCGTTGTTCGCCCTGTTCCACTGATGGATTGTGGTGCGGCATCGGTTCGATGTCGCTTCTTGACGTTTCAATGTCCTGTTTTGTCGTGTTACGTGGAAGTCCTTTCTGGAAGTTCTGATGAGCCACCCCCCTCTGCAAGCATTTTCGATGACTCCTTATGGACTTCAGGGCGATTCCACATTGGCGGAATTGCAATTGGCATCGTCTGCCTTTGCCGTTGGGCCGCAACTGGCCCGGGCCGCTGACCCCGTCCCCGGGGCAAAGCCGCTCTCTGTTGCGCACCTCGGCCCGTGCCTGTTCCGGGGTGGGGCCGAGCAGCAACTGATCGACCTGCATCATTTCTTCGATCCGAGTCAGGTCGTGCTGACCAAGTGTCTGGTGACAAACTCGAACGCAATTGACCCGCGCGTGGCCGCTGATCTCAAGTGTCCGGTCCTGGTGGCCACGACAGAAGAGCTGGCCAGAACGGCGACAGAGAATGATATTCTGCTGTTCTGGGGGCTTAAGCTGGATGAACTGTTGCCAAAGTCAGACGCTTACAAGGCCAAGTGCGTTTATCTAGCGCATGGCGACAGTTGGTGGACCAAAGAACTTCTGGATGGCAGCAGGGGGATGACGACTCACACGATTGCAGTCAGTCAGCGTGTCGTTGAGGAAACCTGTGATCATGTGCCGCATACGAAGATCCACAACGGCGTTGATACGGCACGTCTGGCGACCACTCGCTCACGCGATGAGATGCGTGCGTCGCTCGGGTTTGAACCCGAAGACTTTGTGGTGGGATTTGTCGGACGGTTCTCGCCCGAGAAGCGGCCCGAACTGCTGATCGAATCGCTCTCCCGGCTGCCCCGTCACTACAAGGCACTGTTCGTCGGGTGGGGTACCCAGCGACAAGAGTTAATGGACAAGGCAAACCGGTTGATCCCGAACCGTTACGCCTTCGCCGTCGCCGACCAGTATCTGGGGGACTACTACCAGTCCATGGATGCTTTCTCATTGCTGTCTGTTCAGGAAGGCTTTGCGATGGTCCTGATCGAAGCCATGTTCAGTGGATTGCCAATCGTGGCGACAAGTGTGGGAGCGGTTCCCGAGGTGATGGTCGATCGGGTCAACGGGTTGGTCGTCGATGGAACTTCCGATCAGATTTCTCGAGCGGTCTCTCTGCTGCAAGAGCGTCGTGAGTGGGCCGCGAGTCTAGGGCGGGAAGCACGCCGATATGCCTGTCAATTCGGGCATGCCCGGCGAATGGCACTCGACTATCAGAATCTGCTGACGTCGCTGTGCCGACAAGGAGCGTAGTTGCGCTTCGACGGAGCCCGGGCTGCTCGGAGACTTTGCGGATGCGTCTCTCAGGGCGTGCGCGGCAGGGGCGAGGGGCATCCGGCGTATGTTGATTCCGAACCGATCCGGTTGGTAATGCAGAAGACGACGTCTACTGGAGAGTGCAACATGATTCGACTGACGAATCGCTTGTTCGGCAGCCATCCCATCGTTGTGCATTGCCCTGGTCCCGTGCAGGGGCATCTCGGTTGGCAGTCCTTTGCTGCCTCGGCGCTGGGGGTTCACGTCGATTCTCACCCCCCTGTCGAGTCATTCACGTTGCTGACCTGGAATGGAGGGGATCGACCGGAAAAGCCGAACGGGATTCTGGAGTCTTCCGCCGCTCGTTTTGGCTGCGAAACACTGGTCCTGGGGCAGACGGTACGTCCGTGGGTGAATGGCAAGAAGCTGCAACTGACCGCCGATGCATTGGCTGGGGTGACGACGGAGTTTGTCGTCGGGATGGATTCAGGAGATGTCCTGCTGGTTGATCATCCCGACGTCATGGTCCAGCGATTCCGCGAGCATTTCAGCTGCGACTTGCTCTTCAACGCGACCGGGTCTGACTGCTGGCCCCCACGTCCGGAATTTATCATGTACGAGCAGCAGCGCCCGGCCGCTCGCTGTGCACAGGGGCGACACTGGTTGAATGCCGGTTGCTGGGTCGGGCGGACTGAGTTCTGCCGGAAGTACTTTCGCGACCTTGCTTCGTTTGCGGCCACGAGCGAATCAGGGCATTGCGATCAGACGATTGTGAAAATGACATGGCCACAGTGGTATCCGCGCGTGCAACTCGATTACGGCTGTCAGATCTTTCAGTGGTTCAATGAGGATCGTCGTGTGTTTCAGGTCGAACGACCTGTCGCCGATCGTCAGTGGCAACTGACGCAGTGGCTACGAGAATTCGACAACGTCCGGTACGGCGTGGAAGTTGGTGTGTTTGATGGCAGTACGAGTGACGTGCTGCTGCGGGAATTTCCGCAGCTCACGTTATGGATGGTTGATCCCTGGGCTCCCTTCACGGGTTGTGAACCACTGTCCCATCTGGATCAGGTTGCCTTCGAGCGTATTTTTCACGAGGCGCTGTGGTGGACCAGTCATGCACCGGAACGGCGTCACGTCCTGCGTGAGACATCAAACAGGGCCGCCTCCGGGTTTTCCGACGGATCGCTCGACTTTGTGTTTATTGATGCGAATCACCAATACGAAACTGTGTGCACGGATCTCGACTGCTGGTGGCCCAAAGTGCGGACGGCAGGGTACCTGTGCGGTCATGACTACGGAGTCTACGGTGATGCAACGGGAGAATGGGGGGTGAAGCGAGCGGTCGATGCATTTGTTGCCACCCAATCACGCGAGCTTCGACTGGGCCGGGACGGAATGTGGCTGCTGCGGAAATAATCGATGCTGTCGTCTGATTACTGCCGTGATTCTTTAGAAGCGGACGTCGATTCGAGCCGAAACGAATATGCCGTTGTCGATCTCAACCGTATCGATTCCTTTCAGCTCGAATCCATCGATTTCCGAGAAGTAGCGATCGAAGGCCCAGCCTGTGGCCACGTCTAAACCGACGTTGGGCTGAACCCACCAGACCATGCCCGTCACCAGTCGCTTCTCGTAGTAGAAGAAATGGCTATCTTCGTTGACTCGCTGAGACAGTCGCCAGTTTTCGTTCGTCCAGTCGAACCCCGAATAGGCCTGCCAGCGGCTGCTGGGTTGATAAACAGTCCGTGCGTGCATGGTTGTCAGGAATGCCCAGACATATTGCATTTGCCAGTCTTTCGCCGGTTTCCAACTGAAGACCGAGAAGGGAAACCCCATGATCGCCTGGAATTCGTCGTTCGGATGATAGAAGTACCCACCCCCGGGAATGGGAAGCCCTGCCAGTACCTGGCTGTTCGTCGATGCGTTGACGCCGACGAACCAGGAACCGGTTTCATCCTGGGGCATCAGCAGGAAAGCGGTTCCCGAGACGAGTGCGTCACGGGAACTCTGGAAAGGTTTGTCTGTGGCGGTACCGACATCAAAGACAATCCCTCCGATATTCCCCCCTTCAAATTGACGGTAGTAGTTACCGCCGATCGCGATGTTGAACAGATCCTGAGGAAACTGCCGCATGGTATTGGGCAGGATGGCGTTCGTGTTGACGTGCGTCGTCTCCACGTCCCCGGTCAGCAGAAAGGTGTTGGCGCCCTTTGAGTACACAGGGACGGCACCCTGAAGGTCTGTTCGAAGCATGCTCAGCGTCGTACCGGGCTGATCCGTGTTCTGTTCGGGATACCAGGACCCACCAGCTTGAGGGTTCGACATCAAGAGGGTGCCGACTCCCCCCGGAAGATTCTTCAGTCCCTTGATGCCACGAAATGACGGAAGGGCGTCGAGTCCTGTTCCCGTCTTCGCACTGCGAGTTCCCAGGTCCTGGGTGTATTCGGGGGGCTCGCCGTATGTCAGGCCGTCGTACGACGGGTCCGCAGGCGGAAGCTGAGTGTTCGTCAGTTGGACGGTCGCCAGAGGTGAGGTACTGGAGATGAGTTGTATCCAATTGCCGGGCGGATCCTGAATCGCCAGCGGGAGAGCACCGGAAGGACGACCGACATGATCGGTTGCCAGAAAGCCTTGGGCAGAGGCAGGGACCCAGTTGACAATCAAAACGAGTGTCAGGGAAAGAGCCGCCATCCGAACGGGCCGCGTACTCACGTTGTAAAACCCCGAAAAAACAGAATCGAAGCCGGCATCCAGTCGCCGGTGTGTCGTCGGCGGGATTCTAGTTGCGATTCAAAAGTGGGTGTAGAGGAAGTTACGGCCGGCGCCACAGCTTCACTCTGCAAGCTCATCTGGAGGTGATCGTTTCCGGCCCATTCAATCAGAAGCGTGCAAGGCGGCAATTTTTGCCGATCGACGATCCTCACTGCTTGATGAGCTGGAAAGTGTGGTCAAGAAAAGAGAAATGGAGCGTGAAGTCGGTAGAACTTCGTCGCGGAGGGGCGGATTTTTGATCATCACGAGGTCAGAGTGGTTGACATTCAACAAAACCGATCTAATATATCATTCATGTGGTAGGCATTAAATTGATGGGCCACAGGAGCGAATGAGCGGCACAGCCGCATTCGTGAATCTGACTCTCTCTGCGTGCAGTCGATGGTCTTCCAAGAAGCCTCGGGATTGCATCTGGCGACAGCGAAAATATCGCTGCTCAGCCCCTGCCCCTCTCGAGACGTCCTATGCGATTTGATCTTCGGGTTCCCTTTGCCCCTGTTTGTGTGCTCGCGCTGTCGTTGTTGCTGGCTGGTTGTAGTGGGAACAAAAACATCGCTTCGGTGACGGGAACGGTGTACCTGGATGGAGAACCACTTCCCAAAGCATTTCTCATCTTTACTCCCCAGGAAGGGGCTGGCGCACCGTCATTCGGCCGAACAGACAATTACGGTCGTTATCAGATGATCTTTTCCACCAACACGAAAGGTGCGTGGATTGGACGGAATCGGGTCACGATCAGTACGGCGGATGCCATCAGCCCCGAAAAAACCACTCCGGAAGTTGTGCCGTCGCGCTACAACCAGAAATCGGAACTCTATGAAGAAGTAGAACCGGGCAGTAACCAGATCGACTTCGATCTCGAGGGGGATGGACACATCAAGAAGGAACTGCCCTATACGGGTTGATCGATCTGAATCCCGCTGCTCTGACCCGATTTGACGCTGCGATCTGTTTTATACGTCTCTTTCATTCAACGAATCATTTTGAAAAGGTTGTCTCCGTGCTTTCTCCCTTGTTTTCGCTACCGCCCAAGCCACTGTCGGGAACCTCGCCCGTGCACCGCAGATCCCGAGGATTTACACTGATCGAACTGCTGGTTGTGATTGCCATCATCGGGGTCCTTGTGGCCCTCTTGCTTCCCGCCGTCCAGCAGGCTCGTGAAGCCGCGCGACGGACGCAGTGTAAGAATAATTTGAAGCAGATTGGTTTGGCACTTCATAATTATCACGATGCCTATAACCAGTTTCCCCCTTCGATGATTTTCCAGACTCAGCATCTGACGGCCCGCGCCAATCGGCCTCAACGAGCCAATGGGTGGGCGTGGACGTCGTTCATTCTGCCCTATATCGATCAGGGGCCGCTCTACAATCAGTTGAACTTCAACACGTCACTGGTGACGCCTGAGAACCAGCTGTTGGTAGGGACCAAGTTGGAGGTTGCCGTCTGCCCTTCAGTTCCCTCGATCAACCACGTCGTTGTCGGTGCCATCAACGCTCCAGGGATCACGGCCACAAACTATGTTGCGAACAGCGGGTCGTATTCTCTGAGTGCCTATTACAACGCTTCAGCAACGCGTAGGAACGGTGTCTTTTCTGAAGATAGCCGAGTCGGAATTCGGGATATCACCGACGGGACTTCGAATACGATCGCCGTGGGCGAGACGGTGTTCTGGGGAACGGGAGACACCGCCAATACCTTCTACTGGGACCCCAGCTGGTTCGGACGTGTGCAGGCGGGAATTCCTACCAGCGACTGCCCCGAGTGCATTACGCGGAACGGTGCGGTTCGCATGAATCCCCCCCGTATCGCCAGCGCCGTGGTCCTCAGAAATGCCTTCTCGAGCAAGCACGTGGGAGGTGCCCAGTTCCTGCTGACGGATGGATCGGTCCGCTTCATCAGCGAATCGATCAACACGACGTCCGTGGATGACGAAACGCTTCCCCCAACGGCGCTCGGTGTCTATCAGTTGCTGTGCGGACGTAACGACGGTCAACCCGTCGGCGAGTTCTAAACGACGAGTTGTCCGACGCGAACGGGGGGACTGCGACGCCCCCCCGTTCGCTGGCTGTTCCTCCCCCAGCGGTGATGGCGTGGAGGCGGATTGATTGATGCCTGTCGCCGGGCCTGTGCGACCCTGCCAGGGCGCGGCGACGTAAGTCGTCATCACGCCCGGAGCCCTTCTCTCGAAGATTTTTGCTGTACCATCTGTTCTGATGCGGTCCCTCTCGTAGGATCGATCGGAACAGATGGTGCGCCAAGTGGCTGTCGCCGGATTGATCTCAGTGTGGATCGGCCGTTGAGCTTACCTGACAATTCTTTCTGCATCGCGAGGATGCCGTTTCTGGAACACACCTATGCTGAGAATTTTATTCCTATCGACACCCGTTCTCCTTGCACTGGGGGGGCTGCTGACAGCGACCGGGGCTGCTGCGGCAGAAGCCCCGGCAAAAACGGGTCAGCCTAACATTCTGTTTGTCTTCACCGATGATCAAGCGGTCGATACGATCCGGGCGCTGGGGAACTCGGAAATCCAGACACCGAACTTTGATCGTCTGGTCGCCAGCGGTACGACGTTCACTCGCTGTTACAACATGGGTAGCTGGTCGCCCGCGGTCTGTATTGCCAGCCGATCGATGCTGCTTAGCGGGCGGTCGGTCTGGCGGGCTCAGAAAATCTATGACACCGCAGAGCAGGAACGTGAGGCAGGGCGCTGGTGGCCTGCTTACTTCAAGGCGGCAGGTTATCGCACGTATCTGACGGGCAAGTGGCACGTGAAGGCCTCGCCCGAGAAAAGCTTCGATGTCGTGCGTCATGTTCGCCCCGGGATGCCCAGGGATACACCAGAGGGCTACAACCGCCCCCTGTCAGACGCGGAAGACGCCTGGTCACCTTCTGACCCGAAATTGGGAGGCTATTGGCAGGGAGGAAAGCACTGGAGTGAAGTGGTCGCTGACGATGCCGTGGATTATCTGCGTCAGGCCTCTGCAGAGGCTGACCCGTTCTTTATGTATATCGCGTTCAATGCACCCCATGATCCCCGACAGTCACCACGTGAGTTCGTCGAGATGTACCCTCCTGAGAAGATCTCTCTTCCCGGGAACTTTCTGCCCGAGTATCCGTTCAAGGATCTGATTGGCTGCGAACCTGCCTTGCGAGATGAGAAGCTGGCCCCGTTCCCTCGAACTCCCCATTCGATTCGCGTTCACCGCTCAGAGTACTACGCCATCGTTTCGCATCTTGACCGGCAGATCGGCCGTATTCTCGATGCGCTCAAGGAATCGGGGAAGCAGGACAATACGTGGATCTTCTTCACGGCCGACCATGGACTTGCTGTGGGACACCATGGACTTGTCGGTAAGCAGAACCTGTACGATCACAGTGTTCGTGTGCCGTTTGTTGCGGTGGGCCCTCAGGCGGTGGCGGGTGAGCGGATTGATGCGGCGATCTATCTTCAGGATGTGATGCCGACCGCCCTGGAACTCGCGGGCGTTGCCAAGCCGGATCACGTCGACTTCCACAGCATTCTGCCGCTCATCAGAAAGGAAACGACTCAGTCGTCCTACTCCGCGGTCTACGGTGCCTATCTGGGATTGCAGCGCATGGTTGAGTCGGACGGTTTCAAGCTGATCGTCTATCCGAAGGCGAATCGCCTGCGACTGTATCACCTTGCCGAAGATCCCCTGGAAAAGCACGATCTGGCCGACGACCCGCGGTATCGTCCTCAGATTCTCAGGCTGGCCAAAGCTCTGCGGGAGAACCAGGAGCGAACAGGTGACTCGCTCTCGCTGGCGAGCTTACTGCCTGCGGAATAGTCTGGACGTTTCGCGTCGAGTTCGCTCCAGGGACCGCACCTTGCTCATCCGCCTCTCCGTCAAAACGCATAACCGGGAAAGTCCTTCTGCATGATATCTCACCTGAGGATGTTCGCTCACAAAACTCGTTCTTCTTTCCCGTCGGCGATGACTATCGGTCAAAGAGGCCCGTGGTCGCTGCTTTCGATGGCGTTGGCCCTTCTCGTCTCGACAGGGGTTTCTCTGGCTGACGGTGACCGTCTGAAACCCAATGTGATTCTGATTCTGACCGACGATCAGGGAACGGTCGATGCGGGTTGCTACGGCGCGAAAGATCTGCAGACGCCGAACATGGATGCATTAGCGGCTCGCGGAGTCCGGTTCACTCAGTTCTATGCAGCCGCCCCGGTTTGCTCTCCCTCTCGAGCGGGCCTGGTAACGGGACGCTACCCGGTACGGGCAGGAGTTTCGAATAACGTCAGCTCGACCGCAGGAGTGGCAGGCATGCCCAACTCCCAGACGACAATTGCGGAGACGTTTCAGGCCGCTGGATATGCCACCGCGCATATTGGCAAGTGGCACCTGGGCTACAGCGGCGAGACCATGCCGCTGGCTCAGGGGTTTGGACTCTCGTTCGGGCACATGGGGGGCTGTATAGATAACTTCTCGCACTTCTTTTACTGGCAGGGACCGAACCGACACGACCTGCACAAAAATGGAGTGGAGATTCAGCGACCGGGGCACTACTTTCCCGACCTGATGGTGGAAGAAGCGGGGCAGTTTATCCAGACACATCGTGAGAAACCGTTCTTCATGTACTTCGCGCTGAACGGGCCCCACTACCCCTATCAGGGAGATCCCGAATGGCTGGAGCATTATCAGGATCTTCCGTACCCTCGTAATTTGTACGCAGCGTTTCTGTCATCGATCGATGCACGCATTGGTGCGCTGCTGAAACGGGTCGACGAAGCAGGTCTGCGGGAGCGGACGATTGTTGTATTCCAGTCCGATCATGGCCATTCGACCGAAGAACGAGGCCACCTCGGTGGAGGAAGTGCCGGTCCTTACCGTGGAGCGAAGTTCAGCCTGTTCGAAGGGGGCATCCGGGTCCCGGCGATGATCTCGTGCCCTGCCGGTCTGCCACAGGGCGTTGAACGCAATCAACTCGCTCATTCCTGCGACTGGTTGCCGACAGTCGCCGAACTGGCGGGTATTCCCTTGGTCAATCCGGATCTTGACGGTCTGAGTCTGGTCTCCGTGCTGAAATCGGAAGACGCACCCACGCCCCACACAACAGTGCACTGGCATGTTGGTGACAAGGGGGGCCAATGGGCTGTCCGCGAAGGAGACTGGAAGCTGATTGGCAACGCCATCGACAGCTCGGGGGGAGAACTGACCCCTGATGACAAGAAGCTGTTTCTTTCGAATGTGGTGAGCGATCCTGCCGAGCGTCACAACTTCGCCGCACAGCAGCCCGAGCTCGTGAAAAAATTGCAGCAGGCTCACGATACCTGGCACGCAACAGCCGTCGCCACGGGCACAGCGAAAACATCACGCTGATCGTCTTTCCAGTGTTCCTGTTGCTGCGCTGTGCGTGGGTTTCACGGCCCCGCACAGTTCGCGGAACCCAAAGCCGTCTCTCGCAGGACCAGCAAGCCGAGGTCGTCCCTACCTGAGTCGCCGCAGTTGGGCTTTCCGCAGCTCGGTCGCCCAGCCTCCCTGCGTGATGTGCCGGCGGTTTGCCCGCGATCTCTCTGGTTGCGACTTGGGGTTGGGTAAATTTTTGGGAGCGGGTCATCCCCCCCGCAGAGGTCTCGTTGCACTTGCCCACGGCGACGGGCGAGGTTTCTCGGCGCCTGATTCTCTTTCCCGGTAGGACTTGGGGCTTTTTGCGAGCGGTTTTTCACTGATCGGGGAGCGTCCTCTCGTTGCGAGGGGGCCACACTGCAAGGGGTCACACAGAGACAGGCGATGCGTTTGCGAGGTGATCAAAACGAGAAAGACCACGACTGCCGGAGCGGTCGTGGTCTTTGTTGTGTTCTCGGGTTTTTGATCGCCTGCGGGTCGGGCAAGAACTATTGGATCGAGTTCGGGCCGGCACAGCGAATCAGGTGATCGTGGTCGATGTAGACGACCTGGATTGATTCGTCTTCGTGGCGGAAGGGGATCGGCCAGTCAGACCGCTTGATCAGGTCATAGTAGACCGTGCACTTGTAGTGACAGTGGTGCAGTCGAGCGGGACCAGCGAGCGGGAAGAAGCGGCATTCATCCAGTCGGTCGACAATCGGTTCGGTCACGATCTTGACGTTGTTGCGAACCGTTTCGGCCAGGAAGACCCAGCCGCCCGAGGTTTCCTGGGGCAGTGCCCGCATGACCTCGTCAGCAGAGGGGGGATCCATGCAGAAGATGGGTGCATGTTCACCTTCCACGGGGTCCAGAATCGGTACTTTGTCGTACCGTTCTTCTTTGATGTAAGCATCTTCGATCAGCTCACTGTAGTACGGACTCACCGGAATCAGGGGTGTCGTACCATAGAAAGAGCTGAGCGTGAAGGCCATGGTCAGCATTCTGCCGAACAGGACGCATCCGCTGTTGCTCATCATCATCACGCCAATCGCGGTGATTAGAGCAAATCGCTTCGTTACTGAGCCAGGCTTCGTCATCATTTCTCTCCGGCAGTTCCCGAACCCGCTGAATTGGCGATCATGGGACCGTGTATAGCTTTAGTATCGAAAATACTGATTGAAGACTTGCGAGAATTTTCCGATTTTTCTGATAGTAGGAACTGGAATCCCCATATCGGTTTGGGGCAGCCAGGCACTGGCGTGCGTGACACCTAAGGTCCCTCTCCTCTGTCTACCATCAACCGGTGGCTGGGCACTGAAATGATTAAACAGAAACGTCTGCGGCAGTATTCCCGCCGCAGACGTCGAGCCATTCGGGTACCATCACTCTGTTTACACAGAGTCGTTTCCATGCACTTTCCGCAGGGAGCCCGCCATTCCGGATGAAGAGTGCTCGCACTCATTCATCCGTCGAATGATCACCAGTTGTTAGGATTCATGAACCACCACCAGCGATCGGTGCGCGGTTTGAACATCAGATTCCACTGACCATCGTCCCATCGCAGGGTTGCATCGCGCCAGCCCAGCGGTACCTGTGGATAAGGATAGAAGGGACCGATATAGGGCCATGCACTGGCACTATATTGCTGCGGGTACGACACCGCAGCGGAGTTGGGGTACTGAGCATACGAGGGCCACGCGTGGTCCGGCATGCTCGGGCTGTTGTACACAGCAGGATTGGCTCCACCACCTGGATGCCCGTAGGCAGGCGGATAAGGAGGAGCTCCCCCCGGTCCCATTGGCATCCCGCCACCGGCTGGACCTCCGTAGCCTGGGTATCCCTGTCCTGGTGCAGGAGCAGGAGGAAGTTCCTGACCCGACATCTGCTGACCTGGATACTGCTGCGACATGGCGGCGTACTGAGGGCCACCTTGAGGCATGTAGGCTGCACCGCGGACATTGCCACGAGCGGCGGGGCCGGGGCCCATGCTGTCGGCACATCGCAGCCGGTTGGCGACTTTCTGCACGGCAGGGACCGATCTTGTGGCACGTTCGGCAGCAGCCCGTTCGGCCTGCGTTCCGACCGTTCCTTCCAGGGTGGCGACACCGTTCTGGAACTGAATCGAAATGTCGTAGCCGTCCAGATGGGCTGAAGTCAGAACTTCACCGATCTGCTGGGCGATCTCCTGGTTCCCGACAGCCGCTCCATTGGCACTGACTCCTTCTGGAGCCATTACTTCGGAGTTGACTTGCTTGACGCGGTCACGCTTGGCGGATTCGCCGGCGTGTCCTGCCTGAACGACACTGTTGGTCGATCCTTCGGCGTCAGCACCACGTGAACGTGATGGTGAGCCTTTCTTGCCATTGACGGCCAGGCGATTGTCAACCTTGTTGACGCCGGAAACTTTTCCAGCCAGTTCGGTTGCCTTATCGCGGATCTTGGGGTCGTTCACGGAACCACTCAGAACAGCGGTGCCGTCCCGGTATTCAATGCTGATCTCGCCCTGAACCTTGCCTTTGAGCGCGTTTGCAATCGATTCTGCAACGCGCTGATTGTCGGTCTTCGCTGCTCGAGATCCGGCCGCAGGTTTCGACTCCTTCGACTTCGGACTCGCCGCGAAATTCAAACCGGGGGTTGCCGCCAGCAAGCTGAGCGTTAACACCCACTTCCCGTACTTTCGCATGGAACGTTCTCCTTCCAATTCCTCCCTGACATCTCTGAGGCTGGTGAGCGGAATCGTTCGCAAGGGCGGCACCCGAATGGCATTGTGTGTCGCTGGACTTGATTTTCGAACGCCAAACCGAAGTACCCCTCGATCTGGTCTCATCCGTCACTGGCAGGCGAAGCAAGCTCCGCCCGCGAGGCGCGCTGGCTCCCCGCAGTCTATTCATCGGATGAATTCACACGCTTGCACAACTTTTTCTGATTAATTCGGTAGAAAGTTTTGTAGTGATTTCAGCGAGGGTGCCGGTTTGCGGCTCAGAATGGCCAGATGCGCCGGTTTCAGGTCTCTGTTGGCGGTCCGAATCCCCTTGAGATATACTGGAAGCAGCAAAATCTGCCGGGTGAGTGAATCGCCCGGTTTTCCTCGTAGAAGAATCAATCGAAAAGGCGACGTTCGCAATGGCTAGCAAACGCATGGAGTTGAGAAAGCAGGTCGAAGCTGTTGAAGCTCGCGGCGGCTCGGTCGACACTCCAAAAAAGACAAAGAAGGCGGCCGGCACCAAAACCAAGCGAGTGAAGGAAAAGGTCCAGGCTCGCAAACGATTGGTCTGGGTCGTGTACAACGGCAGCATGAAAGAAGAGGGGCGATTCCCCTACGACCAGCGAGATGCCGCCGAAGAGAAGATTGAGCTGCTGCGCCAGAAATCGAAGAAGATGTACTTCATTCAGCCATTGAAAGAAGTCATCGGTGAGCCACCCGGTACTTCCAAGCCAATTTCCGTTGCCGAAATTGAAGATGATGAACAGAAGGTTCTGAAAAGAGCCAGCCTGGAAGACGAGGACGAGGAGGAAGAAGAGGAAGAAGACGACGAGGATGAAGAAGAGGAAGAAGACGACGACGACGATGAATAACGTCGTCTGACTGATCGGCGACATTCATGCGGCCCCCGGCTCGGTTTCGAGTCGGTCGGGCTGTGTGGAGACAAAAAAGGGCCCCTTGAGGGCTCTGGTCTCAGTCGCTGTCGATTCGCGCCCCTGCCGCGCTCCCGCCCTTGCGGTGGAGGATTGGTCCTGTTGTCTTTGGAGTGCCCCTTTTTCGCTTCGGTTCCGAGTCGTTCTCCCGGGGCCGTCTGCAGGGGTGTTCGAGATTGGGCGATGTGTTCCCGCTGGCGGCGGAATGGATCGCGGTTTCCGGTCGATAAAACAAAGAACTCACCCCGATTTGTCGGGGTGAGTTCTTTGTTTTAGTGCGAGGCCCGCTGGCTACCGCGTCGGCTGATTGTGGTTTGACGACAAGCGGATTGCCGGGGTTGTGTCGGCTGGACCTGCCCGGTTCGCCATGTCGCGGGATGGGCGACTGGCGGTGAATCGTGATGCAGGAGCTGTTCTGGTTTCTCTGCTGGCGTGCTAGACGAGGTCACTGTATCTGCACCGCGTCCTTTGTGTCTGGACCACATCCGAGGTGCCGATGGCTGCTGGAAAACTTCCCCTCAGTCGGTGTCAGTCTAACGATCTCTGCGGGGTGTCATCTCGCGACATTCGACTCTGGTGCGCATGCGACTCTGGTGTGCACGGTGCGAGTGCGGAGTGCCGACCTATTCCTTGATTCCGAGCTTGTCACGCATGGCCTTGACCTGATTGCGGAAATGATTCGCGTGGAACATCCAGGTTCGTCGCTTTGGCTTGCTTCCGGCAACAGAGGCAAGTCGCTCGTACTTTTCGGCCAGGGCGATCTTCACGTCAATCTTCTTCAATTCGACTTTGGACATCTATAGAGACCTTCAACCAAAAACAACCGAAACCGTCTATCGAAAAGCAATAGACCCGGCGGACCGTCGACGAATCCCGAATGTTAGCGGATTTCCTTCGTCGAGTGTAGCCATGAAAGTAAGAATTTGATGGACCGAATATCGTGTTGGTTCATAGTGTCACTTTGATGCGTTGTGCGCGGGTTAGTGTACGGGAATGGTGCGGTTTTTCGTTTTTTTGAAAGATGTGGCCTAGAAAAACACCAGCCAATGTCGCTATTTTGTGGAAGTGTTCAAGGAAAGCGAAGCGCCTGTTCGGAAATGCTGGTCACACCTTTCTGCAGTTGCTTCGGTTTCGTGCGCACGAAGACGTGAAGAGTAATGGAACTCGGACCAAAGGATTGACACGGTTCCACCAAAGGATTGAGCGCTCAAGCCGCAAGTGGATGGTTGTTGATGGTTGCTGGTCGCAGAGCTTTTCGGAAGCGAATCCGATTTTCGCCAAATCGAATAAGCAGCGTCCAGTCTCGATCGACACTGTTCTCGTGTGCAGATCTGGTCACTATTGAGGTTCAGTTCTCTGTCGAATTCTGCTCTTTCTTTCGGCAGCGTTCGGGCTCTCGGAGCTTGAGCGACTCTTCAATTCCGCTTGGCGAGACTAAGTGGTCTCGCCGCAGTGACGTCGGCAGCGGTGCGACAGGGCCCAGGGAAGGCACCTCAACAGCGCATGATGTTGCTTCTCCCATCATCGAGAGTAGCGCCGGAAGCTTGTCAGCTGATCAGTCGTTCTCTGGTCGATTGAGGACCAGGTCGGGCGGTCAAGTGACATCTTGTTCACGGCGGAATTCTCTCCAGGCGCCAGTGGTCGACTCGACGGGGCTGGGATCCGATTCTGCTTTCTTAACCTGTCTTTCTTCCGGTCGATGTCGTCAGGATGTTGACGGTGGAGTTGCGAAAAGAGGACAGAATCGGAACGGTCGAGCCTCCTACGTCTGGCGAATTGGGGGTGACGGAGTTGCTCCAGATTGGTTTTTCGCTAGGGCAGCAGGTCAAAAGCTGTGCGGTAGCGAGGTCTGGGGCTCGGCGAATCATCGCGACCGAGGAAGTGGTGAGGTCCGGCGAGCAGGAAGCTTGCAATTTCCACAGGCAGGTCCCTTGCGAAGAGGCGACGGCCTGTCTGTGGGTGGCATGGTACGTGCACGGGGGTGGGCTGGTCCGTCTTGGGGTAATCTTTCGAACAGTTGTCGCTGCCTTGCGTACATCTGCCATTTTGAAAGTGAAGTCAGGTCGGATTTGATCTCCACTCGTCGAAAGTTCGTTGACGCGAATGTCAGGGTTTGGGAGAGATTGGGGCTTACGCTTAACAGACTGGACAAATGTCGTGACTACCCAAGTTACTTATTCTGTTTGTTCAGTGGTAAAGCGTGAATTCGCGTTACGCGTAGCTGCGTAAAGCCGCAGCACTCCGCATGGAAGCCAAAAAAAGTCTTGCTGAAAAAATCAATGTTGGGATAATCCCGTGGAGCTGCCTGCTGTGCGTTTGTTGTGACCGTAACGCATGTGGAGGTGGTTTAAGGATTCATAGGTTCGCATTGCTGAAAGGCAAGTGGATTTTAAGGAAAAATTTCCAGGGACGGGTTGGGTGAACGGACCCACATCACAGTCGAAGGAATGGCTGATTGGGGGACTTCTTAGGACCCTGCAGATCATGCTTACCGGATGGTTGTGGTAAGGAAGTCCAATGTCGTCATTGTTTCCGAGTCGAAGATTCGGAGAGATGGAATGACGCAGTTGAGCGGGTCGACGGACTCGAAGACGTTGGCCCGCGACCGATCGAGTAGATTGGATTTCAAACAGGTTTAGCGGATTTAACGAGGATGGACGTGAAGACAAGTTTGGTTTCAGGGGAGAACGCCATGTGACCTTCTCGGTCGCAGGACCCACCCGCTGATAAGACATTTCAACAATCCGCGCTCTTAACATTCGATCGTGCTAGAAATTGAAGAAAGACCACCAGATGAGAATCCTACCGAAATTCTTAACCCGTCGTGCGCTGCTTTGTGCTGCGCTCCTGATTGTTAACGGTGCAAGCCAGTGCTTTGCCGGTGCGATCGCAACGCCACCAGGTGTCTGGGGAGGACAACAGTTCCGCATCGTGTTTGTCACACCAAACACCACCAATGCGACGTCTTCGAACATCAGCGACTATGATGATTTTGTGAATGCACAAGCAGGGGGCGCTACTTACAACGGAGTCACTGTTCAGTGGCAGGCAATGGCCTCCACCAACGCGGTAAACGCCCGTGATCACGTTGGGCAAACCGGTACGGCAGTCTACCTGGCTGACGGAACTAAGGTTGCCAACTCGGACACCACCGCTGCAGGTGGATTGTGGAGTGCCGGTGGACTTCAGGCCAACATCAGCCAGGACCTGGATGGTAATGACTACTCAGGTCTTGTTTGGACCGGATCCAGCGGGATTGGTACGACGTACGCAACGATTCCCGTTCCTGGCGATCCACCGGTCCAGTGGGGATTGGGATCAAGCGGCTTTAACGGCAACAACAAGTCGGAAACCGGGAGCATCCTCGGTGGTATCGGTGGTTACACGTGGCTCTCGATTCCAGCCGGTGTCCAACTGAATACCGACCTCTACCAGGTCTACGGAATTTCAGAAGTTCTGACCGCAGTGCCCGAACCTTCGTCGTTCCTCATGTCGGGGATCGGACTTGTCGCAATCGGCTTCGTGACGAAGTTGCGACGCCGTCAGGCAGTCGGTTCAGAAACGGTTTGATATGAAAACGGTCACACGTTTGATCTAAATCGATCATAGTGCAAAGTTGAGAAAAGCGGGCTGTGGTTTCACCACAGCCCGTTTTTCTTTCACGGCCTTCGCTGTAACAGAGGCGATCGAACCTCGCAGCCGGCCTGGGTACGGAACCTCGTTCCCCGCACATCAGCCGCAACGTATCCGCAAGAGGAAACGCTCGTCACAGGACTCGCCCTCATCAGAAGCCCTTTTGGATGCGCGGTCGGTCCGGTTCGTTTTTGTTTCCCGTACAAGCGGCGGTCGAACGGAACGGGCGTCTCAGACTCAATGATGAGCGGCTGATCCACCGGGAACGCGAGGGGTGCTGCCGGGTGCTGAGGGTGTGGGCGGCAGTGCCATCGCAAAGCCGCCTGATCGGGGCTGAGTCCTTTTCAGGGCATGATCCGAGCCTGTTCCTGGGCGGATCGTCCCGTATTGCCTGGTCGCGAAACGGTGTGGGGATCGCAGTGCTACGCAGCGGACGATTGTTGAGGCGAGGTCTTGAAGTTGCCGTCGTCGCTGACGTCTTCGAATCGGACGCTCATTCGTTTTGAGATCCCCGACTCTTCCATCGTCACTCCGTAGAGGACGTCGGCGACCGTCATTGATCGCTTATGGTGCGTGATCATGATGAACTGGGTGGATTGCTGGAATGCCTTCACCACCGCAGTGAACCGTTCGACGTTGGCTTCGTCCAGTGCCGCATCGACTTCGTCAAGGATACAGAACGGGCTGGGCTTGCTCTTGAAGATCGCCATGATCAACGCGATGGCCGTCATGGTTTTTTCACCCCCGCTCAGCAAGGAAATGCTGCGAAGTTCTTTCCCGGGGGGACGGGCCGCGATGTCGATGCCGCAGTCGAGCACGTCGTCGGGGTCTTCGAGGACAATGTCCCCTTCACCTCCACCGAACACCTGACGGAACAGTTCCTGAAAATTCTTTCGAATTGTCTCGAACGTCTCGGAGAACAGGCGCCGACTTTCGGAATTGATCTTCCGGATGATGTCTTCCAGTGTCTGTTTGGCTTCGACCAGGTCCTGCAATTGGGATGAAAGCTGCGAATAGCGGCTTTCCAGCATGTCCAGATCGCGGAGGCTGTCCGTGTTGACGGCCCCCATCAGTTTCAGTTGTTTTCGCAACCGGTTCACACGGGATTCAATTTCCGGCCGGACGTCTTCGAATCGCAATCCGCCAAATGGCGAATCTTCGTCGGTGTCCGTAGCGTCCTTATCCTGATGGTCGCTGCCGGTCGATGCCATTTCACCAGCATCCGGGTCGGTTACGTGCCCGGAATGGACTTCGCGGGTTATCCGGGTTTCGAGTTCACCCTCTGCCGGATCGCTGGCCGTCGCGTGGGACACGTCACCTGGTGCAGCGGCCTTGGCCGCTGCGGACTTTCGGCCTGCGTTCAGCCCATTCTTACCGAGACCGCCCCGTTCGTCGAGGAAGAGTTTGAATGCGGAAACACCTGACTGGACTACCTCAGACAGTTGCAACTGGTAGTCTTCTTCGAGTTGCTCGGCCAGTTTGGCGAGTGAGTTGTTCATGTCGCGGACGCGGATCTCGTCCGTATGATGGCGATCGGCCAGTTCACGGCGTTCCTTGCGGATGACAAGTTCCTGCTCGACGATCTGACTTCGCTCCACGCGAAGGCCCATTTTCTGTCGGTCGAGTCCTCGTGCCGCCGTCTGGATCTGTTCGGCCGTGAGCAGTAATTCGTCACGCATGGCACGGGTATTCAGGATCTGAAGCAGGATCTGCGATCGTTTACTCGTCGACATCACGAATCGGCGTTCGGCTTCTTCATCCTGTGCAGAGCGGGATTGGTGCTCTACTTTCAGTCGCAGCACGTGGGCCTGAAGTCCGTCGAGACGTTCTCGTTGTTTTACGAGGTCGAGCTGCCCTTCACTCCGTCGCTGCTCAATCTCTCGACAAGCTTTTTCCAGCGTCTGCAGTTCCTCTCCGGCGACATCGAGTTTTGCCGCAAGTTGCTGGAGCTGTTGCTCGGTCGCGAGAGCCTGTTCTTCCACCAGTGCGAGTTCCTGTTGCTGGTTTCGCAGAATCTCATCGCTACTGGCAAGTTGTTCGCTCAGGGTCTGCCGTTCCTGTTTCAGCCGATCGAGGGTTTGATCAACGGCAGACAGTTCCGCCTTGAGATCAGCCAGTCGCTGATTCGCGTAGTCGAGTTCCGCCGCAGCGGCCTCCAGTTCTGTGTCGGCGCCGGTGAGTGACTGATACATCGCCTGAAGCGAGCTTTCTGCGGCGGTGATATCGCGATCCAGCAGGGACAGGTCGTTTTTCAGTCGCCGCAGTTCGCTCTTGCGAGACAGCAGTGACGTTTCGCTACGGATCGGGCCGACGATCAGGGTTCCATTCGCTTCGAGCAATTCCCCTTGCAGCGTCACGAATCGCAAGTTCGCACCGGGACCCGTTGCAAGGCGCACGGCCACGTCCATGGATTGGACGATCCAGGTGTCCGCCAGGACCGCCGCGGCAAGTCCCTCGATTCCCTTGGTGGAAGCGACCAGCAAATCCGCTCGCATGACGACCCCGGGTTCCTGAGAGAGATCAGGAAGGGCCGCAGGATTGAGCTGCAGATGGATGAAGCGGTGATTTCGAGTGACGGGGGGGACGGCAGCGCGGCTGGTGCGGTCGGGAATCGCCAGAAAGCCGACGCGACCCGAAAGCTGAACGGTCCCCTGGTTCAGGTAATCGAGCAGTGCCTGATACTCTTTGAGAATGATGAGCTGAGCCCGCGAGCCGAGTGCCACTTCGAGTAGTGCGGCCCGTTCGAGATCGACATCCAGCAGGTCAGCAACGCAGCCCTGGATGGAATTCCACGGCGCTTCTCGCGATGTGCGGGCTCGGGTGAGGATATCTTTCACCCCGATCCCCACCCCTTCCTGACGCAGTTCGAGGTCTTCCAGCAGGCTCTTGCGAGCCTGCGCTGCACTGCGGCGTTCTCTCAGTTCCGCGAGCGATTGTTTGGCATTCTCTTGAACGCCCATCAAGTGGCTGCGGTGAGCCTGAGTGTTCCGCAGGCTTTGCAATGCGGCGGTCTGGATCTGGGCAGCGACGTTGGCGCGCTCGAGGCAGCGTCCCCGCTCGATTTCCCGTTCGGCAAGAGTCCCTTCGAGAGCGTCTCGCAGAGACAGGATTCTTTGTCGATCGGTCTGCTGTCCCGCAATATGAGCCCGTAGGGAGGCGACGGAGTTGGTGGAGGCCGAGACGGTTCGGGTGAGTTCCAGACGCTGGGTGCGGTCACGTTCCACTTCTTCGCGTCGTTCTGCAAGCTGGCGTGCCGCCACCTGCAGGCGTTCTTCCTCGTCCGCAACGCGTTGCTGATTCGTCGCGTAGTCGGCTTCGACTTGTTCCAGCCGCTGCTGCTCGAGCTCGATCTCCAGCGTTGTCGCTTGTGCCCGGCGGGCCAGGGTCAGCTTCTGCTTGCGGAGACGGGCAAGCTCTGACTCCAGTTCCTGAAGACGAGCACTCTGGAACTGAATCGTCGCTTCGTGACCGGCGATCGCTTCGCGTCCGATGGAGTTCTGGCGTTCGACGTCGCGAAGTTGATCATCGAGCGTAGCGAGTTCCGCGTCGAAGGCCGCCTCACGTTGTTCGATGACAGCCTGTCGCTCGTTCAAGACGGCAAGTCGCCCGCTGGAGACGACAAGTTGATCCTCCAGGATTTTTCGTTCGGCGGTGAGGTGTCGGAAATCATCTGCCGCCAGACCTAGCCACCACTGCTTCAGCGCGGTCGAGATATCGTGGTATTTGGCCGCCTTGGCAGCCTGGCTGCGAGTGGAGTTCAGTTGCGCTTCGACTTCGTCGACGATGTCGGTCAGGCGTTCGAGATTCTGCCCCACGCGTTCGAGTTTTTTCTGCGCCTCAACCTTACGGGCCTTGAAACGGCTGATTCCCGCCGCTTCTTCGAAGACAGCACGTCGGCTGGCCGAATTTCCCTGCAGAATCTGATCGACACGTCCCTGTTCGATGATGCTGTAGGCGGCTGTCCCCGCTCCAGTTCCCAGAAACAGGTCCTTGATATCCTTCAGTCGCGCGGGAGCCCGATTGAGAAGGTACTCGGCATCGCCGTTTCTCCAGATTCTTCGGCCGATCTGAACTTCCTGCATGTCGAGCGGAAGCTGACCCTGGGAGTTATCGAAGGTTAATGTCGCCTCGGCGAAGGCGCTGGCTTTACGACTGGACGAACCGTTGAAGATGACGTCCGTCATCTCTTTGCCACGGAGACTTTTGGCGGACTGGTCTCCCAGAATCCACTTCATTGCGTCGACGACGTTGCTCTTCCCGCTCCCATTCGGTCCGACAACGCAGTTAATACCTGTCGAAAAATCGAATCGAGTTCGGTCGGCGAAACTCTTGAAGCCGAACAGTTCGAGTGACTTGAGCATTTTGGGGTATCGCGTAAGGGAATGACTCATTCCCGGTCGGTCGCTGGTGCGGCCTTCGTGTCGTTGACGGGACTCGCAGAGGGGATCGCTCTGCTCTTCGGATCTTCTTCGGTCCGGGGAGTGTGAGCGTCCCTGAGTGAAGTGGATTCAGTATGTCGGGATGGGCCTCGGCTTTCGGCGGGAACAGGATGGGAATGGGGACGTGCTATTTTTTATTGAACCAGGACCAGCTTCCCTTGGATTTGTCACCTTTCTTTTTGGATGACCTGGAACTGCCGGATTCCATTTCTGCCGGTTCACTGTTGATCGGCTCGACGGGAATGTTGGCCATGGTTCCGCTTCTTTCTTCGTCATCGCCCCGCTCTTCGCGAGCCGAGTCTTCTTTCCGGCGAGCGGCTTCGTCAGGATCATGGATGGCGGGAAAGCTGCCGGGAGCGGACTGGTCGCGTCCAATCTTGACTGCCCGTTTACCCCCGGTGATCGCATCGGCCGAGGGACGATGGTAGACACGGCCGGCTGCCGGCAGTTTGTCTGCGGCGAGTGGGACGGCCAGATTCTTCTGCTTGGAGGTGTCGGCCAGGAGTTGCAGAACATCCGGGTACGTCGCGCCCAGTTCGTTTGCCGCCCGGATCACGTCCGCGACTTTCAGTGAGACTTCTTTACGCTCATCCGGTTTACCCACTTCAAATCGTGCCAGCGAGACCGTTGTGGCTCCGGGTTGAGCAGTCACGATGATCTTCTTCCCCGCCGATGCGTACATGGGGGGGCGAAATTCCTGTTGAGCTCCGAAGACGACAATCTCAGGTCGGGTTCTCAGAGTGACGTGGACAAGATCGGGGCCGGTCGTGTGAACGACATGCAGCTTGTATTCGTTGTCGAGGTTCTCGTCCCCCTCGCGAATCCCGAGTCGTTCGCCCCGAATGAAGGGGTCGTTTCGATCGAGCGTCCAGAGTGCGCGGAAAGCACCGTAGCGGGTCTCGTCATTGGCCTCGTTCATCAATTCCCGCAGAGCCAGATGAGCTTCTGCGTCTTCCAGAGTTGAGATGGCGGACAACGCAAAGACGCGGAAGGCACGTTCCTTTCGGGCCGCTTCGACGAGGGCGGGTAAACCGGATGAGTCACCCAGGTAGGCCAGCGCCACGGCAGAGTGAAAACGGGATTCCAATGTTGGGGCGACAATCCCTTTTTTCAGAATCGGGATCGAATCGTTGCCGATGGCTTCGAGTTGCAGTGCACTGGAGTGAGCCGTTTCGGGAACTTGCAGATCGTGGGCCAGGCGGGTCATACGGACGCGCAGCTGAATCGGCTCTTCGCGAAACGCCATGTGCCGGATGACCTGCAGATAGCGGGGAAAGTTATCGCGATAACGGGGGTGGACCGAAAGAACCAGCCGTTGATCAGTCTTGGCGGTCGCAAGTGGTTTCTTGATGCCATGTTCATCGAAGTGGTGGAAGCGACGTCCGATGGCGTCGGCGATGCGTTGTGCATTTCGAACGCTGCGGAAGTCGTTTTTCAGGAACATCGAGAGCTCGCGTTCCTTCTTGACGACCGCTCCACTGAGAACGCGGCCCCGACGCAGCAAAGCAGGTTCCGTGGTGGTGTGAGCGGCCAGTCCGGCAGTCAGAACGGGGCCACGGGCGATGGCGTAATCCCAACCGCTCTTGAGCTCGCCGCCGACCATGGCTTTGTCTGACAGGCGGACATCCAGCAGTTCACCCCCCACAAGGCTGGTGGCATTAGCGCTTTCCGGGATCTGGACTTCGACATCCAGGCGATCGCCTTTTTTCGCGGTCGGCGACAGGTAGGCCCGAACGGTCACGAGTGCGGTGGTCGGTGACTCGAGAATTGCATTGGGAACCCGGTATCCCTGCTGTTTCAGGTCTTCCATCAGCAGAGAACGAAATTGGGAAGGAGCCGGGTCACCACCCGTTCCCGAAAGTCCTCGGACCAGACCGACCCCATGAAGAACAATCGGATCCAGTCCAGCGAAAGTCGTGTGGTCACCGATGAGAGGTGTATCAACCTTCGTCTGGTATTTCTGGTCATCCTCTTCGTCTTCGTCATTGATTTCGATCGGAGCCGCTGGGCGGGCCCATAACAAGGCGGGAGTGGCGGCGGCGATTGCAGCCGAATGGAGCCAATGGCGTCGGCTGAAGCCTGTTGAATTGAACTCGTTCATGGATTTTGATTCCTTTCACAGTGAATCGATGCCGCTCAAGCTTCGACGATCGTAGATCTGTAAGCTGGGATCGCCAGCTGGTATGCACTAGCCTGAACTGTGAGAATCAATGGCGAAGATCGGGATGTGATCAGCTTTGAAGTGATGCTGGCGAACGTGTCTGATGAAGGACCGTTCCTGACTCGAATTCAGATTGTGCTTCGGGAATGGCGCGGAAGTTATGTTCAGATGGCAAGACGGTCAAGATGAACTTTCCTGCGCCGACGGGCGGGGAATGTCTGCCCCCCAGGCTGTGCGATTCTTAAGTGGGCCTGTCGTCCCGTCCTGTCCTGCGAACCGGCTTTGAATGAGGTGGTGCGAGGAACTGCTGGCGAGACCTGATGGCAGCAAGTCGTGAAATTCGTGGCACTTATGCCTGCGTTTCTCTCATCACCAATAAAGGCATGTGTTGTCGGGGATTAACCGCGGGCATGGATCTTTTTGCTGATTTTGTTCGGTGCGACTTTGATCTAAGTCAGTCTGTTGATTAGCATACTGCGTTGATGGACCGCGGCTTGGGTTTGGACGAAGGGTGACCTGAGCGATCTCTTGAAGTAGTCGCATGGATGCGGGTGGACTCAATGTCAGTGGCTGGCCAACAGTTTGAAACCGATCTGGTAGAGTTGCGTAACCGCGTTAACGCGCGGTTGGCCGACTACATGACTACGTCGACTGACTGTCCAGAGAAATTGCGTGAGGCAATGTCTTACAGCCTTCTCGCCGGGGGCAAACGCCTTCGCCCCGTGCTGGTGCTACTCGCTTGCGAAGCGTGTGGAGGCAAGCTGGAACAGGCACTGCCCGCCGCTTGCGCCGTCGAAATGATACACACTTATTCGTTGATTCATGACGATCTGCCGGCGATGGACGACGATGATTACCGCCGCGGACGGTTGACCAACCACAAGGTGTTCGGCGAAGGGATGGCGATTCTGGCAGGGGATGCGCTGCTGACGCTCGCCTTTGAAGTTCTCGCCCGCGATATTCAGCCAGCAGCGGTCGCTGCAGCCTGTTGTGCCGATCTGGCTTCAGCCGCCGGTTGTTGTGGTATGGTGGGGGGGCAGGTCGCTGATCTGGAAGCCGAACAGCAACTGGAAAAGCAGAACCAGAATTCGACCGATTCACACGGCTCTGGTTCCGATCCCGAGCAGAATCGCGTCCATCTTGCCCAGCTTGAAGCGATTCACCAGCGTAAGACCGGGCGATTGTTGACGTCGGCCGTCACCATGGGGGCTCGCGTTGCGCAGGCGAGTGTTGATTCGATTCACCGGCTACAGGAATTCGGAAAACGTGTTGGTTTGGCCTTTCAGATTGCGGATGACTTGTTGGATGTGACCGGAGATGCCGCAAAGCTTGGCAAAAAGGTGGGAAAAGACGCGACACTGGGGAAAATGACGTATCCTGCTTTGCTGGGGATCGATGCCAGCCGCAAAAAAGCAGATGACCTGATCACTGAGGCATGTCGACTGATCGAGCCGTTGGGGGCTGGAGCTCACCCGCTAGGGGAACTGGCCAAGTTTGTCGCGAGACGAGATCACTAAGACCGAACGCAGAGCGTCGGTAGCGTATAAGATATGATTCCCATTTCGTTTCGGGAATTAATTCACTGGAGTCGATAATGAAGTTTGAACTGCTGCCACGAATTCACTCGCCCCGGGATCTCAAAGGTCTGACGGACCAGCAGCTGGTTCAACTGGCTGACGAGATTCGTGAGGCGTTGTGTAACCTGGTGCAGGAACGGTCGGCTCACTTTGCCAGCAATCTGGGTGTTGTCGAGCTGTGCCTCGCGCTTCATCTGGTCTACGACTTCTCCAAGGATCGCCTGATCTGGGATACCGGTCACCAGATCTATCCGCACAAACTGATCACCGGCCGTTTCGAACAGTTTTCCACGATTCGGACCAAGGGGGGGCTGATGGGCTTTCCCAATCCGAATGAAAGCCCCTACGACCTGTTCATGACGGGCCACGCCGGGGCGAGTGTTTCGACCGTCCTGGGGATGAAAGCGGCAGATGATCTGCTGGGCGATTCGTCCCGCAAGTCGGTCGCTGTCATTGGTGACGGTGCACTGCCATCGGGTGTGGTGTTCGAAGCGATGAACAACGCGGCCGAACTCAACAAAGACCTGCTGGTCATCCTCAACGATAACGAGATGGGGATCTGCCCGCGTGTCGGTGGCTTGGCGACCTATCTCGACAAAGCCCGGACCGCTCCGTTCTATAATGGACTCAAACGGGACGTGAACTGGCTGCTGAACAAGCTGCCGATGGTCGGAAAAACGTCGCGCGATGCGATCGGTCAGTTCAAGGACGCGCTGAAGGCATTCCTGCATGGGGGAATGCTGTTCGAAGAGATGGGCTTCCGGTATATCGGTCCCGTTGATGGCCACGACCTGTTCGCCTTGCGCAATGCGCTCGAGATGGTGAAGGAGGTCACCGGGCCTGTCCTGCTGCACGTCTTCACCCAGAAGGGACATGGGTTTGAGCCGGCATGCGAAGACCCGGTTACTTACCACGCCCCTGCCCCGTTCGCACGGAACACGAAAAACGAAGTTGTCTCGATCAAGAAGTCGACGGCTCGTGCCTATACCAATTCGATGAGCGATGCGATTTACGATGCCATGCAGAGTGATCCCAAAGTCTGCGTCCTCACTGCAGCCATGTGCGAAGGGAACAAGCTGGGCCGGGTTCGCATGGATTTCCCGGATCGGTTCTTCGATACCGGAATTTGCGAGGCACACACCGTTGCCTTCGCGGGGGGGATGGCCAAGAGCGGGATGCGGCCGATCGTGAATATCTACAGCACGTTCCTGCAGAGAAGCTTTGATCATATCTTCCAGGAAGTTGCGCTTCAGAATCTGCCAGTCACGTTCTGTCTGGATCGCGGTGGATTCGCCGGTCCTGATGGACCGACGCACCACGGTGTCTTTGACAATACCTACATGCGTGTGTTCCCAAATATGACTGTGATGGCGCCGGGGGACGAACTGGACGTCGCACCGATGCTCGACTTTGCACTGGCTCATAGCGGTCCGACTTCGATCCGCTATCCGAAAGCCAACGTTGAACACGTGGCACGTGCTGAATGTCCCATCGAGTACGGCAAGTCAGAAGTCCTTCGCTGGGGCGAGGACGGCATGTTCGTCGCCTTCGGGTCGCTGTTTACCGCCTGCGTGGCCGCGTCGGACCGTCTCAAGGAAGAGGGTCTGGACGTGGGTGTGATCAACGCTCGTTTCGCCAAGCCCATCGATCAGGCGACGATCTTCCGTGCACTTGAAGAGACCGGATTCGTCGTCACCGTGGAAGAAAATTCACTCTGCGGAGGTTTCGGAGCGGCCGTGCTCGAAGCTGCGAACGCTGCGGGCGTCTCCACGAACAATCTCAAGTGCCTCGGCATCCCCGACCGGTTCATCGAACATGGTGAACGGGAAGAATTACTGGCCGACATCGGGCTGGATGTGGATGGACTTGTTGCTACTGCACTCGCCCTGGCAGATCGAGGGACACTCGTCGAATAGCTGGCAGGAATTGCCTCACCATCAAGACAAGGATGTTGTCTATGCGCCAAACAGCCCGCTTCGTCTGCCTCGCCCTGAGCGGACTCCTGTTGATGGGACCGTCGATCGCCAGGTCGGCCGACAAGTATAAGTTGGAAGAACCTGTCGATGATGTACGCGTCTTCGGCGTGGGGACTCGCGTTGATGTGTCGGGCAAACTGCTGGTCGCGCCGAAGGCCGAACCCCTTTCTCAAAGCGTTTCGGCCGCTTTGTCTTATCGTGAGCGAAGACTGCTGGGGCCGGGAGCCGAAGCAGAGTCATTTCGGTCGGTCCGGGAATACGAAACGGCGCAGGCCGAGATCAATGTCGACAGCAACAAGACGGCGATCAAGTTGCCTGATCCGCTGAAGCTGATCGTGGCTCAGGGGCGTCCAGATGGTGTCGAACTGTATGGCCTGGCAGGTCTGTTGACCGCTAACGAACTCGATTTGATCCGCTCGCCAGCGGATAGCCTGGCACTCATCGCGCTCCTTCCGAATAAAGAAGTCGAGGTCGGTGATGAGTGGACCGTTCCCGGGTGGGCATTTCAGATGCTGACCGCCCTCGATGCGGTGATCAAGGGAGAACTCAAGTGCAAGCTGGAGTCGATTGAGAAAGGCGTTGCGCGGATTCGAATGAACGGAAAGCTGGAGGGGGCGGCCGTCGGTTCCACGACGGAAGTGACCGTCTCAGGCTTCTATTCCTACCATCTCGAAGGGAAGTACATTTCGGATACCGACTTCGTGCAGCTCGAAACGCGCGCTGTCGGGCCGGTCAGTCCCGGCCTGGAGATCAAGGCCCACATTCGGTTGCTCCGTCAGCCTGCGAAAGTTCCCGGCCGACTGGGCGATCGGAAGGTGATTGATCAGGCAAGCGAAGAACCGGACGAATCCGCCAAGTACATTCGGTTTGAATCCCCCTGGAATATCGGACTTCAACACGGGCGGCACTGGCACCTGTTCAAGGTTGATGAGAATGTTGCCGTCTTTCGATTGCTGGACCAGGGGAATTTCGTCGCCCAATGTGACATGGCTTCGATTGCTGCCGCCAAACCGGGTGAGCACCTGCCAGAACAGACATTTCTCAGTGATATCCGACGTTCCCTGGGGGATCGCGTTCGTTCGATGAGTAAGGGTGATGTCGTTCCGTCTTCAGATCGCAAGTTTGTGTTTAAGGTGATGGCAGAGGGACTGGTTGGCGAGCGTGCCATGACCTGGGTCTTCTACCTTGTCGCGGATCCGTCGGGGCGGCAGGCGTCATTGATGTTCTCTGTCGATACTTCGCTGGTCCCCACAATGGGGAAACACGATCGTGAACTGGTGGATTCTCTGAAGTTCGGCCCTGCCCCACCGCCACGTGCCGCAGGAAGATAGGCATACGACGGGGCGGGCCTTGTTACCTGCAAAAGAACGACTGTGAATTCTGAATCGGCTCCTGGTTCACGCGACACACAGGCACCTCTCATCCTGTTGCCAGGCCTGGGGGGTGACAGCCGTATGTTCCGCCCACAGCGCGTCGCTTTTCCGGACTTGATCGTTCCGGAGTGGATCGAGCCGCTTCCCCGGGAACCTCTGGTCGAGTACGCAGCCCGACTGGCGAAAGAGATCGATCCCGGAAAACCCTGCTACATCGGCGGGGTCTCGTTTGGGGGAGTCGTGGCACTGGAGTTAGCGACGCACTTAAACGCGCGGGAGTGCTTCTTGATCGGGAGTATCCGGTCACATCAGGAATTGCCGCGACGGTTGGCGATGTTTCGTCCGGTCTCGAGTCTGGTCATGGTTCCCAAGTGGCTTGCTCCCTTCGTACTGGGATGCTTTGGCGGCTATCTGCCACCGCTTCGACGGGGTGTGCTTCACCAATTGAATGACGCTGAAGGTCGGTTTCTTCGCTGGGCCGCTCAAGCCATTCTCCGCTGGAAGCCTTCGAAGGGAGTTGAGAACCTGCGTGTGTTTCAGATTCACGGTGACCAGGATCTGATCTTCCCGCCCCAATTGACCAGGGCCGATCGGGTGATCGCGGGGGCCGGGCATCTGGTCTCCATGACCCACTCGGCTGCCGTCAACGGGTGCCTGCGCGAGCGGATGACGTTCCGGGATGCGTTGCCCGGTGCGGACTCTCCGCAGGGGTTTCCTGAACTGGACTGAATCGAAGGGCGTTCTGCCCTCCAGGCTGGTCTTCGCGTCACCGAAGTGAAGGTGGTCGAGCGTTGCCGACGTGATCGTGAACGCGGTAGGCTGGAACTGTCTGATCGACAATCCACCACGTGCGGGCCGTTCACTGAAGTCACAGGAGCCTGATTCCATGAAGATTATGAAGTTTGGTTCAGCCGTCTGGGAGGGGGGACTCAAGGATGGCCGAGGGGCGATCTCAACCGAGAGCGGCGCATTGAGCGCTTATCCCTACGGATTCAAGAGTCGGTTCGAAGGGATCCGGGGAAGTAATCCTGAAGAGCTGATTGCTGCGGCTCATGCGAGTTGTTTCACGATGGCATTGTCGCTGATCCTGGGCGAGGCCAATCTGACGGCTGAGAAAATGGAGACGAAAGCGGATGTCACGCTTGAGCAGGTCTCTGACGGATTTGCGATTACGGCGATCCACCTGACGCTCAATGCGAAGATTCCCGGTGCCGACAACGCCACATTTCAGGCACTTGCGGCGAAAGCGAAAGCGGGCTGCCCGGTTTCCAAGCTGATGAAAGCAGACATCACCCTGGATGCCAGGCTCGATGTCTGAATGATCTGATGTTTATGGAATTCCATGAGCGGGGGGGCGAGTCAATCGCTTCCGCCGCTCAGGAATGGATCTGGGAACTGAGGTGAAACGGGCTGGGCGAAAGCCGTCCTTTCGTGTTTCAGGGCCAGTCGATTGAGGTGTGCCTGCGTGATCCCGTTTCCGAATTCCGTAAATCGCTGTGGGGCGTACCCTAAATCCACTCCTTTCGGAAATTTCGTTTTAGTTGAAGCGAGTTGAGAGCTTCACCCGATTTACTTTATGGGTTAGGAAGGCGGTCTGCCATATAAGGGAGTTGCCGATGGCGTCCATCCTGGATAGTTTGCCCAGTCATCGCGAAGGCGTGCTTTCACTCGCATTCCGACGGTGGCAGATTCAGAATCGGTTCTATCGAAGGTTCGGAACCTACGTAAACTTCAACAATCCGCAGACGGTCAACGAGAAAGTGCAGTATCGCAAGCTGTTTGGTAATCAGCAGCTTTATGCTCTTCTCGCCGATAAGTACCTCGTCCGACAGTTCGTCGAAGAGCGGGTTGGCGGGGACATCCTGATTCCCTTGTTGGGTGTCCACGATCGTCTCACACAGGATGCGTTTGATCATTTGCCGGACAGCTTTATTATTAAAGCCAATCATGGATGCAAGTGGCATCAGATTGTCCGCGATAAATCAACGCTGGATGTGAAGGCCACCTGCCGCCGCTTTAATCAGTTTCTTGGCCAGAACTATGCCAAAGCCTCGGGTGAGTATCACTATACGTTTATCAAACCTCGCATCATCATAGAACAGCTGCTGGATGATGCGGGTGACTCGCCCGTCGATTACAACTTCTTCTGCTATAACAGTTCCGAAGGCTTTGAGTACTGTCTGTCTGTGTCCACCCCTCGTCTGGAACGTCACGTCCATTTTGAACCGCACGGGGATGGATACGAGGGGACTTGTTCGGCTGAGGAAGTGGGTCGGTTGCGGAACCCGAAAAACTTTGATCGCATGGTCTCGATTGCTCAGGCGTTGTCGCGGGGTTTCGATTTTATGCGAGTAGACCTCTACAACCTGAACGGGGCAATTTACTTCGGTGAAATGACCAGTACTCCCGCCAGCGGGATGCGGGCGATTTCCAATCCCGTCCGGGCTGAACTTCGCAGCCGGCTCTGGAAACTGGATACGCATAATCCCTTGCTCTATCGCCCTCGAAAAGCAGCCTGATGTGCAGGTCGCAGGAGTCGCTGACAGACGTAGTCTCCACAGCGACCTTGAACTGCCAGACACATTGCTGCAGCCCGTGGTCTCTGTGGGCCCTGCAACTGCTGCCGTCGAATAACGAAGTTTGTCACGCTCTGCGCTTTCGTCGCCAAGTCACCGCGGCTCACGGTATGTGAGCTGGAAGATCAGGTTCGCTCTTTTACACGTTGGCGTCCCTTTGTTCTGCGAATTCAGGAACGTACGGACTATGTTCGACACTGTCAGGTTCAATGCAGACAGAGGTGCGCGAATGCGAGTGGGCTTTCTGGCGGATTCATTCCTGCCCACGGTCGGTGGAGCAGAGACCATGCTGGATGGGCTTGCGACACGTCTCACCCAAAGAGGTGATCACGTAACGGTTATGGCGCCGTACATCCGCGGCCGAAATAACTGTCTGAACGTTCCCTATTGTCTGAAGCGTTTCAGTCGCCCGTCATCCAAGCACTTTGGTGTCCGGCAATTGCTGATTCCGCTGGCGTGGCACCACTGGCGACACCAGTTCGATGTCCTGCATTGTAATAGTTCGTACCCATCTGCATTTCTTGGAACGACGCTGAAGTCGTGGACCAACCTGCCGGTTGTCGTTCGCCCGCATGGTGACGACATTCTTCCGAATCAGCGGATCTGCCGGCATCCCAAACTGGCCGCGCGCGTGAGGAAATCCTTGTGCAGCGCGAATGCAATTGTGGCTCAGGGCCAGTTCCTCAGGTCCGCGCTCCTGAACATCGGCGTACCGGACCGGCTGATTCATGTCATCCATAACGGGGTCGATCTGGATCGCTTTGCGGAAGGAGAGCCGTTTCCTCACCCTCGACCCTATATTCTGGCACTCGGTAATCTTTTTCGGCGTAAGGGTTTCGACGTACTTCTGGAAGCCCTGGCCCGAACTCGTCGTTCCGGGATTGACCTGCTGATCGCCGGTGACGGGCCTGAACGGGAACCGCTCACCGCGCTGGCGGCTGAACTAAAGGTTTCTGACCGGGTCTATTTCCTGCGTCATGTCAGCGGTCAGAAAAAGATTGACCTGCTGAGAAGTGCTCTCTTCCTGGTGGTCCCCTCTCGTTGTGAACCATTCGCGAATGTGATTCTGGAAGGGCTCGCTGCAGGGTTGCCGGTGGTCGCGTCTGAAGTCGATGGCAACCCCGAGATGGTCATTCCCGGTCGGAACGGAACGCTGTTCCCCAATGAAAATGTCGAAGCTCTGGCGGCAGAGCTTCAGCGGTTGATGGAATCCTCGATCGAGCGAGACCGACTCAGGCAGGAAGTCCCCGAGACGGTGCAGCGATTTGACTGGTCACAGATCACTCAGCAATACGAGTCGCTGTACAGGTCCGTCATTCGCGAGGCCTCGCACACGGGGATCTGGGAAGAACGCAAAGCCGCTTGAAGCAGCGATGTTTCAGAAAACTGTCCGAGGCGTGGGACCCTGACCGATTCGGCCGCACTTGCCGACTTAGTTCTGGTGGATGACTCGCGTCAGGTTTTCGAACAGATTGAGCGGGAGAGCAGGCTCGTGCGGTGTCTGCCCCAGTTGCTCGTCTGTGGAAACTCGTCGACCCACGAAGACACGGTCCTTCGGTGTGTCACGACCTTTCAGTCGGTCACACGAGATCACGGCAATCTGCGTCCACTCGAATGGCAATTCCGGCGGGTCGCTGTCGCAGGTGTGCAGGCAGAAGTAGTCATAGTCATCATCGCCGTCTCCTTCCGGAATCGTGACGATGGGAATCGGCTCTTCGTAAAAATACGCGAACGCGTGGTGTACGGGACCCAGGCTGACGAGTTGTGAATCGGCGGGAAGCGATTGCTTGAGCTGTTCAAGTTGGCCGGCAATATCTTCGCAACGACGCTCCTGCACGGTCACAATCAGGCAGACCTCAACCAGGGCCAGAAAGGTGGCGATGCTCATTACCCCGCGTCCCATTCCTCGCTCTGACAGATCCTTGAGGGACGACCAGGCAATGTAGGCCAGAGCGAGAGCCGCCGCCGCATACCCCAGCGCGTTGACGACCGAGAGGGCGATGCGCATGGCTGGAAACAGCATGGAAACCGCTACGACAACGACGGCGGAACCCGTCATCAGGTAGACCATCGACTGGACATAGTTGGTCCAGGCATTATCGGGATCAAGGGTTGGACGGAGTGCTGCCAGTCGATCAACCGCGATTCCAATCAAGGCCGCGAAGCAGGGGAACAGGGGCATGTAGTAGCGCACTTTTGAGCCGGGTGGCAGCCAGACCGAGATGAATGAGAAGCCAATGCAGATGGCCAGAAACAACGCACCTTCCCGCTGTACTCCCGAAAGCTGGCGAACGCGACGGCTGCCATAGGCCAGCAGCAGCAGCGACCAGGGCATCAGTCGCACAAACAGCAGTTCAGCGGGAAATGTGACGAGGTGGCCCAGAAAGACACCCCAGTGACGATCCACGAACCGACCGGCGACGTCTCCGAAATAGATGTTCCAACTGTCTTCGATCCCGCGATACCAGGCGAATGGACCCTGCCACGCTCCTACGGTGACGATGAAGACCGAAATGCCAAGGATGTGAGGCCAGGTGACAATCTTTCTCCAGTTGTTTGTGGCCAGCAGGAAAAGCGTGGTGGCACCAACAAAGTAAAGCGGGGCCTGCAGTCCTTTGGTCAGCATTCCCATCGCAGTAAAAAAATAGCCGATCGACCAGAGTTGCCATTCAGGCCATTTCTTCATCCAGCCCCAATGCCAAAGCAGCATCGATGCCGCGACGAACAGGCTGAATACCGCTTCGGTTTCCGCCGAGCGACCGAATTCCATGACAAGCGTCATTGTCAGAAACGAGGCCACACCTGTCAGGCTGCCAAGTCGGCCGATGTACTGGCGCAGATATCCATACATCATGACGGCGATCAGGGCGACCGAGATGACGCTGGGGATTCGCGCGGACCAGACATCGAAGGCTCCCGTCATCAAACCGACAAACGCAATCAGCCAGTTTTGCAGGGGAGGCCGGCTGGGGAGAAAAACTCGTTGCGTTCCGGGAACCAGCCAGTCACCGCTCTCGACCATTTCGCGAGCGATCTGCGCACGTCGGGGCTCTTCACCGAACAGGGGGAGCGCATCCAGTCTTACGCAGAACGTGATTCCAATGAGGAACAGGATCAAAAGCAATTCCCGCTCTGTCCACCACCGGGGTTGCTGTTCTTGGTCAGTGGGACGGGGGGTAGCTTCAGACATCCGGACAATCCTTCTTCCAGGTGTGACGAATCCTTGAATGGAAGCGGGGACTGACCTGGAATGACAACCTCGGCAAGCTGGCAAAAACCGCCGATCCCTGCCCGACCAAGTCCTTCCCTGGAGTGATCGCAGCGGGGTTCTAGAAGAATAGGCAATTTCGGTCAATGTGATTTGCACCACCGGCGAAAACTGCCGGAGCGATTTTCGAGATTAGCTCGAAGTTGCCAGCGGTACTGTTCCGATAAGAGCCAGATCAGACTCCTGTCAGTTCGCCTTGCGCGATCCCATCTGTGCACGTCGGTTTCGTTTCCTCGGTGAGAATTGCCGTGTCCACGCTCACGCCTGCAAATGGTCAAAACCGGATCAACGCCTTGAGCGTGCCTGTTTCCGTAGTTGTCTGCGAGAAGGTTGTGAAGCTGGAACAGCTTCTTCAGTGGAGCCCCGGAGATATTCTGACCTTCGACAAATCGCCGTCGTCCGAGTTGTCGCTGCAAATCGGTCATCGCCAGGTTGCTTCCGGCCGAGCGGTAACGGTAGGAAACCATGCAGCGATTCGTCTGGTGAATGTCAGCGACTCGCGTTCGTCTGTCCGCTGACCCTGTGCACGTCCACAGGATTTATTCCTCTGAGACGGACGACTTCCCCTGCAGTCCATTCACAGTTTTCTCGGTCCACAGAATTCCGCGACCCTCGGGCGTGAACAGGATCTCTCTGGGTTCACTGTCCACGACAAGACTCTGTACGACCTCGCCCGTCTGACCACTGCAAATCAGTAACCGCCGAGGCTCGTCTGATTTTGTTCCGATTGGCCAGGTTGCGATCGTCTCGAAGTTAAGTGGTTCCGCAGCATCCTCGGGCAGGGTCTGGTCAGGGCCGGGATGGCCACGCGGTGGCCAGATTAACGCGGTCCGCCACTGCGTCGATACATCGCCCAGGTAGCATTCAAATCGGACCTCGCCGCTTGTCAGTGAGACGCTGCGAAGAGTTCCCTGACTGGCTGCGTAGAGCGTGTTCGGGCCTCCGGTAATCTGCCGGTCGGGTTGTTCGACGGGGAAATCGGCAATCCCTGTCGACCATTTCCGACGACCGTTCACCGGATCAAAACAGAAGAGGGACGACCCGTCGGCGATGACTGTCAGTTCTGTGGGGTGGGGCCAGAGGACCGGGTAGGCATTCCCGATGGAAAAATTTCGATACTCCCAGTCGTTCTGTCGGGTTTCGGTGGTCGGGAGTCCGGTGGTGGCGGGTGTGGGATCCAGTTGCCGCCAGACATACAGGCTCGACAAGTCGTCGAGGCCCGATGTTTCACGGATGCGTGAGTTTCGTCGACGGATGAAGACTTCTTCCGCGATCATCTGCTCCGCCTGCGATGAGGCTGCGACTGGCGTGGTAGGGTGACTCACCTGTGATTGTTCGGTCTTCTGGCAGACCAGATGGAATTGCTGATTGATTCCCATGATGCGACCGCGCATGCTGACGGGGGCCGATTGCCATGGCTCTCCCGCGACGGGAATCTGACTGACTTCCCAGCGCTCGTCGGGGGAGGGAGCGGTGGCCAGCCACGTTCTTGTCGGTTTGGTGGTTTCCATGATCACAGCCAGCGAACGCTGAGGCGTGAGCGAAGTTTGTCCCTCGCCGTCCCGGGGACCGGCGCCGTCGTTGTTGGGACTGGCATCGGGATTCGCACGTGCGGGCACAATAACAGAGCCAATATTGTGGAACGCATGCAAGCGTCCCGGTGGCTTGAGTGTCGCCACCAGTTGTCCGTCATCGGGATCGATGATCCGCAGGCCGCGATCGACGTCGAACTGCGCGGGAAATTTCCCGGACGTGCTCACGTCTAGAGATTCACCAAGGATGTACGGCGTCGACTGGATAAAACTTGTCTCATTCCAGATCCGGCGTCCCGTCTCAGGGACACGGGCTTCCCAGCCGTAGGGGGTTCCGATCAGGAGGTGGGTGTTGGTCCAGCACGCCATCACAGCGGCGTGTGGAGCGTGCTCTTCCCATCGTACCTTCCCCGTTCGTGAATCCAGACATCGCCATACCCAGTCGTTGCGGGTCTTGCGCCGTTGTTCACAGAGCAGGATCGAGGCAAACTCAGGAGAAGGAGGGACATCTTGCGGCACGACCACTTTGGTTTCAGTCGTGACTGGTCGAGACCAGTTTCGTTCGAGAAAGAAAGGGAGCTGCCCCAGGGAGTCGCTTGCGCGTTTCTTCGCAGACAGAAATTCACCCAGACTGGAGGTCTTGCCACGCGACGTAATGGTAATCGAAGGGTCGAGATGACTGAGCGATTTTCGTAATCGGGATTCAGCCGTTTCCAGTTTTCCTGCTTCGACAAGATCGATCATGGCGACGGTCGATTGGGCCAGTGTCTGGTCATCGGTGGCGTCGCGGCGGAACTCGTTCAGCAGTGCATACGCTTGCGAGATTTCGCCAGCATCCTGATGAATCTGAGCCAGCAGACGACGGGCCTCCAGGGTGACCTCGGCGTGCGGGTAGCTCTGGAGCAACCACTGAATCTCGGCTGTTCGAGGCGAGTCTTTCAGCTCTTCGAGCTTTCGCACGGCCTCGGCTTCGATTTCTCGATAAGGAACCCGGCCATGAACATCGATCAGAGCGGCCATACGGTCGATCGCGTCCTGACCTGCCGTGCGAAATTCGCGTGGGTGCTCCGCCAGCATTTCATCGTTCAGCAATGACTGAAGGCTGGTCAGTGCCGCTTCGATATCTCCCAAGGCCTCTTCCACCCGGGCAAGATCGAAGCGAAGCTGAATACGATCTGTGACTTCTTCAGCCACCTCCTTCGCCCGGTTCCAGTAGCCTCGTGCGGAAGCAAGATCGCTTTTGTCGAACGCGGCCTGTCCCGCAGATTGAAGGAGTTGCGTGAGCTTACGGCGGGCGAGGGGCACATTGGGATCGCTGCGGTCTCCTCGCGTCAGAATCGCGCCGTATTCCGTCGCGGCCTGCTCAATGCTTCCTTCCGCCGCCTCGATTTCTGCGAGTTGCAGTTGAATCGACGTATTATCAGGCTGTTGCGTCAGCTCACGCTCAATCCGCTGCCGCAGGATACTGTACTCGCAATAGGCAGACAGGCGATTCGATTGCGCGACCAGGAGAATTCCGTTCGCCAGGGTCAGGTTTCCACCAAGCTGAGCCGAGTCGGGTGTACGAAGCGGAACTCGTCGGACCAGATCGCCGGTCTTTTGAGAAACAAAGTCGATCGAATCGCGACCGGGGACAAGAATCTGATCACTGGTCAGGAGGCCGCGGCCGGTGCCGGTGACACGCGGGCTGGATGTCGTCCAGACTCGGGTCCCTTCGTTGATGTCGATCGCCCAGAGTGAGGTTCCACTGACGATCAGCCGGCCTGCAGCACCTCCTTCGGCCACTCCCAGAATATGGTGCCACTGATTTTCACGTCGTTGCCTGGTTTCGAGCTCGCGGCGTTCCAGCTCGGAAATCTGGTTTGGTGAACTCGTCAGGTAATGGAACTTCCATAGAATCTGCCCGGAATCGGCTTGAATGCAATAAGCAAAATCGGCGTCGTTCGGTGCGACGAATAACAACCCGCGGTGGAACATGGGGGGAAGCAGCCCCTTACGGCTGGGGTCGCTCAGAACGATGGCAGAGTCATTCGTGCGGCTTTCGTAAGTGACGGCCCATTCCAACCGGCCATCCTGATCATTGAGTGCGATGATCGCTCCCACGTCAGTCGATAAGAACAAGCGGCCTCCGCCTGCTGTCAGCAGCAAGTGGCTGACGCGGTTCGCGCTTTCATCCACGGAGCTGCGAAACCCGCCAACCGGGGTACGCCACAGCAGTCGACCCGACGACGAATCCAGGCACACAACCATCAGCTCCAGTTGCGGATGGCGGCGGCAAACGGCGAAGTAGGCTCGGCCTCCGACGACAACGGGTGATCCTTCGAATCGCCAACCCTCTTCAGCGAACAGTTCTCGCGAGGCGATTTTCCAGACCAGCTTTCCCTCCTGAGTCAGATCCAGGCAGACCAGATCCGAAGTCAACTCACGGGATTGCTGGTTCGACGGGCAGTTCACCGGGGATCCCATCCGGGCATAAAGTCGTCCTGCGGAAATGGTCATCGTGTAGTAAGGGATACCGACCGAGACCCGATCCGGGATTTCATTCTGCTCGTCTGGGACGGAGGGATAGATGACAGCCGGATCGTCGCCACTCGACCGCCATGCCGGTTCGCCAGTGAGCAGGTTCCAGGCCCGAATCGAATCCGAGTCGTTAACGAGGACCGTGTTCTCGTAGACGACGGGAAAATAGCTGAGCGGTTCGAACTGAAAAGGAAATGGATCGACCGGGCGGCGCAACAGATTGGGCTTCAGAGGGCGTAGCCACCTCAGTGAACCGACATCGACAGTCTCGGGGCTGTTCCAGCTTCGGGTCGGTGTCATGGCAAACGTTTCGACGGTTCCCGTTTTCGAGTTCGGGACCCACGTTTGTGATTCTTCCAGCAGGTTTTTCAGTCGGTCAGCCAGGATGACTCGTTCACCGGCAAGCCAGCCTTCGGACGTGGGGTAGCGTTCTGTGAACTGGCGCAACTCTTCGGTGGCACGGTAGCGGTCCTGTTCCAGTATCGAGCACATCACGATGCGAGCGAGTATGGTCGGTTGATCGAGATCGGCGTCGGGATACCGCAGAACTGAAGGATAGTTGAGGGGATCGACCTTTTCCGGCAGCGGGACGAGTTGTTCCCACCACGATCGGGCCGCCGAAAATTCTCCGCGATCCCATGCTGCTTCACCCAGTGCCAGCAGAGCATCATCACCGTAGCTGCTCATGAAAAATTGATGGACAATGCGCTGCAGTTCTCCCGCATCGCGGGTTCTCTGCCAGTTCTCGTACCAGCGCTTGGCCTGCGGATCGAACTTGCTGCGGTAGGACTGACGCCCTGCTTCAGGGATTCGCGAAAGCAGCACGTTGCAGCGGGATGAGACGTTCAGGTACGTGGCCACACCACCGGCAACACCAGCCTGCAGGCGGACCAGTCCCTTGTTTTCGCTTTGCGCAATCTCCTGCAGAATCGCAATTGCCTCGGTCCACCGTTCATCGGCCAGCAGGTCATTGACGGTTTCAAACCGCTTGAGAAGCTGACTATCAAAAGGAAGCGAGGCGTTTTCGCGGAACGAGCGATGCGGCGGCTGGTTGGTGTTCTGATTCCGGGCCTGCCTGTCACGCAGTTCCTCCGTCCCCTGTTCAGCTTCCGCCTCGTTAGGACGCTCTTGTGCCAGAGACGCTGAAGTTCCTGCGAGAATCCCCCACACGATTGCGATCAGGGCTGCGCGGGCCAAAGCATGAATTCGATCGACAGAGTGTCGAATTCCAGCAGACTGCAGCATGGACGTTCTCCAGGTCTTCGACCGACACGTACGACTCTCTGATCCTGCGAAAGCCGACACCGGATCGGCACTCCATTTAAGAGAGGCCCACGTGACGATGCAAGGTGTGGCCTCCTTCCATGACCGAAAGTCGGGGCATTTCTCGCTTCAGTCAGTGGGGGAGGGACTTCACCGCACCTTCGAAGATCGTGACCGCGTCACGGTGCCGGCCAATCGCGGATCCGCACGCTCTCTCTGCCGCTCCTGTCTGGCCTGCGGGATCGTAGGCGATGAGCGCAGATTATCTGCGCCGCCAACAGGGCCGAGGGACTTTTTGGGGTCGCTAAACTAAGAGGCTTCCCGCAGGGATGTTCCGATCCAGAAGAGCACCACCGCGGCAGTCAGAAGTCCGGGCATCCAGATCAGGCTGAAGCCAAACTGAAGCTGCCACCACGAGATGAGTGGTGTGGCCGTCAGCACCAGGAATTGCAGCGTAAGGCCGAGGTAATGCTTGATTCGCATGGTGGTTTGGCCGGCGCGAAAATGCTAATTGACCCGATCACATTGTGGCGAGTGTTCGATGGAGTGTCGCCCATGCTGCAGCCCAGTGTCCGTCGTCACTTCAACGTCGTTCGTAAAAGTGAGGCAATAGGCCGCCGAAGCGGACGACGGGGCCGGGCGATATGCTCTCTGATTAACCGAGATGCTGTCGTGAGCCCTGGATGAAGCCCATGACTTCAGCACGGCTGCTCTGATTGGTTTTGAAGAGTCCGCGGACGGCGCTGGTGATGGTCACGCTGCCCGGCTTGCGGATGCCTCGGATGGTCATGCAGGAATGGCCCGCTTCGAGCACGACGATGACTCCCTTTGGATCCAGTTCTTCCTGGAGAAGATCTGCGATCTGGTGGGTCATTCGTTCCTGCACTTGAGGTCGATGAGAGACCTCTTCGACAACGCGAGCCAGCTTGGAAAGCCCAACGACTTTTCCTCGCGGCAGGTAACCGACATGCGCGACGCCGATGAACGGCAGCAGGTGATGTTCACACATGCTGTTGAACGAGATATCACGAACCAGGACGAGTTCGTCATACTGTTCGGCGAAGACTTTCTTGAGATGCCGGCCTGGTTCGAGGTGCAGGCCCATGAACAATTCGGCATACATACGGGCGACGCGTGCGGGAGTTTCCAGCAGACCGTCTCGGTTGGGGTCTTCCCCGACCGCTGCCAGAATTTCCCGGATTGCGCGTTCAATTCGCGGCAGGTCTGCCGCGAAGGGAGTTTTCGCCGCCAGTGGCAGCGATGAGCTGCCACTGGAATGCGAACCGTGAATGCAATCGCCGTCTTCTTGCGTTGATGACTCACTCACAATACGAGCCCCCTTCAGGCATTGGCCAACTGACGTGACCGATTTTGCTTGATCGAGGGGGGCATGACGCCGCGCTCAAGTTCCCGAACTTCTGCGGTTGAGGCTTTGAATGCTTTTCGTAGCACTTCCGCAGCCGCTTCCGGTTTGGTCGTAGAACCACAGGTAAAAACGTCGGCCGCCACATATCCGTATTCGGGCCAAGTATGAATCGAAAGGTGGGATTCAGCCAGCACTGCCACTCCGGTGACACCTTGAGGACTGAATTCGTGCACAAAAATATTCAACAATGTCGCGTTTGCAGCTTGCACAGCGTCCCGCATTGAGCGTTCGACTCGCGCCGCGTCATTGATGATTTCGCCACAGCCCCACAATTCAATAATGACATGCCTGCCCAAGTGCTCCATCAAAACGCTCTCTTTCTAGCTTGTTGTCGGCGGTGGCCGACGCGGAAACATTGCCCACCCGTGGTGCTGATTCGATTTCGTCTTCAGTCGGTTGCGTGACACGGGTTTCATTCAAAAGGGTGACAGGGACAGAACACCTGACATGATCCAGGTGAACCGGACGCCCACATTTGCCGGTTTTGTCCGTAAAGGATCGTGAGAAGAGATTTCTGCGTGCAGCTTAAGGATGCTGCCGCGTCTCGAAGTTGCCTCCTGAACGGGACAAGATCATCACAAATCTCAGAGGCGGGGTCAATCCGCCTACCATTGTTTTAAGTAACCAAGTGCCGATCCAGTGGTCTTTTGCCCAAATAAAAGGACCTTTCCCCACGGATATCACACCGCCAAACGCTGTTTATCGGAATTAGTCGCATTTCCCGAATATCACGTCGGCCAATCTTGATGTTCCTGGCACCGCGAGTCGGCCGCCCGCGGCGTCATCGAATTGGTGAAGTGATCTCGGCTCACTCTGCCCGGCCTTTTGAGTGAAACCCATCGACGAAGCGAACGGAACTGTCAGAGAGCAGGTGGGTTACCCGGCGGAACAGCAAATTCTGCCGACCGGGCTTCAAAAATGCAGCGGAATCAGTTCTACGCCGGGGCGCGATGAATCGTTGGCGCTTTTCGACGTTCTGTCGCTGGATTCAACCCCACTGATTCAACCACACGAATGCGAAGCATGCCCGGCGCCAGGCTGGGGGTCGTTATTTTCCGGCCGCCCTTCGATGTAGAACCAGTTATGAATCGGTTTGAGAATGGCCTGAACTTCTGCGAGCAGTGTGAGATCGATCGGTTCGTCCGCCCAGCGTGCCCACTCCCGAATTCGCTCGGGACGTGCCGAGCCGGTGACGCAGGTCGTCATATCGGGATTAGCGAGTGAGAATTGCAGTGCCAGTTTAGCGATGTCGGTTCCGCGACTGGCGCAGTGATCTGCTGCGGCTTTCGCGATTCGCCGAACTTCCGGGGTCGCCTTGTGCCAGGCGGGTAGCGGATCATTCGTCAACAGGCGTGCCGAAAACGGGGCCGCGTTCATGATCCCCACATGCTTCGATTTCAGATACGGAACCAGATCCCCAAACATGGTGTTCTGCAAGGTGTAGTGGTTGTACGAGAGCACGACGTCGAGATTGGTCTGGTCGAGGATGAATTTGAAGATCTTCATGGGATATCCCGACACCCCGATAAACCGGACTTTGCCTTGCTGCTTGATCTTGAGCAGCGCGGGAAGAGTCTCGTCAATAATCTGCTGCATCTCCACGAATTCGATATCATGGCACAGGCAGATATCCAGGTAATCGACACCCATCCGGTGCAGGCTGATGTCCACGCTTTCCATGACGCGGCGAGCCGAAAAGTCGAAATGAGCCTTGTCGTACCGCCCCAGTTTGGTGCCGAGGATGTATCGGTCCCGCGGAATTCCTTTCAGGGCTGGACCGAGCAACACCTCGGACATTCCTCGCCCGTAGAACGGCGACGTATCGATAAAGTTGATTCCAACATCCAGCGCCGCAGGGACAGACGCCATCGCCTCGCTGATCTCGACCGGGCGAAACTCGGCTCCCAGCGACGACGCACCGAAACTGAGAGCTGACAGTTTGAGACCGGTGTTTCCAAGCGTGCGATATTCCACGGTAGGCCGTCCTGATAGGGGGTCGAGTCGCGAATCATCCGCCGTTGCCCGCCCTGTGATTCCCCAATGGAACAGTAGGCAAGGCGAAACCAACGCGGGGTACCAGAGTACACAATCGGACACTCAATCGACAGGTCTTCTTCGGCATCGGACCTGTGCCGTCAATGGCCTGTTTGTGGGGAAACGAAGCAATCCCCGGCGAATCGGGGCGGTGGGTGTTCCCACCACACACCGTGACTTTGCTCACGCTGCCGAGCGATCGGTTCTGTCCCAGCGCTCTGCCGCGGAAAAACCCGAGGTCGAGAGGAAGCAAAGCTTTCTCGACCTTGGGCCTTGAGGTACTCCGCCTGAGCGAGCTTCTCACACAAGTGATGATCCCCGCTTGTGTGACTGCCACCAGCGACGAATTCCACGAACGCTTTCTAAGACGGGAGCGATTGCCGTTTTCTCGGGCTGCGGGCTCGCTGAGGGGCGGGAACCCGGCGGTGCGGCAGCGAAGCCGTCCCGACATCCCGTTCGGGCAACGCGGACGTTGCGAGTGCCGGATGCGCGATGACCATTGGCTTGATCGACGTTTGGGCCGTTGGCAGGGTCTCGGACAATCGTCTGGAGAACTGTTCCTGGATTCCGTTGGCGATTTCCGTAACGACATCCCACGTATGGCGCGCACTCGGTTCAGAGACGTAGCGTGTCAGGTAGAAAGCCGCCCAACGGAGCACGATGCTGGCCAGGAACATGATCTGGAAATTTTCGATCGAGAAACCCAGGATCTCCACGTGGAATCCCGTGAGCACCTGCATCATCCATCCTGCCAGGATCGAGGTGATCCCGCCGACCATTCCGGCAATCGCCGTGGTCGCCGCGATGTACATCGTGCGGTTTTCGGTGGGCGAATTTTTGATCATGAATCCATTGTTCGCGATCAGAATTCCCGCATTCAGCACCGCGTCGAGCATGAAGCACGGCGTCAGCACCCAGAAGGCGATGTTCGGAGATCGCGGAACAAGGAGTAACGCCAGCATGTTGCTCGATTTGAGGGCGACACACATCACGAGCACCGGCTGTGATCCGTGCAGATCGGCCCACCGCCCCATGGTTCGGGAAAGCATTGCTCCCCCAATCCACGAGATCGTCCAGAGCATCAGCACATGGAACAGGTCCATGCCGATTTCTGCCAGCAGGTAAAGGCTGATGAAGGGGGCACCCGCCATGGCGGCGAAGTTCCAGAAGCACATGAAGCCGATGTAGCGGCGAAATTCGCAGTTGCGGAATGGTTCGGCCAGCACCGACCAGAGCCGTGGTGAGGGAACCTGCTTCACGGGAGGTTCGAAAACCTTCCGAAACAGCAGCAGATCAATCACACCCAGGGCCGTACCGACGCATGTCATCACGGCATAGCTGACCTCAAGTGACAGACCGCTGTGCAGGACGAAGAACGCCGCGGCCAGCAGCGAGGCGGCAGCCGTCACCTGCATCCACAACTGACGGCTTCCCCAGAAGCTGCTCAGTCCTTCATGAGGCAGATAGTCTCCCATCCAGCTCAGCCATAGCGGCGAACTGAAGTGGAGCAGTGTCTGGTTGATGGCGGTGGTGAGCAGCAGTACCCAGATCCAGAACTCGCTGGAATACCCGGGAAACATCCACGGTCCTACTGCCGTCGGCAGCAGCATCAGGCGGTGGGTGAGCGCCGCCCAGAACCACCAGTGACGACGGTATCGCAGGTGATTAACCATCACGGCTGCGACGAATTGCATGAAGAGCATCAGCGTCGGCAGTGCTCCGAGAATTCCGATGTGGAACTCATTCGCACCCATCGACCGTATGTATGCGATCGTCGCCGGAGAGGTTGTCAGTTGCGTATATGCGGCGGCCAGGCAACCAGCGACAATGATCGCTCGCTTTGCACCGTTCAGAGACCACACGATGGTATTTCCAAGGGAAGACTTGAAGAATTACGAGTGCCGGAGCATCGAAATCCGTTCATGAGGGGGAGTTGGTGTGAGAGGAGGAGGGGCGGGTTCTATCATGGGACGCATGTTCAGGGAATAGCGATTTGGACAGGATTTTCTGTCGCATTTCGGTCTTCCGCGAAGGCGTCCCTACTTGTACCGAGGTGGGGGTACCTCAGGCTAGCACTTACTGCAGAAACTCAGCTGAATTCGTGTTTGTAGTGTCGCTTTTCCTGCCGGCTGAACGGCACATGACTGCGCCCTTCCTGATCGAGAAGCCCTGCAACAAACCCGTTTACAGCATTGCCCTTACGGGGGACACGGGGATGACACGGCTCAGGGGATCAGGTTCGCCTTCAGGAAAAGAGCTTCGACGGCCCTCACGTAGTCAGCATTGTCCTTCTTCGCAAATCCATGTCCTTCGTTATCGGCATAAACGGTCCAGACGGTACGGTCATTCGCGCGAACTTTGCTTGCAATCTGTTCAGCTTCGTAAAATGGGACGCGAGGATCGTTTCGTCCGTGGACGACAAGCAGGGCGGAGCGAATCTTGTCTGCATGGTTCAGCGGGCTGATCCGTTCGAAAAACGCTTTCATCTCGGGCAGGCGTTCATCCCCGTATTCAGCACGCCGCAAGTCCACCCGGTAACCAGCCGTTTTCTCCAGGAAGGTGACAAAGTTGGCGATCCCGACGACGTCGATTCCCGCTTTGATGCGATCTCCGAAATGCGTCAGCGACGCCAGTGTCATGTAGCCCCCGTAGGAACCCCCGGCCACGGCGATCCTCGATGCATCGAGTTCCGGCTGCTGTTCGATCCAGTCAAGCAGTGCTCCGATGTCTTTCACGCTATCTTCGCGTTTCTCGGCGTTATCCAGCTTAAGATACGTCTTCCCATATCCGCTGGAACCTCGCACATTCGGGCAGATGACAGCGATTCCCAGTTCGTTGAGGTAGTACTGGATGTTGGGTGAGAAGAACGGCTGATACTGCGCTTCCGGACCACCATGAATGCTGATGTAAACGGGGAAGCGGGGCTCGGTCCCTCCCTGTCCGGTCCTGGTCTGTTCCGGCTTGAGGCGCGGCTGGAAGTAATACGCGGGGATCATCCGTCCGTCGAACGTACGGTATCGAATGCGAGTCGGGGTGACGAAGGATTCGGGGTCCAGACCACCGACTTCGCTGAAGGTCCACCGGGTGAGTTCGCCCGTTTCCAGCAAAATGGAATAAGCATCAGGAGGGGCATCGGGGCGTGCGAGTGTAAAGCCGATGCGCTTGCCGTCGGCGGAAAAGTCGACTCCGGAAATCACACCGAGCGGGACCTGAAGTTCACGTCGGGTCAAATTGCCTTGAGCCAGCAGAAAAAGTCGCGTGGCGCCATCTTCATTGACGGTCAAGGCCAGCTCGCTCGTGACCCGGTTGACCGCCAATTCGTTCACGTCCCATTCCAGGTCCGTGGTTAACCACTGGTAGGAATGGGTGGATCGATCCAATTTGGCCAGACGCCGGAACTCGTTTCCGGCATCACTGGTGAGGAAGATCGATTTGCCGTCAGCCGAGAATGCCATCGTCCCGAAAGCGGCTTTTTCGTCCGATGCGAGATCGGGTGGCACTGGAAGATCCGTACGGGCTCCGGAGTCAATATCCAGCACGGCGGGATAGGTCTCATTAATCGAGACATACCGCGAAATCAGGACCTGCTTTCCATCGGGTGACCAGTCGTGTGCGTGCCAGGTCTGATTCTCGACTTGCATCAGCAGCTTTGTCCCGTTCGGCTGCCCCAGGTCACACAGGTACAGATCGCCATCGCGCCCGTTCCGGCGATTACTCGAAAAGAGAAATCGATTTCCGTTCGGATCCATGGCACCCAGCCTGTTTCGACTGGTTCCGTCCGTCAGCAGAGCGGTCGTGTACTGTTGGCGATCGAACAGATAGATCTGATCATTTTCATTGCCACCCCGATCCTTCAGCAGCAGGATTGAACCGCTGGCGGACTGTGGCAGGAATCGTCCGGTAACAGGTTCCTCCGAGAACGTGATCTGCTCCCGCCGACCTCCGGGAGTATAGACCCGGTGCAGTTGAGACGAGTTACCAAAACGGGTGTTAATCAGAATTCCCGTTCCGTCTGGGGCCCAGCCTCGAAATGCCGCTCCGCGAACGTTCTGGTATTGCGCCAGTCGCTCAAGCATTTCCGGGGGGACAACGGGGACATCCTGCGCTTCGATCGCGGCGGGTTTCCGCGGATCGGTCTGGGCCACTGCTTCGCTGGCCGCGAAACGGACCGCGCCAAGAATCATCGAGAGCCAGGTTAAGCGGAGTGTCCAGGTCTTCATAGGATCTCTTTCATGAACTGCGAATGGCGGTTCTCGATGAATTCGTCTCGTGCGATGCTGATAGAATCAACGTCTCTCTTCGTGTTGCGTGCGACTTCAGGCGTCTCGAAGTTCAGCCCCCTGCGTCCATTTCGGCAGCGATCTGGATGTAAGCGATCTGGATGTCGTAGAGCGTCCTTCCGCAATCCGCCGTACTGAGGGTGAGGGGTCGAGGGTCAGTGGGGTCAGTCAGGTAGTGAGACGCCCGCCAGTCGATGAACGGCTTCCCATTCTTCACGAGTGACGGGTTGAATCGACAGCCTCATCCCGCGCTTCATGACGAGCATTTTGCTGGTTGTGTCGTCTTCGGCCAGCATGTCCCGGGTGACAGGTTGGGGGAACTTCTGGATCAGTTTGACATCGACCATGAACCAGCGGGGGTTCTCCGGATTTCCCTTTTCGTCGAAGTACTTGCTTTGGGGATCGAACGCGGTGAAGTCGGGGTAACTCGTGCGGACAATCTGCATAGTGCCGAACACCCCGAGCGGTTCCTCGCGGCTATGATAGAACAGCACCTGGTCCCCAAGCTGAACGTCATCTCGCAGAAAGTTGCGAGCCTGATAGTTACGGACACCATCCCAGGGGGCGGTCTTCCGGGGCGATTTCGCCAGATGTTCAATACCGAAAGCGGAAGGCTCGGATTTGAATAACCAGTACCGGCGCGGCGATTCGGCTGCTTTGTCTTTCTTCATACTCGCAAGCACTTCCCTGTAATCAAACTCAATCAGTACGACAGCCTAGTGTCAGTAATACATTGGCCCAGAGATGCTGGTCAGCGGTCTGGATCGTCAGGACATGGTCGCGGGACGCGACGGCTTCATAGAAGGCCCATTTGTCGATCGGTTCAAGCTCCAGCGTCGATCCCGAGTCGGCCAGAATGCGACGATAGTCGGCCCAGACAACGGGGTCCCCTTTCAGGGCGTAGGGATCATCAGCCGGAATTCCCATGGTGTTGATGGCATCGATGGGAATGGCGGTCAGCAGGGTCTCGAGAACCTGCGAGACTGTCACGATTCCCGGAGCCAGATTCAGACTGACCAGCCGGGCATTGGGACCCAGTGTGGTGGACGCGGGATAGTTTCCGTCCGCGATCAAAACCTTGGCGTGATGGCCTGCGCGAGCCAGGATTTCCAGAATTTCTGGATGCAGGAGTCGGTGCTTAAGCATTCAGGCGTTTCTCTGTTATGCAATCTCGAGGCGATTGGAACGACACAAGGGGACGGTAGGGATGGGGAGTTAGATTCCCAGTTCCTGCTTGACCTCCGAGAAACACTGGATGGCGAATTCCAGATCTTCACGGGTATGAGCGGCAGAAACCTGGGTCCGGATGCGCGCTTTCCCCAGCGGTACGACGGGATAGCTGAAACCGATCACGTAGACACCCTTCGCCAGCATCGCATCGGCGAACTTCGCAGCCAGTGCGGCGTCTCCGAGCATAATCGGGGTGATCGGATGCGTTCCCGGAGTGATCGTAAACCCCCGACGGGTCATCTCCGTACGGAAGTAAGACGTATTCGACTCCAGCCGATCGCGAAGCTCCGTCGACTGGGTCAGCAATTCGAGTGCGGCAAGCGAGCCTGCTGCAATGATCGGTGCCAGCGTGTTGGAGAACAGATAGGGGCGAGACCGTTGACGCAGGAGATCGATGATCGGCTTTCGTCCGCTGGTGTATCCTCCACTCGCACCACCGAGTGCTTTGCCGAGTGTGCCCGTCAAGATATCAATACGGCCCATGACTCCCTGCAACTCGTGTGTTCCCCGCCCCGTGGTCCCGGTGAAGCCGACGGCGTGGGAATCATCGACCATCACCAGTGCATCGTACTTGTCGGCAAGTTCGCATACGCCGGGCAGGTTGGCATACAGCCCGTCCATCGAGAAGACGCCGTCGGTCGCGATCAGCTTGAAACGAGCCTTGGAATTCGTGGCTTCGATCAGCTTTGCTTCGAGGTCCGCGAGGTCGTTGTTTTTGTAGCGGAACCGCTGCGCCTTACAGAGGCGGACCCCATCGATAATACTCGCGTGATTGAGTTCGTCGGAGATGACAGCGTCTTCCGCGCCGAGCAGGGTTTCAAAAAGTCCTCCATTGGCATCGAAGCATGAGCTGTACAGAATCGTGTCGTCCGTTCCCAGGAACGTAGAGAGTCTGTCTTCCAGTTGCTTATGAACGCCCTGTGTTCCGCAGATGAAACGAACGGAAGCCAATCCGTAACCCCACTCATCGAGGCCCCGGTGGCCTGCCTCCCGAATGGCGGGGTGCTGTGCCAGTCCAAGGTAATTGTTGGCACACATGTTCAAGACGGGCTTCCCGTCCGCGACACGCACGAAGGTTCCCTGCGGCGTCGAGATAACGCGTTCATTCTTGTAAGTTCCCGCCGCTCGGATTCCATCGAGTTGGCGGGAAAGATGCTGCAGGAACGCTTCACTCATGGTTCAGCTCGCAAGGGAGTGGGGCGGCTTGAGGTGTCTTTCTACTAAAGTAGAGAGCCCTGTGCCGTGAGTCGAGTCACCTTGTCGGGTTTCTGATGCACACCCCGGATGTCGCGCGCTCGGCCGGCTCCCGAGTCACGTGCCCGTTCGTCAGAGGACTGTCAGAGGCGAGCCGCAACTCACGTCGGGTGATGAAGCGCGAGCGACTTGCCGGGGAAGCCCGGGCAGTACCCTGGAGATTTCCAGGTGCTTTCCTGAGGGAAATCCCCTGGTGCGACGTTCCACAAGCCTTGCGCAGGAGTCGCGCGCTGTGTGAGGGGATTGTTGAGGCTCGCGAGTACGAACCCTGTCGCGGGTGACGCTTTGTTACTGAAACCCGGATCCCTGACCGTCGCTGGCCCCAATGACTTTCCAGCCGCGGGTCACCGGATTGAAGTGGATGCGCCCCCCGCCGAGGGTCGCTTCACCGACCCGGGTGAGTCGCGCGGTCTGCTTGCCCTGTGCGTTGAGAATGTACAGTGACGTTGAACCGTCGTAGATGATCTCGTCGGCGGACGCCGTGAAGCGACGTCCATCAACCTGACCTTCGACTTCGGAATTCCCCCGGCAGATCATCTCACGGTACTCGACAGGGTTGGATTTCGACTTGGGGTGATTCAGGAACTCGAGCGAGCTGCAGCGGAGTGTTCCCGCGCGAGAGGGAAGGTTGTCTGGATCGACAATATCGTTCGGCGAATTGACCGGGCCATAAATCACTTCAACCCGGTCATCGATGGTGACACGTTGGCGGTCTGAGTTCCCACTCAAGTGCCCATCGACACGTCCTTCCAGTTTTCCCTCGAATTGAACGCGGGTGTAATCCCATTCTGAAATTTCCACCGGGATCGGGCGATTCGCCTGACTTGTCTCACGGGGTGAGATTGCATGGCTCCCCTTTTGTTGCCGGCGCCAGACCTGGACCTGACCTGGTCCCTGAGCTTCAATATCACCCGTTTCGTGATACCAGGTGAACTCACCGACCCGGCCACGATACTTGTCGACCAGTTTTCGTTCGACGTGGGTCGAATTTTCAAAACGGACGTTCTCACGGCAGCGAACCAGCCGAATCGCCGGTTCCTGCGTCATGTTGTCCGATTGAAATGAGAGTCGTTCCTGAAGCTGGACGTTCATCTGTTCGCACAGCATCGAGGCCTGTCCCAGTTTCGCTTCGACCCGGCCGACGAAACGGGCTTCGAGACCGTCGAATCGCATCGCTTCATCCCACCGGACGTTCAAGTCCCGGTTACCCGTTTTTTCCACCCCCGGAACTTGTGCCTGATCGGGGATCGCAATCTTCATCCATCCCGACCCTTTGACCTTGGCTTCGTTATCGCCGCGGTTGAGGTAGATGTCTTTCCCTTCCAGGCGGAAGCGATGATCGCGAATCTGCGCGGGTTTACCGGAGATCTCGATGACTTCGCGTTGGACACCCTGATTGTCCAGTTTGACGACGTCCCCTTCGAGTTCCAGCGGTCTTTCCCCCGGAGCCCCTTCCTGCGTGATATTCACATTCCCTTCGGAGCGAACAGCGACAAGTTCGGGCGTCTGAGTCCCTTCGACCTGACGCACGCGAACCGCAATCTGGTCGGCCGAGACGAAGATCGGTTTACCACTCCCCTGGGAGGCCAATGGGTTTCTGGTTGTCGGGCTCGATTTTTCACTGGCTTCAGAATTCGGGAATGCGGTCGCGTCGGCGGTTGCAGGGATGCTGGCGAACCCGATTTGTCCTCGTCCCCGCGTCGTCAGGGATGAGGGAACAAGACTGGTCCGATTCTTCGGTGCGGACGAGACTGGGATTGCGGCCACTGCGGGTTCGAAACGGACGTCCAGTTCATTCGTTCGACGAATGCGAAGTTGAGGGCTTTTCAAGCCGACATCCCGCTGTGCGAGGACCCGTTTCAGTTCGGGTGGGGGCGTCTCTTCGGCAGGGCCATCTTCGACACCAGGAGCGGTGAGCTTGATGGGGGCCAGCCAGATCTTGATCAGTTCGGCGATTAACCCCGTCTCGATCAGCCCCGACTTGTGGTCGGGAATACCGAAGTGGGCCGTTTCTTCCAGTTCGATCAGGTCGAGCCTGGTGTCGGGATCGGTGGTCTTGCTCAGTTGCTTTTCCCACGTTGCGACGAAGGCCAGCTTGCCTGTTTTTTCGTCGACGTAGTTCAATGCTCCGGGACCACGGCAGATCAGTGACTCCAGACCGACAGGTTCTCCCGGAACCTGGTCGAGTTGTGCTTCGATCTCAGGAACTTTCAGCTCCGATCCCTTCTGGGTCACTCGGACGGCGCGACCTGAGGTGCCGGAACTCATCAGCAGCACCTTGGATTCCGCACTATATGTCAGGCGGTCCATGTAGGCTTTCGCCTTCTGCGACATCGAGATGATCATCAGTTGTTTGCCGGGCTTTCCTTCGGCTTCGAGCCAACTGAATTCGAGATCACGTTCAATCTGCTGATACTCGTCTTTGGGGAGAGATTCTTCTCCCGTTGGTTCCTTCACTTCCGCAACGACCTCGTCGGCTGCAGGTTTCTTCGGCGTGAACTGCAGCGTCAGTTTGTGGCACCCCAACCGGTCATTCAGGTCCTTGGGGCCCGTCGACGCGATGACATCCTCGGTCAGGACGATCGTATTTGTTGCGACCGAATAGATGAGGTCACCGGCACATTGGACCAGGACGTCTCGTTGCGTGTCCCCCTGGGGGACCTGCAGTTCCAGTTGAACAAGAGACTGGCTGGGGAGACTTTTGTTGGCCAGCAACTGCACGGTTTCAACACCGTAGATGTGGGGGCGGTCCTTACCGGGCAGACCTTTGCCGGGGATCAAGCCCATCGTCATACGAGATGCGGAACCCCGATGAGACTGATAGCGGAAGGTGACAGGGTAGAAGGTTTGAAGCTTCAGTTCGGATTCGTCGAAAATGAAGTTTTGACCGATCACCGATAACCCGTCCGGTCCGGCAATCTGGACATCTCCGATCAGAACCGCGCGAATGATGCGGCCCGGGTTGGGCGTTCGCTCGTCAAACGCGGCAGAAAACTCGACGAGTGCTTCATCACTGACGATCGAAAACGCTTGTTCGTTCCCTTCCTTATCGGTTGTCAGATAGACGATGGCGAACTTCTCAAACCGGACCTGCTTCTGGTTATCCGGGACCTGTTTCCAGTGTTCGGTGTAGAAATAGGCCTGATCCGATCGGAGCATGTACTTGGACTCGGCGGCCCATTCCGCATGAGGAATAAATGTCTCCGCGACCAGCACGTTATCTGGAGGTCGGTGTGGTTCGCTCTGGATTTCATCTTCCACCACCGCTTCCGGGATGTCGGGAATGACGACCACTGGCCTGATCATCACAGCGTACAGCATGCTCAGCCCGGTCAGGCAGAGAGCTGTTGCGACGGTGAAAAGCAGGCGTTGAAACACGGTTCGGGATGACAGTTCTAAAAGAGTTCTGGATGAAACAGGTCGAGGCGTTCAGTTGATCGGTTGGAAAGCGAGGGGAAACGCGCCTTCTGAATGGATTCTGTCATTTGCTTGTGCCGTCGGTACTGGAATCTTTTCCAAGACCAATCACATCGGTGATGTCGATCATTCCCAGCGGAATTCCCTGCTCATCGACCACGGGAAGTTCGCTGACATGTCTGGCACTCAGCAGTTGGAGTGCTTCTTCGAGAATCGCATCCGGTCCAACCGTCAATGGGCGGACCGTCATGACTTCGGAGATCGGTCGGTCAAACTGGGTGTCACGTCGCTGTTCAAGCAGTCGCGCGAGATCGCTGTCCGTAAACAATCCGGAAAGACGACCCGATTCGTCGACCAGAATGACTGCCCCGGTTCTACGGCCTGGACGCGAATGGTGCACAAAGACTTCGCGGATCGTGGCTGTGTCTTCGGCGACACGGACCTGATCGACGGATCTCATGACGTCTTTGACGGATGCCAGCCGCCGGCCCAGGCTGCCACCCGGGTGAAACGCGGCGAACTGCTTCGGCGTGAATTTCTTCTTTTGACTGACGACCAGCGCCAGCGCATCACCGACTGCGAGCATGGCAGTCGTACTTGTCGTGGGGGCCAGACCGTGGGCCCCTGCTTCGATCAGTCGCCCCAGGCAAATCGTGGCGTCAGCTTGTGTTCCCAACGTGCTGGCGTCGCTGGCGGTCACCGCGATGATGGCTTGTTTCTGGCCACGAATAATCGGCAAAAGTCGTGTCAGTTCCTCGGTCTCGCCACTGTTGGAGAACAGCAGCCAGACATCGTCACAGCCCACGCAACCCAGATCACCATGCAGTGCTTCGGTGGGGTGCAGGAAATAGGCGCGTGTGCCCGTCGAAGAGAGTGTGGCGGCGATCTTCTGGCCAATCAATCCGGCCTTGCCGACTCCCGAGACGATCACGCAGCCCGGACAACCCGAGATCAGATCGACGGCCGTGCAGAATCCACGATCCAGCCGGCGGGACAGCTCGAGCAGTGCTTCGCCTTCGACCGTGAGAATAGCGCGAGCTTCTCGCAACTGTTCCAGGTGCGAGAAAGGGACAACGGATTGTTCAGCGGCGCTCATCGAAGGGCATCCTTGCAGAGCTTTTTCGACCATCCTGGTCAAAGGGGGAGAGTTGTACAGACGCCGGGAAAATAGGTCAATCTGTCTTTGTTTGCCCCTCATCGACCGGCAGAATCAGCCGGAAAGAGCTTGCCTTCAACTCCTGTGGCTACTTCTAAACTTCGCTATCGGCACTACCAGCGTTCGACTGGTCCATTTGGGACTTTTATTAGAGCAGTCGGCATTTTTGACTGACGTTCTCCATGGCGAATGCGAACTTCTGCGACGATCTCGTCAAACTCGGTAACTGACGCAAACTTGCGAAGTCGGTTCTCAAGATCATCCGGGATACCCAGACGTTCTCCGTACCAGGCGGCAAACTTCCGGAACAGAAAGCAGCTCCGGTCGGCATGTTGCTCGGTCATCAGACTGAAGTGGCGAACGAGGAACCGGATCTGTTCGTCACGCGACGGTTCCCGCGGAACTCTGCCCTGCTCGTGATCCTCCAGCTTCCGGAAGATCCAGGGGTCAAGCATGGCCCCCCGTCCGATGGCGACTGCGGAGCACCCTGTAACGCATCGCATGTGGACCGCATCTTCGACACTGCGGACATCGCCATTGCCGATGATGGGAATCCGGTCAACGGCGGCCACGGTGGCAGCAATTCCGTCGAGGTCAACACTTCCCTGAAACCCTTGCTGCCGCGTCCGTCCATGGATCGTAATGCCCTGAACCCCTTCCGCCTCAAACCGGCGAGCGAGGTAGGGCGATGAGATCGTGTCCCTGTCCCAACCCAGCCGCATCTTGACCGTGACCGGCAGCTTGACGGCGTTCACGACCTTTCCCACCAGTCGACAGGCCAGATCGGCGTCGCAGAGCAGGCGTGCTCCCCCCCCCTGCCCGTTCACTTTTGCCATCGGGCAGCCCATGTTGATGTCGATTCCCGAGTAGCCATGGTCCTCAAGCCATCGTGCTGCGGCTGCCAACTGGTCGACGTTCCCTCCGAAAATCTGGACGCTCAGCGGTTGATCGTCGTCGTGAGTTTCGACCAGTTCCAGCGAGTGACGGTGACCTCCGCAAAGTTGTGTTGCGTGGACCAGATCCGTGGTCGCCAGTCCCAATCCTCCCAACTCGCGTATCGCTCGGCGAAAGGCAAGATGCGTATATCCCGCCAGTGGAGCCAGAAAATAGCGAGACGGCACAATGCGGTCTCCGATGGAGAAGCTGCATGAGGCTTTCGTTGCGGGGGCTGACGTTTGATTCAGGGGCGTGGACATCATCTTCGACGGGGACTTTTCTGTTTGCAGCGTGATGCTGGTCAGCTTTGCAAAAAGGGGGAGTGAGTTGTGGCTGGCAACTTCGTCCGTGGCGGCCTCAGGCGAGAGGCTACCCGCCGACTCGGACTTCAGCACAATGTGACGGATTCCGGCCACGTTCGTATAGAGCAGCCGCAGATTCTCTCGGTGGGAGTGAATACCCGCTATTTGGACATCGGGATGGCCGGGTTTGACCATTCCCTGGCCAGTGCACGGGATTGGTCGTGTCGATTGGGTTTGTCTGGCCTAAGCGGACTCCGCCAGCGGGAGGCGGATCGTGAACGTCGTTCCCCGGTCGAGCTCGCTTTCGACAGTGATCGTCCCTCCGTATGACGCAACAATCGAAGCGCAAATACTCAGGCCCAATCCGTTCCCGCGATTCGTTCCAAAACGCTGGCGCGACTTTTCCACCTGGAAGAATCGGTCGAAGACCCGACCGACCGCGTCGGGTGGAATTCCAATTCCGGTATCCTTGACCGTGATCTTGCCGAGGCCCTGTTCGCGTTCCCATTCGAGTCCGACGGTCACTGTTCCGCCGGATTTGGAGAACTTGATGGCGTTATCGACCAGGTTCGTGACGACCTGTCTCAATTGCCGTGATTGCCCGAGCACCTGCACATCATTACGGGGCTCAAAGACGATTTTCACTCCCGCTTCTTCAGCAACGGGATCGAACATTTCGATGATCCGGGTGATAATCTCTGACAGCCGAACCGCTTGCCGAGGCGTTTCTGCTTCAGGAGCCTCTGTTTCGGCCAGCATCAGAAGTTGATTTACGACCTGGGCGAGGTGGCGTACTTCGTCTGTGGTCTGGTAGAGCAGTTCAACGTATTCCTCATCCGTTCGCGGCTTCTCAAGTGTCACTTCGACGAGACTTTGGATGGCGGCCAAAGGGGAACGGAGATCGTGCGCGGCGTTCGCGACGAACTCTCGGTTTTTCTTGAGATGGTCGGCGATCTGGTCGAGGAATTTATTGATCTTTCCTGCGAGTTGGTCCAGTTCATCCCCCACCCCACGCAGTTCAAGTCGCTCGTCCAGATGACTGGGGCGAAGGCGTTCGGTCGTCTGAATCAGACGCTGAAGTGGCTCGATCGCCTGTTCTGCCAGAAAGAATCCTCCCAGGGGGGCGATCACCAGGATTGCCAGTCCGACGGGCGCGAGGATTCCCGTCAAACGATCAACGTCGTCGCTGACAAACTTCATCGTAGTGCCAACACGAATTCGATAGCGGGGAATGTTCGGTCGGTCCAGTTCCCGTTCGATCGACCGGTGCACGTCCGAGCCCCAGATCGAGTAACCTTTCTTCGCTCCGAGAAACTTCGACAGGGGCATATCGGGGGCGAGTTTACTTTTCCAGATCGTCGTCACCCCGTCTTCGTCGATCCACCGGATATGCCACTTTCTGTCGAGGTGGGCTTCGTCCTTCCCATTCAGCATGGCGAGAACTTGTTCCCGCTCGGGATAAAACTTCTCGACGGTCAGCAGGATCTCTTTGACTTCATCATCGAGAACGGCATCCGTTTCCAGAAGCAGGTAATATCGCAGCCCTTCACGGACGGCGAATAGTGCGATGAACACCGTGACGAACACGACAAACGTGTTCCACATGGTCAGGCGGAAACGAAGCGATCGCGAAAAGTCGCGGAATCGATGCCATAAGGCGATCAGGTCATAAGCATCTCGATTTGCTATTTTCACAAACGTCGCTTCCAGCCCACACGTGTTAAGGTAATGAACGACCCTCGCTCAGTAGGCGCCGCCTGGCCAAGCCAGTTGCCGGGCTACGGGGTGACCGTCGCCGCTTCTTCCGCAGCCACGCTGTAGCCACGTCCACGGATTGTCTTGATCAAGGAGTCGGACCGGCCCTGATCGAGTTTCCCGCGCAGCCGATTGACGTGCACTTCAATCACGTTCGTGGTTCCGTCCCAATTGAAGCCCCAGACGTGTTCGCACAGCATCTTTCGCGTAACGACCTGCCCTGCGTACCGCATCAGCAGTTCGAGCAGGCTGAATTCGATGGGGGTCAGGTCGATATCACCGCCAGCGCGGGAAACGCGGCGAGTGGTGAGGTCGAGTGTGAGGTCGTTGACCACCAGCAGCGGAGTGGGACGGACGCTGGTCCGTCGCACGACGGCGTTGAGTCGAGCGAGCAGTTCCGCGAAATCGAATGGCTTGGGAATGTAGTCGTCGGCGCCCGTATTGAGACCGGTGATCCGGTCCTGGACGGAACCCATTGCCGTCAAGAGAACGACAGGCGTCATCACTCCGGCGGCGCGAATCTCCCGCAGCAGATCCAGCCCGTTCATTCTCGGCAGCATCTGATCCAGAACAATGGCGTCCGCCTGCTGAGAGCGGGCAGCGGCGAAACCGGTTTCGCCATCCTGCATCCAGTCGCACTGGAACCCAGCTTCGGTGAATCCCTTTGCCAGTGCCCGACCGATCGCCAAATCATCCTCGATCACCAAGACTCGCATGATTCAATCCTTGACTAAGACAAAGGACCACCGCGGCATCAGAGGAACTCTCCCCTTCTCCGCGAAAACTCATCCCAAACCAGCAGGGGGTTGACAGAACCTGTTCAGCATGTCGAAAACGGTTTAGAGTGAGATTCGTCGGCAATTATATCACCCGCTGCGGCGTAAGATGCCCAGATCTCAGCAGAATCTGGAGATTTAGAGTACTCCATCGCAGTCACCTGACGGGGTTGTAAGTCAGCCTCGCCTTCACCGATTCCCGGTGATGGTTATATTTGAACTTCGAATTGTAGACATTTTTGTCCGTTAACCGAATGATCAGGTTCACGTGCCACACACTTTAGAGCAGACCGCCTCTCCGATTGATTCCGACAATGCTTCAGCCAAGGCCACCGAGCTGAAAAGCGTCATTCAAAGGGCGGCTTCGTTACTTCCTGCGCAGGGGCCGATTACCGCGTTCGTCTTCTTCAATACGCTGCAGGCTCTGGAAGATCTTCCTTTCGACGAAGGTGTTCAAAAGGGGGCCCGACTTTTCGGCTGTCAACCTTACCTGTCTGAAGACACTTATCGTGAAAAGCTGACCCAGGACCGAATCCATCTCGACGACCTGGCTCTTGCACTGAAACGCGATCTTAAGGAACAGTCGGACATCGCCATCGCGACGATCACGACGCGGCACCAACTGCGGCTGGCGATGCTGCAGTACCCGCTGCGAACTGGTCCGACCGAAGAACTGAAGTGGTTCGTCGCGGAAACCGATGCACTGACACAGATCCGCTCCGATGCTCCCACATCTGTTCGCGACCGATTTCTGATCGAGACCAAGCACTGGGTCATGCGGGATCTGCGGATCAGTGCAGGGCGAACTGCGAAAGTCTCTCGCCCTGCGTCCGGATACGTCCCTCTTCCTCTGGATGAGTTGATCGAACGTTTCGGGAAATCGTCGATCGAACGATGGACCCCGGCAACGTGGCAGGCATTCGCACTGCAGGCATTGTGGCGCGTCTGTCGAAACGGGATGCACAATGTTCCTCCTTATGTCGAGTCGCGCGTTCCATTTGTTCGACACCGGGATGTTCTGCGGGCAGCAACGAGTTTTGACACGGACAGTCTGGTTCATCCCGTGTTGATTCGATTCTGTGCGGCTTTCACTGATCAGGGGTTCGCCAACTGGTCATTGCCTTATCGCGAGCAGGGATTTTTTCATTCGTTTCTGGACCTGTATTCCCAATCGTCCGGTCCCCCCGATCGGTGGATGGCCGAACTTGCTCCCGAATTGTCACAGATCAAAGCTTCCGGACAGGACCCTCTGCAAAGTGTGGTTGAGTCTCTCGAAATCCTTGGCGTAAAGCACGAGGAGTGGGAAGATTTCATCACGGCCAGTCTGCTGGCATTGCGGGGCTGGACCGGGTTGATCTGGCAGTTGGAAGCCCGGCCAGACCGGCAGGCGATTTCTGCCCCGCCAGGAAGCTTGATCGAGTTTCTGGCTGTCCGGCTGATTCTCGAGAGGATTGCCCTCCGCTTTGCCGCCCGGGAGTACCTTCAATATTCGGGGCCGCTCGGTCAGCTCCGCGAATCAGCGGGAGCGAAGTTGTCGAAGTTGTCGCTCTCCAGTATCGAGCAGCGGGCATTCCTGGTGTTTCAGCTTGCTCAGGTCCTGGGCTGGTCTCCCGCGAAGTTGTTCCGGCTGACTCCTGCAGACTGGTCCGATCTGATCCACGAGATCGAGACATTCACCAGCATGGAACGACGTCGGATCTTCCATCAGGCGTTTGAACGGCACATGCGCGCTCAGACGCTGGATGCGATGTCGGTGCACACGCAGCGCACCTGTTCCCGGGTCGAAGCGCCGAAGTTTCAGGCGGTCTTCTGTCTGGACGCGCGCGAAGAATCGTTCCGCCGTCATCTCGAAGAAGTGATGCCCCGGGTCGAAACTTTTGGGGCGGCGGGTTTCTTCGGAGTTCCCATGTACTACAAGGGAGTCACAGACGCCCATTTCACCGCTCTGTGTCCGATTGTGATCCGGCCCCAGCACTGGATTACAGAAGAGGTCGATGCGGCGCTCGAGGACCAGCATCAGCGACGGGCGAAAACCCGCCGCGCGATTGGCGCTGCGTCGCACAATGTCCACGTTCGCAGTCGCAGTGTGACCGGGGGAGCTTTGCTGACGGCAAGTCTGGGTGTCCTGGCCTCGATCCCTCTGGTGGCACGAGTGCTGTTTCCTCGCTTGACTGCTCGTATACGACGCCACGCAGGGAAGTTCGTCGAACCGCCCCGGATGACACGGCTGCATCTGGAGCGGAAGGGGGCGAAACCCGGTCCCACTCCCGAAGGAATCGGCTTCAACATCGAGGAAATGGCTAACATTGGTGAACGCCTCTTGCGGGATATCGGACTGACATCGGGATTTGCCCGACTTGTGCTGTTCATGGGGCATGGCTCTTTCTGCCTCAACAACCCTCATAAGTCCTGCTACGACTGTGGGGCCTGTTGCGGCGGAGCCGGGTCGCCGAATGCGCGCGCCCTGGCGGCGATGTTGAATGACAAACGAGTGCGGACGATCCTGCGAGAGCGGGGATTGCCCATTCCGGAAGACGTTCACTTTCTGGGGGGCCTGCATAATACCTGCACCGATTCTGTCACCTTCTATGATGTCCACCAGCTTCCCGATTCTCATCGTGCTGATCTGGCGGAAGCGGAGCAGGCTCTTGAGCTGGCCTGCGAACGTAACGCACACGAACGTTGTCGCCGGTTCCAGTCGGCGCCGCTGGATTTGACCTTCGCTGCCGCACGGCGCCACGTGGAGGGGCGATCTCAGGACCTGGCACAGACTCGACCGGAATTCGGGAACGCATCGAACGCGATCTGCTTTGTCGGACGACGTGCACGTGTACGTGGTTTGTATCTGGATCGACGCTGCTTCCTGCAGTCGTATGAACCGCACGAGGATGATGCCGACTGCTCGATTCTGGCCCGAATTCTCGGGGCCGTGGTTCCTGTCTGTTCGGGGATCAACCTCCAGTACTTCTTTTCGTACATTGACCCCGCCGGTTGGGGCAGTGGCACGAAGCTGCCTCATAATGTGACTTCGCTGCTCGGCGTCATGGATGGTGCTCTGAGTGACTTGCGGCCGGGACTCCCGTGGCAGGGGGTTGAGATCCATGAGCCGGTCCGTCTGCTGATGATTATCGAGACGACCCCGGACGGAATCCGACGCATCATGGAACGCAGCGAAACCGTTCGGAATATCATTCAGAATGGCTGGGTACAACTGGCACTGCTCGACCCCGATTCGAATCAGATCCTTGTCTTTCGTGAGGACGAGTTCCACCGATACCAGCCCACCAATACCGATCTTCCCCAGGCGATGACATCGGCTGACTGGTACCGAGGATGGCGGGAACATCTGGGATTTGCCCAGATTTGCACATGAGCCTCGGACGAGTCAGTGTGGTGGTGGGGATGAGTTCGGTGTCTGCAAGAATAGACTGATAACATGTTGATGGCTTTTCACACGATGGGACTGCTTGCTGCGTCCGTCGTTGAGTCGCAAGCGGAAATTGATCCAGCAGCCAGCGCTGTGCGGCAGCTTGTGTTTAACATTCTGGGCTTACTGGTTGTGGGTGCCCCCGCGATCCTGTTCGCCGTGCTGGCTGTGGCGTCGCTGCTGCGTGATCGACCCTTGAGTGAACGGGTTATCGCACGCTGTGTGCAGACGGGAATCGTCACCGGCTTGCTGGCTGCGGTGTCCATTCTGGTCCTGATGCTCGTCTGGAGTGACACTCAGGTGCCGATCGAGATCGGCAGTTGGGTGAACGTTGAGAATCACGACCTCCATAAGAAGTACCACTTCGTCTTCAAATTTGAGTTCGATCGCCTGTCTGTGCCGTTTGTGATACTGACGTTCGTGCTGTGCGGTACCATCGGCGCGTTTGCCAATCGGTACATGCATCGCGAGAAGGGCTTCAACCGGTTCTTCACCCTGCTGTCACTTTTCGTCGTGGGCATGGTTACCACGTCATTGGCAGGAACGATTGAGACCCTTTTCACGGGATGGGAACTTGTCGGTCTGTCATCGGCATTGCTCGTCGCTTTTTTTCATGAGCGGCCTGCTCCGTCGACCAACGGTCTGCATGTCTGGATCGTCTATCGTGTTTCGGATGCCGCTTTGCTGCTGGCTGCGGTGGCTTTGCACCACATGAAAGGGGAAGGCAACTTCGATCACTTCCTTTCGGGACAATGGCCGGAAGCAACGACGTTTCTCGAACCCCGGCAGGCCTTCTTTGTGGGGGTGCTGCTGCTGGTGGCAGCGATGGGCAAGTCGGCGATGGTCCCTTTTTCCGGTTGGCTTCCCCGAGCGATGGAGGGTCCAACTCCGTCCAGTGCCATCTTCTACGGGGCGCTTTCCGTTCATCTGGGGGCATTCCTGCTGCTCCGTTTCAGCCCGATCATCGCCCGGTCCCCCGCTCTCCAGATATTGATCATCGTCGTCGGGCTGGCAACGGCGATCTTTGGCACGTTCGCGGGAACGGTGCAGACCGACATCAAGAGCGCTCTTTCGTTTGCTTCGATGTCACAAGTCGGCCTGATTTTTGCCGAGATCGGGTGTGGCTTTCAGTATGTCGCTCTGGTTCATATTCTCGGGCATGGTTGTCTGAGAACGCTGCAATTTCTGAGGGCACCGACGCTATTACATGACTATAGGTCAATGGAAGACGCCATCGGGGGACGACTGCCTCAGTTTTCAGTGGCATGGCTGAGACGGGCTCCCGAAAAGTCGCGCGTCTGGTATTACCGGGTTGCTCTGGAACGTGGGTACATGGACGCTTACCTGCAGGACTATGTCGTCCGGCCATTTTTGTCGGCACTCCGCAAATGCGATCAACTTGAACGCCGCTGGACGTGCTTCCTTTCCGGAAAGCCCCATCCTGAAACCACTCCTGAAGAGGCTTCTGCCTTACTGGAGGAGCTGCAATGAGCGAACTTCACTTTCCCTGGATGGAAGCATCCGTCTTCATCGCTCTGTTCGGTGCTTTCTGGGTCGCGCTGGTTCGCGATCAGTTTGTTGCCAGTCGGTACTCCTTGTTCTTCACGACACTTGTACTGATCACCACCACGGGGGCCTGGATCGACTATGAGTTCGTCAACCCCTACAACGCCAGGCCTAGTGACGCTCAGGACTACTGGAATCCATTAACTAAACTCGTGGGTCGGGAAATCTTCGTGATTGACCCGCTCAGTTCTCCACTGCTGTCGCTCGTTGCGTTGCTCTATTTTCTGGTTTCGCTGACCACACTCCGTACCAAGATTCGTCGATTCAGCTTTGCCTGGACACTGGCATCGGAAGCCATAGTCCTCGCGACATTCGCTTGTGAGGACCCCTGGCTGATTACCGGTCTGCTTGCAGTTGGCACGATTCAGCCGTATCTCGAATTGCGCTCCCGGGGCCAAAGTACGCGAGTCTATGTGCTGCACATGGCCCTGTTCATTATTCTGCTGGTCGTTGGTCAGGCCGCTGTCGAGTACGAAGGTCGTGAGAAGCAGGTCCATTCCCTGTGGGCGATCGTGCCGCTGTTGATTGCCGTGTTCATTCGGAGTGGGATCGCCCCCTTTCATTGCTGGATGAGTGACCTCTTCGAGCGAGCGACTTTCGGGACGGCTCTGCTGGTGGCGATGCCGCTGGTCGGTGCGTACGCCACGATTCGTCTGGTTCTGCCCATCGCTCCTGACTGGGTCTTGCGGACCATTGGCGTCTTGTCGCTTTTAACTGCGGTCTACGCGTCGGGCATTGCCCTGGTTCAGACGGATACCCGGCGATTCTTCTGTTATCTCTTTCTCAGCCATTCCGCCCTGGTGCTGGTGGGGTTAGAGGCCGTGACGCCAATCAGCCTGACGGGTGCGTTGTGCGTCTGGATGGCGCTGAGCATCTCGCTGGGAGGGTTCGGATTGACGTTGCGGGCGCTGGAGGCGCGGCGAGGTCGACTTTCGCTGAATGAGTTTCAAGGGCTCTATGATCATACTCCCGCCCTGGCCGTGCTCTTCATGGTCACTGGTTTGGCCAGTGTCGGTTTCCCGGGGACCTTTGGGTTCGTGGGGACAGAGATGCTGGTCGATGGTGCCGTCGAGGACTTCCCGTATATCGGTGTCGCCGTTGTTGTGGCCGCGACACTCAACGGGATCGCGGTTGTTCATGCCTATTTCCGGCTGTTCACAGGAACGCGTCACCAGTCACTGGTGTCGTTAGGGATCGGTCGTCGCGAGCGGTTCGCGGTCGTCACTCTGACCGCGTTGATCTTCCTTGGCGGCCTCATCCCTCAGTTCAATGTGACGTCACGACACCGGGCGGCCGATCGGATCCTCCGTGCCCGCAGTCAGCTCTCTCAGGTTCATAGCCTGACCGACTATCTGGGCTTCGACACCGATGGTCACTGATCGGGGTTCACCAGGCTTGAAGGGATGAAACCGGCGTCAGGACCATGGCCCTGAACCTCAGGCAGTCGGTTCTGTTGTGGGCGGCGTCGGGGTTGGCACGACCGGCGATTCGCCCCGGGCTTTCTTTTCATCGAAGTACATCCGTGCGACGGCCCACATCCCGATCAGGCTGCCCACGGCGGCACCACCAAAAACATCGCTTGGGTAATGAGACAGGGTGACGATTCGCTGCATGCCGACCAGGGCCGCCAGGATGGCAAAGTACCAGCGGCCGCGTGGATACAGTGCCGAGAGCACGACGGCGAGTCCGACGGCAGTGGCCGTATGTGATGAAGGCATGCTTTGTGACCCGTCCATACGCTGGAAGGTGTCCCACACGGATGTCATCGAGAAATCGAATTGACGGGGGCGCGTTCGGCCCAACGTCAGCTTGAGAATGTTGCTGATCAGGCCCGAACCCAGAGACCCCGCAATGAGGAGTGGAGTCACTTTCCACGCGGTACGATCCAGAACGACGACTGCGATCAGGATCATGGCGACGCCGTACCCATTGCCAAAGACTTCGCAGTTCTCAAAGAACTCGCCCAGGAACCTCGGAACCCCTTTCTTGAAGTACGCCGTGACCGGGAGGTCGATTGCCAGGGCACAGACCGCGGCGATGGCGTAGGCGATTGCGATCCCCCACCGTCGCATTCGCGAATGTTGAGAGGGTGGTGCCGAGAGATCGATTGGTGAAACTGCATCCATGTATTCAGCCGATCCACAAAAACGCGAAGATCTTCTATTCGACCATGCTGCGAGGCCAACGTGGTCACTGCAATAACTGTTCGACTCAATTCACCCCGGACCGTCCTGCCGGGAATTCGATATCCGTCTCTCGCAGGGGCATGATTTGTCGATGCTGGTGTCCCGGTTGTTGACGCTGTTCTGAGATCTTCCTGGCGTGGCGTCGTCAATCAGGTGAGTGACCCAATGCGGTCAGAGTGACTTCTCCAGCACCCAGAGCATCAATCCTTTGGCCAGATGCATCCGATTTTCGGCCTGCTGGAAGACGATGCTCTGTTTGCTGTCGATCACCTCATCCGTTACTTCCAGGCCCCGCTTGGCAGGCAGGCAATGCATGAAGTAGCAGCTCTTGGGGGCGAGCTTCATCAGGTTCTGATTGACCTGATACCCGCCAAAGATTTTCTGCCGTTCTTCCGCTTCGTCTTCTTGTCCCATGCTGGTCCAGACATCGGTGTAGACGATGTCGGCGTCTTTCAGGGCTGATTCAAAGCAGTCGGTCTGGACGACATTCGCTGCAGGAATCTTGTCGACCAGTTCTTTCAACAGGCCTGCTTCCAAACGGTGACTCTCGGGAGCGCAGACAGTGAAGTTCATTCCGCACAGGGCGGCAGCAATCGCCAGTGAATTCGCGACGTTGTTACCGTCACCTACGAACACGCACTTTCGACCGCGCACATCACCCAGGACTTCCTGCATGGTGAAGAGGTCTGTCAAAGCCTGACAGGGGTGACGCTCATCCGACAGGCCGTTGATAACGGCCACACCGGAATGTTTGATGAAGTCGTCAATCAACTGCTGGGAAAACGTTCTCAGCGTGATGACGTCCGAATATCCCCCGATCACGCGCGCGACATCTTCGACCGATTCACGTCCACCCAGTCCTGCGTCTTCGGCTTTAAGGAAGATGCTGGCCCCACCCAACTGCATCATCGCTGCGTCGAAGCTAAGCCTCGTTCTGAGAGACGGCTTCTCGAAGATCTGGGTCATGACATACCCGGATAAGATCTGCGGCCGGTCTCCGGCACGCAGTCGAGTTTTCAGCGAGCGGACCAATTCGAAGATACTTTCCACATCGGAAGGCATCAGGTCCATGAGTGAGTTCAAATGACGCATGACAAGTTGTTTTCCAAGCCGTTTGGCAGTATTAGTTCCTGGCGTCGCAAAGGCACTGCGGATCGTGTTAAACGAACTACGTCAAATCAATAGTTCCATCAATAACGGTCTGAATCGGGCGACGAGAGTGCGATCGTCGCGACAAACATGGCCGGCGCTGAGGCGACACCCGGAGGTAGAGTGTCACTACTCAGGGCTGCGAGACGTGGATGCCTCTTCAGCCATCTGCTTCAGCACTTCTGTGATGACTTTGCACCCTTCGTCCACCTGCGCGGGCGAAATGTTCAATGCGGGCAGCAGCCTGACGACGGTATCGTGAGTCGCGTTGATCAAGACCCCTCGCTCCATACACTTGGCAACAGCGGGAGTCGCGGGAATGTTGAGTTCGACCCCGATCATCATGCCTCGCGATCGCACTTCGTGAATGATCGGCAATGTCCCCTTCAGCTCTGTGAAGTGCTGGTGGAACCGGTTCGACATTTCGCGGCAATGTGCGAGCAAGCCCTCTTCTTCGATTGTCTGCATGGTCGCGATTCCGGCAGCCATGGCGAGCGGGTTGCCTCCGAAGGTGCTGGCATGCATGCCGGGCCGCAGACTGGGAGCAATGTGGTCCTGGCAGACGAATGCTCCGCAGGCAACGCCTGCCGCCAGTCCTTTCGCGAGCGTCATGATGTCGGGCTGGACGCCGTGGTGCTGATAACCGAACCAGTGTCCGGTACGGCCCATGCCGGTCTGGACTTCGTCGAAGATCAGCAGCATGTTCCGTTCGTCACAGAGCTGTCTGAGTCCCTTGAGGAACTCTTCCGTGGCGATGTTCACGCCCCCTTCCCCCTGGACGGGTTCCAGCAGGACGGCACAGGTTTCATCATCGGCCAGCGCCTTGACGGCATCCAGATCGTTGTACGGAGCGTAGCGGAAGCCGGGCAGCAGAGGGCCGAGACCTTCATGATACTTGGGCTGGGCTGTGGCCGTGACGGAGCCGAAGGTTCGGCCGTGGAACCCGTTCTCAAACGAGATCACACGGAACTTCTGAGTCCCCCCCGACGGGTTGGCGAAGTGCAGTCGAGCCAGCTTGATGGCCCCTTCGTTCGCTTCAGTGCCACTGTTGGCAAAGAAGACTTTGCCGAAGCTGCGAGTCACGATGGATTCCGCGAAATCTCCCTGGGCTTCGGTGAACCAGGTGTTCGGGATGTGGATCAGGTGCTCGACCTGTCGCTGAATGGCTTTGACGACCTTTGGCGGGCTGTGTCCCAGGATGTTGCAACCCCAGCCGGGAAAGAGATCGAGGTATTTCTTGCCTTCCGCATCCCAGACGTAGCTTCCCTCGCCGTGGACGAGACAGACCGGGTAACGCCGGTAGTTGGGAATGACATATTTGGCAAATTGATCGATCGTTTTCTGACTGGAACGGGTTGCAGCAGGATGCATAGGATTTCTGAGCTTTCGCAACTAAAGGACGATCTCGGTCCCGATTCCCTCGTTTGAGTAAATCTCGAGTAAAACGGAGTGAGGAATTCTGGCATCGATGATGTGGACTTTTTGAACGCCCGCTTCGAGGGCTTCCAGGGCCGCTTCGACTTTGGGAACCATCCCGGCGTCGATAATGCCTTCGCGAATCAATTCACGACATCGGGCGGCGGTCAGATGCGACTGCAGCGTCGACGGATCTTTTCGATCAAGGTAAATGCCCGGAACATCGCTTAAGAACACCAGTTTTTCAGCTTGAATGAGTCTGGCTACTGCCGCCGCTGCGGTATCCGCGTTGACGTTCAGCTTGCCACCCTGATCATCCAGTGCCACCGAAGGAAGCACGGGGATCTGGTCAGCACGGCAAGTCATCAGCAGCAGGTCCCGATCAATGTCGGTCACTTCTCCGACACGGCCCAGGTCAATCGGTTCGCCCTGTTCGCCGGGAAGCGTCAGGCGTTTCCCTTTCAGACAGTTCACCGTCAGGTAGCTCAACGCACGGGCGTCGCCTCCCTGGCGAATAATTTCGTCGACGAGGTTTTGACAGATTTCACCGGCGAGTACCCGGGCGACAATCTCCAGTGTCTCGTCGTCGGTATAGCGCCGTCCCTGCACGAAACGCGGCGGAATGCCCGCCTTGGACATCGCGGCATTAATCGCTTTGCCCCCCCCATGGACCAGAATCGGCCGCATGCCGACCGACGACATGAAGATCACGTCGGTCAGAAAATGCTTCACGGCTTCCGCTTCGTCCATCGCGCTGCCGCCGAGCTTGATCACGACGTGGCGACCGCGGAATCGGCGAATCCACCCGAGGGCTTCGAGTAAGACACCGGCTTTGCGAACAGCTTCTTCGAAGTTTTGAGACATTTTGCTCACGCGGCCAGAGACAATAAGGGTGAAAAACCTGAATTCTAGGGTTTCGCTGAGATAAGTGTCAATTCGGCAGATTTTCTGAACTGGAACTTCGCCATGGATGAGAAATCCCTGGCGCGGTTTTGCCGATTGGCGATTGTTGAGCGGGCTCGAGCCGTTTCGTAATGAGCATCTTGCCTGAGCACCTTACTTGAACATCTTCCATTTGGGGGATTTTCTGAATGGCGGAAGTTCTTTTTTAGTAATTATTTATGGCAAATGTGTCGTGTCAGGGCTTTAAAGTGAAAGGAAGATGCTCCTGGAAAATCTGAGCACCTTCCTTTTCCAGCGTGTCTCCCGCGATCAGGCTGGCGGTTCGCCAAATCTCCGTTTCTCTTTTCGATATACGGTTCGTTCGTACGTTTCGCTGGCTGGTGTTTTACGAGTTCATCAATGACAAGTGAAGCAGGGGGTGAGGGCTGCGAACTGACGTGCTCAACACCCGATGCACAGGTGCTGAGGGGACCTGCACAAAGTGGAATGCCATCGATTCCAGGTGTTCGTGGCGGGAAACGAGCAAACGTCTCTGGAGCGACATCCCGCTTTCATTGAAAGAGGGGATTGCTCAATTCCCAGAGCAACTGAGCTCGCTGACATGGTGACCCGTGGGCCGAACAGGGGCTCTCGCTCGCACGTGGATGCCGTCCTTTGCCTCGGTACTGTCGGGCTCGTTTTCTTAATTTTAAAAAATAGAAACGGTGCGTCAAGATGTGTTGACGCATTCATGCGTATTCGCTCGGGAAAGCGACCCGCAGGGTCTGGCGATTGACGAAGGAGAGGTGAGAAAATCGGCTGTGGCGGATCCGTTCCGGGGGGCTACACGTCGAGGTAAACCCATCGACGGAAAAAACAAGAGCGGCCAGAATCATCAGGGCTGATGCACTGAGGTGATTCTGGCCGCTCTCGCTGCATTTCTTGAGAGAGGAGTTCCTCCCGGGAGGCAGACCTGCCGGGCGAACTCCTTCTGAGTCAAGTGAATGGCTACCCGCTCTGTCTATCGGCCGAGCATCTTGGCGATGACATAGATCACGAAGGCTCCGAAGAATCCCCCTCCTAACAGCAGATAGACCAGAGAATATTCGGCGGCGGCAATGATCAGTGGGACGTCGAGTGGTGTCATTTGAGTTACCCCTTATTGTGAAAGTGAGTCGCGATGTAGGTGAGGCAATTGCTTGGCAGAAGGTAAACGCAAGATGTGTGCCGAACGGAATTCATTACTCACAAGGGCTCTTTCGGGGGCATCATCGTGCTATGGCTGAACATCTCTCCCAGACGCCTGCTCGGCGGCCCTACGATTCGCACGATGATCGTCCAATCGCTTCGGAAACAGGGGGAAAACGGGGTGAAGAAGCTCTCAGGGGATGAAGAACTCGAGCTGTAGGAAGAACGCCGAACTGCTCTTTCAGCCGAACGAGAGGAAGGTCTGCGGAGACATCTCTCGGTATCGGAATCACTCAGGGCGAATCAGCTCAGTCCCGCTCTGCGCCAAGCCTCGTAACCCCCTCATCTCGACCACCAGGGCGCGGATCGCTCCCAGAGGCTCTCCTGATTCGCCCTTCGTCCCCTGATACCTGTTCGGGCAATGAGATGCCGGGCGGGAGTATGGAAAGTCCCCTAGCGAATGGGAGTGAGGAGCAGCGTGAGGGGGGGCTAAGAGCCATCGGCCACGCTCATCAAGGTTGATGGATCGCGTTCGAAGACCTCGATCTACCAGCCTGTTGAAAAACTCCCAAAAGCCAATATCCCTGATATACTCAACGGGCCTTGTTGAGAAGATGGTATCTGGAGGATTTGGCGGTGTCGCTGGGGAAGCGTGAATCAGAGAGTCAACGGGAATTCTGGCTGGAGACGGATCGTCTGGCGACCGGTCCAGGACATGTGTTTTACGACAAACTCAATCGCTTGCTGCGTGAACACGGGTTTGATCTGTTCGTCGAGCAGTTGTGCCAGCCGCACTACAAGAGTGGTGGCCGCCCTTCGATTCCTCCAGGCGTCTACTTTCGAATGCTGATGATTGGCTATCTGGAAGGGATCGACTCTCAGCGGGGAATCGCCTGGCGGTGCGAAGACTCCTTGGCGCTGCGGCGTTTTCTGGGAATCAGCCTGTCGGAAGAGACTCCTGACCACAGCAGTCTGACTCGTATCCGTGATCGGTTACCGCTGTCGGTTCACGAGGAAGTCTTTCAGTACATCCTGTTTGTGATCGAGGAACAGGGCCTACTGAAGGCCAGGACGGTCGGAGTGGACTCAACGTACCTGGAAGCCAACGCGGCGATGAAGTCCATTATCCGCAAAGATACGGGGGAAGACTGGAAGGAGTACCTGAAGCGGTTGATGAAGGAAGAGGGCCTGCTGGGAGAGGGAGATGACGACCCGACGGATGAGGAACTGCGGCGGTTCGACCAGCAGCGAGCGAAACGAGGAAAGAAGAAGGTCTCCAACGCCGAATGGGCCTCACGTACCGATCCTTCCAGTAAAATTGTGAAGATGAAGGACGGGCGCACTCACCTGGGCTACAAGGCCGAGCACGTCATTGATCTGGAGAGTGAAGTCATCCTGTCCGCGACCGTTTACACGGGAACGGAAGGGGATTCGCAGACATTACTGGCGAGCGTTCTGACGGCTCAAACACACTTGGAACAGAGCGGAAGTTCCCTGAAGATTGAAGAGGTGGTGGCTGACAAGGGGTATCACACGAACGAGCAGTTAGCCGGGGCAGAGGAGATGGACCTGCGGACCTATATCCCCAAGCCGAAGTCCCGTTACCGCCGTCGCTGGAAAGACAAACCTGTCGAGCAGCATAGGGCGGTGGCAAACAACCGCCGCCGGATGACTCGGGCGAAGGGAAAGAGCTTGCAGCGTGCTCGCAGCGAGAAGGTGGAGCGAAGTTTTGCCCACGTCTGTCGGACCGGGGGATCTCGAAGGACATGGCTACGAGGCCTGGCCAAGATCAACAAACGCTATCTGATGGTGGCTGCCACCCGGAATCTGGGAATCTTGATGCTCAAGCTGTTCGGAATGGGCAAACCGAGGACGCTGCACACGGCCAGGGGCCGTATTTCGGCCATTATTCCGGTCTATAGTTCACTCAAAATCGCTCTCTGGAGCCATCATCGGCGACACTTCCCTCTACCGGCTACTTGCATGGCCTTCTGAGTCTGTCCGCCACATTTTCTCGCAAATACGAAAATCGGATGAAACCTCTGAAATTCACAGATTCTTCAACAGGCTGCTACAACTGAACCCGCCGTATTAAGGTTAGTCTTTGGAGCCCTCTCCTTGAAGTTGCTCTGGCGGAATAAACGAAGACCCGTCGAGGGTCTCTTGATCGACCATCGACGGGTCTAATTGAAATAATCACTGACTATTTGCGAATATGTAGTCTGCTTGGTGCTATCGCTCTCTCGGCCCGGGCTTACGGAAATCAGTGGCGATGTAACGTCACTTCCGGATTTCGCGACCAGTGACCCGGGATTGAATCCCGTCGGCCTCAGGCGTCTTGTGAGAAGATCAGCATCGAATAGGGGCCGATGGAGATCGGGGCGGAACATTCATAACCGTCCCGTGCCTCGTCCTGGGTAGTGACGTCGCTGCTGGGGATGTTAGCAAAGTCCGCACTGTAACCTTTCCAGTCCGAATTCAGGCGCAGTTTCCAGGTCCCCTCCGCAGGGAACCCCAGGAGATAATCACTCCGTTCCTCGTTGGCGAGGTTCAACACCACAATGACATCGTCACCGGGACCATGATCGTACCAGCGGTGAAAGGCCAGCAGGTTGTCAGCGGGATTCGAGTGGAACACGTGACAACCTGATCCACACAATCCCCGGGTCTTGCCTGTCTGGTTCAGCCTCAGCCGGATCAGGTCACGGTAAAGTCGCACAATTCCGCTGTACTCTTCGGTATGCGCCCAGTCGAGGGGGACGGTGTCCTGAAACCAGCCCCCCTCAAGAAATTCCTGTCCCTGAAACAGCATGGGAACCCCTGCCGCGGTGAAGACGAGACCTGCGGCGAGCGTGGACCGCTTTTTCGCGAAGTAGTTGCCCGGATCCTCGGGATCAATTTCCGAAGGGACACGTTGTTTACCGTTGGCAACCTCGTCGTGGGATTCGCTGTAAATCACCCGCTGGAAGGGATCGCCATTGTAGGAGGCCAGCAGGGCACTGATGACGCTGTCGAGCGAGCGATCCTGATCCTCAACCGTCGTGACCGTCGCACGGATGGGGTGGACAAACTGAGCATCCCATTGCAGGTGAAAGCCAGCGCCTCCTTCAGCCGGATCCTTGGTTAACCAGTCATTGTTCTGAAGATCCTCTGCGATCAGCAGTTTCGCCGGATACTTGGCGCGGATTGCCCCGTTCATCCCCTGAATCAGGTTCCAGCCATCGGGTAACTCGGCCTGGGGGTCGCTGTCTCCCCGAACAGTTCGAATGAACAATGTCATGTCGTAACGGAGTCCGTCGAGGTGAAAATCCTCCAGCCAGAAGTTGGCGTTGTCCTCGATGAAGCGTCGGACTTCTTTTCGTCCGTAATCGGGACGATTCCGTCCCCAGGGCGTTTCGGCGCGCCAGTCGTTGTAGAAGTAGATACCCCCACCGTCGTTCTCACTCCAGCCATCGAATTGCCACAGGTCCAGATCACTCGGGCCAAAATGGTTGTAGACAACATCCAGGATGACGGCGATGCCGCGGCGATGTGCTTCTTTCACGAATTGCTTGAGCGCTCGTGGGCCGCCGTAAGTTGTTTCGACGGCGAAAATGTGTGCCGGGTTGTAGCCCCACGAGTAGTCCCCCGCGAATTCTGCAGTCGGCATGACTTCGATGGCGTTCACACCAAGCTGCACGAGATGATCAAATTTTTCGATCGCTTCTTCGAAGCCACCCGGGTGATCGGGGGTGGTGGGGTTATAAGTCCCGATATGCATTTCATAGATGACGAGTTCATTACGTGGGGGCATGACAAAGGCATCACCTTCCCAGTCGAAGCTCCTGTCCGAGATCACACCGTTGCCGATGGAGTTCGTCACTTCCCGGGCATAAGGGTCAATGCGGAGAAGTTCCTGGTCTCCGTTAATGATTCGAAAACGATACTCATCGCCGAACTTGGCATTCGCAACTTTCGTCGACCAGTGATCTGCTTCATCTCGGACGAGTGGGTTCGCCTCTCCGTTCCAGTCATTGAATGTGCCGACGACAGAAACCTGTTGAGCGTGAGGTGCCCAGACACGAAATGTCACTCCATCATTCTCCACGGTGGCGCCCATGGGGGACGGTGATTGATGAGTTGGCCCGCTTTCAGACATGAAGGTTCTCCGGAAGATTGGGACGATTTGTAAGTAAGGTGATTGAGGAATGGGATCAATCCATGAGCGCATTCTCGACGATCGCACCGAGAATGCGCGTGAGAAAAGAAGTGATCTCACGCAAAGAGACTGCTGACGTGGAGGTCAGTCGTTGGCTTGTCCCACTGGGGCAGACAGCATTGTTGCAATGACATGGCATCCTGCTGACTCGGACATCAGTGACAGAAGGCCATAGAAGCATTTCGCTGAATTTAATTCGGCACTCGTCACGTCATTCAGCAGCGCGAGGCGCGGACAGCCATCCACGCCTCTTCCTTTTTTCGACTGCACGAGATCCTGACGTAGACCATGCAAATACGAGGCTATCGGTCGATGTTGCCAGAGGGCATGCCGCGGTCATCGCGGTTGCCCACGTTCAGGCCACGGGCCTTTGCCCCTGAGTCCTGCCGATCGACATTGACTGACCGTCGGCTGGACGCCACGGCGCTGGAGATGACGGAGGCGGAGCCAACCACTGCGACCGCAATCCAGGCAGTCATCGCGACTCGCTCGTGATTGGTAAGCGATGTCGTCACCGCGGCGGCAACGGCGAGTCCCAGTGGGACGACCGAACCAGCAGCAACAACCTTCCAGGAATTGGGCTGTGGCTCACGCTCAATACTTCGCTCAAGTGATCTTTCATGGGATCGATCCTGAAACTGCTCACGACCTCGCTCGAGCGAACGGGTCGGCACTTCGGGCCTTTCCGCGTTGACTGTGGATATCGACATGATTTTCCTCCTTTGAAAGAGCCCGCTTCCGTCACGCGACGGGCGTTGGGTTACTCGTAGATGCGTCATCAGGGTAGCAAGATTGCGGCCTGATTCGATCCGCAATTTTGCACGTCGGATCGCTCTGGGAGATGTTCTCGCCCGCTTACCACTCGGTGCGAGTCACATGTTCCCCGGCGTTGAGAGTCATCAGATCAACAACTTCATCCCCGTCTTCAGGACGGGTTTGCACACTGATCACGGCGCCCCCATCGAACAAGGCCTGGCGATAGTCCTCTGCAACAGGGGCGGGAACTCCGATACCGGCCAACCCGCCGATGATTCCACCCGCTAAAGCCCCGGCACCACCGCCAGCGAAGGCAGCCATGAGGGGGCCGGCCACGACGAGGCTAAGGCCGGGAATAACGACGGTGGTTCCTGCGGCGGCCAGTGCGGCGAGTGTCGCACCCGCAATCGTGCCGATACTGCCACCCAGGCCCATCCCTTCGGGCGAGAGGGTCTGTGTTGCCTGTTTGGTTTTCCGCTGAGTGCAGATGGCGACTGCAGCCACATTAGGACCTTCATTGTCCATCGATTCGACGCGGGCCTCGATCTCTTCGTCCGGTTCCTCTCCACCCGAGAAGACCTGAGTTCGAGTCTCATCGGACATCATCAGATTGATGTCGCTGGACTTAAACCCTCGACGGAGCAGGTCCAGGTAGCAATTGTTGGCATCGGCGTGATTACGAAAAACACCGATCACTGCGGTTTGATGGGTCGTGGCTGTCATGGTCAATGTTCCTTCACAGAGGTCTTACCCAAGTCCATCTGTCGAGTACCGACCCGACACGGAGCGAGGATCTCAAAGTCAATCTTGTCGAATCGGCACCGCCAGGTTTCCCGATACCCCGACAATGCGGAGGAGAAACGGGCCTTGCTGTCTGGCCTCAGCTAATCGAGCTTCGAGCGTCAGCGTTGCTTGTCCACTTTCGATGTAGGTGGAAAGAAGGCAGCGGTCACGCGATAAGGGACTGCTTCATTCCGAAGTGATCATTAAGCAGAAGGCGTGCCAGAGACTTGAGAAGGTAGGGACTGGCACCCCTTTATCCGACATGGCCCGGGTCAAAGATCTGGCGAACGTCGCTGATCAGCGGCAAGAGAGGTGATTGCGCCAACGGGACTTGTGACGACCCGCAACACGGCTGCGGAGGGCATTCGGACCTTTCGAAACATTCAGGAAGAGTTCCGGTTGGGCTGTGTGGTGATGCACCAGTCCGTTCGTCCGTTAGTCGGGCCGCTATACCAGTTCTCTATGAGCGTCCCTACTTTGGCTTGGTCCCCCAAAAGGATGGATTGGTAAGTAATGGGTCACCAACCGTAGCACGCAGAATTCCCCTCTTCGGGTTGATTTGACTCCCCTGTCCTGGCATCCCCTTACAAGGGAAGTCGCTTGTTGGAAGCGGATGGGGGGTGGTGACTGTTGGGGAACCTCTCGTTGACGCCGCCGCACCGAACGGCGCGAATTCGCGGCAACCGCGGATTCCTCATCACGGAGCGGACGTTCCGCAATCGTGATGAGGCAAGCTGGGAACTCTACCGCGGTATCTTAGTGGGCGGGAATCTGCGTTATTCGTGTTACGAGAGAAATCACTATCTCGTACGATCAGCTACGTATAGCGGCCCAACTTATTTGGTCGAGGGGAACAGGAACTGGTGCGGTAGAGTCACTGAAGTTTGTACGTCCCAGAATCAGCGTGGAACGAAACCGCTCATTCTCAGAGTTTCCGGGAGAAAGTATGGTAATCCAATCAGTAGCTCAGAAAGGCCTGATTTACAGGCGTACGGACCTTGCCTGATGAACTCCGGACGGCCCTCCCGTCGCAAATTCCGAGTGGCGGTTTTTAGTCTTGGCATCCTGTTTGCAATCGGATGAAGGCAGAAGCAAGCCGCTTTAGGCACGTTGGTTCTGCTGGTCAAATTGCTGACCAGGCTTAGGAGAGCGGGAGATTTCCGCAGAGATCCAGCGAGATCAATCCAGCTTGCAACTTCAGTTTGATGTCATGTTCGGCATCTCTCAACTTCACCTTCTGGCGGGGACTACCATGTTAAACTGGGCGCTGACATTTTTAATTGTCGCATTGATCGCAGGGGCTTTAGGATTTGGTGGAATTGCGGGAGATGCCGCATGGATTGCAAGAGTGTTGTTCGTCGTGTTCCTCGTTCTCTTCCTGTTCTCACTTTTGACAGGACGACGGGTACCGCCGGTCTAGCGACCGACCAGCTCAGGACGCTGCTACCAGTATCCTGCTAACCTTGCCCTCTCTCCGTTCTTCGGAGCGAGGTGCAGGTTAGGTCGCCTCACTCAGCCATCGGGGACATCTTCCCGCTGCAGTCATCACAGCTCGTGGTCTGCCATCCGACAGAACTGTCGCCCCGACTCATAAAGGCACGAAGTACGGTTTTTCGGTGAAAAGTCGTACTTCGCATCTTTCGTAAGACGTGTGCTCTTCGCACGTTTGAATGCGCCGCCGTTCGCTCCGGTTTTTTGTCACTCTGCAGGGAAGCCTTCATTAGCGGCGTTGCTCCCCTTCTCGAATCTGTTTTTCGTCCTGGCGATATTCGTGCTTGATTGAGGGATCGCTTACCGTGTCCAATTCCCGTTCCGTTCCGACCATTCAACGGGCGACTGTTGTCCTCACAGGGGCTGTGGTGACATGTATCGTCGTAATGGCTTTGCAATGGGGACGCCCTGTCCTGATTCCGATCGCTCTGGCGGTGCTGTTGACGTTCCTGCTGAATCCCATCGTGACGGCACTGAACCGACGGGGAATTCATCGAATCGCTTCAGTGGTAATCGCTGCAGGAATCGCGGGCGTGATTCTCTTTGGCATCGGCTGGCTGTTGACGACACAGGTGACGGGGATGCTGGAGGAACTTCCTCGGAATACGGAAAGAATAAAAGCGAAAGTCAGGGCTCTCAAAGAATTTGGTTCAGGGCCGACACGAGAACATATTGCTGAAATGATCCAGGAGATCAGCGAGGAACTGCAACTTCCCGCGAATGGAAAAAAAACCGTCCCTACGTCTGAACAAGAGGGAGCGCCGGGGCCCGTTGTCGTGACTCCCGGTGGCGAGTCGTGGTTCAACTACACGGAATACCTCGGTTCTGCATTCGAAACCTTAGCGACGCTCGCCTTCGCCTTCGTCCTGCTGATGTTCTTCCTGATTGAGCGTGAAGACCTACGGGATCGCATTGTTCTGCTGGCGGGTCGGGCGCGACTGGCAGGGACCAGTAAAGCGGTCGAAGATATTACCGACCGTGTCAGCCGCTATCTGGGAATGGTCGCGCTGGTCAACGGGGGATTTGGGGTTGTGCTGACGATCGGGTTGCTGCTGCTGGGGGTTCCCTACGCCATCCTCTGGGGATTTCTGGCCGCGGCACTCCGCTTCATTCCTTATATCGGACCTTGGGTGGGCGCGATCTTCCCCATCGCGATGAGTTTCGCGATGTCAGACGGGCTTTGGCAACCCATGTCGGTGCTGGCTTTCGTCCTGGTGATTGAGCTGATCTCCAATAATGTGGTGGAGCCGTTGTTGTTCGGACACACCATTGGAGTGTCTGCCACGGCGATGATCATTTCGGCGGCGTTCTGGTTGTTCCTGTGGGGCCCGGTTGGACTGGTCCTCTCTGCACCCTTCGCCGTTTGCCTGGTTGTACTCGGTAAAAACGTCGAATCACTACGATTTCTCTATCTGTTGCTGGGTGATAAACCGGCTCTCTCCGCCGACCAGAGCCTTTACCAGCGACTGATGCTTGGGGATGAGCACGAAGCCAAAAAACTGATCGAAAAGCGGATGAAAGACGCCGATTCCGTCCCTGATGAAATTTATGACCAATTATTTGTTCCTGCTCTGGTCTACTCCAACCGCGACGTCCAGCGGGGATTCCTGGACGAGGAAGAACAGGAAGCCATTCATACCATGATGCGGGAGTGCCTCAATGAAGTGCCCCTGTGTGTGGTAAATAAGGAGGAATCCGAAGAAGAGTCGGAACTGCAGAGGGAGTCAGCCCTGTCGGCCCCTCGCGCACGCATCCTGGCGTGTCCAGGTGCGAACGAGTCCGATGTTGTGGTTCTGACGATGCTAGAGCGTCTGCTGGATCCTCTGCACTTCGACGTGCAGATCCAATCGCTTGAAACCCTTTCGTCAGAGCTGGCTGCGGAAGTCAGGGGTTCGGCACCAGCCATGATTTACATTGCGTCGACCCCCCCGGGGGGGATGGGTCACGCAAAGTATCTGTGTAAGCGACTGCACGCAGCGGCACCCAATGTGCCAATTGTGGTCGGGCGTTTCGGACCCAAGCGAAGCCGTGCCCATGACCGTCAGCAGCTCGAAATGGCGGGGGCGAGCTTCGTGGTCACAAGCCTTGTTGAGTCGAAGAAGTTGTTTCAGGCGCGGCTGCCTGTACTGATCTGCGATCACCAATCGTGCCCTCCCGGAGAGTGTTCCATGACGCCGGAAACGGAGTCAACCGCAGTCGGCGCGACGATGTTGGGCGCAGCAGCTCATTAACCGCTGGTCAAATTTGCAAACAGATTTGGGGTGTTTCCCCTGTGAGTCGGTAACACGATTTGACAATGAGAGAAGGAGAAAATCATGAACTGGGATCAGATCGAGGGAGGCTGGAAACAGCTCCAGGGCCAGATCAGGGAAAAGTGGGGAAAGCTTACGGATGACGACTTGACTGTCGTCGCCGGTAAGCGGGACCAGCTTGCAGGTCTGCTCCAGCAGAAGTACGGCTACGCCAAAGACCGGGCTGAGAAAGAACTTGACGACTTTATCCGCGCCCTCAAGTGATGTCGCTTCGGACATTCCTCATACGTGCTGTGGGTTGAACTGAATTGTAAGAGACAGAGATTCGGGCCGGGATGCCATCGTCGATCAATGTCGGTCACAGAGAAATCCCGGTCACCTTGTTTTGAGTTGTGTTGAAAGGACTTTGAGAATGCGAAACCTGATTTCCACCACCTGCCTGCTCGCTTTGACCACGGGATTCTTCGTAGGTTGTTCGGAGACCTCCACCGTGAAGGATGAGACCAAGATTCAGACCCCGGGTGGTACGACGACAATTACGACGGAAAAGGAAGTGGAAAAGACAGGGGATCATAAGGGAACTGACGCGGTTCCCGTCACGCCGACGACTCCCTGACGGATGTGCGCACACACACACATTTCAGATTGAGTGACGATGAGTGGCCTTCGAACAGCACGAACGCCTACCAGTCATGAACCCAGATTTGCTGCTTGCGATAACGTGCCAGTCGATCCGTTTTCAGCCAGTAAACAGTTCCACAGGTCGAAAAAGCGACTGGCACGCTAATCGCTATTGCTATACTCCACGATGTCAGTCTTCGACACCGTGGTTCCCAACCTTACGAACAGGAGTACGAGTATCATGGCAGACACAACAACAATGGCGAAGAACAAAGTCCAGGAAGCCTCGCAGGCCGTTGCTCAGGGCGCCCAGGGTGCCGTGGACAATGTACGGAAGGCTGCCGGGTACGTGGCTGACCAGGCCAGTGAAGCGGCGTGCAATGCCTCGAAGGGGATTGCCAGCGCAGGGTCGTACTTGGATCAGAAAGCCGAAGACGCGGCATGTGCGATCGGTGGCGGTTTGAAGGCCGCGGGCGAAGCCGTCCGTCACAACATCCCCCAGGAGGGGCGTCTGGGTCAGGCTTCCTCGGCTGTTGCCCAGCGATTGACCGAGACGGGCGAATACCTGGAACGTGAAGGCCTCGACGGCATCATGCAGGATGTCTCCTCGGTCATTCGCAAGAATCCAATTCCCGCCCTGCTGATCGGGATCGGTTTGGGGGTTCTTGTCGCGCGAGCTACTTCATCAAGGACATAATCCATGTCAACTTCCATTTCCCCCGAGCCGGGTGTGGAGCCCTCGGTGACTGAACTCGTCAGCGGAATCGTGAGCGATCTTCAGAACCTGGGTATTCAGCATCTGGCTCTGTTTCGGAACGAAATCAAGCAGGACTTAAAGACGGCAACAACCGGTGCCTCGTTCCTGGGGGCGGGATTTGCAGTCCTGCAAGTCGGATTGATTCTGGTCTGTCTGATGCTGGTTCACTTGCTGTCTACTCAGGTTCCGACGTTGTCACTGTGGATGTGCTACGGGATTGTCGGAGCTTTTATTGTGGTTTTAGGGGCCATCGCAGTGGGGATCGGCGTCAACCAGATGAAATCCGTTGAAGCCCTGACTCCCAAAACTGCACAAGCAATGAAAGAGGACACCGAATGGCTGTCGACACCGAAATAGCACGTGAACAGGACGAACTCCTGGCTCAAATGGAAGAATCGCGTGAGTCACTGGCTCACAAGATTGAGTTGCTCGAAGGAAAAGTTGCCGAGACAGTCGAAACGGCAACCGCCACCGTACAAGAGGCAACGGCCAATGTGCTGGAAACAGTACAAACCGCTACGGCTACCGTCTCGGAAACGGTGGGCACTGTCACTGACGCCGTACAAGGGACGGTGCAGGATGTTCGCACGACACTTTACGATGGAGTCGAAAGCGTCAAAGGAGCTTTCGATATCTCACAACATGTCGAGAAGCACCCCTGGATCTCCATGATGGGTGCTGTGGCAGTGGGATATGTCGGCGCATCGCTTCTGCACCGCCCCAGTGCGGAACCTCGAACAAGGTCAAAATCCTACGGTCACTCGGGAATCCAGGGGTTATCGAGTCGGCCTTATGAAGAATTTGCGCCCAGTCCGACGAATACGGTTCCTCCCACCGTGGCCCAATACGCTGCGAATGATTCCACACTGCGTCCCTTGAGCAGCGCGCCTCAGTCATCAGCACCCCCGAGTAAGTCCTGGATTTCCATGCTCAGCGAAACGCTGGGACCAGAGATCAACAAGTTGAAGGGACTTGCGATCGGAACGGCGCTAGGAGCCGTACGGGATTCCGTTCTCCAGTCGGCGCCTGAAGCGATGAAGAAGCCACTGGCAGACGTCATTGACGAAGTGACGCAGAAACTGGGCGGCGAATGCCTGCAGGGCTCTCTGTTCACTTCGGATTCCACTTCAAGCGGTGGTAGCCAGTCTCGGGGTGTCCCCTCCGTTCCCCGATAATTTCTTTTTCGGTTTTTTACCGAATAACGATGCGCCCTGTCGGCGCGGGGGCTCATCGAGACCGCGCCGGGGGGCAATCGCCCCCTCGTTGTTGTCCTCTCGAGAGAACCCCTTTTTCGATGCCCTCTACACTCACGCCATCAGATTGTCTGACCTCACGGAATTCGTGTGATAATTCGTTGCCCGCTTGCGAGGATCCAGGTTTGTTCGAGTCGATTGATCGCGTTGTCACCCGTGGCGAGCTCGAAGCAGCGATTTCGGATTTGATTGTGAAGTTTGAATTGGAGTACTTCGGACGCGGACCTCAACAGATTCGGACCCATTTAATTGGCGACATGCTCCTCGTTCGCATGTCAGGAGTTCTGACACCATCGGAACTTCGACTGGTCCGTGGGGCCAATTCGGCGGCCGCCACGGTTCTGTTGAAACGGATGAGGACCCAACTGATTGAGACGGCGACCCCTCTGATTCAGTTAATTGTAAAAAAAGTCACGCAGGTGAATGTGGTCAGCATGATGTACGACCTGGGACTGGCGACCGATGAAGAGATTATTCTTCTGACCCTGAGCAACGCTCCCGATTGTTGTGAAACATCGATGTCTTGACCGGCCGTGCCAACAAGGCCTAGGGGGCCAATCTGAGCCAAAAAGAGCGAGCCACCAGAAATGTGGGCTCGCTCTTTTTTTGCACGGTTGAACCGAGTTTGGCGGACGAATTTTGGGCCATTGTTTGGAAGTCGTTCCCATTTCCGGATGAACGTAGTTCACAATCGGGCCGTCAGGTCGTTCTTTGGACCAGCAGGGCTTCGCAATGGAAGTGATGTATTCCGGCGGACATGGACGGCCGGGTTCCAGCCTCGCATGGCGATGAGCGAACGTTAAACTACGGCCATGTTTAACACTGGACGCTATTTCTGCTTGTTGCTGGTGGCCTTCGCCCTGACGCTCCTGTTCTGGGGGCCGCTCTTCTTTGGATACGGTTTCATTGGCGGGGATCTGTATCCGTACTTCTTCCCCCAGAAGGTATTCTATGCGGATTGTCTTCGTGCGGGGGAATTGCCGCTGTGGAATGATCTCACCGGCTTTGGTTATCCCATCCTGGGAGAGAGTCAAACGGGGGCGGCTTATCCATTTCACGTCGTTTTGTACCGTCTGCTCGCGGTGAATACGGCGTACAACGTCCAGCATCTTCTCCATTATCTGATTTGCTTCGTCGCTACAGCACTCTTCGCCTTGCGGGTTGGGAATTCGGGGCGAGGTGCGATGCTGACGGGTCTGGTTTTCACCTTCGGGTGGTTTCCGCCCCGTTCCTGTCTGGAATGGGCCATTTTGACGGGCTGCTGGCTTCCCGTCGCAATGTACTGTGTGGAGTCTTTCCTTCAGACCCGCTTGTGGCGGTACTCGATCAGCCTGAGCATTGCGCTGGGGCTGCAGTTGCTGGCGGGACATTACCACCTGGCTTTTATCACCCAGTTGATGGTTGCCAGTTATGCCACATGGCGGCTTTGGGCGGAGCATTCTCAACAGGTGCAAGTCCATCCCGGGACGGAACAAGGACGTGTGTCACGCGGTGCGCTGGCACTGATTCTGGCGGGCATCGCCGGGGTTTGTCTGGCGGGAGTTCAACTGGTTCCCTCATGGGAACTGAAGCAGCGCAGTTCGCGCGTGGTGGCGGGAAGCGACTACGATCCTGCTTACGGACACATGCCCCCGCTCTATGTGACCCAGCTGATTGCTCCGTGGTGCTGGTACAGTCCACAGGCTATCGGGGAAGACAATCTGGTGCGAACGCTGGCAGAACTGGTTGCGCCGTGGCAGCTTTTCGGTCCCAACCACGAGCTTGACGAGGCGATTCGGCAGGCTCGCCTTGCTGCATTGGAAACGGGAACCAATAAGGTCGAAGCCCACGTGTACTGTGGAATCGTCCCGCTGCTGCTGGCTGCATTTGCTGTCATCCGCTGGGCTCGACACCGGCGATCATCGAATAACTCTCAGGCGAACGCATCCGTGTTGAATGGCACCACCGGTTACTGGCTGATGGTGGGAACCGTGGCACTCATCTACGCAACGGGATGGCTGCTGCCCATAGGAAAGCATTTGCCCGGCTTCAGCTTCTTTCGGGGGCCGGGGCGTTACGGGATTGTGACCACCTTTGCCATCGCGCTGCTCGCGGGGCAGATGCTCAGTCAACTGCAGCGCTGCGCCTGGCCGATGACCGCACGGGGGATCGTCATAGGGGCGATCTTCGCCTCGACGACCGGGGATCTGTGGATGGTGAGTCGCATGGTGACCTATACGGCGATCGTGTCGAAGCCGGCAATTTCGTTCCGTGAGGACAGCCCTGTTCGAAAGCTGCTGGCTGACGAAAAGGAGCTGCCGCGGCTGGTATCGCCGGGTCCCAATGTCGGGACACTGCTTGGTGTGTCGTGCGTCCCCTGGTATCTGGGGATCGCTCCTGCAGAGTATGTCGATTCCCAGTTTGCGATGCCGGATTCTCCCAAACCGCTTCCCTCGGGTCGGCCGACTCCCGCATCCGTCCCCTACCTCGAATGGCTCAGTCAGGCGGGCGTGACACACGTTCTCAATTTTGAACCTCTCGACGAACAAGGTTGGGGCGTCGAGCTTTTGTGGAAAGGGGTCGACCCCTTTCTCAATCGGATCTGGGGACGAATGGAACCGATCCATTTGTATCGGTTCAAGCAGCGGGAAGCGGGCGGCGACGCCGTTTCGTATCCCGGACGTGCCCGTATCGGCGCGAATGGAGTGAGCGTTTCGAATCGACCGGAAATTCCGCGGGGACGGGGAACACGCAAGGTCGTCGTCGAGCAGGCTCCGAAACCGGATGAGCCTCTCATTCTCACAGAACTTGCCTATCCGGGCTGGACTGTCGAGAAGAACGGCATCCCAACGGAATCGCGTCAGATAGGTCAATTTCGGGCTGTGGATGCTCCAGCGAAGGGTGATATCTTTGTCTGGCGCTACCGCCCTCTCAGCGTCATCATCGGAGCAATCGTCAGTCTGTTCACTGCGTTCCTCCTGGCGGCGGTTGCTCATGTCCGCTTCTGGCACACGGGGCTGACCGATCGATTCTTACGCTGGGCCTGGTCAGCAGCCGACGGCCGTGTGCCCGGAAGCGAACACCGCGCATGAACGGCCGCGCCATTTCGTCATTGCGATATTATTAAAAACGTCACGGAGTCGACCCGCTCGGCAGGTGCACGCTTACATTCTCGACACGTTAAGAGAACTTAATTCGTCTTGTCGTACAGAATGCGTTTCAATACCGCTGAGCCCGCTACGCGCGGGGAACGAATGTCAGACTTTGGTCTCTGTCGATGATTCGAACTGAGCGAGATAGCAGAGGCAGGGAATTCATCCTGCCGAGGCGCACGACTGGTGCATGCGCCGCTCGCTTTCGAAGACGTCGTTCGAATGCCGGGATGATTTGCAAAGGACTTCGGCAGACGTTGCACACGACAAGAGTCGTTGTCTGGTCGTCACGACACTCGCGAAAACGCGGAGAGAGTGAGGGTGGTTCACTGTAAAAGAATGTCCGAGACACTTTTACGTTTCGGCCGCGTGCTCGTTCGGTGAGGCCCCTCGAGGGATGTTGGCTGACTTCTTCGTCAGCCCGATTGATCGGCACAGTGGCTGCTTTCGCTCGCTTCCGCGTTCGTCTGCGGAGCGTGCTCTGCCGGGATTACTAAAAAGGGATATGCGCTGTGCTTCATGAATTTCTTGATAACTTCACTCACAACCTGTTCAAGCCGTTACTGCTGTTCTTTTATGCCGGCTTTCTGATTCCCATGCTGCACGTCAAGCTGGAATTCCCGAAGGCCGTCTATCAAGGTTTGACCATCTATCTGTTACTCGCCATCGGCTGGAAAGGTGGCGAAGAGCTTGCGGGGCTGGAGCCACATCTTTACGGACAAGCGGCCGGGTTTATGCTGATCGGCCTGGTGACCAATTCGATTATCGGTGTCGTCGCTTTTTATACGCTCCGTCTGACCACGAAACTGCGCCAGATCGATGCGGCCACCGTCGCCGGGTATTACGGTTCGGATTCCGCGGGTACTTTCGTAACCTGTATGGGGGTGCTGACCGCCGGCAAAATCGCGTTTGCTCCCTACATGCCTGTGATGCTTGCGGTCATGGAAATTCCCGGCTGCCTGGTCGCCCTGTATCTGGTGGCCAACATGCGGCAGCGAGGAATGGACGCCAAGGGGAATATGCCGGGTGAGGCTGGGTATGGCCAGTTTCGCAGAGACATCCCGCCCCAGCACGAACATGAGGAGGATCTCGACGAACAAGAGCATGACTACGAAGACGAATATGCCCTGGAGGAAGAATACGCTGCTGTGGGAGCCGGACATGCCCACGTTCGATCAAACGGTGTGTCGAATGTGGGCCGATCATCGGCCAACGGAACCACACGAGGGGGACGGAATACGGCTGCCCTGCGAACTCAATCGACAGAATCCGAAAGTTCCACGACAGCACAAAACGCCGCCGACGAAGCGGAGGCAACGATTGCTCTGCAGGAAGTCGACCTTCATGCGGGAGAGGATGCACCCACCCAGAAAGCGCGGGGGGCTTTCTTGAGCAAGGAACTGCTTCACGAAGTCTTCCTGAATCCCGGGATCTTCCTGTTGTTCGCGGGTATCGCCATCGGTTTCATCTCGCGACTGCAAGGTGAAAAAGTGACAGCGATGGACGACGCGTTGTTCGTGAATCTGTTCCACGGACTGCTGTGTGTCTTCCTGCTGGAGATGGGAATGACCGCTTCCAAGAAGCTCAAGGATCTGAGAAATGCAGGCTGGCAGTTTGTGACGTTCGCGTTAGTGGCTCCGAACGTCTTCGCAGTCATGGGGATGTTGATCGCCCATGGGTACAGCCTGTTCCTGGGACAGCAACTGGAACTGGGGACGTATGTGCTGTTCGCTGTCCTATGTGGTGCCGCCTCGTATATCGCTCTTCCCGCAGTCCAGCGACTGGCGATTCCCGAAGCCAGCCCCACCTTGCCGCTCGCTGCCTCACTGGGGGTGACCTTCAGTTACAACGTCACCATTGGTATTCCCGTCTACCTGATGATTGCCACAATCATTACCAGGTATGCTCCGGTCGCTGCGGCGACGACTCATGCGGCCCTCTGATTGAAGTGCATGTTTGGCACGTTCGTCTGAGATAACCAAACAAAAAGCCCCTGCCAGGAAATCCTCGCAGGGGCTTTTTGTTTGGTTGCATTGTGACATCGTCACAAGGCGGGGATCATGTGAGCGATCAGAAAATTCCCAACTGATCGCGTGCATCGTCGGTCATGCGGTCGGGCGTCCACGGCGGGGTCATCGTCAACTTGATTTCCGCCTGATCGACGCCGGAGAGTTTTTCGAGTGACATTTTCGCTTGCGAGATGATTTGCGGACCCGCAGGACAAGCCGGGCTGGTCAACGTCATCTCGACGAGCACTTTTCGTTCGGTGTGATTGATGGAGTAGACCAGTCCCAGATCCACGATATTGATCATGAGTTCGGGGTCGATCACTTCCCGCAGGGCGTCAATCAGAGCCGCATCGTCGGGTGCGGATTCTTCCCCGGCTTCCGCAGCAGCGGCCTCTGGAGAGGCGTCGGCACCGTCTGTAGCTGACGAGCAGCTTGCATTGGTCGACGGAATCGCCTCGGCTGTGGCTGCGGGCGTAGATGCTGATGATTGGCAGCAACCTTCTGATGTCGTCGCGGACTTATCTGCGGACGTCGGTGTCTCTACGGCTGCTGAATGATTGTCGGAACAACAATCGGTGGCGGGAGCGATTGGAATGGAATGCGTTTCAGGGTTCATGTGCGGGGCCTCACGTAAATGTCGCCGTCGCGAACTTGGACTTCAAAGGTAGAAATCGGTTCGATGGCGGGCATGCAAAGGGGTTTCCCCGTTCGAAGATCGAATCGCGCTCCATGCCGGGGACAGACGATCGAGCAGTTTTCGACGGGCCCATTCGTCAACGGCTGCCCATCGTGAGAACAGACGTCCTCGATCGCAAAAAAATCGTCCCCGATCCGGATCAGCAACGAAGGAACCTCGTCCACCAGAATCGATAATCGCCCCCCGGAGGGAACTTCGCTTACAGACGCAACTCGTTCAAATTCAGACATGCACTTCACATTCTTTACTGGGGCACCGGTACAGGGGCGATGATCGGGCTTGTGACAGGCGAGAACGCCACCGACGAAACACCGTCTGTGGCGCTGCGTTGCCCTCACCAGCCGCAATGGAATTCAGCTCAAACGGGAGAGACTGACTGTGGTTTACAGTCCGCCAATTCCCAGTTTTCGCTCAACCGCCTGTCCGAGAGTTTCTCGCACGATTTCGACCGGGATGCGGTCATAAACCCGCTGAAAGAATCCCTCCACAATCAGGTGCATGGCTTCAGCCCGACTGAGTCCTCGGCACATGCAGTAGAACAATTGCTCTTCATCGACACGACCGCAGGTGGCACCGTGGGTACAGCGGACGTCATCCGCTTCGATCTCAAGACCGGGGATGGCATCGGCGCGGCACGTTTCGCTCATCAGCAGGCTATCGTTTCGCTGGTAGCCGTCTGTTTTCTGAGCGTCTTTGGCGACCTTGATCATTCCACGCCAAACGCAGCGGGCGTTGTCGCGGACGACGTCTTTGTAAAGCAGGTCGCTGCGCGTATGGGGCGCGTTGTGAGTCTGCTGCGTGTAGTACGACAGGAGCTGCTTTTCGGTGGCGAACGTGACGCCGTTCACTTCGGCGGCAGCCCCTTTTCCGTCCAGGAAAACATCCTGGTGGACGTGAGCGAACCGGGCGCCCAGACCAGCCACGGTCCATTGCAGCGAGGCACTCGCGTCGACACGGCCCACCTGGTGAGCGAAATGCCAGACCTTGTCGTTCCAGTTCTGAAGCTGGACGTAACAAAGGTTCGAACGAGGTGCGAGCAGCAGTTCAACAGCGCCGACGTGAACCCCGGGCAGGTCCGGCGAAGTCGACGACGTTTCTTCCAGCAGCGTGGCAGAAGCCCCTTCTTCCAGGATCACCAGCGTGTGACTGAAATCGGCAGCACCCGCGGCAGCCAGCCCGATCAGGCTATACAGCGGTTTGCTGATCTGGACGTTCCGGGGAACATACAGGACGGTCCCGCCGGTACAGTAGGCGGCGTGCCAGGCGGCAAACCGATCTGCTTCCGGCTTGACCGCTCGGGTCATCAGGTGCGGCTTGAGGATGTCGCCGTGAGTCTGGAGTAAGTCGGATAGGTTTCCATACAGAACCCCCTGCTTGACCAGGTCCTCGTCGAGCTTCGAAGGCGAACTGGCGCCATCGATGTGACTGACGAAGCCAGCGAACTCGGCTCGGGTTGCGAGGAGAGTTTCAAAGGCAGCGACCGCATTTGCTGTCGAGGGAGTCTGGATGGCAAACTTGTCTGCGCGGAAAGCCCGCGTATCGACTCGCTTCCATTCTTCCGGATCGAGTTCTGTTTGGAGCAGTTCACGGTAGGTTTCGAACGCACCGCGGCGCAGGTCGCTCATCCACGATGGTTCGCGGCGCGAGGCAAGAAACGATTCGAAGGCGTCAGTACCAAACGCCGCATGAGAGGGTGTCACAGTCAACATGGCTTCGGAAATTACCCGACACTCCCTTCCATTTGTAATTCAATCAGCCGATTCATTTCGACTGCGTATTCCATTGGCAATTCTTTGACGAGCGGTTCAATGAAGCCGGTGACGATCATCGCCGAAGCTTCGGTCTCGGTCATCCCGCGGCTCATCAGATACAGCAACTGTTCTTCGGCAATCTTGGAGACGGACGCTTCGTGTTCGATCGTCAGATTGTCGTGATTGACTTCGATGTACGGATAAGTGTCGCTACGGCTGTGTGGATCGAGGATCAGCGCGTCACAGACGACGTTGCTCTTGCAGTGATGAGCGTCGTGAGTGGCTTTCACCAGGCCACGGTAGCCCGCCCGACCTCCGTCCTTCGAGATACTCTTGGAGATCACGCGACTGGACGTATGCGGAGCACAGTGAACCATCTTGGCTCCGGCGTCCTGATGCTGACCCTTGCCCGCGAAGGCGATCGACAGGGTCTCGCCTCGGGCACCCGGTTCCATCAGGTAGATGGCGGGATACTTCATGGTCAGTTTCGAGCCGAGGTTACCGTCGACCCATTCCATGAGCGAATCACCGTACGCCTGGGCTCGCTTGGTGACCAGGTTGTAAACGTTGTTCGACCAGTTCTGAATGGTCGTGTAACGGCAGCGGCCCCCTCGTTTGACGATGATCTCGACCACGGCCGAGTGCAGGCTGTCGCTGCTGTAGGTGGGGGCGGTGCAGCCTTCGACGTAGTGGATCGAGGCCCCTTCGTCCACGATGATCAGGGTCCGTTCGAACTGGCCCATGTTCTGCGTATTGATGCGGAAATAGGCTTGCAGCGGGAACTCGATCTTCACCCCTTTCGGGACGTAGATGAACGAGCCACCCGACCAGACGGCGGAGTTCAGCGCGGCGAATTTATTGTCAGCAGAGGGAATGACCTTGCCGAAGTATTCGCGGAACAGATCTGGATGATCACGCAACGCCGAATCGGTGTCGGTGAAGATCACACCCTGGCGGCTGAGATCTTCCTGCAGACTGCCGTAAACGACTTCGGACTCGTATTGGGCTTTGACACCTGCGAGGTACTTCTTTTCGGCCTCGGGAATCCCGAGTCGATCGTAGGTTTTGCGGATATCGTCAGGAACATCCTCCCACGACTTTTCCTGCCCTTGCGATGCCTTCACGAAGTAGAACATCTTCTGGAAGTCGAGTTCGCTCATGTCACCACCCCAGGTGGGCATGGGCTTGTGAAAGAAGAGATCGAGAGCTTCCAGCCGGAAGTCACGCATCCACTTCGGCTCGTTCTTCATCTCAGAGATCTGTTCGACGATCTCGCGATCAAGACCCCGACGGCTCTTGAAAACATACTTGTCGGTGGGGTCATGGAATCCGTACTGGTAATCGCCAACACCGATTTCGTCGTCTACGGTCGTTGTTTCTGTCGTCATGATATCTTCGTCTTCCCTTAGTGGGTCGCTCGTCTATTCGGTTCTCGGTCATCGGTCAGGGTACGATCCGTGGATGCCCTCGAGGCCAGGCAAGGTCACCGATCGTTGACCGTTATCGTTTCACTGTCGTCTTGCATCCGCTCGGACCTGTCGTGAGTTCCGACAGAGGTGACTCGTGACTGGATGGCATCTGGAAAACCGATCGTCTGACGCAGGGTGAGTTCGCCGACCGACCATTTCTGGTCGGGGAAGTCGGTTGCGTCGTTTCGTGGTTGCCGGATGCCGCTTTTCGTATGTTTACTTGGTTCCTGCTGCGACGGCAGCGGGGACACTCTTCTGCTGTTCCTGTTCTTCGGCCGCTTCAGCAGGATGGCGAAGTCGGATATTGGCATAGCCGTTGTTATGCAGTTCATGTGCCAGCGAGGCGTCGCCGGTTTCGACGATGCGGCCCGCGAGCATGACGTGGGTGTACTGTGGAACGTTGTATTCCAGCAGACGTTCGTGGTGCGTGATGATCAGGACACCCATCTGAGGTCCTGCCAGCTTTCGGAGTCCTTCACTGACCACTCGAACAGCATCGCTGTCCAGTCCGCTGTCGGTTTCGTCGAGGATCGCAAACTTGGGCTGGAGCATGGCGAGCTGGAGAATTTCCATTCGCTTCTTTTCACCACCCGAGAAACCGTCGTTCAGATAGCGGCGAGCGAATTCCACGTCCATGCCAAGTTCTTCCATGCGGCTTTTCAGCTCTTTACGGAAGTCCCGCATGGGGATCAGGCCTTCGCCCTCTTTTCGAGTTGGGTTGCGAATGTTGGTGACAGCATGTCGCAGAAAGTCCGCTACCTTCACACCGGGAATCGTGACCGGGTACTGGAAGGCCAGAAACAGGCCGAGTCGGGCGCGATCGCAGGGGTCCAGCTCGTTCAGCGGCGTGCCATCCACTTCGATCGAGCCACCCGTGATTTCGTATTTGGGGTGACCGACCAGGGTGTAGGCGAGGGTGCTTTTACCGGATCCGTTCGGGCCCATGAGTGCGTGGATTTCGCCCTGACGAATTTCGAGACTGACGCCCCTTAAAATCGGTTTGTCGTCCACAGACACATGCAGATCGGTGATTTTCAGAAGACTGGACATTGAATGCGAAAACTCTACTTGTGTGGAAAAGAAAACTGACTCAGTGAACGATCACGGGTGATCGCCCGATCGACGAACTTCGATCGGGCCTCACTCGAGGGCCTCGCGGGGCCGGCTCCAAGTCTCAGTCGCGTCAGGCACGGCTCGTTGTTGCGAGGTTCCCTGCCTGAAGGACCGTTGACTTGTCAAAAAACGAATTCTGTGCGGACCGGATTCGCGGCTGGATTAGACCGCAGTACCGTCACGCGATTGATTCCATCAGACGACTTCCGTCAATGACTGGGTTACGGGAAGAGCCACTCGTCCCGTGTGGTGCGGAATCGGCAGGACTTCCTGTGTTCGGGTAATTTTCTTGGCTTTGATTTTGTCCTGGATTCGCATCAGACCTTCGAGCAGGGCTTCAGGTCGTGGTGGGCACCCGGGGACGTAGACGTCGACAGGGACGACCAGGTCGACTCCCTTTACAACGTGGTATCCGTATTTGAAGTAGGGGCCTCCTCCGACTGTGCAGGCTCCCATGGCAATCACGTACTTGGGGTCGGGCATCTGTTCGTACAGGCGGCGGACGCGGCTGGCCATCTTATAGGTGACCGTCCCTGCGACGATCATCAGGTCGGCTTGTCGTGGCGTCGCGCGGAACGCACCAGCACCAAATCGATCCATATCAAACCGGCTTGCACCCGCAGCCATCATCTCAATTGCGCAACACGCCAGACCAAACGTCATCGGCCAGATACTCGACTGCCGCGCCCAGTTCATCGCCTGTTCCAGCGACGTGGTGATAACGTTTTCTTCAAATCGGCCTTCAATCCAGGTTGTCATGATTGCAGTGTCCGTTTTTGTTGCGTTACTGGAGATGGTGCCGGGAACTGTCCCGCAAGGGAACGACTTTAACAGTAATTGCCGTTGCTTTCACCCAACCTCGTTCCTTGCCAGCGGGCTGCCATCCTCGTGGCAGGCACTTCCACACACTTCCTCAGCCGAGCCGCTGTCTGAATCGTCTTAACGGTCTGTACTGAACTGCACTTTCCTCACTCTCTACTCGATGAATATTCTGGCGGCTGACTGCCGGCCACTTGATTTTCGTTGTTTCTCTTCTGGTTACTATGAACTTCTGGTCACTATGAAACAGGGTGAATTCGAAAAACTGCACATCACGCAGGATGGAACTCGCAGCAATGTCCGCCATCCCGACAGCAGGACGCTAAAGTCAAAGGAACCCCCAGCACCCGCTCAAAAACCTGTTGTTCCAACTCGCAAATCCCTGGGTCCTGCTGAGCCAGCTCGTGGTACGGGCAGTGATTCTCGCGGAGAATCGGCAGCGCTTCTCGCGTGTCGACTTCGACGGAGAACCCACGGTCAGCCAGTGCGATTCCCAATTGGGCGAAGCGATCGGACAGGAGCGCCCCCTGCACGTTTGCGCCATACTGACGAACCATGGCATCACGAATGCGGCCTGTGACCCGCTGGCGCACGTCGATTTCGTCAATTGTCTGGAGTTCCGACCACAGCAGTTGAGCCAGTTCGGAATAGTTATCGCCGAGTCGTCGTCGACCCAGTTCCGTGATTTGGTAGGTATGGTGAGGGCGTCCGCGGCCCGATCGAATCGTTTGGCGCTCAATCAGCCCCAGCGATTGAAGACGACTGAGACGTAACCGAATCGCCGTCGCTGTGACTCCTGCAGCGTCGCACAAATCCTGAACGGTTCCTCCTCCGAGCCGTTGAAGGCTCAGCAAAAACTGTTCGTCATCAGGTTCTAATGCAGGTTTCATCTTTTGTTCTGGTACTTTCCTGGCAGCGAACTCGCGCCGCTGCCAAGGATTTTAGTCCCGCCGCTAATTAAAACAATAGCCGCAGCGAATAATGCGGTAATTTCCCAGGATCGAGAAATCGGCGTGATGATCAGCGAAGATGGAGCATGAGTCGGGGGGCAAATCGGCCTCACCTGGGCGGCTCACAGCGCAAGTGAGTAAGAGGACCGACAATCCCAGCTTCCATGGCGCATCGACGGAGCTTGGCGGCACGCATCACGTCGGCTCGATGGATTGATTGTTTCTACTGAACGGGCCGCGTATTGTAAGTTGTTGTTGAAATTCTGAATGAGTCAATCTGATCGCTACAGTGTCTATGCATCAAGTCGTGTGGGGCCCCGCGATGTTAACGGCGGATGGCAGGTCGAACGGAGATTCCGGGAGTCGTCCACTTTCGGACCACTCTGGTGATCGTCCGCAGACACAGCCCAACTCAAGCCAGGCAGCGCCGATCACAGGGCCCGATCTGCCGTGTTCACACACCTCATACACGGCTCTTTCTGATTCCCCTGAAGCGAATTCCTGGTCGCTCCGTTCGGCATGGGTGTCTGAAAGAATGTTCACTGTGTTCAGTCGCTTGGGACGGCAAGCCACGGTGAGTTGGCGCTTCGTAACCCCCCCGGTGCCCAAGGGGGGAAGATGATGAATATTTCATTGGAGAAGCTCGAGGAGTTGCTGGCGGAAGGAGATCCTTCACAGGTCCAATGGCTGAATGAGACTGTGAAGCGGATGGGGACCGGCCAGACTGCTCCCGATCCCCATCGCATCATTGAAGAGATGCTCAAGGCGAGAATTATTACCCCGCTGCAGTCTCAGTTTCTGCTGGAAGGCCGCAATCTGCTGATGGGGCACTATGTCTTCTGGGAAAAAATCGGCGAAGGGGGCATGGGGACGGTTTACTCGGCCCGGCACCGTCTGATGGGGCGAATGGTTGCTCTCAAGATCATCCGGCCGGATCGTTTCAAAGCTGCGGGAACAATCGATCGATTCCTGCGAGAGATTCGACTCGCGTCGCGACTGCATCACCCCAACGTGGTCACTTCTTATGACGCTGGCGAGTGTGAAGGATCTCTTTATCTTGTCATGGAACTTGTCAGCGGGATTGATTTGAAGCGACGCATTCAGACCAGCGGGTTGATGTCAGTCCCCGTGGCGCTGGGCATTATCCGGCAGGTAGCGACCGGGCTGGCCTATCTCCATTCTGAAAAACTTGTGCATCGTGACATCAAACCCTCGAATCTGATGCTGGACCGCAGCGGGGTTGTGAAGATCCTTGATCTCGGTTTGTCACGGATGATCGAATGGACGGATACCGCTCAAGGGGACCCCTGCTACGACATCACAGGAACGGGGATTGTCACCGGTTCTGTCGACTTCATGCCGCCCGAGCAATTCGTCAATCCACGCGAAGTCGATGCCCGTGCCGATATTTACAGCCTTGGCTGTACACTTTACTGGTTGCTGACCGGCAAGCCCCCCTTTCCCGGCAATTCCGTGGGGGAAATCGTGGTGGCTCATCGCGAACATGCGATTCCCCGTTTGCAAGACACGTTGAAAGATGTTCCCCTCGGGCTGGATTCCCTGCTCGCGGCGATGCTGTCCAAAGATCGTAAGACACGACTGATGGATGCTCAGGCGGTCATCGAGGGAATCGATACACTGGAGGTCTTATCCCCGCCGGAAACGGGGCACTCTTTTGCCGTTCGAAGACCGCTCCTGAGCGATGAAACACAAGAAGTCACTTCTGAGGGACTGCGGACACTTTCTCGATCCGCCACGCAGACATTGCATGAATGCGAAACCGTGACCGAAGGGCTTCCGGAAACTCCCTCAAGGAGAAACGTCATATTCGGCAGCCTGATCGGAGTCACCCTGCTGGCTGTGACACTGATGGCGAAGGGATTTCTCGCGGAGCGCCTTACTGACGCTCCTGATAAGGGGGAGGCCAGGGACAAGGGGCGAATCGACACCGACGAGGGCGATTCAAGCGGCATGCTGGGGCATCACGGTCCGATCGCTACGTTGGCGGAGCTTCCTGTCTGGCCGGTCGGTGCCCCTGAGAAGGCGGTTGCCCCCTTCGATTCCGATACTGCGAAGTCACATCAGGAAGCGTGGGCGAACTATCTGGGCGTTCCTGTCGAGTTTACGAATTCTCTGGGGATGAGTTTTCGTTTAATTCCTCCAGGCGAATTCATGATGGGAGCAACCGAGGACGAGATCGAAGAGTGGACTCGAAACTGGCCCGCGAATACTGCGGACCGGCTGGCTGTGGCGAAGAGTGCCGGGCCGCAGCATTGGGTGATTATTTCGAAGCCTTTTTATATTGGGACGCACGAAGTCACTCAGCAGGAGTTTGAGAAGGTTCTGAAGAAAAACCCGTCGATGTTTCCCTCGAAGATGATCGTTCCCGATGGATCGGAATCCCAGGACATGGGGCTGCCAGTCGAGTATGTGACATGGGGGGATTGCGACCAGTTCTGTCGACTGCTGTCGGAGCGGGAAGCGGACCAGTTCCGCAAGTACCGACTTCCGACGGAAGCGGAGTGGGAATTCGTGTGTCGGGCGGGGACGACGACCAGGACCTGGCTGACGGATACGGATGCTTTGCAGGTTCTCGGCCCCAATTTCGATCTGGCTTCGACGCAGCCTGTGGGAAGCCTTGCCGCCAATCCATTCGGCATTCACGACATGCTGGGAAATGTCTGGGAATGGGTCTACGACTGGTGGGACGTCGATTTCTACCAGCAACATTCCTCCGGGCCGGCGATCGATCCCATCGGTCCGCTGAAGGGGACCAGGAAGTGTTTGCGCGGCGGGAGCTGGGGGCAGGATCTGACCCGACTTCGCAGCGCAAACCGGTACTGCGAGCCCCCCGACGCAAAAAATGCAGGATTTGGGTTTCGAGTCGCATTGCCGGTCAATTTCAAACGCTAAGCGACCGACGACAACGCTTCCGAAGTTTCCAGAAGTACGACGGCAATCTCAATGACGGGGGACCGACAGAACGTTGATCACTCGGCGGAAGGATCACTGCCCGTTGCATCGGAGCGCGCCCACCGAGGGGGGGAATCGACTTGAGCAGTTGGCGTCACTGTTGCGGAACCCCCCGCCGTTTCTCACCTGAACAATCGCTGCAGCTCTTGGAGAGGCCTGAGTAGATGACTCGACTGACGATCGGGATGGCAACGCATCGGGACTTTGATGGAGTTTACTTCACGGTCAATGCGCTGCGGCTGTACCACGCCGAAGCGATGCCCCGCTGCGAGATCGTCATCGTCGACAATGATCCGGACGGTCCTCAGGCCGAGTCGCTGAGATATTTTTGCTCATCCATCAGCGTTCCACATCCGGACTGGCCCTGTCCCTTTCAGGTCAGGTATATCCCTTACAGGGAGGCTGGCGGGACGGCCGCGCCGCGGGATCATATCTTTCGCATCGCCGCGGCCGATGCCGTGCTGGTGCTCGATTCTCATGTGAATTTATGGCCGGGAGCGATCAGCCATTTGCTGCAATGGTACGACGACCATCCCGAAAGTCAGGATTTGATTCAGGGCCCCCTCGTCTACGATGATCTCCAGTTCGTCAGTACCCACTTCGACGATATCTGGCGGGACGGGATGTGGGGGACCTGGGGGACCGACCAACGGGGGATTGATCCGTCTGGTTCCGCGTTCGAGATTCCCGCACAGGGGCTCGGTCTGTTCTCGTGCCGGACTGAGGCTTGGCTGGGGTTTAATCCCTGTTTCCGCGAATTTGGTGGGGAAGAGTGGTACATCCACGAAAAGTTTCGTCAGCACGGCCGACGATGTCTGTGTCTTCCCTCATTGCGCTGGATTCATCGATTCGAAGCTCCGGGCGGGGGACGTGCCTATCACTTCACGCTGCTGGGGAAAGTGCGGAATTATATTCTGGGGTTGCAGGAACTCGGGCTGCCGCTGGATCGACTCCGCAGACATTATGTGGAAGGCTTGAACGAGGATGTCAACGAACCGATCAACGCTGACGCGCATCTGACTGCGAGTGATTTCGATCGATTGGTGGAACTGGTGACCAGTCATCCGAATGTGCCACTGGCTGAATTGCTGGCCCAGGCTCCGCCGATGGAAGCGTTGTCTGCTCGAGCGGAAAGTGATGAGACTGCTCCGCAGGTAACCCTTGAAGATCTGTATCGCACTGCCGTCGAGACTCCGTCGGACATTAACGAACACTGTGACAAGCTCCGTCAACTCGCTGCCTGCTGCGAGACGGTCGTGGAATTCGGAATGCGTCGCGGCGTCAGTACGGTGGCGCTGCTGGCCGGGCAGCCCGCGAACCTCATCTCGGTCGACTTGATCGCCGATCCGATTGCGGAGTTACTGGCGGCCAACGCAGGGCGCACACGATTCGAGTTTCGGCTGGGTTCGTCCCTGAGCGTGACCATCCCCGAGTGTGACCTGCTGTTCATCGATACGCAGCACACCGCCCGGCAACTGCGCGGTGAACTGCGACGCCATGAATCACGAGTCCGTCACTGGATTGCGTTTCACGATACCGAGATCTTCGGCGAACGGGGTGACGATGGCGGACCGGGGCTGCTGGTGGCGCTGGAAGAATTTTTGACCGAGCACTCCGAATGGCAGCCGCTGTTTCATGCACAACACAACCACGGATTCACCATCATCGGCCGCGTCACCGCACCGCCACTTCCGTTTGAGGCATGCGATCCGATTCCCGAGCGGCTGAGTCTGGCCCGGTCAACCTGAGGCGGGCGATCCCGAGACTTCATTCTTTCTCGAAAGGTGACACGACTTCTCTCGATCGGAAATCAGTGAGATTCCAGGTTTTCTGAGTTGGCTCCGTAGCCGGTTCAGGGGCTGCACCGCCGACGACTGCAGAATGTTCGGTCACCACATGAAGAAACAACACGATGGACTGTTACCTGACTGTCTACGAGCAACTGACCTGGCCCCGGCAGATGGCGGAGGAATGCGTTCGTCTGGGGTTGTCGCCTGTGATTCTTGATCACGGCAGTACCTATCCGCCGCTGCTGAAGTGGCTGGATGAATGTCCGTACCCGGTGATCCGCGTTGCGCACAACGCGGGCTGTTATGGCTTCTGGTGGACAGGCCGCTATCGCGAGATGAGTTCTCAGTACATCGTTTCCGATTCGGATCTCGATCTGTCACAAGTCCCCGATGACGTCGTTGAGCGACTGCAGCAGGCACTGGCCGAGAATCCGGATGTGGCGAAAGCGGGGCTCTCGCTGGAGATCGAGGATATCCCGGACACCTACCCCTTCCGTGAGCAGGTGATGGTTTGGGAGCGGCCGTACTGGACTGAAAAACGTTCCGGCGCATGGCGTGCGAACATCGGGGCCACGTTCGCCCTGTACGATCCAGCACGCCACGAGATGCTGGACGAGGATTTCTATTCCGCCGTGCGACTGGATCGGCCCTACACTGCCCGCCATTTGCCCTGGTATCTCGATTTCCAGCAGCTCGATCCAGAGCTCCGTTACTATTTTGATCGCTGTGACAACGTGGCTTACTGGGGCAGTCTGACGAAAAACTATCTGAAAGAGCTTGCTCCATGACGAACGCCGGCAAATGGGAAGTCTTTTTTCGGGGGGCGGATCCATTTCCCTTCGGGGCGGATACGACTTACCAGCTTGGGGCTGAGTTTCTGTCCGGATGTCGGGACGTTGAGGACTGGGGATGTGGAGCTCAGTGGTTTCGGCAGGTGATGAGCGGGATCAATCCCGATATTCGTGTCATCGGCCTGGATGGATCCGCCGGACTTTGTGACCGCGTGGTTGATCTTTGCGACTATGTTCCGACAGATCCACCCGATGGACTGATGATGCGCCATGTGCTCGAGCTGAACGCCGACTGGCGTACGATCCTTGACCAGGCACTGAAGTCGTTCACACACCGGATGGTGCTGATCCTTTACACGCCGATGGCGGACGAAGAGAAGTCCCTTTGCGAATACCTGTTTCCCGATGGAAGTTCCTGTGCTTATCTCGCGCTGCCGCAGCATGAACTGGAACAGATGTTTGAGCGGCATGGTTTGAGATATGTTCAGGAAGCGATTGCCATACCAGGCTCGCAGTTCGGTCACGAGACCCTCTACCGGATTTCGCGTCCGCAACGCATTTCGATCGAGGAAGGTGGCCCTGTCTCCACCGAGCGAGACCGGCCGGTGGGGACGGGGGGCGACTTGCCCTTTGTTTCCTGCGTATGTCCGACGTTTGGCCGGCCAGCACTGTTGGCGAATGCTCTTGCCTGTTATCTGGCTCAGGATTACCCGCTCGAGCGGCGGGAATTGATCGTGCTGGATGATGCGGGCCAATACGGCTCTCAGGCCGGGGAGGGATGGGAAGTCATCTCGGTTCCGCGACGTTTTCGATCGCTGCCCGAAAAGTACAACGCTCTGGCGGGCCTTGCGCGGGGGGATCTGATCGTCGTCTGGGAAGATGATGATCTCTATCTTCCCTGGCATATCTCCGCTCATGTTCGGGCACTCGGTAGTGGTCTGGGATATTCCAAGCCCTCGCGAGTGCTGTCCAGCGGGACTGAGACACTTCAAACGGAACTGGCGGTCGGACGCTTTCACGCGAGCATCGCGTTCAGGCGGCAATGGCTCGAACGAGTTCCCGGCTGGCCACTGACCAGGCGAGGTGATTTTGACCAGCAGTTCATGTCAAAACTCGCTCGACTGGGCCCGACTGCCGATCCGCTGGAAAGCGATCCGCCGTCTTACATTTTTCGCTGGGCGTCGACGGGGGACTATCACGGATCCGCCCTGATGGCCTCGCCGGAAGACGAGGGTTGGTATGGGCGAGTGGCGATTGCTTGTCAATCGGATTCACCGAGCCCTTTGCGGCCCTGTTTCGATAAGCATACGGTCAAGTGCTTTGCCGAGCTGCAGATTCCTCTTCCACACCTGCACGAAACTTCCTCGCGACGTCCCTCGCCAGCCGGCTAAGGGTCGGGCTGGGTCCGAGGGATCCCCATTTTCTAAAGGTGTGTACGAAAGCACAGATCCGTTCGGTGTGGTATGGTATCTGACGACTGCCAAGCCGGTTGGCAGCGTTCGTATAAGTAACTCATCTTAGTAACTCATCAGGAATGCGAACTATGACGCCGAGTCAGCCCGGTATCACAACCGCGACCACGACGACAACGCCACGCCCTACGACAACGACTCCGCCACCCACGACGACAACACCAAGACCTACGACGACTACCCCAAGACCTACGACCACGACGGGACGCTCTGCCACGACAACCAATCAATAGCAATTCCCGAGGATCCGCAGGCCGACCACAACGCCGCCACCCTTAGCTGCCTGTTGAAAAAGTGGGACAGGCACCTTGAGCAATGCAGATCGCTCATTGTTCTCGAGCGGACTTCGGATCCATTCCCCTTTTTCAACAGCCTGTTTGGGGAGCTCCCCTCGACTTCCAAGGAGTGCCGATCAGGACGTTCTCCCGGAAGTGAGCAGCGAGCGTTCTCCTTCAGCCGATTTCCGTTCCGTAACAGGGACTCAGAAATTCTGTTAAGGCGACGACCTCTCCGTTCGCGGAAGCGCGCGGTGTGTGGTTTGGCTTCGACTTCACACGTCATTCCTGCGAGGTGAAGACCGGGACCAGCAGGTTGTCGACGGGGGCAAAGTCATCCGTCAGGATTTGTCCTTCAGACAAGGCGAGTACGGCGCTCATTTGACCGCTGAGAATTCGCTCGTTCGAACCGGGTGGGGTTTCCAGTGAGGCAAAGGGGCCTCCCGTCCAGTCGCCGGTGTCGTCGAGCGATTTAAGGTCGATGGGCTGCCGTGAGCAGACCATGACGAATGTGTCGCGACTGGCACTCGGCTGCTGATACGAGGTACTGAAAACGTAGACATTCGGAAACACGCTGGCCGCTGTCGCCACGTACCGCCCCAAAAATCGCCCCGCGATCTTCTGGCGTGATCGTTCGGCGACGGATTTCACTGCCTGGGCCCAGGGAGGATTCCCCGGATCGAGTTCGATCAACTGTTGTGCGATCTCAGGGGTGATAATTCCGCGAAATCCCAGTACTCGTTGATCTGCATCCGTGCGAAGAGTTTCCACGAATTCGAAGGGAGCGGGTGAGGGGGTCCAGGTTTGCTGTTCCTGGTTCGCAGGTTCTAACTGAGCAGGCAGTTTCCCGGCAAAGGGGAGACGCTTTCGGGACTGAGTCATCAATTGATTGATAGCGCGATTCCAGCCACTCCGTTCTTCCTCGATTTTGATCTCGGGCTGAAACCCTTTGGAGATTTCAAACTCAGTCGCAGGTTTGATGGCTTCCCAGAAGGCGTCCTTCAGAAAGCTCTCTTCATGCGCGGTCGGGGGGCGCTGGACCCGCAAACGGTAACGGTTGGAAAGGAGTTCCATCACCTCCAGCGGGGCGAATCGTTTCGTCGCGGGGATGTACTTGTCCCGCTTCGGTTCATCCCGCAGCACTCCGATCGGCAGACGGCCCTGATAATCTGCTTCGGCCTCATCAACCGTCCGACCGGGATATTCCGTACGGGGATAGATGTCGATGATGTTTGCCTGGAAGACACCCCGTTCATTCAGCAATTCGTACGTCTTCTGCTGAAACTCACGAGTGGTCAAATGCCAGGGAATACTGAAGTCATTGAACGCGTCGGCGTAGATAAAGTCGTAGGTTACGGGAGGTTCAGACCTGCTGGCTCGTTCTCGATTGGCCCTGAGTGAATCGTCGACAAAGTTCCGCGCGTCGCCGATGATGGTCCGGATCCGCTGTTCCAGTTCGGGTGTCAGTCCCATTTCCTGAGTCACCGCGTAATGGACCGCTGGATCAAGTTCCGCGACATCAATGTGTGCGCTCCCGGGAAACTCTTTCAGAAACCAGCGAGGAAAGATAAATCCGCCTCCCCCGTAAAAGCACGCAGAACTGCGACGTGATTCCCGTATGAGTCGGGTAATTTCGTTGTACCACTCGGCCGACGGCGTCAGGGCGATTAGCTGGTCTAGTGCCGCGTGAGAAATCGGTTCATAGGCGATGAGGACTTCCAGCGATTCGTCATGACGCAGTATGGCGTTGAACTCGGGAGGAAGAATGATTCCCTCGGGAAGTCCTTTCAGATTCACAGAGGAAAAGCCCCCCCAGAGCGGCTTGTTTGTTTCCGTATGCAGCCATTCGATCGCTTTCCAGTATTCCGCCTCTGGGGCCAGTGCCAGTAGCTTTTCAAAGACCCCCATCGTGGGTTTGGCGATTTTCAGTAACTGACCCGTTTCATCCAGATGCACATCCTCGGGCAGGACTGCGGGGGACAGGTTAAGGCCCTCCAGACCTTTCAGTGGCAGTGACAGGCTTTCGAATGTCGGGGGGGCTGCAGCTCTCTTCGTGACGGCGGCGTAGATGCGTTCGTATTCATAGTGGAGTGACGTGGGATTCCCCGGGTCGTAGTAGCTGTGGATCAGCTTGTCGAGCTTCAGCATCTTGACGGGACGCTCGTTGACCACCGTATCGTTGACCAGGATGTCGAAGTAATTGCTTTCATCGTGATACTTGTTCAGAGGATCGTCACGAAGTCGCAGCAGCAGTCCCACTTCATGGAATTTCTCTCCGACATAACGTCCGTACTCGAGCCATGATTCCTGTGCAGACGCGGCTTCGAGTCGGGGTTTTGTCATGGTCAGGCATTTTCCGACGGTGAGGCCCACCGAGCCCATCGCGCTGTTGTCACAGGTGGCAAAAAGCATGGTCCATCCCAAGAGTTGCAGCCAGCCGAGCAGGACGGCCGTGCGAAACCCCCGACCTGCGCCGACAACGATCACCGCCAAGACTGCGAGTGTGGTTGCGGTCAGCCCGATGATGGAGCGGGTTCCCCAGACATCAATCAGGTAGAAGCCCGTCAGAAACGTCCCGACGATCGATCCCATGGCCCCCCAGGCATAGACATTTCCCACGGTCGAGCCTGTCTTCGTGCTGCGGTCGATGGCCATGCTGGCAACCAGCGGAGATGTCGCACCGAGGGCCAGCGCCGGGAGCAGGAAGATCAATGCCACCACCGTAACGATCCAGGCGGGCCAACTGAATGAATCCGGTCGCGGGATGGTTCCGACAATCTGTTCCAGCCACAGGACGTTTCCGCAGGAGACACTTCCCAGCAGATACATCCAGGCCAGGGCCCGCTTACGATCGAATCGATCCGCCATCCAGCCACCCAGCCAGTTCCCGAAGGTGATCCCGGCCAGCACCACGCCGATGACAGAGGTCCATGTGTAAAGTGATGAACCGACGTGCTTGCCGATCAGGCGCGAAGCAGTCAGTTCCAGCGTCATCACGCAGACACTGGTCACAAAGACCAGTGCATTGAAGCCCATCATCTCCATGACGTTGGATGGTTTCGGTTTGGCAAATTTCCTGGGAGTGGGTAGTTCCACGGGGGGAGGGGGCTGAATCTCTCCCTTGGGGATGGGAGATTCTGTTGCCAGACGGTAGGTCAATTCGGGTTCGTTTTCGGGACCTGGCTCGCCCGAAGTCGATGGTGAACTCATGAACTCAATTTCCGAAAGTGGACCGTAATTGTGAAAGGGGTGTCATGATAAACATTCCAAACACGAACTTCCCACTCGGGCGGGGAAAGTGGCCAGCCCTTGGGATTGTTCTGCGATCCATTGCAGCCTACCTAGTTCCCATCGTCTTGGCCGTGCGTCGGCAGCACGAACTGCTAAAGCCGTTTGCTTTCTGCGTTGACCCGCTTTTTTTGCCTACTGGGGAGGATGTGGCCGTCTTATCCCCGCATGCGCCGATGACGACGGGAAAACGGTTTTGTTTGAATGAGATTCCGACCAGGTCAGCGGTACTGTGCAGCAGCAGCCTGCGACGTGGATGTCGAAAAGCGGAGAGTTTGACGCTGAAAGCAGTCAGGCGTCGCCCACTGCGAAAAGCAGAGGGGCGACGCCTGATGAGATATTCTCGGTGCGTTGTTGTTCGCCGACTTCAAACGCCGACTTCGTGAGCGATCAAGTCCTCGTAGGTCTCGCGGCGGCGGATGACGGTGACATTGGTCCCATCGACGAGCAGTTCCGTGGCGCGGGGGCGCGTATTGTAGTTGCTGCTCATCGTGCTGCCGTAGGCTCCTGCACTGAACGTGGCGAACAGGTCACCCCGCTTGAGCGGCGGCAGGTACCGGTCCTTGGCGAAGTAGTCACTGGATTCGCAGATCGGTCCCACGACATCGGTCTTTTCGCACCCTTCGATCGGGTCTTCCACGTTTTCAGGCATCGGGACCAGCGGTTTCACCGGCCAGACGCGGTGGAATGAATCGTACATCGCAGGTCGGACCAGGTCGTTCATCGCACCGTCCTGAATGACGAAGAACTTGCCCCCTTCGCGTTTCGTGAAGACAACTCGGCTGATCAGGACGCATGAGTTTCCGACCACGAATCGGCCTGGTTCCAGAGCGAGTCGGCACTTGGCTTTGACGATCGAAGGAACGATGACGTCCGCGTAGGCAGATGCCGGAAGCCCTTCATTTCCGCGGTAGCTGATGCCGAAGCCGCCACCCAGGTTGATCCAGTTGATGTCGTGTCCGTCAGCACGGAGCTGTTCCACGACTTCGATGGCCTTCTTGCCCGCAGCTTCGTAGGGGTCGGTGGTGAGAATCGGGGAACCCAGATGCATGTGGATTCCCTTGAGTGCCAATCGCTTATCTTTCAGGACTTTGGCGGCCAGTTCGCGGAACCGCTCAATGTCCATCCCGAACTTGTTTCCCTTTTTCCCGGTCGTCGTTTTGGAGTGCGTCTTCGCGTCGATATCCGGATTGAGTCGGAGGACGACTCGACCGACTTTGCCCATCGAAGAAGCCACTTCGGCAATCGCGTCGAGTTCCTGTTCGCTCTCAACGTCGAACATCAGGATGTCGTTCTCAAGAGCGAAGCGGATCTCTTCGTCGGTTTTCCCCACGCCGGCGAACACGACCTTGGACGTATCGCCTCCCGCTGCCTTAACCCGGTACAACTCACCGCCAGAGACGACGTCGAAGCTGCATCCGGCATCCCGGACGACCTTCAGAATGCCGAGCGTCGAGTTGGCTTTCACCGAATAGCAGATCACGGGATCGACGGCAGCAAATGCGGTCTGGATCTGGTTGAGCTGCCCAAGAATGAACGACTTGGAGTAAACCCAAAGTGGCGTACCATATTGTTCAGCCAACTTCGCCACGGGGACATCTTCACAATAAAGTTCGCCGTCGCGATAGTTAAATGCCTGCATAGATCAACCTCTTCCAGTCGGTCAGCATCCCGCCTGATGCGTGAGGGGGGATGTGAAATTACCATCGAGCTTTAATTCAACAAACGGGTTGTGATCCGTGAAAGCGGATCACAACCCGTCCTGTCGCAAATCGGATTTGGTTTCTTCTTTCGGACAGCCACTGCATGAATGCGGTGGTGTCGCGAAGTGGAAATATTATTTCTTGAAGTGCTTCGCCAGCAGTTCGGCGATCTGAACGGCATTCGTGGCGGCACCCTTTCGCAGGTTGTCGCTCACGCACCAGAAATTCAATCCGTTGGGGTTGGTCAGATCCTTGCGGATACGTCCGATGTAAACGAGATCGCTGCCGGTCGATGTATGGGGCATCGGGTAGCCCCCCTGCACTTCGTCGTCCTGAACGCATAGGCCAGGGAACGCACTGAAGAGCTGCTTCGCTTCTTCCACCGAGACGGGGCGCTCGGTTTCGACCAGAATTGTTTCGCTGTGGCAGTTGGCGACAGGGATACGAACGCACGTCGCGGAAACGAGAATGGATTCATCGCCGAGAATCTTGCGAGTCTCGTAGACCATCTTCATTTCTTCGCTGGTGTAACCCTGCTCTTTGAAACCACCGATCTGAGGAATGGCGTTGAATGCAATGGGTGATTTGAAGACCTTATGCTCGTAAGTCGCTCCGGCGAGATTGGCCCGGGTTCCCTCGATCAGATCTTCCGTCCCTTGAAGTCCGGCACCGCTGACAGCCTGATAGGTACTGACGATGACCCGTTTGACCTTTGCGGCATCGTGCAGGGGTTTCAGAGCCATGACCATCTGGGTCGTTGAGCAGTTCGGGCTCGAGATAATCCCCTTGGCGTTCAGAGCGTCCTGTGGGTTGATTTCGGGGATCACCAGCGCAACGTCCGGGTGCATCCGGAAGAATCCCGATTCGTCGATGACCTTACAGCCAGCCGCGACGGCGTGGGGCAGATATTCCGCCGCCACTTCGTCAGGTGTACTGGCGATCACGACGTCCACCCCTTTGAAGGCGGCGGGCTCGAGCAACTCAACCGTGTATTCACGTCCTTTGAATTTCAGTTTGGAACCGGCACTTCGCGACGACGCCAGAAACCGATAGGTTTCGGCCAGCATCGGTCGTTCTTCGAGAAGCTCCAACATGATGCGACCCACTGCACCGGTCGCACCAACCATCGCCATCGTTCCAAACACGGTATTTTGTTCCTGGAATAGGGGTTTTGACTTTAATTTCGCGCACGGTCAGAGCCCGGCCGGACGATTATAGCAGCGGAACATCTTACTTTCTCAGGGAAATCCGCCGCAATCATCTCCTGAGTCTTCAGACGTTCCGGCCGGTTTTCGATTTACTCTCGGCATTTCGCGGGCGGAATACGACGGAAATTGATTCTGGCCGTCCGCACGGACCGGTCGATCAGATCGGATTTCTCTCGGATAAGCTCCTACGACAAGGGCAGCCGGTTTCAGGTTCGCGAGGGATGTGGCTGGTCCCAGGTGTCGTTGGCCCCAAGTGTAACCTTGACGTTTCGCAGGTTCCTTCAGGCCAAATTCCGCCGCACGTTGAGACGACGGGGATTCGCAGCAATCCGGCCACTCAGGCGACGGTGGCGTGGGAACTGGTGGTCGACTCTTCCGCCGACGCGACCAGTTTGGCAAAGATTCCCCCCTGATTTACCAGTTCGTGGTAACTCCCCTGCTCTGCAATTCTTCCCTCGTTGAATACGAGGATCGTGTCGCAGTTTTTCAGCGTGCTCAGTCGGTGCGCGATAATGATCGTGGTCCGTTTTTTCTCGGCGACCCCCAGGGAATGCTGGACGACCCGTTCACTGATGTTGTCGAGGGCGCTCGTGGCTTCGTCGAGAATAATGATGGGGGAATTGCGTACCAGGATGCGGGCAATCGCCAGACGCTGCCGCTGGCCCCCCGAAATGTTCTGGCCTCGCTCCTGAATCACTGTGTCGTAACCGTTCGTCATGGCGAGGATGTCGGCGCTCAGATTTGCCATCTCCGCGGCTCGCTGGATATCACTGTCGCTGACCTCGCCGTTGCCGTAAGCAATGTTTTCACGAATTGTTCCCGAGAAAACGAACGGATTCTGACCTACGTAAGAAATCAACCGGGCGAGGTCTCCCCGGCTGACCTGCGTGAGCGGGGTTCCGGCGATAAAAATTTGACCGTCAGTGGGATGGAGCAGTCGCAGCAGGGCTTTGATCCAGGTCGATTTTCCCGCTCCCGATGGTCCTGCAACCCCGATCGTCTGGCCGTGAAGAATCTTTAGCGAGACGCTGTCGAGCCCGCGCTTGATCTTGCCGTCGATCGTCCGATAGTCGAGCACCAGATTCTGCAGTTCGATACCGACGCCTCCCCCGACGAGATTCATTGCGGGATTGTCGGCCGAATGAAACGATTGATCGACCGGCTGCGCCAGCATTTCGAGCAGTTCTCCGACTCGCAGGCTGGCCTCATGCCCCTCGTCCACCACCCGGTGGATTTCGTTGAGAGGCGTCATCACGTTCAGAAACAGGACCGAGAATGTCAGGATATCGCCGAAGCTCACCTTCCCGTTGATCGCCATGTAAGTCGCCAGCCCGAGGACAACGACGTGAAAGAAGCCTTCATTCAGCGACTTGGCACAACCGAAAAGGGACATCTGGAAGTGATGGTCAATTTCACGTTGTCGCCGTTTGTTCATGGCCTGCGACAGGCGATCGACTTCCAAGTGCATGGTATTGGCGACGCGGATGTATTCCGTTCCATTCAGTTGTTCGACGATCGTGCCGTCGATTTCTTCGCAGTCCTTCATCAGGTCCAGGCGGACTCCCTTTTGCGAGGCTAACTGTTTAAGGGTCAGCAAGACCGCCAGCGGGATAACTCCGAGCATGACGAGTCCCAGCAGCGGCTGCTTGGTCGTCGCGGCCACCAGCGCGAACACGCCGGTCAACAATGCGGGAAGACAATCGAGAAACAGCAGACGGGTGAACCGGACCAGACCATCGACACTGCGAAGAATCTTCCCGTGCAAGGCACCGACTTTATCCTGAGAGAGAGCGGTCAATTCCGTCTGAAGAACATGCTCCACGACGCGCAGTTGCATATCCCGATTGATCGAGGTGCAACTGCTCTCGACCAGAAATCGTCGATAAACATTGATCACTTCGCGGATCAGATAGATGGCCGAGATTGTTCCAAGTACCTTGAACGCTGTCAGATAAAGCTGTTCATGTGGCTGATCGCTCTCCAGCCCTTTCTGGATCCGATCGATCAGCCAGCCAAGTAAGAGCGCAACGGAGGTATTCCCGGCACTGGTGATCACCATCAACAGGGTGGCGCCCGCGAGAGCCAGCTTTCGTTGGCGGGAGATCAGAGAGAGGACCTGAAAACCCCGTTCTGACACCATTTTGAGTTCGTGTAACAAACCGCGGCTCCCCGACTCGCAGTGCCTGCTCTAAACGAGAGTCGGATCCACCTGGACGGACGATCCCGTCGACGTGTCATTGGCGGCGACTCACGGCCAGCGGAAGGGTGCAACCAATGTGCCGATGCGCAAAACCGAAGAATCATCTGCGCGCGAGCATTCCAAAGGGCCGTCCTGAGATACGATCCGGCAGTGGAAGGCCGGGAGAGATGCCGGTTTTCGATCAGACTGGTGCTTAAACACAAGCCATGGTCCGATGGTGGGCATCGAGACGGTCCTGTTGGGAGGTGATTATCCCGACGGCATTCCTCTAGCACCACCAGAGGTTCATGGTGATCGAGTCTGCTTTTTCCCGATAGCCGAGACAATCTGCAGGAACTCGTTGACGTTCTCTGCGGTCAGCAGTCCGACGAGGTGGTTTCGATTCATGACGGGGGCCGTAGAACAGCATTCTGCCTGCCGAATCCGTGAGAATGCCAGATCGAGCATCTCGTTCGAGTCGACGGAAAGAAAATCGCGGCGCATGACCTCGCCCACCTGCTTGTCCGGGCCATGCTGCTGCAGGGCAATCATCAGGTCGCGACTGGGAAGAATGCCCACCACCTGCGAATCTTGCATGACGGGAAAATCGGTCTGGGGGGTCGCCAGAATCAGTTCAATCGCCCGTTGCAGCGTTTCTTCCGGGTGAAGCGAATGAAACTCGGTCATCATGGCCCGTTTGACGGGAATTCCGCCCAGTGTGGTCTTCATCGTGACCATGCTGGCTTCCTGTTCGGCTCCGATCCAGACGAACAGAGCAATGAACATCAGGAACGGATTGGTAAAGAAACCCACGAAGGCGAACAGCAACGCGATCGCCTGGCCGATCGATGCGGCAATGTTTGTCGCCTGGGCATATTCCAGCCGCGTCGCCAACAAGGCACGCAAGACCCGCCCTCCGTCCATCGGAAAAGCCGGGATCATGTTGAAGACGATCATGATGATGTTCACCGCCATCAGTCTCACGACGAAGGGGCCGCTGGTGACACTGAATTGCTCAAGAGATGAAACTCTTGAGATCAGCAGCATCCAGGCCAGCAGCACCGCGGCGATGATGACGTTGACTGCCGGTCCGGCCAGAGCGACCCACAGTTCCTGCAGCGGATCTTCAGGCATTCGTTCCAGTCTTGCGACGCCGCCGATCGGCAGGAGCGTGATGTCTCGCGTCCTGATTCCAAACCGGGCCGCCATCAGTGCGTGACCGAACTCATGCAGTACAACGCAGGCGAAGAGTGCCAGGGTGAACCCGACACCTTCGAGGGTTTTCCCGAGTTTGTGGCCCTCGCTCCAATGGCTCAGGACCACAAACCCGATCAAAATCAGAAACGTGGCATGCATGTAGACTGCGATGCCACGAAACTCACCCAGCTTCCAGGACCACTTCACAATTCACCTTCTTTCAAAGGTCGCGACGGGATGCCGCCGCGACCTTTAAAGTGCCGGTTTCACATCATGCAACGGCTTCGACTTCGAAACCCTTCGTGTACTTCTTCGTCAACAGGGCGTTCGCTTCGGGAACATTCTTGATCCGCAGAGCTTTCGCGTCCCATTCCAGCGTTTTGCCAGGATGGAGAGCGGCGATGTTGCCCAGTTGGACGGTTTCCGTAAGCGGGCCGGAGTAGTGGAATCCATCACTGGTCGGGGTGTTGGAGAGGACTGCATCGACCCAGACGTGCCAGTGGCTGAGAGCCTTTTCTTCCGGTCGTTTGAAGTCGGCGAACTTGGCCTGCGGGTAGAGCTGTGGCATTCCGATGTGAGGAAGAACCATCGTTCCCCCTTCGCCAATGAACAGCGAGCCGCCGCCGGGCAATTCGACTCCGTCGGGTAGCTGCGCCAGATCGCGGAAGGGTTTGCGGCCCCCGTCGTACCAGGTGACCTTGAGGGTATCCCCTTTTGTGAATGGCGTTGAGGGGAAGACGTACGTGACCGTTTCGGGGCCCGGCCAGAGCTCGGGGTTGAACCCTTCATGCTCGGCCGTGATGGACAGAGGTGCGGTCAGATCCAGAGCCGAGAACACGGGATCCAGAATATGGCAACCGAAGTCGCCCAGAGCGCCGGAGCCAAACTCCTGCCATGCGCGCCAGTTGAAGGTGTGGTAGGCCTTGTCTCCATAGGGTCGATCGGACGCCGCTCCCAGCCAGAGCTTCCAGTTCAGTGACGCGGGGACTTCGGCAACGGGTGGTCGGCTGGTACCGGCGTAGTGCTGGTGTCCATTGACGCCAATCCAAGAATGAACGGCTTTGATCTTTCCAATTGCCCCTTCCTTGAGCAATCGGACGCCGAGGCGGTACTCGAGATTGGAATGAATCTGATTTCCCATCTGGGTGATCAGTTTCTTCTTTTCGGCCAGCAGTCGCATCTGGCGTGCTTCCCAGACAGTGTGCGTCAGTGGCTTCTGACAGTAACAGTGCTTGCCGCGGTTCATTGCGAACATGGCTGCGGGGGCATGCATGTGATCCGGGGTCGAAACGATCACGGCATCCAGCTTGTCGCCGAGCTGTTCGATCATTTCCCGGTAATCGGCGAAATGAGGGACACCGGGGTAGTGTTTGTCGACCTGATCGAATCGTTGGGAGTCGACATCGCAGAATCCGACAAACTTCACTTTCGGATGAGTGCCAACGCTCGACAGGTCGGCCCAGCCCATTCCATTTGCTCCGATTGCCGCCACGTGCAATTCGGCCTTCTTGGTCTCCTGAGACAGGACGGCAGGAGCAGCCCAGGCCGCCGCAGCACCCGCAGCGGTTGTTTGAAGAAACGAACGACGGTTCAGCAATCTCTGACTCATAGGAGCTCCCTCACTGTAGTTGACGATCTATCCATCGACTTCGATGAATCGATATTGGAAGTAGTTCTGTTTCGAAGGGCAAGTTCTGCCAAAAGATTCTTGGCGTTTTCCCCACAGACATTCTGTAGGCGAATTCGAGCGATTTGCATGCAATCCAGTCGCTGCGCCGGAAGCGGATTGAGTGCGCGCAGTACGGAGGATCGGAAATAGAAACCACAGATCGCAGTGTGACCATCGCGCAGGGGTCTGCGGTGAGTCACCCCAGCGTGATGGTGATGCTGTCCCGCGAACGGGGTTTGATGACAAGACGAGGTTCACGACAGGGGAATCGGCCAGGGCATTCCGCAGGTAATGCCGCCATCGACGTAGATGACCTGTCCGGTCAGAAACGCGGCCGCCGGACTGGCCAGGAAGATGGCCGTCCCGATCAGGTCTTCGGGTTGCCCTAGTCTCTTCATGGGGCAGTTGGCGGTGTTCCAGGCTTGCATTGTGGGGTCTGACCAGAGTTTCTTCGTGAGGTCAGTCAGGATGAAGCCGGGGGCGATGCCGTTCACCCGGATACCGTGCTCACCCCATTCCATTGCCATGCCGCGGGTCATGGCCGAGATTGCGGCTTTACTCATGGCATACGGCTGGACCCCCTTGAGGGGACGGAATGAGTTCAGTGAGTCGATGTTGATGATCGAGCCACCCCCTTTCCGTTCGAGCATGTGTCGTCCTACCTGCTGAGCCACCAGAAAGGCTCCTTTCAGATTGATGTCGAGGATCCCGTCGAACTCTTCGATTGTGTAGGTTTCGACTCGCTTGCGGATATTGACACCGGCCACATTCAGCAGACAGTCGATCCGGCCCGACTTGCTGATCACGCCTTCGACCATACGGGGAATGTCGTCAGGTTGGGCGACGTCGCAGACGAGAGTTTCAACGCGATGTGGCCCGGTGGAAATTTCCGAGGCTGTCTTTTCGAGAGTGGACAAGTCTCGGCCGGTTATTGTCACGCGGGCACCACGACGAGCAAATCCTTCTGCCAGTGATCTTCCGATCCCCCGACTTCCCCCAGAGACCAGCACGGAAAGGTCGGTCACGGAAAAGAGCGAATCCGTCATGGTCTGCATTCCTCAATTAGTAATGACATGTGGTAGAACACGCGGCGAGAACGCGTCGTGTTTTGTGAGCTACGGATAATCCTGCAAGTTTCTCGGCGGCTATTAAACGATGTGCGAAGTCCACTTGCCACTACGTCGACCGGACTGATGTTCTGGAGTGGTCGACGCCGTGTCCTCAGGGAATCTGTCGTTGCCGAGTTCTTCATGCAGTCTGGAATCGGAAGCAAAGGTTGGTCATGAATCGAATCACTGTCGGCGTTGCCGGACTGCTTGGATTGCTGCTGGTCTTTGTCCTGATGGAGAGTCCGCAAACAGAACGACTTTCGGCGCAGGTCGACAGGAAGCGGGATCATGGAGAGGTCAGCGTGCTGGACTTCGGCGCGATCGGCGATGGAAAAACGGATGATCGGGCTGCGATCCAAGCGGCGATCGATGCGGGTGACGAGATTCATTTTCCCGATGTTCCCCAGTTCTACCGGATCAAGGGGACGCTGCAGATGGGAGGCAGCAATCAGTCAGGTGGCAAGCGGCTGATTGGGCATCGACCCTGTCGCGGGGGAGGTGCTTTCCAGGGAAAAGCCCCTCTCTTACAGGGTGAGGGAGCGGGGCCGCTGTTTGTCGCCAAGGGAGGGACGCAACAGAACCGGGCCATCGAACTGGTCGGTCTTTCCGCTCTGAACGAGGGCTCGTCCGTGGTGGACCTGATGAGTGGCATTGATGCGATGATCGACAACTGCTGGCTGAAAAGCCTGAGCAACCCGGACGCCACGGTGCGATTACGGGAAAGCTACAACGTCACGATCCGGGAATCGACGATCGTATGCAGCGGTGGTGGGTTTGCCATCACGGCATACCAGCAATGCAATAAGCTGCGGGTGCAGAATTGTCGCCTGGGTGGTGGTGATCTTGGCGGGGCGATTCACGTTGAACAGTCGGCCAATGTGCAGCTGGAAGGAAATCTGGTCGAACTGGGTGTCTACGGGTTTGTCGTTTCATCTGGGATTCGACTCGACCAGCCCGATGCCGGAAATGTTGAAGGGGCGGGGGTCTGTCACGCCTTGCGGATTGCCAGCAATTACTTTGAGAACGTGCAGCATCCGCTGGTGATCGGTTCGGCGTTGAACCGGGGACAACATCCGGGGCAGGCGGTGTTTGGGGCGGTGATCGAATCCAACAACATCGGCACCTATGGCTTCGATAGCCCGCTGATGACTCTGGGCCGGCTGAAAGCGGCGTCAATTCGGGGTAACAGCTTCTGGCGCAAGGCAGACGGCAAGGCTCCGGCCATCCTGGTGACGTATGCGGCGGGGGCAAATCCCTCACACCCCACGGGCTGTGTCGTGGAAGCGAATCACCTCACGAATGGAGCGGGGCCCTTCTTCAGTGGGGCTGAAGCGAAAGCTGCTGGCGTCACCCTGTTGCAACGGCTGAGAACTGATAACGAGATCAAGCAGCCCGAGAAGTAACACCGCTATCTGGATAGGTCAGGAACGAGGGCAAATGATCCTGGCAGGCGCGGAAACGATCTCACTTTCCGCGCCTGCCGATTTCTCGATCGCTTGCCGCTCGTTCCGGATGGAGAAGACTGCTCAGGCGGGGAGCATCGGGAACAAACGCTTGCGGGCTTCTTCCGTCAGGGGCGAACCGTACTCGCACGGTTCGAACGCCTCGATCCAGCGAACCTTTTGTCCCCGTTCCGCGCCGTATGTCTTGATGATCTGATCTCGGAAGCGATCGGCGAGCGGTCCGTTGAATTGCAGGAAGAACTCACGCAGGTACTCTCGTTCGGCCTGCGGGTCGCGAGGGAAAGTCGCTTCCTGGCACAGGGTGTAGGGGAGCCATTCAAAGAACTGCGAACGATGGCAGGCCATCTGATCGAGCATCGTTTCCAGCACCGGTTCGACATCGACGACGATCGAGGGCTGAAACGGTGCGGGACGCTGAAAGTTGTCCGAGAGGTAGGCGATCACGGGATTGACCCGCAAGGCTGGTACCTCGGGGACGATGTGGGGAACGATCACCATATAGGCCGCATCGCAGACCAGGGTCGATGTGGCGCGGTGGTCGGGGTGATAGTCATTCGGACGATGGGTCAGGATCAGATCCGGCTGGTACTTGCGGATCAACGCGATGAGCTCGAAGCGGGCCTCGATTGTCGGAAGAAGCTGACCGTCTCGATTGCCGAGGATTTCGTACTCAATCCCCATCAAGGCTGCGACGGCATCGGCTTCGGCCCGACGAACCTTGACCAGTTCGGGCGGTTTCAGGCGATGATGTCCTGCTTCACCATTCGTGACGCAGACGTATTTCACCTGATGGCCCGCCTGGCGGTACAGTGCGGTCAGGCCGCCGGCCTTGAGTTCGCAATCATCGGGGTGTGCTCCAATCACGAGCAGTCGTAGGGGATCCGATGTCTTCATTCTTACCTTTTACTCAACCTTCTGCCGTGAATTTGACTGAGGGATCGTCTGCAATGTTGACCCAGACGTGAACGTGGGGTGTTCCCCGGTAGTGCCAGACGAATGAGGGACCTTCGAGCCGCCAGTTGTCCCATTCGTCATCCTGACCGAGGTCGTCCGACTTGTAGAATGCCAGTCGGCACTTGTCGAGCCCACCCTGGGCATCGAGACATTTGACGACTTCGTCCCGATCTTTCGCTTGGTAGGGCTCGATCAGGGCTTGAGGGCTCAGTATGCGCCGCACTGAGGTCAATTAGAAAACGGAAGCCCGCTTCCCCGCCTCTGTGAGACCCCCCGCAGAAACGGTGGAAACCTGATGTGCTTGTAGTTGGAATCCGTTGTTGCCAAAATGACAGCGGGTCGATTTGGTGTGAGGCGACACAGGGCTGCAAAAACGGCAGTGGCTCTGGGGAATCTGAAAGCGTGCGAGTGAGAGGCCCTGAAAAACAGGGGTTTCGGAGAAGATTACCGAAGAAGTCGAAGTTGGCGCGGCCTTTGCAATCATGGACGCAGACGTGTGGAGACCTGTCAAATAACCTCCTTTCAACTTTGGAGACATCGGCTATGGCCATTCAAGAGAAGATCATCGGCATTGACCTGGGGACGACGAACTCGGTTGTCTCTGTGATGGAAGGGGGCGAGGTCAAAGTCATTGCGAATCAGGATGGCAATCGCATCACCCCCAGCGTCGTCGCTTATACGGAAAAGGGTGACCGACTGGTCGGTGACCCAGCCAAGCGTCAGGCGGTCACCAACCCCCGCAACACCATCTACTCGATCAAGCGATTCATGGGTCGACGTCACAGTGAAGTCGAATCCGAAGAAAAGATGGTCCCCTACAAAGTCGTGGGTGGGCCTGAGGAATACGTAAAGGTCGATGTTCATGGCAAGACCTACACGCCGCCAGAGGTCTCGGCTCAGGTTCTGCGCAAGCTGAAGGAATCTGCGGAAGCGTATCTCGGACATACCGTCACGCGTGCTGTGATCACCGTTCCCGCCTACTTCAATGACGCTCAGCGTCAGGCGACGAAGGACGCGGGTGAAATCGCCGGCCTGAAGGTCGAGCGAATCATCAATGAGCCTACGGCCGCAGCGCTGGCCTACGGTCTTCAGAACAAGAAGAACGAAAAGATTGCCGTCTTCGACCTTGGGGGCGGTACGTTCGACGTTTCGGTTCTGGAAGTCGACAACGAACTCGTCGAGGTGCTGAGCACTAACGGGGACACTCACCTGGGTGGTGACGACTTTGACGAAGTGCTGATCAAGCACATCGCTGACAAGTTCCAGGCCGAACACGGGATTGATCTCCGCAAAGACGCGATGGCCCTGCAGCGTCTGCGTGAAGCGGCCGAAAAAGCCAAGAAGGAACTGTCGGGTCAGCAGTCGACCGACGTCAATCTGCCGTTCATTACCGCTGATGCGTCGGGTGCAAAGCACTTGCAGTTGACGGTCACGCGAGCTGAGTTCGAGCGGATGATTGATCCGCTGGTCGAACGCTGCCGCAAGCCAGTCGAGAACGCCCTGCGTGACGCCAAGCTGTCACCCAGCCAGATTGATGAAGTCGTGCTGGTCGGTGGTTCAACCCGCGTTCCGAAGGTCCAGGAATTCGTGAAGAAGATGTTCGGCGGGAAAGAGCCTCACCGGGGCGTCAATCCTGACGAAGTCGTGTCGATCGGCGCTGCCATCCAGGGGGGGATCATCTCGGGTGATGTGAAGGACATGGTCCTGCTCGACGTGACTCCGCTGTCGCTGGGTCTGGAAACCGAAGGGGGCGTGCTGACCGTTCTGATCGAACGCAATACGACGATCCCCAAGACGGCCACGCAGACCTTCTCGACTGCCGCCGATGGTCAGACCGCTGTGACCATCAGTGTCTACCAGGGTGAACGTCCGATGGCACGCGACAACCGCTTGCTGAATCAGTTCAACCTCGAAGGGATCATGCCCGCTCCTCGTGGCACGCCGAAGATCGAAGTCACTTTCGATATCGATGTGAACGGGATCCTGAACGTGAAGGCCAAAGACCAGGCGACCGGCAAAGAGCACTCGGTCAAAATCGAGAACTCGAGCGGTCTGGACTCGGGCGAAATCGAAAAGATGAAGAAGGATGCCGAGGCACACGCGGCCGAAGACAAACAGCGCCGTGAACTGGCGGAAGCAAAGAACAAGGCATCGACCTCGGTCTACGAAGTGGAAAAGGTGCTGAAAGAACACGGAGCCAAGCTCGACGCCGCGTCGAAGGGCGCCGTGGAAGCCAGCATCGAAAAGGTGAAGGCTGCAGAAAAGGGCGACGACATTGCCGCCATCAACTCGGCCGTCGACGCCTTGCAGCAGGCCAGCTACGCCCTCAGTCAGCACATGCAGGGGCCCGCGGCGGGCGGCGGTGCTGAGGCAGAAGCAGCTCCAGAAGGTGGCAAGCCCGATGACGAAGTCATCGATGCCGAGTTCGAAAAGAAGAGCTGAGGCGGTTAAGGAATAAGAGTGAGCGTCCGGAGTGGGGGTTCGCCCACGCTTCGGACGGCTCTTGTTCGTGACAACAATCAGAAGTAGTGACCAGGCGTGCCGAGTGGCGTCAGCCCTCGGATTTCTCTCTACAGAACCGAGGCCGACCCGATCGGTTCGCCTTCGTCATTTTACAGGGAAAAAATTATGGCGTTTCGTCCAGACAAACTGACGGTCAAAGCTCAAGAGGCTCTTCAGTCGGCCCAGCAATTGGCTGAATCGCAAGGGAATGCTCAGCTCGTGCCACTGCATCTCTTAAAGGCCCTGCTGGACGAACAAGGAGGGATCGTACGTCCCCTGATGGAGAAGATCGGTATCCGCGTACCGCAACTGCGGTCGATCGTCGATGCCGACTTGGGCAAGCTGCCACGCAGTTCAGGCGGCGGGAGTCAGGTCGGCGCCAGTCAGGCGATCCGCCAGGTCCTCGACAAAGCGGCGGACCAGGCCGACTCGATGAAAGACGCCTTCGTCTCGACCGAGCATCTGTTGATCGCGTTGACGCTCGTCGATGACCAGGCTCAGCGTGTGCTGAAGCTGAATGGCGTCACGGAAGTCGATGTTCTGAATGCCCTGAAAACCGTACGGGGTTCCCAGACGGTGACCGACCAGAATCCCGAAGACAAATATCAGGCTCTGGAAAAGTATGGCAAGGACCTGGTGGCGCTAGCCCGGCAGGGGAAGATCGATCCGGTGATCGGCCGCGATCAGGAAATTCGCCGCGTGATTCAGGTTCTCTCCCGCCGCCGGAAAAACAACCCTGTTCTGATCGGTGATGCGGGTGTTGGCAAGACGGCCATCGTCGAAGGACTGGCTCATCGAATCGTGCTGGGCGACGTCCCTCAGAACCTGAAGGACAAGACGGTCATCGCGCTGGATATGGGTGCCCTGATCGCCGGGGCCAAGTACCGCGGTGAATTTGAAGACAGGCTGAAGGCCGTGCTGAAAGACGTCGCCGAAGCCGAAGGCCGGGTCATCCTGTTCATCGACGAACTGCACACGGTTGTGGGAGCGGGAGCTGCGGAAGGAACGATGGACGCGGCCAACCTGCTGAAGCCGGCCCTGGCACGTGGCGAACTCCACTGTGTCGGTGCAACGACGCTGGACGAGTACCGCAAGTCCATTGAGAAGGACCCGGCGCTCGAACGCCGCTTTCAGCCAGTCCTCGTCAACGAGCCCAGCGTCGAAGATACGATTTCGATCCTGCGTGGTCTGAAAGCACGGTATGAGTCCCATCATGGCGTGAGGATTACGGACGATGCACTGATCGGTGCGGCCACAATGTCGGACCGCTACATCAACGACCGGTTTCTGCCGGACAAGGCCATTGATCTGGTCGATGAAGCGGCAAGCCGATTGCGGATGGAAATGGACTCGATGCCCGCTGAGATCGACGAATCGACCCGTCAGTTGACTCGTCTGCAGATTGAGGCAGCAGCGCTGGCTCAGGAGCCAAGTGCCGACAGCAAGGCACGGCTGCAGGAGTTGCGAAAGCAGATCGCTGATCGAGAAGAGAGCGTCAACGCCTTGAAAGCTCGCTGGCAAGCCGAGAAGGAGGCGCTGGTTTCGATTCGGCCGCTCAAAGAAGAAATCGAACAGTTGCATACGGCGTACGATCAGGCCTTTTCGCAGGCTCAGCGAACAAACTCCAACGATGATTTCGTGAAGGCGTTTGACGTCGAAAGAAAACTGAAGGAAGCACAGAAGAAGCTGGAGCAAGCGGAACAGCGTGCGTCGCAACTGGGAGATCCCGGTCAGCGATTGCTGCGGGAAGAAGTGACTCAGGAAGACATCGCGAAGGTGGTTGGCACCTGGACCGGAATTCCTGTGTCCCGACTGCTGCAGACCGAGAAGGCAAAGTTGCTGGAGATGGAAGACCGAATCCATCGCCGGATGATCAACCAGCAGGAAGCGGTGACCGCGGTTGCCAACGCTGTCCGTCGCTCCAGGTCTGGACTTCAGGACCCTCATCGGCCGATTGGTTCGTTCATCTTCCTGGGACCTACCGGTGTGGGAAAGACAGAGCTGTGCAAGGCTCTGGCCGAGTTCCTGTTTGACGATGAACGGGCGATGGTGCGAATTGATATGAGTGAGTTCATGGAGAAGCACTCGGTCGCGCGTCTCATCGGGGCTCCTCCGGGATACGTCGGATACGAAGAAGGGGGCAAGTTGACGGAAGCCGTTCGTCGACGCCCCTACTCCGTGCTGTTGCTGGACGAAATTGAGAAGGCTCACCGAGACGTCTTCAATGTCCTGCTGCAGGTGCTCGATGACGGGCGGCTGACGGACAGTCACGGCCGGACGGTCGACTTCACTAACACGATTATCGTGATGACGTCCAATATCGGCAGTCAGACCATTATGGATCTGGCTGGGAAGGAGGATGATCATGAAATCCAGCGTCGAGTCCTTCAGGCATTGCGGAAAGAGTTCCTGCCGGAATTCCTGAATCGTATCGATGAGGTCATCGTCTTCCATCCATTGACGAAGAACGAGATTCGGCAGATCGTGGATCTGCAACTCGTCCGGCTGGAGAAGAGACTGGAGGAAAACGACTTCAAACTGATTGTGACCGATGCCGCACGGAAGCAACTGGCCGAAGAAGGATACGATCCGGTCTACGGAGCTCGACCGCTCAAGCGAGTGATCCAGCAGCGACTGCAGAACGAACTGGCGAACGCGATTCTCGGTGGCGAGTTCGAAGAAGGGACGACCATCACGATCGATGAGCAGAATGGCGAATTCACGTTCGCCGGAAGTCTCGATGAGTAACGAGCCCGCCCGGTCAGGGAATGGCACCAGACGGTTCACTGTCTGGATGAGGTGATCTCAAAAGAAACTCTCCCGGTTTTTTCCGGGAGAGTTTCTTTTTTCCCTGGTAGCGAAGGTGGCTGAAGAGATCGGTGCAGAGTTGAGGTAGCCCATGCCCAAGTCAGAGCCCAGGTCGGGCAAGCTGTCGGCACGGCCGCTGAAACGGGAGCCCCTGGAATGGCCGCACGACCCTTTAGCGATCCGATTCTAAGCACTGTGTTCGTAGAACTGTCGACGTGGTGTTGACGTGTCAGGTTTTGTGAAGTAGTGTTTCCTAGGAAACTTCTTGTGGCTGTGGGTCTCAGGTCTTTGTGAGTTTCAGGTCAGCGGAAGTCCAGCAAGTTCGTGAGGCACGGGTGATGAGGTGATCGCGGTTCTGGAGATGACTCATGGAGAAGCAACCTCAGGTCAGTGAGCTGGAAACGCATCTGGGATATTGGTTGCGGTATGTTTCGAACCATGTCTCACATGCCTTCATGCAGAGGCTGGCAACGCACGGGGTGACCGTGGCGGAGTGGGCTGTGCTGCGGCGATTACTCGAGTATGAGCGTCTCAGCCCCAGTCAGCTAGCTGATCAGATGGGGTTGACTCGCGGGGCGATCTCCAAGCTCGTCGACCGACTTCACGGGAAGGCACTGGTTGAGCGTCTGACTTCGAAGGATGATCAGCGGTATCAGACCGTCGAACTGACTGCCGCAGGGCGACGACTCGTCCCGGAACTGGCGCGACTTGCCGATGAGAACGATCACGAGTTTTTTGGGCACCTTCCACCGCAAGAGGCTGCGTCGTTGATGAAAGTGCTGCAGGACATCGTCAGCAGCAACGGATGGAAAGACGTGCCTGTTGAATGAAGGTGGTTAATTACCCGTAAGCCGGAACACCCACGCATGGAGCACGGTGATTCTCTTTACGATCCGTCTCCTGCCCCACTGAATTGACGACTCGGCCACGCACGGGGCGGCCTCGGGGGAGTTCCCGAATGCGTTGAACGCTTGGTTTGGTATGCCCCTTCATCGTAAAGATTTCGCTTCCTGCCCGGTAAGAAGCTCTTCAGATCGCAATTCCCGACCGTGATTCCTGTTCAGGCAGGGCGACGCTACGGACTGCGTGCGCCACACGGGGACCGTACGCACGGCAGTGGGTGTCACCCTTAGATAAATTCCCAATTCAAAGGACAATCGATGGACGACCAGAAAGCCCAGGTGATGCGTGAGTGTGCTGCAGGTTCAGGCTCCGGCGAATTAACCTTCCCAGAGATTGTGGGACGCCTGATGGACATTGGGGTCGAGCGGTATCACGCCGACTACAGCCGTCAGGAAATCACCTATTACGTAAGCGCACGGTGAAGTGCATCTTGAGTCATGCTTTAGTCTGAGTGGGTTTTGTTACCCATTGAGATTGGAGATGGCGAGATGTCGCAGGTTGGTTTACGGAGTCGTGAGAAGGAGTCGTACTGGCGTTCCCATTGGGAGCGTCAGTCGTCGTCGGGGGAGTCGATTCGGGGCTATTGTCGTCGTCGCGGGCTTTCGGAAGCGACGTTTCATTACTGGCGGCGCCAGCTCTCGAGTCTCGATCAGGAGTTGACTGTTCGGCGGACCACTGATCCGCAGGTCACCCGCCCGCGGGGAACCGGGATGGCGGGGCTGGTTGTCGTGAAGGTCATCGATGATTCGGTGCCGTCTGCGATGCTGGAGATCGCTTGTGCTGGCGGTCTCGTCGTGCGACTGCGTGAAGATGCGGGTGTCGAGGTGTTGACTCGTGTGCTGACCGCCTGTCGGCAGATCCCCTCGGAACAACTCTCTTCGTCTGCGGGGGGGCGATCATGCTGAACATCTCTCGCACGACACGGGTGTTTCTGGCGACAGTGCCGACAGATATGCGGAAGGGGTTTGACGGTCTTCACGCCCTGGTGGAGACCGTGATCGAAGAAGATCCGTTTGCCGGTCATCTGTTTGTGTTTCGGAACCAGCGTCGCGACCGGATCAAGCTGCTGTGGTGGGATCGCGATGGCTGGAGCCTGTTTTACAAGCGGTTGGAAAAAGGATGTTACGAGTTCCCGACCGACCGGAAGGAACAGACCTCACGCCGCTGCGAGATTCGCGCAGAGGAGCTTTTGCTGCTGTTGGAGGGGATTGATCTAGGGAGCGTGAAGCGACGCCCTCGCTATGAACGGCCGAGCGCAATCAATGACACCACGGCGCGGTCTTCAGTGTGAACTTCGTTCGGTCGTAAGACTGTCTGGCAGAATGCTGTCCCATGTCTTCGGTAGTCGTCCCTCCACGACGATTCGTGGAGGGACGTTTTTCGTTGGGAAAATACAGAAAAATCCCAAATTACTTGAAACGTTTTTGGGGGTTCGGGCGTATGACAGGGCATGAGTACGGATGGCTCCATTCTTCCTGATGACGTTGAGCAGCTCAAGGCGATGATCGCCGCACGTGATGCGGTCATCGCCAGAAGAGAGGCCGTCCTTCTACAGCGCGACATCGAGATCGTGGGACATCGCGCCGTCATCGCGCAGAAAGAAATGGTGATCACGTCATTGCACGACGTGGTTGAGCAGCAGCAGGCCAAACTGGAACGTGTGCATGAGCAACTGGCTCGCCTGCTTCGTGAACGCTACGGGCCGCGTAAGGAACGGGTCGATCCGAATCAGCTGACCCTGTTCACACCCGAAGAACTGGCGGAACTGATTCGCGAACTGAAGCGGGATCAGCAGGATTCGGTTTCGACCGACGATGGTTCGCTGCCCCAGGACGAGTCGCTGGGGGCCGCCAAACCCAAGGGGCACGGCCGACGTCCCATCCCCGCTGAGATTCCGCGGGAAACGATCGTCCATGAACTGACTGAGCAAGAGCGACTGTGTCCTTGCTGCGGGGAGTTACGCGCCGAGATCGGACGTGAGGTCAGCGAGCAGCTGGAATTCATCCCCGCCCGTCTCAAGGCGATTCGGCACGAACGAGTGCGCTACGCCTGCCGGGGCTGCGAAGAGCATGTGGTGCTGGCTCCCAAGCCACCGCAACCGATCGACAAAGGCCTGCCGGGACCGGGACTGCTGGCGAACCTGATCGTGTCCAAGTATGGAGACTACCTGCCGCTGTATCGGATGGAAGACATTCTCTCGCGCTACAGGCTTCTCCTGCGGCGAAGCACACTGTGTGACTGGGTGGCGTCGATGGCCGATCTGCTGACCCCCTTGTACGACCTGCTGTGCCAGCGTGTGCGACAATCGGGTGTGATCCATACCGATGACACGAGCATCAAAATGCTGTCCGAAGGTCAGTGCCAGAACTGCAAGTTCTGGACGTATATCGGCGATCCCGCTCATCCGTATGTCGCCTACGAATTCAGCCTGACGCGCGCTGGGAGGAACCCGTCCCGGTTTCTGGAAGGCTTCTCGGGTTATCTGCAGGCGGATGCCTTCAGCGGGTACGACCAGATCTATGCCAAAGAACAGGTGACAGAAGTCGCCTGCATGGCACATTGCCGCCGGTACTGGCAGGAGGCCAGTCACACCGATGCGCGACGGGCGTACGAAGCGCTGGGCTACATCTCACGGTTGTATCAACTGGAGTCTGAATTCGAAGCGGCAGGGCTGAGCGGTGCATCACTGCGTGACGCACGCCAGCAGCATGCGGTTGGGATTCTCAAGACCTTCCGCAGCTGGCTGAACGAAGAGCAAAACCAGGTACTCCCCAAGAGTCCGATCGGACAGGCCTTCACCTACACACTGAATCAGTGGGAGGCGACCTGCCGCTACACCGACGACGGTGCACTGCAGATCGATAATAATCTGGCGGAGCGGATGATGAAGCCTCCCGCCATCCTGCGGAAGAACATGCTGTTCGTCGGCGGCGAACAGGGAGGTCATCGCGCTGCGATCCTGCTCAGTCTGGTCGGCAGTGCCAAGTACTGCGAGGTGGAACCGTGGCACTGGCTGCGAGCGGTCCTGGAGGAACTCCCTAAACGACTACGCACGGGAGCAGATCCCCCCGACCTGACAGATCTGCTCCCCGATCAATGGCTGAAGGCCCATCCCGAGCACCGCTGGAAGATCGAAACGATCCGAAAAAAAGAACGCCACAGGTCCAAACAACAAAAAGCCAACAAGAGAAAGAAACGCTGAACCCCCAATCTCATCCACGGGGGCCTACTTCACCGTGCGCTTACCCTATTACTTGCCCAGCGGGCAGTCTCTGGTCGTCGCTTCGCCGCACGAGCCTTTCCCCACCGGGGGCGAATTCCTGGTTGCCGCCGTCCAGGACGCGGTCGGGCAAAGTCAGCGGAATGAACACAGCTACTGCGATTTCGTTCGCAAAACCATGGCTGCGGGCTGCGTCGGTTACTTCGTACAAATCAGCGGCCGACGGGTCATCTACTTCGGACGAAACGGCGAAAGCCACGTCGAACACTTTCCGGGTGCCGACGCATAGAGGGCGGGAGTTTCTGCCAGCCCTCGTCCGAGCAGGTGTTGTTTACTCTTTGATCGCTTCCCGCACCTTCTGACAAAGCTGACGGTACAGCGGACCATACTGCGGATCTTCATCAAGATTTTTCAGGCCCGAGCCCCGGAGTTTTTCGAACCGGACCGGGGTATTCTCGCCCCGTTCGACCGCCTCCTTCAGCGCCTGATAGGCGGTTTCGACATTTCCCTGCAGTGAGGCGGCGATTGCCAGAATCACCTGTTTGCTGCGGCTGCGTTTGATGGAGCCGTCGCTGCGGAGCATCAGATCCTCGGCCCGTCGCGCGAGGGTCTTTGCTTCGTTCTCATCTTTGTTCACAAGAGCAATCGAGGCACGCGTGACCAGACACCAGGCAAAGTCATCCTTGCTGTTCGGATCGTTTTGCACCTGCTGCTCGGCGATTGTCACCGCGCTGCGGGCTCGGGCGAGATACTGGGCCGCTGTTTCCGGATGGTCGAGCGATTGCCAGGTCAGAACCTCCGCAAGGCAGTTCTGGTAATAGGCCAGGTCAGAAGCGTAGATTCGGATGCGGGGGAATTCCCGAGTCAGTTCCATCTGAAGCTGGACGGTCTTTTCAAGCTGCTTGACGGCGAGTTCCAGGTCACCGCCGTAGCTCCGTTCCAGCATTCCGAAGTTGCCCAGCCCGCGTGCGTACTGAAAGCGAAACTCTTCATCCTGACTGTTCGATTCATAAAGCTTTCGTCGCAGGTCCTGTGAGTCGTTGTAGCGCCGCTCGGCTTTCGAGACGTAACCTTGCGCCAGATGCAAGTCCCCCAGATATCCGTAGCTGCGTGCCAGGTCTCGCTCCAGGTGACTCTTGTCGATCTGGCTCTTCTCACGCAGCATGAGCCTTTTCAGAATATGAACACTTTCGTCGAAGCTGCTTTCCGATTCGACGAGAGCCCGCTTGTAGTCCTGATCATCGGCCTCACGACTGAGGTAAACCTGTCCCAGCAGATGGAAAATTTCGGCTTGATCCCGCTCCAGCAGCGCGTCGTTGCGGTTGATCTGGTGCAGCGTCTCCGCCATGTCGCGGGCCTGCTTCAGCAGACCTTCCGCCAGTACGTACTCTTCCCGCTGCAGGTGGACGAGACTTTTGTTGAGTTTGACATCGACTAACCGCCGCTGCAGTTCGTTCTTCGATGCGGCGGGCTTATCGCTGTCGAGCTGCTTTTCGTAAGTCTCTTCCGCCTGATGGAAGTACTTCAGGACGTCATTGGTGTCTTCCCCCAGGACGCGAGCGACCGTAGCGCGGAGCTGATAGACCCGACCCGTGTGCAGGGCCATCCCCGGCACGTTTTCGTAATCCTGCAGATAGTCGACGGCGAAATCGTTGATCCGGTTCATCGCGGGTTCGAGCACTGACAAATTGTGCGTTTCCCCGTTCGCCAGCGGTCGGCAAAGATCTTCCAGCGTTTTCAGCGAGGTATCGAGAGTCTTCTCGACGATCGCATTCTGATCCTCGATGTAGCGTCGTTTCTCTTCTTCAATTCGCTGTGAGAATCGGAAACGGTCCGTTTCGTAGATCATCCACGCGGATACGATCGAAACCGCCAGCGCCGCAGTCCCCAGACTGATCGCGATTCCGCGATGTCGTCGAGCAAGTCGAAAAAATTTGTGGTACCAGCGGTCTGGTGCCACCAGCAGTTCGTCGTCCCGCATCCAGCTCGTCAGATCGCGAGCGAGCAGTGTGGCGGTGGAGTAGCGCGAGCCAGGTGAGAGGCTCATGGCCTTCAGGCAGATTGCTTCGAGGTTTCGCGGGATCGAGTGGATGACCTGATGAGGTCGCGGGAACTGCGCGTTCCGAACCTTTTCGCGGACCTGGGGGTCACGGCCGTCAAAGGGGGGCTTGCCCGTCAGAATTTCATAAAGGGTCGCACCAAGGCTATAGACATCGCTGGTCGGCGAGATGGGTTCGTCCGAACTCAGTTGTTCCGGACTGATGTAGCCGTAGGTGCCCCCCCGCAGACTGTTTCCTGCTGCGTCACCAGCGGATTTGGGTCGTAGCAGGTCGAGTTCATTTTTCATGAACGTCTTGGTCCGTTCGAACGTCGAGGCGAGTCCCCAGTCGAGAACAAACGTTTCGCCGTATTGTCCGACCATGATATTGGCCGGTTTGATATCGCAGTGAATGATCCCGACGTCGTGTGCGTAAGCGACGGTCTTACAGGCGCTGATGAGATGTTCCAGCAGGGTCAGCAGCATGCGGCGCGCTTCCTGGCTGTTGGGGCGTACGCTGCGCACGGAGTGATACTCGCGGATGGCAGCGGCCAGTTCACGACCGTTGATCAGTCGCATCACATAGAACGGCCGGTGCTCGGCGTCTTCCCCATAGCCATAAACGGGGACGACGCCGGGATGGTCCAGTCGCCCCGTGATCTCGGCCTCGATCCGAAATTGTGTCAGCAGCGCAGGTTCCGAAGCGGCACGATCGTTGACCCGTTTGACTGCGGTTTCGCGATTCAGCGATTCGTCATAAGCACGGTAGAGGTCACCCAGGCCCCCCTTGTTGAACAACTTCAGTTCGCGATAGCGGGCATGGGAGGAGACGGAACCTGCTGTCACATCCGTGTTTCCGAGCGATACGGCGGTGACGATACTCTGGGGACTGGATGAGTGAACGGAAACAGGACGGCTGGACGAGGTGCTGTCGGGTTTGGGAGTTTCCCCGGCGTTGTGCTGGTCGATGCGACTCTGAATGATCGTAAAATTTTCCAGAAACGCCTGAAGTTCCGTCCGGATCTCAGGATAGCGTGTCAGGAACTCGACACTGTTGGGCTCGGCCCCTGCCCTGATCTCGCGAAACCATTCGGAAATGGCGGCGTCCAGGGAGTTCCTCTCGGATGATCGGGTATCTGTCGACATAGGTTCGGTCGCTACAGGCGGATTGCGGTGGCGTAGGTCACGGCGTGATTATGTTCGCTATTTTGACGCGAGCGTCCAGACCGGATCATATTCTCGCTGGTCTCGTGACCAGGCGTCGACAGCGCGCGAGAGCAGCACCATCGTCGGTCCATCCTGGCTGGATTTTGTCACCAGGCGACTGAGAATTCCGATGGCAGCCTGCAAATCATGCTGTTCCCAAGCGAGCAGAGCCTGTTCATAGTCCGCGGCAAACTCGCGCCATCCGGGCCCGGGATGCGCGACGAGTTCAAACAGATCGACAGGGATTTCTATGTTCTTCAGGCGGACAGAACAGAGTCGCCGGGTTTGCACCTTGCCCTCCAGCCGACGAGCGGTGTCACCCGTCATTAATGCCGGCGTGCGTAGAAAGCGAGTTGCCCCCTGGACACGGCTGGCGATGTTCACGTGAGCCCCCAGCGGTCCGTACTTCAGCTTATGCTCACTCCCCGTATTGCCGACGCGGACAACACCCGTGTTGATCCCAATCCCGATCTGCGTGGTTTCCTTATCCGGCAGCACGTAACGCTCATTAAACTCTTTTAAGGCATCCAGCATCAGCAGCGCGGTTTCGGTTGCGGCCGCAGCGTGATCTTCCATCGCGAGCGGTGCGCCCCACATGGCGATCAGTTCATCCCCGACGTAGTCGATCAGTGTTCCTCTGGTCGACAGGACACATTGGGAGAGCGTCTCCATGACGGCGTTGATCCAGCGAAAGGTTTCCGTGGGATTCAGCAAGCCTGAGATGCGACTGAAGCCGGCAATATCGCAGAACAGCAGAGTCACGTCGGCATCCCGACCGACTAGAGCTTCGGGATCCTCTTCGAGACTTTGCGCGACTTCTTTCGTCACGAACCTCTCGAACTGGATGCGCTTTTCGATGGCGGCCCGTTCCTGTTCCACCCGCGCCCACCCCCCCGCGACTCCACAAGCCAGGATCTCCACCAGCTTCGCGTCGAATCGATCGATGGGGGGGCGACTGGTGGAGCCCCCCAGACGGCGGTCCCCGTAGACGGCACCAATCACCACGCCGTCAGGATCGAGAATCGGTGCTGCAACCATGGCTCGCAGGAATGCCAGACTTTCGGAATGTTGGGCGTCGATCGCTCCGGGGCGACCCCACAAGGTCCGACGGTCCCGCAGCAATTGGGTCAGCAGTTTCTGGCTGGGCTGCCATCGCTCGGCCCCTTCGTTCTGTCCTTCGGTGGCCACGGCGACGACTTCCCAGAGATCACCCGTCCGCTTGAGCACGGCGGCGCGGTCGAGGTTCACCATTTCGAGCGTTTTCTCGGCGATCTGTTTTGAGAATTCGGTCGTCGAAGCGACCTGCTGAAGAACGGCGACCAGTTGCTCAAGTCGATCCAGCATCACGTCGGCGTTGGAGGACTGCAGCGACGCAACGAACGACTCGCGGGCGGGCGGCAAGGAGGTCGGGGGATCGACGCGACTTCGCGTGAGTTGACTCAGCGACTGGGGCTTGGGTGGAGTGTGGGCAAAGGATTGGAAGAGATCGTGTTGTTCCGGCGCCAGCGCCTTCCTCCCCCCGACCGCCTCGATACAGAGCTGAAATCCGCCACGAGTCAGCCTGACGGGAAGTTCTCCTTCGTACGAGTCGCCCGGATTCAATTGGCGCTCGTTGACGATGGCCACGGTGTTACGCTCGTTGATATTCGTCACCCGGACTCGCTGGCTGCCCAGGGCTTCGATTCGGAGCTGTTTGCGGCCGATCTCGTTCTGATCGCGTGCAGCAATCACGAGCCGAACGGGGCTGGCGTTCGGGACGACCGCCAGAGGAGCGGGGTCGTCCTGAGACTGCCGCCCCAGTTCCAGAAGCCGGTCATGAGGTTCCATCAGGACGCTGATGTAAGTTGCAAATCGTTCCAGACGAGCCATATCCGTGGCGCCTTTGTTTCAGCTCACGCCGAAGTACTTCTGAATCTTTGCTAACAACGAACTGGCCCGTTCATCGAGGTTTTCAGGGGCGGTGCCGACGTCCAGTCGGTCTCCCAGTTCCTTTTGTCGCGCCGCCACTGTGCGACTGAGAGTATCCGTCATTTCAGGCGATTGAGCGAGCGCTGCGGCCAGTGCCGGCTTGTCGATCACAAGCAGTTCACAATCCGTGACTGCCGTGACGGTCCCGCTGCGAGCCTCACCCAGCAAAAGTGACATCTCTCCAAAATAATCACCAGGCCCCAGTCGCGTGATTTCCACTGCCGCTGATCCCGATCGGGCCGACGCGACACTGACCGTTCCAGTGTGAACGATAAACAGTTCTCTGCCCGGTTCATACTGTCGAATGATCACTTCGTTTGCGTGGTAGCGTCGGAGTTTGCTTTCCCGTGCCAGGATTGCCAATGCCTTGTCAGGTAACCCCTGACTGAGTGACGCACCCCTCAGAACCCGCTCGTGGATTTCTTCGCGAGTCGGGACCGGCGTCTCTTCCGTGGGAAGCTGTTGCAGTTGTACGTTCATCACGGCGGGGGGCATCGTGATTCCCTCACGCTGAAGTGCGTACCAGACGCGGTCTCGCACACCCCCGTCGACACTGTCGCGGATCTCGAACTGGTCGGTGAAGAACCGCAACCAGTACTCCACGCCCCGTTCGGTGAATGCGTTGGTAATGATCGTCGGGGCAGGTTCAGCGAGTACCCCTCGGGATCCCGCGATCGCGTTGAGAACGGTGGAATGCACTCGTCCGGGGGGAATCGAATAGGGACAGACAAAGTGGACAGACCGGCGTGTGTGCCGCTGGGGACGCATGAAGTTCGCCAGGGGCATCTCGGCCAGTTGGGTGTTGGGGATGACAATTTCGACCGAATCGAGTGTGACAACCGTCGTCCCCCGCCAACTGATTTCCTTGACCTTCCCGATGTGGTCCCGTCGATCGTTGAACTGAATCCAGTCACCCACGGCAAACGGGTGATGAACGTTGATGGCGATGCCGGCGAAGATATTTCCCAGGGTTCCCTGCAGCGCCAGGCCAAGCACCAGGGTCAGGACGGACGTCCCTGTAATGAGGTCAGAAGACTTCAGGCCAGCGTTGCTCAAGAGAGGAACCAGCACGACGCCGTAGATTAAGACCAGGCAGATGTCGAGGTAAATCCGCTGCGGCGACCATTTCATCGCACGCTGCAGGATCGTGATCACGCAGAGGAAGCAGGTCCTCACAACGGCAGTCAGCAGCAGAAACTCAGCCAGCAAACGGAAGAAACCGTCCATCTGAAGGTGAGAGAAGAGGGACGATATTCCCAGCAGGGTGGCGGCCAGTACGAGAAAGACGATCGGGTGGACAGCCAGCCGTCGCTGGGGTCGGGGCAGGACGATGAGAGCCGCGACAATGAGAAAGACCAGCATCCCCATTTCACGCAGGATCGTCGGTGAAAAGATCTGCGATGCCGCCGCAGCAATGTCGGGAGCGGCAATGATATTCGAATCCACGGTGTCCTAACCTCTAGACGGAAGCAATGATCATCAGTGAGCGGTGTGGCCGAGGTCATACGGCAGGGGAATAGGGCTCGCCCGTTTCCTCGCAGCCCACGAGTCCGAAAGCTGCGGAGACGGTGCCTCATGCGGATAATCAGCGATTTCGGTTTTGCCGCATCGCGACCGGACTATCCAGGGCGATGGGCCGCAGCGGAGTGGCCGTCAACCAGTACCTCGATCTTGCCCGTGTCTACCGAATACAGCCAGCCGTGAATGCGAGGAATCGACCCTTTCTCGTGCATCCGCCGGATGAACGAGAGTCGATTCAGGTGTTTAATCTGCAGTTTGACGTTCTCTTTAGATAGCAGATCGAGCTTCTGATCCTGGCTGAGTCCCTGTTGCTGGGCCAGAACTTCCACCTCATCTCGAATGCCGGCAGCAATCTGCAGCCAGTCCGCGATGTAGTTCTCTTTAACTCCTTCGACAATCGCCTTGATTCCCCCGCACCGCGTGTGGCCGCATACGACGATGTCCGGAATCTTCAGGTACGTCACGCCGTACTCGAGCAGCGCGGCGAAGTTCACATCGTTGTACGCGATGATGTTGGCGACGTTCCTGTGAACAAACATCGTTCCCGGTTTACTGCCCGTGATGACGTCTTCAGAAACACGGGAATCAGAGCAGCCGATCCACAGAACAGCGGGTGTCTGAGCCGCGGCAATCGAGTGATAATAGTCCAGATTCCGGTTGAATTCGGATTCAACGAACCGCTGATTTCCGGTCAAAAGTTGCGAAATCATGCCTGGTGCGACCTTCCTTGCAGCTTGCCTTGGAATCCATTTTCCGGATGTCAGCCAGATTCGGTTGAGACGCATACCTGGGCGGGGGCATCACGCGAAGTTTTAGAACCGCCGGCACTGAAAAGCAACCATTTGTGCACTGTCCACGACGGTGGTCGAGGTTCGATCAGTAGTCGACTCGCATCAGGTACAGCCCCTGGGGAGGAGCCGTTTCCCCCGCGTGCGAACGGTCGCCAGATTCGAGGATCCGCTTCAAATCAGCGGGAGACCAGCGCCCTCGGCCGACATGGATCAGTGTCCCGACGATGGCACGCACCATGTTGTAAAGAAAACCGTCTGCCATCACATCGAAACAAAGGAATGCCGGGTCCGGATGGGTGGTGACAGCAGCCGGATTTCGTCCTGGCGCGTCGGACGCTTCGGAATCCCATGCGTTCCAACCGGCGGTGCGGGTCACCGACGCATGAGAAATGGTGCGAACGCTGGAAGAGCGATTGGGCCACTGGGTCTCGAAGCAGCGAAAGTCGTGCGTCCCCACCAGGCATTGGACGGCGGCATTCATGGCGATGTCGTCCAGTCGCGACCGTTGCCACAGAACGGCATTTCGCAGAAACGGGACGCGGATCGGGCTGTTGTGAATGACATACCGGTACCACTTGCGCTTGGCGTCGAAGCGCGCGTTGAAACCGGGTTCGGCCACTTGAACGTCGCGGACGACAATGTCGTCGGGGAGATAACGTGGTAAGCCCTGCAGAAAGCCATGACAGGGGGCCGTGCTGCGGGTGGTGAAGCTAATGACCTGTCCGACAGCATGAACTCCTGCGTCCGTTCGACCAGATGCCACGACCCGCGTCGATTCTCCTGTGAAATCTGCGAGCCCCTGTTCGACCAGGGCTTGCAGCGCGATTCCATTCGGCTGGACCTGCCACCCGCAATAGTTCGTTCCCTCATAGGAAATGGTCATGCGCAGGGTGCGAACGTCGTTAGGAGAGGTGGGCTCCGTAGGGGGAGAGGCCGGGTTGTTGACAGTGTCGTTCAAGGGAGTCTCGGGGCAGATCAGAGTGCGGAATAGGGGATACGCGGGTTTCAAAACACCGGCCGTAAGGCAGGACCGGCTTGTGGTCCGTGCTCTTGGGGCTTCCACAACGTGCGAGTACTGCGAGAGCTTTCCTTCGCATCGGCAAGTTGCTTTCACGACATACGTGGGATCTCTATCTTAACAGATTCCTGGCGGACATTCTTTTCTCGATGGAGACTTCACCGTGCGACTTTTTGCAGCCTGTTGCGTGCTCCCTCTGATTCTGGCTTCCTCACTACTGGCTCAGTCAGACAAGCCGGCTGAACCACAAAAGTATGAACTGGGGAAGGATTCCTTCCCTGTTGAGGGGGTTCCCACGGGAACCGTCACCCGGCATCAGTGGACCAGTCAAGTCTTTGAAGGAACCGTGCGGGACTATTATGTCTATGTCCCCGCGCAATATGACGCCGCCAAGCCGACTGCGGTCATGGTGTTTCAGGACGGACACGCCTATGTCAATAAAACAGGCGAATATCGCGTTCCTGTGGTGTTCGATAACCTGATCCATCAGAAGGCGATCCCCCCCATCATCGGAATCTTTATCGATCCGGGGCATCGTGGCGACTCGCCGCCTGACAGCCGCTGGCGCGCGAATAATCGAAGCTTCGAATACGACACGCTCAGCGATCAGTATTCCCGGCTACTGCTGGAAGAGATTCTGCCCGAAGTCGGCAAAAGCTATCACCTCACCAATGATCCAGCACAGCGGGCGATTTGTGGTGCCTCCTCGGGCGGGATCTGTGCCTGGACCGTTGCGTGGGAACGGCCCGATGCGTTCCGCAAAGTGCTCAGTCACATCGGCAGTTTCACGAACATCCGGGGTGGTCACAATTACCAGGCGATGATTCGCAAAACGCCCCGCAAACCGATTCGCGTCTTTCTGCAGGATGGCGATCGTGACCTGAATAACGAACATGGCAACTGGTGGCTCGCGAACCTCGAAATGGAGTCGTCGCTGAAGTTTGCCCGATACGACGTCAAGACCGTTTGGGGACACGGCGGCCACAGTGGAAATCACGGGGGGGCGATTCTGCCCGAATCCTTGCGTTGGCTCTGGCGGGCCGAAGAGGGGCCCTACCGATTTGAAAATGAGATTGCTGCATTCATCGCACAGGATAAGTCAAATCCCCCACCCACCGGTGCCATCCTGTTTGCAGGCTCATCAAGCATCCGGATGTGGAAGACTCTGGAGCAGGATTTCCCGGAAGCCAAAGTCCTCAATCGCGGCTTCGGCGGATCTCAGATTTCAGAGAACACGTTTTTCGCAGATCAGATTGTGTTCCCCTACAAGCCGAAACTGATCGTGCTGCATGCCGGGTCGAACGATATTCACGCAGGGAAATCGCCGGAACAGGTCGCCGCTGACTTCAAGGAATATGTGGCCAAAGTTCGAAGCCGCTTGCCCGATACGCGAATTGTGTACATGGAAATCAATTCCAGTCCCGCTCGCTGGGCCGAAGCGGATCGACAGAAAGAAGCGAATCGCCTGATCCGCGAAATCTGCTCGACTGGCTCGAACCTGGGGTACATTGAGCTTTTTGACGCTTTACTGGGTCCCGACGGGAAGCCGCGCGAAGACCTGCACATTGATGACAAACTTCATCCCAATGAGGCGGGTTATAAGATCAGAGCAGAACTGGTGCGACCTCACCTCAAATGAGTCGGGACGCGAAATGAGTCAGGGCACGACGAGAGCGACCCTGATCGGTGAACGATCGTCGTCACGTCAGATCTGGAGAATCTCGCGTAACTGTGGCAACTCGGTAATCAGCCGGTGGGGCCGTGTTTCGGGGTTCTTCAGATCTTCGGGCGTGACCGCCAGACTTGTCTTGTCGTCTGCCAGCAGGACGGTCTGAAAGCCGCAGGCCTTGGCCGGTGCGAGATCCCCCTGGATACGGGTTCCGACGTGCAGGATCTCGCTTGGCTCGATTCCGATCTCCTTGAATCGCAAAATTGCCTGTGCGTAGAGTGACAGGGACGGCTTGCAGATACCCCACTCGTAGGACAAGGTGTTCAGGGATTCGGGCAGCAATTCTGTGACGTGAAACAGATTTCCCTGATGCCTGAGGGCGCGAGTCAACTGCACCAGGGTGAAGCATTGGGCATCTGCGAGTGCCGCTTGTCGCAGCCCGGCCGCAGCAATGGCGTTCAGTGTGTCGAGCGCGGCGGGGGTGGCCTCTGTTCCCTGCAGGCTGGAATGGAAGAAGTAGGCGACCTTCTGTGCCAGTTCGGTCATGCTGCCGTAGAGGGATTCATCATAGCTGTAGTCCTTTTTATGCAGCATTTCGAGCAGCGTGTGCCAGACCTGGGCCGCATCGACTTCAGGAAGATCTCCTTTTTTGTTGCTGGACCTGAGTCGGATTTCTTCAATCGCATTCAGGTATTTCGGCAGAAGCAGATCCGACGGCTTTCCCGGCCGGCGGGTCATGCTGTTCCACATATTGAATTCATCGATCGTCTTTTCGATCGCTACTTCCATCCGCAGGGCCTGAGGGTGCTGGAATACCAGTTCACCGTCGGTAATTCTCAGCAGGGTTCCGTACAGGTTCCAGGTGACGGCCCGAATTCCTGGCAGGGGCTTCAGAGATGGGGTTGCCGGAACGGGTACAATTTTGGGTGGCGCAGGCCAGCGCAAATTGCGACCATCCAGCAGTTCAGCGTATTCGAGCAGGGTTTTTGCCATGGTGTGGGAAACTCGTGCGACTTGCCTTCGTGGCTGCCGGAACACAAGATGTCTCTAGAGAAAGTCTCATATTCTTCGGTCGCAGGCAATCCTGGAAACGAATCTGGGGATTTGAATCTTGCTCTGGTGTGACGTACATTTCAATTCGTTGATCGGTGCGGTTTTCCAATGCAGAGTCCCCTTTGGACGATTGGACGAAGACAACCGTTCTGAGACAGGCAATGGAAACGATCACAAGTGATGTTGAAAACAAGTGTCGTCTGTTTTCTCGCCAGCTATGGGGTGGCCTTCGCCTGCGAGGTCAGCCAGCTGAAGCGGCGCAGCACACTCAGCCGTATCGTCTCGTTCCTGTTCACCGTGGCGGGATTCGTCGCGCACACTCTCTATCTGCTGTATCGATCGCGCCAGGCGGACCTCCCTCCCCTGCTCAGTTCGGCACATGACTGGTATCTGGTACTGGCCTGGCTGGCGGTGCTGGTTCATCTGTTTGTGTCGGCCGTTGATAGCGAACTGGCGACGGGACTGGTCGCCTGGCCGGTGATATTGGCTCTGGTGGTTGCCTCATGGTTCGTTACGGACCAGCCGGGACACCGTCTTGACTACGATCGCGGCTGGAAGATGCTGCATGCATCGACACTGATGCTCGGTACCGGTTTCATCTTGCTTGGATTTGTGCTGAGTCTGCTGTATTTGTGGCAGCACCGCCGGTTGAAGCAACGGCAAACGTCGAATGATTCCGTCAAACTTCCGAACCTCGAGTTGATCGAACGGCTGAATCGTTTTGCCATTCTGGTGGCAGTTCCGTTTCAGATGGTGGGAATCATTTCCGGGTTCGGACTGGGGGTCTTCGCGACAGGGGGAGGAATCCCGATGACGTGGACTGACCCGGTCGTGATTGGTGGCATCTTCACGGGTCTATTAGTGGGGGTCCTCTTCGTATGGCTACTGATTCAAAAGCGGTCGCCGGGTCGACAGATCGCTCTGCGGACGGCCTGGGCATGCGGATTTCTGCTCGTGACGCTGATTGGTCTGCAAATGCTGACCGCAGCCGCAAAATGGCACTCAATACATGGATCGGCACCGACTCCGTCGGCCAATGCGACGCGAGGACTGGCACCGTGAACCTGCTCGCTTTGTACTGTACTCATCAGACCACGCCGCTGAAGATCCGCGAGCGATTGGCCTTCGCTACACAGGATCAGCTCAACGCGGCCTATCAGCGGCTGAAAGAGCGTTTTCCCGAGACCGAGTCGGTCGTGTTGTCGACCTGCAATCGGGTTGAACTGTACATCGCCCGTGGATCCGATGCAGAACCACTGACTCCGCCCCAGCTTGCTCAGTTTCTGTCCGAATTCCATGGTGTACCGCTCGACGAATTTGTCGGGGAACTTCGGGTCGCTACCGGTTCGGAAGCGGTTCGACACCTCTACGAAGTCATTTCGTCGCTCGACAGCATGGTGCTCGGAGAGCCGCAGATTGTGAATCAGGTGCGCGAGGCGTACCGCGCCGCCGAAGTGACGGGATCATGCGGACCAATCTCACACGCTTTGTTCCAGGGTGCCATTCGGACTTCCGCGCGGGTTCGGACCGAGACGCGATTGTCCGAAGGTAAAGTCTCGATCGCCAGCGTCGCTGTCGGGGACTTTGCCAAGAGTATTTTTGATCACTTCGATGACAAGATGGTTCTGGTCATTGGGGCGGGTGAGATGGCAGAAGAAACGCTGCGGTATCTGAAGGACGAAGGGGTCCGCGATATCGTGGTCGTCAATCGCAGTCCTGAACGGGCCGAACGTGTCGCCGCCGAATGGGGCGGGCGTGCCGCTCCATGGTCTGAGCTGGAAACCTGGCTCGGTCGCGCGGATGTCATTGTCAGCACGACGGGGGCCGACCGGCCGATCGTCGATGCAAAACTGTTTAAGCGCGTGCGTCAGGCCGATCCCCGCCGCACCGCCTTCATTCTCGATCTCGGGGCCCCTCGCGATTTTGCGACGGATGTCGGTGAACTTGATAACGTGTTCCTGTACGACATCGACAGCTTGCGAAACACGTGCGAAGAAAATCGCAAAGCCCGCGTCCGTGAAATCGATAAGGCACGGCAGTTGATCGACGACGAGACCGCTCGTTTCATGGCGGAATACTACCACCGTGCCAGCGGCGAAGTCGTTTCAAGACTGATGCAGGATTGGCACGCGGTCAGCAAGGACGAACTGGAACGACTCTTCAACAAGCTGCCGCAACTGACCAGTCACGACCGAGAGCAAATTGAACGGACCGTCGGACGGATCGTCAATAAACTGCTTCATCCGCCGCTGGAAGCACTCAAGGACGAGGCTCGGGCCGGCACTCCACATGGGCTGATCAACGCTCTGAAGCGACTATTCGGTCTTTGATCTCTGGCGGCCGTTCGGAAAAACATTTCCGAGTACAACGTCACGCGTCTCTCACCTGATTGACTCAGCGGGCCGTGTGGGGATTTCAAGGGGTGGGAGACGAGGTGTGTTACCTGGCTTGCAGACCGAAACGGGCCTTACTTTTTCTTCCGCGCTTCCCACTTCGCAATCCATTTTTCTGGATCTTCTTCGAAAGCCGCTTTGCAGCCCGTGCAGCAGACCCAGAACGACTGTCCCTTGTAGCTGACGGAGATCGTGCCTAATCCCTGAGAGATGATGCACGTCTTGCTGCCATAATCAGACTCACTGAGTGCGAACGAGGTTCCCTCGCGCTGTGTGTGGATGGTGTCCACACGGCTGAACGGGCCATTGTTCCGCTTTCGATCCACTTCCAGAATGTAGCGATTGTTTTCCTGCTGATTGAAGGTCAGTCGCCACTGAATGTCGGATGGTTGCGCCGTTGTTTCTGTCAGTTGCAGTTTGAACGTGCGCTGAAGCTTCTTTTCGTCTGTGGTGACATCGCGGATCGGTTCGATGAAGGTCCCTTGAAAGGTGCGGTGTGAACCCTCGGCGTCCGTGGTTGTCAGTTCAAACTGGTCCGATTCAGGTCGGTATGTCAGTCGTCCAGTACGGATATAGACTCCAGCATCCGAGGCGATCCGTAGTCCCGGGTGGTTGGGGTCAGTCACCCAGTCGTATTCCCACTTGGGCTGATCTGAGTGGGCTTTTCGCGACAGGCCTTTCCAGTTTCCCAGCAGCACCTGAAGTGGTTTCAGTGCCTCGCGCTGACGTTCGAGTTGTTCCGGCGAGAATTCCGCGTCGGTGGCTTGAGATGTCGCAGCAGGAGCGATTTCGATGGGAGTGGCTCGTCTGCGGGGTGATCGCGGAAGAGGATTCTGCTCTTGCGCGGCGTTTTCAGGCGCAGCGGCCTCGGCGGTGGCGGGAGTTTCGACTGCGGCAGGCCTGCGATCCGTCGGGGGGAGGGGCGAGTTTGACTGTGGGGCTGACTGGCTGCTGCAACTGACCGCCGTGATCGCAAGTATCAGGAGACCGTAGTTTTGAACGCCGCTGGAGTGCATCGGTGGCCCTCGCCTCTGTCAGGACTGGGTGGTCGAGTCGTTCTTGTTTGATGCGGTGTTTGCCTGCGTCGCTCGATAGTGACGAATCTGTTCCTCAAGCTCGCGTCGTTCCAGACGCAGCCGAGTCCTGGCGATCTCGGAATGAGTAATCGTGGACAGCCAGTCGCCCATCGCCAGCAGGACCATCCACAGTACCAGTGCAAAGACGACGGCGACCCATACAAAAAACAAATGTGGCCGCTGCACAAAGAGCTGATCCATCTGGTCTCCCACGGCGATCACGACGCCGATGACGGCCAGCATGATACTTATCTGCAGGCGTCGCCGCAGCTGGCGGTTTGCATGCAGCTTCATCCGATCATCAACGTCCCCGTCCTGTTCCAGTGTTCGACGAGCGCGCCAGACAAACAGGCCCAGTAGTGCTGCCAAAACTACCAGAGCCGCTCCAAAAATCAGGGCGGGTAATGTCGTGGCGTCGATGCGAATGAAAAGAATCATGATCCCTGGATATTAATCGACGGCGTCCTCGGTTCCCAGCGGGAATCGGCCGCGCTACAATCCCGGAGTAAGCGTTCACCGGCAGGTGCTGACGCAGGTTCAGGGCGGGCCAGAACGAACTCGGACGGATTCGCACGAAGTCGTATCCCGCTGGCCCTCATCCGAATTGAGAATGCAGGCCGACGGCCCTCATTCTTGCTCGTCGACGCTTACAGATCGGGCATACATCGACCGGAGACACCATGCTGACCCCCGCCTTGCAGAACAGCCGATTCCTCAAAGCCGCACGACGTGAGGTCACGGATACCACCCCGATCTGGATCATGCGCCAGGCAGGTCGGTACCTTCCCGAATATATGGCGGTTCGCAGCAAAGTGACGTTCATCGAGCTTTGCAAATCGCCCGAACTCGCCGCTGAAGTGACTCTGACCGCTCAGCGGGTGCTGGGTGTCGATGCGGCAATTCTGTTCGCCGATCTGCTGCCCATGCTGGAACCCATGGGGATCGATCTGGAATATGCCAAAGGGGAAGGCCCTGTCATCCATAACCCCATCGTCACGGCCAGCGAGGTTGATCGATTTCGCGAACTTGAAGATGTTGGTTCGATGCAGTTCGTTTTCGATGCGGTGAAGCTGATTCGCCGGGATCTCCCCGCTGACATTCCGCTGCTGGGGTTTGCCGGTGCTCCGTTTACCCTGGCTTCGTACGCCATCGAAGGGGGCGGCTCGAAGAATTACATCCGGACCAAATCCATGATGTACACCGATGAAGGGGCCTGGCGGACGCTGATGCAGCGCCTGGCACGCAGTCTCGTTCGGTACATCAACGCACAGATCGATGCGGGATGTCAGGCGGTTCAGTTGTTTGATAGTTGGGCAGGCTGCCTGTCGCCGGACGATTACCGGACCTATGTGCTGCCTTATACGCGTCAGGTGATCCAGGGGATCAAGCCTGGTGTGCCGGTGATCAATTTCCTGACGGGAAACCCGGCGCTGCTGCCGCTATTGCGTGAGGCGGGTGGGCAGGTGATCGGTCTCGACTGGAGAGTAAATCTGGCAGACGGATGGAAGACGGTGGGGCACGATGTCGCTGTGCAGGGAAACCTTGATCCGGTGTCACTGATGGCCGATCTGCCGACGCTACGTCGCCGGGCAAAAGATGTTCTCGACGCGACGGGTGGTCGTCCCGGTCACATCTTCAATTTGGGACACGGTGTCTTTCCCGAAGTTCCTCCTGAGAGCGTGAAAGCTCTGGTGGAAATGGTGCACGAGATGGGGCGTCATGCAGGCTCACGATAAACCGCGGCGAATCGCCGTCATCGGGGGCGGGCTGGCTGGTCTGTCGGCCGCACACCGCCTTTGTGAACTTGCGGGCGAATCGCGAGACGAGCTCTCGGTCACGCTGTTTGAAGCGGGTTCCCGACTGGGGGGACTCGTTGGGACTGAACGTATCGGTGACTATCTGGTCGATCTCGGAGCGGATTCGTTCCTGACGAACAAGCCCGCGGCCGTCAGCCTGTGTCGTCGACTGGGGATGGAAGATCGACTCGTTTCCACCGACACCCGATTCCGCGGAGCGCTGGTTCTGTTCGACGGTCGGCCTGTGCCCATTCCGGAGGGGTTTCAGTTATTGAGTCCCACAGCCATCTGGCCTGTTCTCACCTCCCCGCTCTTCTCGGTTTGGGGGAAAGTACGGCTGCTGTCAGAATGGTTCCTCCCCCGCCGCCAGGGGGGCATGTCGACTCAAGCGGGTAGCCAGCAAGGTGGCGAACCGCGAGGGATCGAAGATGAAAGTCTTTCCAGTTTCGTACTTCGCCGGTTTGGGCGCGAAGCACTCGAACGACTGATTCAGCCGCTGGTGGGGGGGATCTACACCGCCGATCCAACGCGTCTGAGTCTCGCGGCCACGATGCCCCGCTTTCTTGAAATGGAACGTGACTACGGCAGTCTGATTCGTGCCTCGCTGTTTCAAAAGTCCAAAGCCCGAGACAGGTCCGGGAAGCGGTCCCCTGCTTCGGATCGTCCCTCCGCCGCTGCCACGGATACGTCCAGTGGGGCCCGGTACGGGTTGTTCGCAGGACTGAAAGGGGGGATGGAGGATCTCGTCGATGCCTTAGGAGCGAAGGTGCGCTCGCGTTGCGATGTTCGTCTGCAAAGCGAAATCCGGAGCATCACTGAGTGTTCGGCGGGCGTGGATCATGCGGATGTACCTGATGCCGCGCGGTATCGTATTACGCTGGCGGATGGATCTGCGGAAACATTTTCGGGGCTGGTCATCGCCGCGTCGGCTTCTCGAACCTCGCAATTGATTGCCTCGCTGGATGCCGAATTGAGCGAAGCCCTGGCGGGAATTGAATACGCGTCCAGCGCGATCGTCGTCTCCGGGCATCGCCTGTCTGACATCCGCGATCCGCTGCATGCATTCGGTCTGGTGATTCCCCACCGGGAAGGTCGGCGAGTCCTCGCTGTCTCATTCTCAAGTCGCAAGTTTCCGGAGCGGGCGCCTGCGGGGCATGTGCTGTTGCGGACGTTTGTCGGCGGAGCGCTGCAGCCCGAAATTCTTGAAAACTCCGATGAGCGAATCATCGAAATCGTTCGTGAAGAGTTGGCAGAGATGCTGGGCGTTCACGGGCAGCCTGATTTTATGAGAGTGGTTCGTTACCGGCAGGCGATGCCGCAATATCACGTCGGGCATCTGGACCAGGTCACGCGAATCGAAAAATGGGAGCATCGCCACTCAGGTCTGGCTCTTGCAGGGATCACGTGCCACGGTGTGGGGATCCCGGATGCGATTGCAAGTGGCGAACAGGCGGCCGAGCGAGTCTGGTCTGCGCAGTGACAGGCGGGCTCTTTCCTGCCTGAAAATTCCTGGCGGCGATGGAGTCCCTCCACAACTCGATGTTATTTGGCTCTCGAACCGCCTGATCAGACTCTGTCCGGATTTTTCTCGGCAATGGCCGGTGAGTGGGATAGGCTTTTGCGTACATCGGTTAATTGCCTGAGGGGGCTGCGGTTCATGGAGTGAAGTGGGCTCCTGGGCAGATTCAGAGACCGTTTCAGCCGGAATCCTGCAGACCTGGAGAGTTACGCCGGCACTATCGATTCGATGGGAGGTGTGGTGTGTCAGATACCAATACGACGCCGTTTGAAGTCGAAGTCTTTTATGACGGTGGCTGCCCGCTGTGCGTGAGGGAGATCGCTCTGCTGCGCCGCTGGGACCGTAAGGGAAAGATTCGCTTTACAGACATTGACGCTGCGGATTTTCGAGCGGAAGATCTGGGGAAGACTCAGGACGATCTGATGGCGCGGATCCAGGGCCGGTTGCCCGATGGAAAGTGGATTGAGGGGGTCGAAGTGTTTCGACGCCTCTATCAGGCCGTCGGGTTTGGGCCCGCCGTGGCTCTCACGCGACTGCCGTTGGTTTCTCAGATACTCGATCTCGGTTATACGCTGTTTGCACGCAATCGGCTGCGACTGACGGGGCGGTGCCAAGGTGGAAGTTGTCGCATCGACACGGCGACAAAGCCCTGAACGGCAGGCACACGTCGCGGCCAGGCCGTTAAAGCAATGTCTGTTTCTAGCGGCTCGAGTTGGCGGAGGCTGCTGCCACGATTTGTTCCAGACGGCCGGTGACGTGGGCAATTGTCATATCTGTGGTGTCGATGATGATCGCGTTCGGGGCGGGCTGCAGCGGCGAGCACGCGCGAGTCTCGTCGCGATAGTCTCGGAGGGACTGTTGCTCCAGCAGTTCCTCGAGCGAGACTTGCTCACCCTTTTCTTCGAGTTCCCTCAGGCGCCGGCGGGCTCGCTCCTCGGGCGAGGCGGTCAGGAAGAACTTGCAGTCGGCGTTGGGGAAAACGATCGTCCCCTGATCGCGCCCTTCGGTGACGAGATTAATCCCATGGGCGATCTTCCGCTGCAGATCCACCAGACGGCTGCGTACGGCGGGATGGGCGGCGACGATTGAAGCTGATTGGGTGACTTCCTGCTGTCGGATTGCGTCGGTCACGTCCTGATCGCCGAGCAGTACCCGGTTGTTTGCGAAAGTAATCTTCAGTCGCAGCGTTTCGTCAGCGACGGCTTGTTCGTCGTCGAGAGGGAGTTGCTTCTTCAGGCAGGCATAAGCGACGGTCCGGTACATGGCTCCGGTATTGAGGAATTCAAAGCCTAACCGGTCCGCGAGCGTTCTCGCCACGGTGCTCTTTCCGGTACCCGCTGGACCATCGATCGTCACTATCATTCGTTCACACCAGAAACATGGTCCATGGAGCTCGTTTCGCGACAACCGTCACGCCTGTGAGCAATGTCGGTCGAGCGAAATACGAACTCCCATCGTAACATTGCGGCGGCGCTGAGGACATCAAGGCGGATGAATTTGAGTGGCGTCCAATTTCGGTGCGATTCTCCAGTCGATCTCGCTCTCACGGGTTGTCACAATCGATGTTCGCAAACGCGAATGCGATTTCCGCTCGGGTCAGTCAACTGGAAGGCACGCTCACCCCAGTCTTCCCGGCGAATCTCGCAGGTGATTCGGGTCTTCGATTGAATTGCCTGCTCATAAATCGCGTCGATTCCGTCGACTTTCAGGAAGAGGTAGCCGGTGCCAGCGATCTGCCAGGGATGTTCGTGTGGCCCTTCGTCGAGAATCAGATGTACTTCGGCGGAATCCCGGCGAAGGATGGCATAATTCCCTTCGGGATTTTCGACCGGATCAGTGTGCAGATATACGGCTTCGAACCCCAAAGTGTGCGAATACCACTCACGGGCAATCGTAAGATGAGACACCGGGAGGACGACGATCCCTTTAAGGAGTTTCGGCGCATTCATTTGAGAAAGATTCCTTGTGGTTCAGTAGCCAATCCAAAATGAAATCATTATAGTTCCGGCTCAGGGAAACCGATTCGCATCCTCCAGAGGTGCAATCTGCAGCTTCAATTTGGAATTTCCTTCTTGAACGCAGGATCTTTGGCAGAGAGTGACCTGTTCGCTTGACGAGACGGCTTGAAGTTGGATAATTCCCTCCCGGCTTTATGGTCGGGCCGAAATAAGCGGGTGTAACTCAGTTGGTAGAGTACCACGTTGCCAACGTGGTTGTCGTGGGTTCGAGTCCCATCACCCGCTCTCTCTCGTTTCTTCCATAAAGGACGTCATTTGTGAGTGAAGCCGAATCCCCCGTCGCGGACCCAGTCTCGGAAGCGACTGAGGACCTGAAGTACAGGCTCTCCCTGAAGGTAGACATTCAGAACATCGGCCCTTGCCGCAAGCATGTTCGAGTCACTGTACCTCGTTCCGACATCGACCATTTCTCTGGCGAAGCGCTGGAAGAAGTCGTCAAGACCGTGGCGGTTCCCGGTTTTCGTAAGGGTCGCGTCCCTGCCAGTCTCGCCGCAAAGCGATTTCGCGAAGATATCGCGAACAGCGTTCGTCAGCGGATCTTGATGCAGAGTCTCGAGCAGCTTGCTGAAGAGAACACGCTCGATCCCATCAACGAGCCCAGCTTTGACGTTGATAGTCTGGTCATCCCCGAAGAAGGTGACTTCGAATACGAATTCGATGTCGAAGTTCGTCCTGATTTCGAGTTGCCCAAGTACGAAGGCCTGGTCATCCAGCGGCATGTTCGTGAAGTAGGCGATGCCGATGTCGACGTCTATCTGAATCGCTATCTCAGCCAGTACGCTGTCTACGAAACTCATGAAGGTGCTGCCGAAGCGAATGACGTTGTCGTCGCTGCAGTCGAGTTCACGAAAGATGGTCAGCCGTTCCGCAAGATTTCTTCGGTCGAATTGCAGCTGAAGCCAACCATTCGCTTCCGTGATGCAGAACTGAAAGATTTCGACAAGCTGATGGCAGGTGCTGTCGCTGGTGATGAGAAGAAGACGCAAGTCACGATTTCTCAGGAAGCCGAACAAGTCGAAATGCGTGGTGAGACTCTGGATGTCGTCATCACCGTTGGCGAAGTTCAGCGAGTCAAGCTGCCTGAACTGAACGCTGCATTCTTCGAACGAGTGGGCTATGCCGATCTGGCCGCTCTTCGCGCCGAAATCCTGGGGATGCTCGAACGTCAGGTTGTCTACGAACAGAGACAATCGGTTCGCCGACAGGTCATCGAAAAAATCACCGAATCGGCCACATGGGATCTTCCAGAGATGCTTGTACGCAAGCAGACTGAGAACGCCCTGCGTCGCGAAATTCTCGAGATGGAACAGGCTGGCTTCACAACACAGCAGATTATGGCGCGGGAAAATCAACTGCGACAGAACGCTGTGACGTCGACTCGTCAGGCTCTGAAAGAGCACTTCGTCCTCGACAAGATCGCCGAGACCGAAAAGATCGAAGTCACTCCTGCCGATCTCGAAACCGAAATTCAGTTGATGGCCATTCAGCGTGGCGAAACCGCTCGACGGGTTCGTTCTCGTCTGGTCAAGACCGGCGTCATCGAGAACCTCGAAGCTCAGATTCGCGAGCGTAAGGCTGTCGATGTTCTGCTGAAGTCCGCTGTTTACGAAGACGTTGCTGTTCCTCCGAGCAACGACGACGATATTCAGGCTCTCTCTATCTCGGTCTGCGGCAACTCGGCTGTTGCCGTGAATCCGAAGGATGAAGAAGAAGACGGCGAAGAGTGATTGTTGAATTGCAACCTGTCACCGGGTTGAATGAATAATGAAAAAAGCCTTCCGAGTTTTCGGGAGGCTTTTTTCGTTATTCCGATCGAGTGATCGCACAGCGAGTAGCAGAGGGCGCGATTGGGTATGCGATGGAAGGTGGTTCGCTCGGCGGCAACGTGTGGTGATTCAGGTTGGTATTGCGAGCGCGCGGTTGGCTGTTCGACTTTGCGTCCCGGGCCTGGTGCGCTCGGCTGGAAGAGTGAATGTGGGCGGTCTGAAATTGCGACTGGAGTCGTGGGCTAAAAATTCTTGAGTGGCGCGTCAGCATCGCCGAATTGCGACGCTTCCACACCCGCGTAGTTCAGCAGGGAAAGGTACAAACTGCAGAGCTTGCGATGCTGATCATCCTGATGGCCGTAGTCGAGGACTCGCCCGGTCGCGATGGTTCCTCCCAGTCCCCCTGCGAGCAGTAGAGGCACCTTGGAAGAATCGTGCTGGCTCCCGGACCACATATTGGAAATGAACATCAGGCAGGAATGGTCGAGGACGGTCCCGTTTCCTTCCGGCATGGCTTCGAGTCGAGATGCAAGATACGCGAGCTGCGAAACGTAGTAACGCGAGACTCGTTCATAGGCATCGGATAGATCATCGTGCGACGCAGGGTGATGGGCGAGCCGAACGTCGAGGAAGGGATAAAAGAGCCCTGAAAGATCTCGGCAAAGCAGGAGTGTGGCGACGCGGGTTTTATCGGTCTGGAAGGCGAGTGCGATGATGTCGCACATCAGCCGCATATGATCGCGAATGTCTTCGGGCAGTCCGTTATCAGGGCGCTTCATCAGGTTCATTTGCCGGGCCGCGTTCTTCGCTGCGGTTTCCGCCTGATCTTTTACGGACCGAACTTTCTCAACCTGTTTTTCAACTTCACGGACGCTGCTGAGATATTCTGTCAGTTTCACCTGATCCGAATGGCTGATGCGCCGGCTGAGGTGAGAGGCGTGGTCTTTGACGCGATCGAGAATGCTTTTTGTCCGTTTGCTGCCCTGATTGTCGAACAGACTGTCGAACGCGAGTGACGGGTAGACCTCCATCGGGACGGGAGAATTCGCATCGTGCCATGAGATGTGTGAGCTGTAAGCCATCGAGAAATTGGTTTCGTGATAGCCCGTAATGGGTTGCTCACATCCCAGGACCAGGCTGGATTGCGGCGTGTGGTCGTTGAAGTGCTGTGCCAGCACCTGATCCAGGCTGATCCCCCCTCGCAGTACGGCTCCTTTTTGCAGTGGGGCACCAGAGAGGATATTGCCTGTCTGGCCTGGATGGATTCCGACACCAGTCGCTTCTTTGTTGAACAGGCCATTGATGACATTGATTTTGGATTTCAGCGGGGCGAGCGGTTCCAGGCTTCGGCTGAGTTCCATCTGGTCCCCGGCCCCTTTCGCCCACCAGTGCTCTGCATTGATGCCGTTTCCCATGAACAGGGCTGCGAATCGCCGCGGATGCTCCGACAGTTGTTCGCCGGTGACCGAATCATCGCCCCAGACCGGAAGGGATTCGAGCCAGGGGAGTGACATCGCCACTCCGACACCGCGAAGAACTGTCCGTCGATTAACCCGGATGCTGTCAGCACTCATTGACACTCTCCGCATTGATGAAGGAGCTGAATTCCAGAGCCATTACGATACTGATCGGAATTCGATGGAATGTGGCACTAAGGCGTCGTCAGTCAGGGTTGCGTCCCCGTTTGTGCCGGAACTGGGGGCTGGTGACGATTTCTTCGACAGCTCGCACAAAGCGATGGTCGTCGGCCTCGAGTGACTGGCGCATCCGTTTGATCGTTGCCTGGTCTGAGAGCAGCAGGCTGCGGCCTAAGGCGTATGTCAGCAACTTGCGGCAGAAATTGTTGACGAAGTCGTCACGTCGTTGTTCTGCAAGATACGTACGAAGTCCGTCGAGACCTTCGCGATCGACGTCGTCGGGATATCGTCCTTTCGCCTCGATCGGGCGTCCTCCCAGATCACGGTCCCGGCGTCCACCAATCGGGTCAAAGCCTTCGAAAGCCAGTCCGATCGAGTCGAATCGTTGATGACAGCCTGAGCAGGCTTGATGGTTCCGATGTCGGGCGAGGATCTGAGGGAGGCTCAATTCGCCCAGTTGCGCTTCATCTTTGGGAAGCTCAGGAACTTCGGGGGGCGGAGGCGGGATGTGTTCACCGAGCAGATTTCTGACGACCCAGTAACCTCGTTTGACGGGACTGGTTCTCAGCCCGGGGGAGTTCCGGGTCAGGAAGATCGACATCGGTAGCAAGCCCCCCCTACCGAAGTCCGCTGCATTCGGGACATGCACCCATTCTTGACCAGACGAGTCATTCGGGAACTCAATCGGCATGCCGTAGTGTTTGGCCAGGACGGAATTCACGAATGTGTCGGGGGAATGCAGGAAATCGAAGAGAGAACGATTCTGTTGAGCGACATCGATAAACAGGCGGATCGGTTCATCGTACATCGCATGACGAAGAGTCGCGTCAAACGCAGGGAATCGTTCACGATCGACGCTGTTGTGTTCGTCAAAACGGTTGAAGCCGAGCCAGTTGCCTGCAAACTCCGTAGCGAGTCCATACACGCGGTCGTCCTGAAGCATGCGATGAACTTGTCCGAGAAGGACTGCTGGCTCGTGCAGGTTCTGCTCACGTGCGTGAACTAATAACTCTTCATCCGGCATACTCGACCAGAGGAAGTAGCTGAGTCGGTTGGCCAGCTCAAAGTCGTTCAGCGGCTGAATGTCCTGGTCTGGTTCGGCAAGATCCACACGAAAGCAGAAATGAGGCGACATGAGGATGCTGGCTACACAATCACGCATCGCGTCCTCATGGGACAATGCATCGTCGTGGCGCAGGTGATGATAAAACGTGAGCTCTTCTTCCCGTTCCTGTTCGGTCAGTGGCCGGCGATAGGCTCGTTCGGCGAAATGGATGAGTGCTTCCAGATGCCGCTTCCGGGATGAAAGCTGAGTCTCTTCGATCCAGCGGACGTCTTCGATCATCGAGTCGAAGTAATGTTCAATCGCTTCGATTGCGGCGGGACTTGCCTCATTTTCCCTGGCTTTGGCGAGGTACAGAGTCCGCATTTGATTGAGCCGGGGCTCTGACGTCACGTCCTTATTCTCGGGGCGGGCAAAGTCGAATTCCGGTCCACCGGCAAATTGGGGCGGTTCAGCCCGTTCGAAGAACAGGAAGTCCTTGTACTGCCGAATCGGGGCCAGCGTCACAAAGTTCAGGTTCTGCCAGAGCGAATCGAGCTCTGCCTGTTCCGCTGCATTCAGGACAAGATCGTAAAGCGGCGCGTCGTCGCGGAAGTAGCCCTGCATCAGGTGGAATCCCGCGGTGAGCAACCGAACGTCATTTCCGAGATTGGGGTCGGCGTAGAGTCCCCGACTGGTAATCGAGAATGCGTTCGGGAACGTCTCGCAGAATCGTTGACGGGCGCCATCGAAATGCGGGTTCTCACCAGTTCCGACGTACCGCATCCTTCGGTCGGCGATCTGTCTGTTCCACCACAGGATCAGTGGCTGACTGCCGTCCGAATTTCCTTTCACATGTAACTTTTCAACAGGCCGGTCCAATTCTTTTCTCAGAGTAACGACAAGCTCCCGCAGCCTCTGACACTCGACCTGGACCTCGGCCTGTTGGGTGACATCATTTGACAGCTTTTTCCATTCCTCCTGAAGCTGTCGCAGTGGCCCTTCCGCGACGGGATCGGTGAGTGCTTTCCAGACAATCTTCAGGTATTTCCCACTTAGCCGTTTGCCGACAGTTCGTGACAGGTGTGCGGGGGGATCCGCAGGGGAATGTGACGGACGTGCAGTCTGGTCGCCGGGGCCGCTGACACGGTTGAAGTCGCGGGCGAGATCCTCAAGGTCCGCGGTGGTGAGACCAAGTTCGCTTCGATGCTTGTACTGCCAGCAGGCGAAGAAATAGTCAGCGAGATCGACGTCGTGCCGGTGGTAGAACCGGACGATCTGCTGGACACAAAACTTGTCACGGTCGGTTTCCGCCACAGCCGCATCGGGGGCAAACACGAATCCATCGGGAAGCAGGACAAGGTGATCAGCGACGCCGCGAGCCGCGGTCAGGTATTTCTTGACCAGCGCCGGGGACATAGTCAGTGACTCGCCCGAGTTATCAAATCCCGCCTGATTCGCAGGATCGACGGGAAATTCCCGTGTCGGTCGAATGTCCACACCCGTCAGATCCCGAATCGTATGATCGTACTCCGCGTTGCTCAGCCGCCGAGCGAGCACAATGCCCGGGTCGCCAGCGCGACGATTCGCCTCAAAGTCTCGCAGGTCGCGAATCCAGTTAACGAGGTCAGACCGCTCGCCTTGGGTGAGTTGTTTCGAATCGGACTGGGGCGGCATTTCTTCCGCTTCGACCCGTTCGAGGATCGTTTCCCACACCGCATGATTTTTCAGGATGGCGCTGATGGTCGAGAATTCGCTCAGGCTGAGCTTTCCTTCCTGTGTCGTTGAGTTATGACAGGACAGGCAGTGCTCAATCACCAGCGGCCAGATGCGGTTTGTGAACGTCGTCTGAAGTGTGTGGGGAAGTGGGCTGTCCGGTGCCGCTGTGACATTCTTCCAGTTCACGCCGATGAGAGCAGCAAGAAAGAGGATCGTCGTCGCGGTGATTACTATCCGGAACGTCTTCATGCTTCCGATCATCTCCCGACAACGGCGGTGGGGCTGCTGCGTTGGTCTCACTTCAGATCGTGCGGAACAAAGCGATTGAGGTTCGGTTTGGGCAATTCGTCCCGACGCGTGCCGAGTGACCGCAGCGGCTTGTGGCCTGCCTGCGGCGATGCGGAATAAACGTATCGGAATCTTACTATGTGAACGCGGTTTAAAGAATCGTATCGCTGCCTCGATCGGGCGATCATTCCGACTTGAAATGGTCGAGGCTCTGTCAGGGGGCCGCGAGTGTCGAACGGATTTCTTTTACTTCGTCGATGACACGCTCCAGTTCGTTCTCGGAATACCGCTGATCGATGTGGAAGCTGAGAATCGACTTCGAGACTTCGCTCTGTGAATCGGCCCAGTGAATGACCGGGAAGATTCGCTTCGTAAACAGGTGTCTCCTGTACCGATCACGATCAGTCGTTGTGATCATGAGATACATGTATTCGCCCGGCAGGATCTCGATCTCGGGGAATTCGTTCTGGAATCTCTGTGCGAGAAACTGATGGTTGGCTTTCCGATGTTGAAGGACGGAGTGGAAATCGAAGGAGCTTCCTCTGGCGATTTCGTCCGTGTGTGCCGGTGCAATCTCAGGGACGGCGAGGGCTTCGTCAGAGTCACGGCCGAGCTGCAGGAACAATTGCTCGCGCTCTTCAGAGGGGTTCTGCAGGAACTCACTTCGGGCTCGTTCGGCAGCTTTCCGCAGCAGTCGATAGTTTGTTGTGAGCGGCGGGATCGGGATGGGGGACCGATGGTAGGCGACGGCGATATCGAGACTGCTGAATTTTCTCAGACTGTTGAGTGCGTAGTCACCGCAGAAGCGGGAAATATCGAGGGGGGCCTGAACGAAGTCTTCGATCACCGTCACGCCCGTCTTCTGTTTTAAGTGGCGGATGAAATCGAAGGAGGCGGAGTTGTATCGATTGAAGTGCAGGTACAGCAGCACATCCGTCGGTGGGATTTCGACCAGTTCTTCCACCCGCTGGTAGAAGCGGAAATGAATTCGGCCCTTCAGTTTCAATGAGAGTCGATCGAGCGACTCACGACAGAAATTATCCGCCGTCCACAATGTGAGTGGCTCTGGTGTGCGGTGGCACTCTTTCAGGATCGAGGCGAGTGCATCCACACCGGTTTCGTACAGATGGCGCGTCGCCTGTCGAATCGTGACGGGAAAAAAATCGTCGAAACCGGCCTTCACTGAATCGACCAGAAAACGGTCATGGTCGGAGGCTCCGAACATCCCACCTATCGTCGGCAGTGAATAGTCTTTGCTCATGCGATCATCCCTGATCTGAAAAGGCCATTCCTAATCTCTCGGTTTTCCCTCAAACTTCAGGCGACCACCGAGCGGGCCGGAGAGGAAAGTGTACCGTTTAACAAACGGTCAGAAAGGAACTTCCGAGTGCAGTCTGAATGGGGCTTCCTCGACGACGGCACGCGTCTACGTTCCTGCATCAGCCGCCGAGCAGAGTTCGACGAGATGTCCGTCCGGGTCATTGATAAAGAGTTGCACGGCACCGTCGGGTCGCTGTTTCGGTGGTGAGACGAACTCGATTCCCCGTTCGATGATTTTCCGAGCGGCGGCATGACAGTCATCAACGAGGAAGGCGAAGTGGTGTCCTCGCGAGTTGGCACAGGCGGCAGATCCTGCTGGGCCGGACCCTTCGAATTCGAGGATGGTGTGAATGAGAGTCGGGCCAGCCTGAAACCACTGTCCTTCGAACGAGAAAGCGGGGCGAGGCACCTCCTGCATTCCCAGCAAATCGACATAGAATCGCCGGGTTGCTGCGAGGTCTTTCACAACGATGGTCACGTGATCGAGTGACCGGACACCAATGGATGCTGCGCTGCTCACGAAGTTCCTCTCTCCAGAAAGTATTTGGAAACAGATCATCGTCGATAGGACCGACGATGAAAACCGTGATGGGGGCCGCAGAATCCTGCCGTGGCAACGCGAAATTCTTCCGCGAACTTCAGGGCGTTTCGAAGCTGATCTCCTGATCGGAACGGAGATCAGCTTCATCATCCGTTTCAGTGGCGTTGGCGAGAGCCTCTTCGAGCTGATTCAATTTTCGATAGGCGTTGAATCCCAGAATCATGCAGTACAGGGCATACCCATGAAACGCAGCACTCAGGTAGTCGCCTACAAGAAGGTAGATCAGTCCATCCAGCAGGTACAGGAACATCCCCGCGGCGAAGATCCACAGGAATCGTTTCATCGCAAGTAATCCAAACCCGATTGATGCAGCGGCAACGACCACGGAAATGCCAATCGCAATCATTTTGAAAGCGGTCGCCAGACCCGGCTCTGCCTGTCCCACTTCGGAAGCGATCGCATCCACAATAGCGGTGACAGCCAGTCCCACGATGAAGTGGACCTCGCCACCAAAATGGCTGATCGCGGAATTCACCAGAGACAACCCGGCAATCCAGAAGAACCAGCTCGCGCCGGAATCGCCGGCAGCTTTCAGCGTGGCCATTGCCGCACCGACTTGATCGGGCGTAAAGCGGGATTCCTGTGAGACCGCATCGTCACCCGGGAGCGCATCAGGCGAAGCCATCGCAAAACCTTTCAAACCTACACCAGGAAGAGATCAAGCGATCTCTCAAGGATGTCAGCAGGGGGGTTCCGCACTGGGTAGACGGGTTCCGGGCTGATTTGAGAAAGGGCCAGATCGGATGACGAAAAAGTCTAACTCGCCATCAGCGGTTCGCCAACACTCCACTGGGCACCGTCACGGATCACGCGTCGGTAGAGGGTGTCTCGTTCGACAGGATCGCGGCCGGTTTCGCGAATCAGGCGGTGCAGGTGCTCAACTGTCAGGCCTTCGGGCGTTTTGGCTCCCGCGTCGTGATAGATGATTTCGTGGACCACGGTTCCGTCGATGTCATCGGCACCAAATCCCAGAGCCACCTGAGCGATCTGCTCACCCAGCATGATCCAGTAGGCTTTAATATGGTCGAAGTTGTCCAGCATGATTCGCGAGAGGGCGATCATTCGCAGGTCCATGCTTCCCGTCGGTTTGGGGATGGAATCGAGACCTGTGTTTTCAGGATGAAACGCCAGCGGGATGAAGGTCTGGAACCCCTTCGTGTCATCTTGAAGGGCGCGAAGCTGGCACAGGTGATCGATCCGATGCTTTGCCTGTTCGATGTGTCCATAGAGCATCGTTGCATTCGACCGCAGGCCAAGTTCGTGTGCAGCGCGGTGAATGGCGATCCAGTTCACGGAATCGGCTTTGTGCTCACAGAGCTGATCGCGGATTTCCGGATGGAAGATTTCGGCACCACCTCCGGGCATGCTTCCCAGCCCGGCGTCGATCAGTTCCTTCAGCACCCATTCCACAGGCTTTTTGGTGATGAAGCTGAACCAGCCGATTTCGACGGCCGTCCAGGCCTTGATGTGGATTTCGGGGCAGGTTTCGTGCAGCACCCGGACGATATTCAAATACCAGTCGAACTTTTTCTGGTGGTGCAGGCCGCCGACGACGTGGATTTCGGTTGCGCCATTCGCACGGGCTTCGAGTACCCGGTCGCGCAGCATCTGATCGTCGAAGACGTACGCTTTGGCGTCGCGCAGGTCTGCCCGGAATGCGCAGAAGCGGCAGCGATAGACGCACACGTTCGTCGGGTTCAAGTGGACGTTGGTGTTGTAGTAGGCGAAGTTGCCGTTCTTCCGCTCGCGAATCTGGTTTGCCAGGCGACCCAGAGTCATCAAATCAACATGCTCGTCGAGGTACAGACCCTCTTCGGGAGTGATTCTCTCTGAGTTGTCCACTTTGCGTTGAATGCGTAACAGAATGTCTTCGGTCATGTTCGTCGTACTAAACGGGTGCGAAAATTGACGTTTTTGAAAACGAGTCTTGTGCATCGTAGTTGGCGCAGCCCATTTCGGCTACTAACTCTGTGGATGCTGGTCTCTCCGTGAAAGAAACTGATTCCGAACCGACGAATGCGGGGGAATTTCGGCCCGGAGACGGACGCGTCGTGTCCGCTTGCGATGCGAGGGTCTCTTCACTGCGGCGGATTTCGACTCGGCGTGACCGTCGCTGCTCACCCTGCCCGCTGCCGTTTCAATTTCTCCGGGGACTTGGTTAATTATGACGTCTTGGTGCCAGCCAGTATCCGATGCAGTCCACGGATCAGGGCGATCGGGCGAATTGGACGCTGCAGGAGTCGACGTTACGTGAAGCAACCCGGGTTTTTCCGCAGTGTCTCACACGCATGGGACGGGCTGGTTTACACCGTCCGAACCCAGCGAAATGCGAAAATTCATCTGGTCGCGGGGACCCTTGTACTTCTCGTTGCGGGGGGACTGGGGCTGGATACGGCGCGACTCAGTCTGCTGGTGTTGATCATCGGGGGTGTGCTGGCAGCCGAAACGATCAATACGACTGTCGAAGCAATCGTCGATCTGCTCTCTCCCGAATGGCACGCTCAAGCGAAAGTGGCCAAAGACGTCGCCGCCGCAGGGGTGCTGATCCTCAGTTTGACAGCCATCGTCATTGGTCTGCTGATTCTGGGGCCGCCGCTCTGGAACTGGCTCAATACGCTGTTCGGCACGACCTGAGCGACCTCTAGCGCGGCGCAGAAGTATGGCCAGGCCGGGTAAACACAGGGTGGAATCTGTCGCTGGAGAGGGTCGCGATCGCATTTTCAGGTTGGTAGATTAGAGCGGCATCGATACGGCACCTCTCTCTTCCTTTCACCTTCAAAGCCGTCCATCGGACTGTCTCTCAATCTCCAGAAGGGTAATTGGACTATGGCCAAATCGTCTTCTCAAGGTAGTCGTAGTGACACCACCACTGAAGTCATTCCCGCCATGCCTGCGGGAATCCAGGTCTACCTGGACAGAGCCGTCGGTGCGCTGAAAAAGTTCGGTGTCGCCACGTCCAATGAACCGACCGAACTCGTCAAAATGCTGGACGAAGTGAAAGACGTCGACGAACCCAAGGTGCTGGCGATTGCCAAGACCATTCAGCATATGAGCACGTTCAACCAGCTCGTGCGTGACAATGTTGAGAGCATCAACATCGGGACTCGCTATCTCGAAATTACGCAGATGTTCGATTCGATCCGCGAAGATTCGAAGATGCTGATTCGGCAACTGGACGACGGCAGGTTCAGCATTCCCGAGAGAGCACAGAACCTCTGGATGCGTCTGCGTCGCGGTACTCCTTCCGCTCGTTTCGAGAAGATCGCAGAACTCTACAAGAGTGTTTCGGTTGATACGAAAGACCAGTTGCTGCGGGAAGAGGCGATTATGGACGCCTACATCGACTTTCGCTTCGCGTTGAAGCAAGCCGAAGTCCTTGCCCGTGAAGTTCTCGATGAGCATACTCCGAAGCTGCTGAAGGCCCAGGAGGCTCTTTCCGAGGCTCAGGAAGCGGTGACTGCCGCAGTGAATGAGGAACCGGGTAAGCGTTCAAAGCTGGAACTCACCCGCGACGAAGCGCGCTACGCGTTCGAAAAAGAAGATCGTACCTATCAATTACTTAAAGATATCGCCGAGAACCTGAGTGTCGGTTATGACGTCGGTGAAACGCTTGTGACCAAGCTCAAACAGACACATGATGTCAAGGATCAGGTCTATCGCCGCTCGGTCACCTTCTTTACGACCAATGAGCACGTCTTCACGATTCTGGGGACGGTCTATACCTCGCAACAAGGTTTAAACGAAGCGACGAAGTCGACCGAGGCGATGAAAGAAGGGGTCAACAAGGGGCTCGAGGATGTGGCGGAGCTGGGCCGGGAACTGGAACGAGCCGCCATCAAAGCGGGTTACGGTTCGACGATCCGCCCTGAATCGGTCGAGAAACTTGTCACTGCGATCTCGGATTACCAGATCGAATCGATCGAGATGATCGCAGAACTGCGACGTGAGAGTGAGCAGAGTGCTCAGGAAATCAGGCGCGTCGTCGAAGAAGGAAAAAGACGCTTTCAAGAGACCGTGCTCAAGTTCGAAGCACCAGGTTCAGCCCGAAAGCTTGAGCAGACGAAGTGAGAGCTGTGAACTAAGTTGTCAGGTCAACGGCATGCAGAACGCCCTCTCGAGGGAGCGAGAGGGCCAGGCAGCAGTATGACGTGATCGGTTCAACTCACCATCCTAATGACATGTTTGTTTCAATGACCCGTTGAGCTTCGTGCAGGTCCGTTCCGGTGTCGTGCATGTATAACCGGATGGCGTGGACTTTGTCGCCGTGTGAACGACTCAGGCAATCCCGTGCTCTGTCACACGGTTCTCCCGTTCCTTCGATCCCGAGCAATCTTTTTGAAATCACCCAGACATCGTGGGGACGTCGGGCAATGCGCTTGATGTGGTCTTCCGGGTAGTTCGACAGGGTAATGGCTTCAGCGCCTGCCTGATCTTCAGCCCAGGCGATCATGATGTGTGCGTCGGTCTCGATTTCAAACAGAGCCATGAATGCACCTCGAATTCCAATGAAAGGGAAAGGTGAGAACGGCAACGAGTGACCTGTTGTCTGTTACTCGCGTCAGTATAACGCCCGGATTCCGTCTGAGTCTATCACTTTGATCGAAGCGTCCTGCGCGGCCGTAAATGGGGCCGTCGACATTGATCTGGCGGAGCGTCACCGGTTGTGCGCTGTCCGATTCTTCCTAGAATAAAGGAACTCGTCAGATCTATTTGCTTTTGACCTTCCCGAAGCCTTCGAGTTCATCATGCCCAAATTTGCTGTGATTCTGCCCGCTGCCGGGAAAAGCAGCCGGTTCTCAAAACAGCGCAGAAAGGTTTTTGTCGAGCTGAAAGGTCGCCCTGTCTGGGTGCGGACGGCCGAACAGTTTGTGAACCGCGGCGACGTCGTTCAAACGATCATTGTCGTTTCCCCTGAGGATCTCGAATCATTCAAAGAGAAGTTTCGCGCTAACCTGGCGTTCATGGACATCGAGGTCGTAACGGGGGGAGCCGAGCGGGCTGACTCAGTCGAGCGCGGGCTGGCTCGGGTACGGGCCGATGTGGATTTCGTCGCGGTCCACGATGCGGCCAGACCATTGATTGTCAAACAGTGGATTGACGAAGTCTTCGCCGCCGCTGAAAAGCATGACGCGGCAATACTCGCAAACCCCGTGACCAGTACGCTGAAGCGGGTCGGTGAAGATCACAGTATCCAGCAGACAGTGTCGCGTGCTCATCTCTGGGCAGCACAGACCCCGCAGGTGTTTCGGCGTCAACTTTTGCTCGACGCCTACGCTCAACGTGGCTCGTATCAGCCGACAGACGAGGCGGAATTAGTAGAGCGGTTCGGAGCGACAGTCAAAGTCGTGCCGGGGTCACCTCTGAACCTGAAAATCACCACACAGGACGACTTCCACATCGCTGAACATCTGCTGGATGCGTTGCCCAAAGACAAGCGAATCGGTTTCCTGCATCCTTTCGAGGATGAACCACGGGGCTGAGGGCGGTCTTCTGGGTGCCTGACGGCGTCCCGGTGACCGTAACGCCCCCCATTTGTGGCTGTGCCCGTCTCCTTGACAGAATCAGCCTGCCGCTCGCGTCTGGTCGGCGTTCAGCTTGTTGTACAACGTCTTCAGGGCGATACCGAGTTCAGCAGCTGCCTTCGGCTTGTCTCCCTGGTACTTGTCGAGCGCCTTGTAGATCATGTCCATCTCGATTTCCCGCAGGGTTTTCGGCGAGGACTGGACCGCGGCCGAAACAGGCAGCGTCTGCGGTGCGTCGATATACCGGTGCAGGTGAGAGGGAAGATCCTCGGGCCGGATGGTGACGCCATCCGACATGATGAGCGCTCGTTCCAGGGCGTTCGCCAGTTCTCGCACGTTCCCGGGCCAGTCGTGCTGCTTTAGCACGGTAATCGCCTCGGCCGACAGAATCGACTCGGGGATATCGCGGCGTTTGAGATAGCGTGAGATCAGAGTCCGCGCGAGTTCGGGAATATCATCCCGACGTTCGCGCAGCGGCGGCAGTGGAATTTCGAATGTATTGATGCGGAAGTAAAGGTCTTCGCGGAAGAGCCCTTCAGCAACCATCTTCTGGATATTGCGGTTCGTTGCACAGACAACTCGGACGTCGACGTGGAAGGCTTCGTTTTCGCCCACCCGTCGGACTTCGCCTGATTCAAGGAATCGCAGCAGCTTGACCTGCATCGACTTATCGAGTTCCCCGAATTCGTCGAGGAACAGCGTTCCCCCGTTGGCGACTTCGATCAGTCCTTTTCGAGACTTCTCGGCACCTGTGTAGGCACCTTTGCCGTGTCCGAAGAGTTCACTTTCGACGAGATTCTCGGCCAGTGCACCGCAGTTGACGGGCACGAACGGCATGTTGGCTCGCTGGCTGAGGTCGTGAATCCGACGAGCCACCAGTTCCTTGCCGGTCCCCGTTTCGCCCTGGATCAGGACGCTGGAGTCCGTGGGGGCGATCTTTTCGCAGAGCTTTTTGACCCGCAGCATCGGAGGCGAATGGCCAATCAGATCTGGCGAGCCTTCGACGGCTTTCAGCCGACTTTCGAGAGCGATCGTCTTGTTGGTGAGCGTTCGCTTTTCGGCGACACGCTTCAGCGAGGCCGCGATTTCGGCCATTTTCCAGGGTTTACGGAGGAAGTCATAGGCCCCCAGGCGGATGCCTTGAATGGCAGCATCCATATCTCCGTGGCCCGTGCTGATAATCACTTCCGTCTCTGGCGAGACCTTTTTGATGTGTTCGATGACATCCCATCCGCTGAGACCTGGCATTCGCAGGTCAACGATGGCCGCATCAAAGGCCTGCTTGTCGAGTGCTTTCAGAGCGGCGTGTCCATCCTCACACATGACAACATCGTGTCCCATGCGAGGAAGTTCAATTTTCATCACGTCGCGAATGGCTTGTTCGTCATCAACGAACAACACACGCAACTTTTGTGTTGAGGCAACAGTCAACGGGCTATCTCCTTGCCCAACCGGGTGGCATCCATGTCACCGGGCCGACGCAGTTCCAATCCTTGGAATGGCGAGCCGAAACCTTCGCTGGAAGGACCGATTGATATCAGAGAAATCGAAATGCCGCAATGGGCATTATCCGCATTTCGTGCTTCCGGAAGTGAACATTGATACCATCCCTTTTTGATCTTGCAATTGAACGATTCTTCCGCTCACGCGAAGACTTACGAAGAATTTCCGTGGTCGAAATCAGGCCTGTATGGACGTCCTCCATGTCTGTCACGCCCCCGTAGAGAGTGCTCTCACCAGAGGTTCCCCAGCGCCGTGACCGTGCCACCACATTTTCTTTTCGGACCGGCATTCGGTTAGAACGTGTTGACCACGGAATTCGGAATAGTCTCGGCGGCGATGCCGCTCATCAACTCAGAAGTCGTTGTGACTTCCCTCAAACTTCCTCAAGTCGTCGAGTTGCCTAAAGTGCGCAAAGTACTGCTGACCACATTCGGGTCCTACGGTGATCTGCACCCCTATCTGGCGATGGCGAGAGCGCTCAAAAGCCGGGGTGACGAAGTATCGATCGCGACGCATCCGGAGTACCGGGATCAGGTGGAGCGACTTGGGGTTCGATTCGTGCCGATGAAACCGGGGTTTGAGGAATTGGGGCCCGATGACGAGTGGGCGGCGAAAGCCAATCATTCGATTCATGGGTCGGAATTCATCATTCGCGTGCTGATCATGCCCTATCTGGAGGCCAGCTATGAGACGATTAAGTCGGAAGCGGCGACGCATGACCTGATCATCAGTCATGTCCTTACCTTTGCCGCGCCGATCATGGCCGAAGAGTTGCGGATTCCCTGGATATCGACCGCGCTGCAGCCATCCATTTTCTTTTCTGCATACGATCCCCCCGCACTCGGTTTTCTGACGATTCTTCCTCGTCTCAAGTTTCTCGGTCCGCGTTTCATGCGCGGGTTGCTGGACCTGATGGCGAAAGCGACGATCCCCTGGCAGAAGCCGATCGGAGCCCTGCGCGCACGGATCGGGCTGCCAGCTTCGACCGTCAATATGCTGACGGAGGGGTTTTCGCCTTATGGCACACTGGCGTTGTTCCCTCGCTCGTTCGCCTCGGCAAAGCCGGACTGGCCCGGGAACGTGCATCACGTCGGGTTTCCTCTGTTTGATGAAGAGACGACCCGCGACATCTCCGAGGGGCTGAGACGATTTCTCGACGCGGGGGATGCTCCTGTCGTGTTCACGCTGGGGTCAGCGGTCGTGCGGATGCAGACAAACTATTATGAAGTGGCCTATCAGGCGGTGAAGAAGCTGGGGATGCGGGCTGTCCTGCTGGTCGGAAAAAATCCGCATCGCGTTCCCGCCGCAGCGATGTCGGATCCGAACGTACACGTTTCGGATTATGAACCTTTTTCAGGGTTGTTTCCTCGGGCAGAGATCGTCGTCCATCAGTGTGGAGTGGGGACGACCAGTCAGGCACTGGCCTCGGGACGTCCCCAGATTCTGGTTCCGTTTGCTCATGACCAGCCGGATAATGCCCGTCGGGTCGCCGAACTGGGGTGTGGTGTCGTGGTTTCTTCGCGTCGCCTGAGTGTGTCTCGACTCGTGGCGGCTCTCCGACGCCTGAAGGACTCACCCCGATTCGCGGAGCAAGCCCGGCAAGTCGTCGATCAACTCGAGCTTCCCGACTTCAATCAGCGGCTTTTCGCCGCCGTCGACTCGATCCTTTCCGAACCGGTGGAGACATCGGCGGCGCACAAGGTCGATATTTAACGCGCTGGATACTCTGGGCAGCCGTTAGAACGGAAAAACTTTCTCCAGCTGCTGGAATGCACAAAACCTTAACCGCTAAAGTATCGCCGACATTCAACCTTGCCCAACATTTCGTCCTTCCCCGCTACGACGCCCGTTCGGGACACGGGTCCAGTCGGAACAGTCGGTGTGGAATCCCGTGTTGAAGCGATGAAAATCTGGCAACATAACCTCAGTCAATGAGATGAGTTTCCGAATATGCATATCCGAGATGGAATCCTGAGCCCTGAGGTGTGTCTTGTCACAGGCCTGCTGAGTCTTTCCGCAATCGGATTCAGCTTGCGTAAGCTCCGCTTCGATCTGGAGGATCGCGCTGTTCCGCTGACTGGCATGTTGGCGGCCGTGATCTTCGCCGGGCAGATGGTCAATTTCCCCTTGATTGGACTGCCCGTGTCGGGACACCTGCTGGGGGGAGTGCTGGCTTCGGTCATCCTGGGTCCCTGGGCGGGATGCCTGGCCATTTCGCTCGTGTTAATCGTACAGGCGGTATTGTTCAACGACGGCGGGTTGCTCTCGCTGGGGGCCAATATCCTGAATATGGGTGTGGTGGGAGCGTGGGGCGGGTATGCGATTTATGCCACGCTGCGTAAGTGGATGGGAAACCGTTCTGTCTCCGCTGTCCCTGCTGCTGTGATTGCGGCGTGGCTTTCTGTGCTGGCGGCGGCCACGCTGTTCTGTGTCGAGTTTGGCCTCTCAGCAGGTTCACGAGGCTTCAGTCTCCGCAGCATCTTAACCCTGATGGTTCTCTACCATGCGTTGATCGGGGTCGGAGAAGCCTTGATCACCGGGGGGATCGTTGGATTCGTGTTGTCGAGACGTCCCGATCTGGTCCCTTCGTCTCAGCCCGAAAGTCGCGCGGGGAACGTGGGCGCTTTTGCCATCGCGGGATTCATGGCCGCTTTGGCCGTGGCGGCGTTTGTCGCTCCTTTCGCCTCGGAGAATCCTGACGGCCTGGACATGGTCGCGGAAACGACAGGGATGGACGTACTGAATGTTGAACGTGAGGCCCTTGTCCTGGATGACTATGCCATCCCCGGTCTCGAGGGGGCGGGATGGCCGATTCTGGCCACTTCGCTTGCCGGAGTTCTTGGGACCACGGCCGTCTTCGCGATTGCGGTGACCCTTGGAAAGGCGGCACGCTGGAACAGCCCTGCTCTGGCTGCGGATGGTGTTCATGGCAACTAGTGGGGAAGCCATCAAATCAGTCAGCCCTTGTCATGCGTTGTCGCCGAATACCAAACTCGGCATGACCTTGGCGGTCATCATCCTTTCGAGTCTGATTCCTGCTGAACACTGGCCCGCTCAGGGGCTGCTCATGGCTTTCGTCTTTGCAGGACTCAGTGTGGCGGGTATCGAACTCGGCTATCTGGCACGGCGCGTGGGGCTCTTCCTGCCCATGCTGCTGATCTTCGGTTTATCCATCCCGCTGGCGCAGATGGATCGGGAAGCGGCATGGGTCTGGACGATCGGACTCTGGTTACGCTGTCTGATCTCATTTCTGGCAGGGTTGTGGCTGATTCACGTCCTTCCCTTTCCGGAACTGCTGATGACATTGCGGAACTGGAAGTGCCCGGCATTGCTCGTGGCGATGCTGGCCTTCATGTACCGTTACATTTTCATTCTCTGGGACGAAGTGAACCGGCTTCGCAATGCGCGGGATGCACGCGATTTCGGTACGGCCTCACTGTGGATGAAATGGACAACGAATGCTCAGCTCATCGGACTGCTTCTGTTGCGTGCCATGGAGCGTGCCGAGCGAACTCATCATGCCATGCTGGCCCGGGGTTGGGATGGTTCACCAAAATTCCTCGGTGATGATTCGAGAAAGGTAACATGAACGCCGCACCCCCGATGAGAGCGATTGAACTTCGCAAGCTCTCGTTTCGATACCCGAACGGCCGCGTGGCGCTGGAAGATCTTTCCTGTTGTGTGGATCAGGGGGAACGAATTGCCGTGGTCGGTCCCAGTGGTGCCGGCAAGTCAACCTTGCTGATGCATCTGAACGGGTTGTTACCCAGTCCTGCAATGACACAGGAAGCCCAGGCACAGGTCTTTATCGAGTCGATCCCGGTCATCAAAGGCCGTCTCCCCGAAGTGAGACGGAAGGTTGGCTTTCTTTTCCAGGATCCCGACGATCAGTTGTTCTGCCCCACCGTCCGGGAAGATGTGGCGTTCGGCCCGCTCAACCTGGGACTGGCTCAAGCCGAAGTCATGCTTCGCGTGAACCGCAGTCTGGCAGCGGTCAGCCTTCCCGAGCACGGTGCACGAAATCCGTCACAACTCAGCACGGGCGAACGCAAACGCGTTTGTCTGGCAGGTGTGCTGGCCTGTGAACCGTCGATGCTGGTCCTTGATGAGCCGACGAGCAATCTGGATCCGCGAGCTCGCCGCCAACTGCTCGAGATCCTGCGCAGCTTTAAAGGGACGCAGATCATTGCCACCCACGATCTGGACTTTGCTCTGGATCTGTGTCAGCGCGCGTTCGTGCTGGATGGTGGTAAGATCCAGGCAGACGGACCTGTTGAGCAGGTCCTTGCCAATCCCGTGCAGATGGAACGCCACGGTCTCGAGGTTCCCTGGCGATTGCGTCGCGGTTAATCCGCCTTCCCGATGACGACAATTCCTGAATCGGTCACGGTGTAGCCCGCCGCACGGTCCTGGGCCAAGTCGTAACCGACCGTCGTTCCTTCCGGCAGTTGGACCCGTTTGTCGATGATGGCTCGTCGGATCTTGCAGTTCCGACCGATCTCAACTCCGTCGAAGAGAATCGAGTCTTCGACCGTCGCCCAACTGTTCACGCGTACGTTGTAGCCGAGCACAGAACGCCGGACGGTCCCGCCAGAGAGGATCGAGCCCGAGCAGACCATACTGTCGAGCGCATGGCCCGTTCTCGGGTTGGCTCCGGCTGTTTGAGCGAAGACAAACTTGGGAGGGGGCTCCTGAGGCATGTAAGTTTTGAGCGGCCAGGACCGGTCGTACAAGTTAAGTTCCGGTTCAACGGCGACCAGATCCATATTCGCGGCGTAATACGCGTCAAGCGTTCCGACATCGCGCCAGTAAAGGCTGCGCCCCGTGTTCTTGTCGTGGAACGGAAATGCTCGCACCAGCTTTGACTGGATCAGTGTGGGGATAATGTCTTTGCCGAAGTCGTGAGAACTGCGGGGATCAGTCGCATCACGACACAACTGGTCGAACAGGAAGTTCGTGTTGAAGACATAGATCCCCATCGAAGCCATGCAGCGTTTGGGGTCACCTGGCAGCGGTTTTGGCTGTGCTGGCTTTTCCTCAAAGCTGATGATCTTGCGGGAATGATCAATTTCCATCACCCCGAATTCCCGTCCCTCTTCGAGGGTGCACGGAATGCAGCCGATGGTCAGAGCGGCTTTAGATTCAATGTGATCCTTCAGCAGGTCCGCATAATCCATCTTGTAGATGTGGTCACCCGACAGGATGACGATGTAATCAGAACCCGCCTGTTCGATGGAATAGATGTTCTGGTAGACGGCGTCGGCCGTTCCCTGATACCAGTTCGAATCAACGCGCTGCTGGGGAGGCAGCACGTCGATGTACTCGTTCAGTTCGCGGCAAAGAAATCTCCAGCCCAGATTCAGATGCCGGTCGAGACTGGCGGACTTGAACTGCGTCATCACCAGGATTTTTCGCAGCCCACTGTTGATGCAATTGGAGAGAGCGAAGTCGATGATCCGATAAGCCCCACCGAACGGGACCGCAGGTTTAGCGCGGTCGCGTGTCAGTGGTTCCAGTCGTGTCCCCTTGCCTCCTGCCAGGATCAATGCCAGCACTCGTTGCATCATCGTCTATCCAATCACTTATTCAGTTCTGACAACAGTTCGAGAGCGGTCGCCCGAATCTTGGGTTCCGAGTCCTCAGCGAGGTAGCTGGATCGGGCGCGCCATGTTTCGTAACCCCCTAACAGGAATTGCCCGGGCGGTGGCAGATAACCGTTGTAGCCGTTCGCCAGTTCGATTGTGAACGTCTGATTGAACGGGCTTTCCTTCTTGATGGCAAGTCCTGTTTCAGTGAACGTTTCGCAAGGCGAAGTCGCAATTCCCAGGGAGCCGATCCGGATTGCCTGAACCTTCACCTTTACCGTCGCAGGATACTCAGACAGCAACACGGTCTCGCGAGCATAGATCGAGGGCATGTCACCCAGCGGCCGGGTTTTAATGGAATCAAGTTTCATTTTTGCCTGATCAATGTCCTGTTCGCTGGGCTTGCGGACACCCAGTTCCAGTTCCTTTTCGCGACAGGCCAGCGGGACATAGTCCTGGTACTGAATCTGATTGCAGACCCGCACGGCGTCCTGAGCCAGCAGTTCGGCGACAAACTGAATCTGCTCGTAGGGGGCGCGTGCAGGAATCGACTTCTGACTGAAGTCAACGTTGTTGACGTCGCCGCTTGTCCCGTTGGACATGATGCCGACGAATGCCGGTTCTACGGTCGAGGCGTTCAAGTGTCGTTTGATCCGCTGAGCAAACTCGCCGTAGTAGTCGGCAGAAGCCAGCCCCCCTTCGACGCCCCCGACGTAATGGAGCGAGTAGTTCGCCAGCAGCGCGATCGGGCGTCCGCTGCGGGACTGGATCGACAGGATGCTCAGTTGCGGGTCGATCAGGCCGATCGATGCCGTCACCTTGGGGTTGCCGAGACCGGGGTTCATGAGCGCCCGGTCTGAGGTTCCGTTGAATGGGTTGACGACGGTTTCCCCTTCTTTCAGCAACCATCGGCGATTGAACAACTGCGATGGTTCGTCGATTGCCCCCCAGCCGATTCGAGCCGGCTCCAACTGGCTCTGGGCCTGTTCGATTCCCTTCGCAATCTTCTCAACGAGAAATTCCACATAGTCGGCATCCGGCTCACTCTGGAACACCCCGGTGACGGTGGGGCATGAGTGGGCGTGTGTGGCCGAAATCAGGATGTTGGACGTCGGGATGCCCGTCTTCTTCGAAGCGAGCACTTTTGCCCGGTCCATCAGGTCGCGCGGAATCATGCAACTGTCGCAGACGACAATCGCCAGCGAAGTTCTGTCGTCACTGGCGGGGTTCTTGGAGTTCAGCACGATGCAGCGAGCGTGAAGTGGATCATGCACACCCTTGGCCTGTTGGTCCGACATTCCTCCATTCAGCGAGATCGGAAACTTCTGAGGAGAGATATCCTGTGCGTAAGCACCTGCCAGGAATGTCGCTGACGTATCGGCGGCCTGACTCGGTGAAGAGCCCAGCAATCCCAGACAAAGAATAGCGGTACACCAGACTTGCACCCGTCCAACACGATTCATCGTTCTGACCTTTCCTGACTCAGTGTGAGTCCATTTCATGACACGCCTATCCGGGCACAGCATGGCTGATGCCGGGTGTCAGGGCAACCTAGTCTCCTGTCTGCCAAACGGCAAGACCGGCGGCTTTGAGGGGGCAGGCTGCAGTGCGAAAAGAGTCTTGACGGTCGACAGAATTTGGCGCGGGTCGCAATCGGCTATTTCCAGTATGAACGGTCCAGCGTGCGGTAGTTGATCGCTTCGCTGAGGTGTGACGCGGTGATGCGTTCGCTCGCTTCCAGGTCGGCAATCGTGCGGCTGATCCTCAGAATCTTGTCGTGAGCCCGAGCCGAAAGACCCATCTCTTCCATTGCGCTTTTGAGCAGGGATTCTGCGTCAGATTCAAGTTTACAGAACTGGCGGATCTGCTGAGGCGGCATGCGACCGTTCAATCGAAGCGATCCCTTTCCAAAGCGGCGCTGCTGGATTTCTCTGGCCGCGACGACCTGGGACTTCATGGATTCACTGTTGGTCCCCGCCGTCTGGTTCGACAGTTCGCGAAACGGAACGGGCGGAACCTCGATATGGATGTCGAGTCGATCGAGTAAGGGGCCGCTGATACGGCTCATGTACCGCTCGATCACCATCGGATTGCACTGGCACTGGCGTCGGGGGTCACCGAAATAGCCACACGGGCAGGGATTCATGGCAGCCACCAGCATCAGGTTGGCGGGAAATGTCAGGCTGCCCATCGCGCGACTGATCGTGACTCGACCATCTTCCAGCGGTTGCCGCAGGACTTCCAGCGTGCGTCGATTGAACTCGGGGAGCTCGTCGAGAAACAACATTCCGTTATGAGCCAGGCTGATCTCGCCCGGTGTCGGGATGCTCCCACCCCCGACGAGTCCTGCTTCGCTGATGGTGTGGTGCGGTGAACGGAACGGACGCTGCAGCATAAGGGCCTGTCCCGGCTGCAGCCGTCCAACGGCACTGTAGATTCGCGTCGTCTCGAGACTTTCTGCGGGGGCGAGTTCGGGGAGGATGGTTCCCAACCGCGACGCCAGCAGCGTCTTACCGGTGCCGGGGCTTCCCAGCATCAGCAGATGGTGGGCTCCTGCGGCGGCGACTGTGACGGCTCGCTTGGCTGATTCCTGGCCGCGCACATCCGAGTAATCAACGCCGTATTGCCCGTAGCTGGCGACCGCGTCGGCCCAACTGAAGGGTTGGGGAGGAATCTCCAGCTGGCCGCTGTAAAAGCCGACCGCTTCGGTCAGGGACGTGACCGGAATAATATCGATTCCTTCCACAACCGCCGCTTCCTGAGCGTTGGCAGCGGGTAGCACAATCCCTCTCCAGCCCTGCTCTTTGGCGGCGAGGGCCATTGAGAGAGCCCCTTTGGCCGGGCGGATCGTCCCGTCAAGGGCCAGTTCACCGATGGCCGCGTATTGGCTCAGTGCGTCGGACGTCAGTTGTCCGCTGGCGACGAGCATTCCCATCGCAATGGGAAGATCGAAGGAGGCTGCTTCTTTCGGGAGGTCCGCGGGCGACAGATTGATCACGATCCGATCAAGCGGCCGGACATAGCCACAATTGACAAGCGCCCGTTCGATGCGATGAGTGCTCTCGCGGACTGCGGCCTCGGCCAGTCCGACGAGAATCGTTTTGGGCATGGCACCCGGAGAGATATCGACTTCGACCTCCACCGGCAGCGCGTCGATTCCGAGCAACGAATAAGTCGTCAGTTTGGCGAGCATCTTCGTGCGGAACTCCGGCTTGAGTAGGCCATTCACTGACACGTTTTTGTCGGAATGTCGATCGACAAGAGACCGTTAACACGGTCCTTACGAAAGCTTCCCGACGAGTCGATCGAGGCAACACCGTTCGTGCGGAAACGTCGAGAACACAGATGCGCCAAGATACGAAAAAGCGATACTCCCGAACAGTCCGCAGTAGAAACTGACTCAGGACGTTGGGGAGTTCGTAAATACGGGCATCCTCTCCCGCTACTTTGAACCGCTAAGCCTGCGCGGCCTGTCGGGTCAGGTGCTGTGAAAAAACACCCGGCAACGAGAATCCGTGGCATCCTGATCGACCAATGCCCGTTGTGTGTGTTCTGGTATTCGTTCCCAAAGTGCTGTTGAAACGAGCCTGCAGCGAACCCGGAGGGTCATTCTGCGGTCAATCAGCCATTCCGGCCTGACGCAGCTCCATCCTTGAGAAAAAGCGAGAATTGCCGGGTGGTGGTCGCGAGGCGGCGTCCTGTTTCCCTTCCGATAGATCGCCTATGATAGCGTGAGATGAAGGATCATCTTGAACTCACAATAGTACCCGGTTTCCGTTCAGGGCGCCGGGTCGCGCTACGTCCCTACCCCAGTGACGAATACGATCTATGAAAATCGCAGTTGCCAGTGAACACCGTGGATTTCGAGCCAAGGATCGAGTCCTGGCGTGTCTGAGAGAGCTGAATCACGTCGCGATTGATTTCGGGCCGAACTCGGAAGAGATGTGTGACTATCCTGACTATGCGTCGCTCGCCGCGCGGGCCGTTTCCCGTGGAGAAGTCGATCGTGCGATCCTGATCGGGGGGACCGGAATCGGGATGACGATCGTCGCAAACAAATTCCGTGGTGTCCGGGCCGCACTTTGTTGTGACGAACTTTCTGCGCGAATCAGCCGAAGTCACAACGATTCCAATATCCTGTGCATGTCAGTGAATTTGTCCGGTGACTGGATCGATGCCCGGATGATCAAAATCTGGCTCGAAACCCCGTTTGAAGGGGGGCGTCACTCCCGGCGAATCGCCCAGATTTCCGAGCTGGAACAGGAACTGAACAGTCCTCACTGACAATCGATTCTCGCGAAGATTGTCCGTTCTCGCCTGGCAACACTCTGGGGGTGACCCAGTGGGGAAGGCAGTCATTCCTTTCTGCCAGTCGCCATGGTGGCGGGAAAGTAATTTCGCGCTTGATTCGGAATTTCTGCGGGGATAAGCTACCTCATGTTGAACTGAGACAGAACGTCTACAGAAGGGTCTCGCAAATGCCAGAAGCCTCTGTCACCTCGCGGCTATTAAACAGCGTGTTAAATCGAATGCGGCTTGCGTCCGTAGGCCAGAGCTTCTACTGGACGTTGCTCGCCATTTCACTGGTATTTGCTGTCGTTCTTATGGTGGCACGTTTCACCGGCTTGTTTGCGATGCCCGATACACCTTCGACATGGGCCGCATTTGCCGTTGTTCCCCTCGTGGCGGGCCTGCTTGCCTGGCTGGTTCATCGCCGGCCGACGCTGCCTGACGCAGCACGGCTGGTCGATCGGACCACCGCTTCGAAGGATCTGTATCTCACCATGGCGCTGCTGAATAACTCGGCCGGCGAATATCAGGCTCTTGTCGTTCAGTCTGCCGAGGCCCGGGCGGCAGGGATTAAGCCTGACCAGGTTGTTCCATTCACCTGGCAGCGGCGATTCTGGCATGCGGTGTGGGTACCCGCGCTGGTCGCTCTGGGGGTCTACTTTCTGCCTCAGTATGACCCCTTTGGTAAGGTTGCGAGCGCAAAGCTGAGCGAGAAACGGAGCGAGCGGCTGACCGAAGGTAAAAAGGCCACGGAACTGCGCTTAGAAGAAGTTAAACGCGCGATTGCGGATCACGAGGAAAGTAACTCCACCGATCTGGCCATCGAAGAATTGAAAATGACCTTCAACAAAATGAAGGCCGATCAGAAGCTGGAAAATCTGAAAATGCTGTCGAGCGAACAAAAGGACATCGGCAAGCTCTGGAGGCAAATCAGTAGTGAGCATTTGAAGGATCTCATGAAGTCTTCTCCGTCGAGTGACCAGCAGTTCGGTGCCAACCAGGACGAAAAGCTTCAGAAGTGGGTGAAGGAGCTTCAAGAGGGGGATGCCGGAGGTGTCCAGAATGAACTTCAGGAACTCCAGGAACAGCTCCAGCAGCTCGCCGCTACCAAAGACCCTGTAGAGCGGGGTGAATTGATGCAGGAATTGAAGGAGCGTCTTCAGAACCTGGAGAAGCTCGCGAGCGACAAGCTGAATAACGAGCAACTCTCCGCCGCACTCGAACGAGCCATGCAGCAGATGGACCTGTCGGAGAACAAAGATCTTCAGGAAGAGGCCTTGCAGGCTGCGATGCAGTCGCTGGAACTGAGCGAGCAGGAACTGGAACAGCTCGAACAGTCTGTGAAAGACATGAAAGAGCTGGAAGAGGCACTCAAGACCATCCAGCAGGCCAAGAAAGTCAACGACCAGGAAAAGCTGAACGGAGCCCAGTCCGAGAATTGCAAGACGCTCGCAGACTATCAAAGTCTATATGACCAGATGCTCGCCGAATCCGGTGAGAGTGATGAGGTACAGGAGAAAGAGGGCGAGTTCGGAATGGGGGGCCCCGGCTTTGGAAAAGGGGGCGAAGCCCCGGAAGACGACTCTGTCGAAACCGGATTTAAAAACGAACAATCCAAATCGGCCGTCGTGGCAGGCAAAATGCTTCTGTCGATGCAGACCAAAGGAGAGGCCGAGAAGGGGGAAGTTGTCCGTGACTACAAGCAACTGATGCAGTCAGTCAAACAGGGAGCCATGGAAGCCTTGAACACCGAACAGATCCCCCCCGGCTATCACGAGAGCATCAAGACTTATTTTGATTCTCTCGAGAAAGGGAAGGAAAAGGCCGCGAAGTAATCGACGTCGCCGTAAGGAATTTGTGGCTCACACCGGTTTCATGCCGGTGTCCCGCTGGACGAGATGCGGAAATCTGCCGAACCCTCTATCGTGGATCGCGTCGGTGACGTAGAGTTAATCGTGTTCGCGGAGTGGGCTAGACGATCGCTGTAAGTGGAAGTTCGCTTCCCTTAGGGAGGAAAGTCCGGGCTTCACAGGACACGGTGGTGGGTAACGCCCACCGTCCGCAAGGACCGGGATAGTGCCACAGAAAGTATACCGCCAAACGGCCTTTTCGACTCAGGCTCATACCTTGAATCGGAGTGGACGAGGTAAGGGTGAAACGGTGCGGTAAGAGCGCACCAGCGGATCGGGTGACCGATCCGGCTAGGTAAACCCCACTGGAAGCAAGACCAAGCAGGGCATAGTTCGTCAGGCTGGCAACAGCATGATGGCGCGAGGCGGTCCGTCTCGTCCACTGCCCGGGTAGGTTGCTAGAGCCGTCGAGCAATCGGCGGCCCAGAGAAATGATCGTCCACGACAAAACCCGGCTTAACGGCCCGCTCCGCGAATATTTTGAACTTGTCCGGACTTGTTTAACCGTCTTGCTCAATCAGCAGCATCAACGCGAGGCCCGACGAGGCTGCTGCTCTGGCTCTACAAGATCATCTCACATCGCCGGGGTGAAGTCCTTTCGTCATCGGCCCCCCTCTTCCCCGACGTGATTGCCCCGCAGATGCATGCCACGCCGCGTAAACGAGAGTGCGAATAAACTGCCGGTGCGCCGCATGAGTTTGCCGCGATTTCCAGTTGTTTTGATCTGGCAAAGACTGCCGAAAATTCTTCCCGAAGTCTCTTGCGCGAAGTCGGATGGATTGGAAAAGTTTCCGACGAGGATTGCCGATCTTCCTTCCCTGCCTGACCACGGCTCCATTGATGTCCAACACACGATTGAGGCAATTTCGATGAGCAAGATGACGACTGACGTCAACAGCCTGGAAACTCTTCGCGGTTATGTTCACGAGCGACTGTGTCGGCACGAAAACCTTGTGCCAGAACAGTTTGGATTGGAAGTGACTCCCCTGACAAGAAAAGGGGCTTTGTGCGGCCTTCAGTTCTCATTGCGAGGCCCCCGCAGCGTTCGGCTCGGAGCCGTCTGGGCCGCTGATCACAATCAGCTTTATTTATATGACGCCCGAGGGGAGCGCTTCCATAAGGAAACGCTTTCCGCCCAGTTCGACATTCAACTCGAAGCTGCGTAATTGCAAGGCGCTCGCGGCATCGTTTGGTGGCAGTTTCACTACATGAGTAAATCGATATCGGAATTCGGGGGGGGCAAGCGAGGCTGAGTTGCTTTCGATCCGTCGGCGGGCGGATGCTGCATCTCATGGAGAATTTCGTTCCGCTGCCGTTCGACTGCTTCGTCAAACTTCGAGAGGACGTCCAGCGCCTTATCTTTTGATGTCACCAGCCCAATCAGCAGATACTGCGCGATCGCCAGACTGTAACAGACCCATCCCAGTGTTCCCGAATGGAGGACTGAGAGGATAGCAAACACAGGGGTCGCGCGATTGAGGTGCTGACACGCGAGCCCCTTGATCAGCTTCGGGATATAGTTAATCAAACTGCCGATCACGTTTCCCTTCTGGATCACCGGCTTCTGTGGGCCGGGGTGAATCAACGCAAACAGCGACTGGTCGGGCATTCCTTCGATGACCCCGATGGCGAGCAACAGGCGGCCTGCCATGAAATAGGGACTCGATCTGGCCGATTCCGAGACCCAGCCGAACAACGCCCCTTCCATGTTGTCGGTTGCAACCAGCAGCAGCAGCGCGCCACGAAACCATTGTTCCAGATCCTTCTCCAGTTCTTCGTTGATCTCCTGGACTCGCACCACCTTTCTCATCAACAGACGGAAGGTCGGAATGGCGATGAAACCCAGAAAAAAACGGGTCAGCGGCTTCAATAGGGGCTGAAGTATCCGGCTGGTCAGGATCTGAAACACAACGAACTCGGCAATCTAGAAATGACGGAAGCCTGATCGCAAAGTCATTCGAGTCTTTGCTTCTGCAGACAACGAACGAATCTCACGATCAACAGGATCACACTGCAGTGGAAAGAGTGAAACTGGTGCAAGTTCCTGTCCCCGTAGGCCAGGCGAACCTGTCCTAGGGAGGCATGTGATGTGGTCGATCGGCATGAGCCAGCAATTTGAGCATTAATTCTCCCGCTGATCCCTCTGCTTCATCCCACGGAAGGGGTTGAAGTCCGTGTAGAAGTAGCTCCGCCTTCTCAAAGGGGCAATACCGTTCCCAATGGGCGACGAGTTGCTGGAAATCAGGGTCCCTCAGAGCAGCTGCCATCGTCGGATGACGACCAGCCTGATGTGCGGGATTGGACTGAACCAATCGCTCAAGGCATCGGGCTGCAACGTCAGGCCAGCCAGCCCGGCAGGCCTCTACACCACCTAGCAGCAGAAACCGGTCACGAACCAGCGGTTGTTGTTTCTGTTCCGACAGGACTGCCAGTTGTATGTAGACTGACATCGCTGCTTCGTGATCTCGCATGGATCTGGTCACCATCTGAGATGGTCTCCTCTTCAGTCTTGAGGAGTTCCCATCGGGCGCAGGTACAGTTCAGTACGGAATCCGTAACGAATCATAGGACAGCTCAACACCTGGCGGAAGACGAGCATTCGTCGTCGCATAGTCGAGGTAATGCGACACATGCGTCAGGTAAGTTCGTTTCGGTTTGACTCGTTCTACGGCTGCGAGCGCTTGCGGGATGCCAAAGTGCGTCGCGTGCGGCTGTTCGCGAAGAGCGTCAATGATCAGCACGTCGAGGCCCTCCAGCAGTGGCCAGCTCTCGTCCGGAATGTGACTGACATCGGTGCAGAACGCGACGTCGCCAATTCGAAAACCCAGAACCGGCAGCCGTCCATGAATCAGGCGGATAGGCTGAATCTGCTGGCCGAGCACTTCGAAGGGGGACAACCCGATGCGACGAAATTCCAACAGTGGAATCGCCCCGAAGTGCAGTTCGGGATCGTGTGGAGCAAACGCGTACGAGAATGAAGCCCGAATCTGACTCTCAACATTCTCTTCGCAGTAAAGCTGCACCGCGTGCTCGAGTCGGTAGCCAAACAACCTCAGGTCATCCAGGCCAAACAGATGGTCGGCGTGAGAGTGCGTGTAAATGACCGAGTGAATCAGGTCAATCTTCTCTCGCAGCAGTTGCAGCCTCAATTCTGGAGAGGTATCGATCAGGAATGTTCCCTCGGGGGTGCGGACGGCGACGCCGGTTCGCGTGCGGTGATTTCGTGGATCGGTCGATTCACAGACTTCGCAGTGACAACCGATCACCGGAACGCCATGGCTGGTCCCGGTCCCCAGCAATATCAGTTCTCGTTCTGACTGGAAGGGCATGAATGCTCTTTTTTCAATGACGAGGAGTGCTCAAACAGCAAGCGGCCACGATTCAGTGTATCAGACCCGTTTGCCTGTGACCAAAGTGGCAATCACGGCGCCCTTCCCCAGACGGTGTCAGGCACGATGATTCGCCGCTGGAAGATCGAATTGCAAGCCTTTGCGATCCGTTCGAACGTTCGGAAATGGGAAGCGGATTCCGTCAAAGTTCACTCAATCGAGTGCGACGGGATTCGCCGACGTTTCGGAACTTCTTTTCTGTCGTGACAACTTGTGTAAGATGGAAACATGTCAATGCATGTTAATTCCCTATGGATTCTCTATGGATTCCTGCTGTGAAGAAGACAGGACCCAGGGCATTCCGGTCGCCGAAAAACCGGGTGATAGAATTCTCGAGACCCGATCTGGTTGCCATGCCGATCAGGCTGCCATGAAAGTGATGATGTGAGTGATTCGACGTCCAACCGTCGTGACTTCTTGACGGGGCGGTCTGCTCTCACGCAAGTGGAAGCAGCGGGCAATCGTCTGGCGGAGGAACTGGTGCAGCGACCAGTCCCGTCGCGCGGACCGACGATGATGCTGCGCACCACCGCGATGGCGTGCGACTTCGACGTGATCGTTAATCCTGATGGTCCGGGTTCGCAACTCGAGGCGGCGTCGGACGCTCTGGATCTGGTTCATGTGTTGGAACAACAGCTCTCGATTTATCGGGAAGACAGCGAGCTGAGTTGTCTCAACCGGAATGCGTTCCCGAATCCCACCACGGTTGAGCCAGAATTGTTCGACCTGCTGGAAAGGGCGAGGTTATTGTCTGCACAGACGGGGGGAGCATTCGATCCCGCCGCAGGCGCGCTCGTGAAATTGTGGAGCAACTGCCGCAAGAAGGATCGAATCCCGCTGCAGTCCGAAATCGACGAGGTGCTTGCTGCCGGGGGGGTGGCTCGCGTCGCCTTCGATTATTCGAAGCGGCAGATTGCATTTGAGCGGGCCGGAATCGAATTCAATCTGGGGGCGATTGGAAAAGGCTACGCCGTCGACAAAGCGGGTGAATACTTGCTCAACAAAGGGGTTTCAAACTGGCTGATCCACGGTGGGAGAAGCAGTATTCTGGCACATGGTGTTCACTCCCGTTGCGAAGGGTGGCCTGTGGGTCTGAGGAATCCTCTTCTGCCAGATAAGCCATTTGCCACATTGATGTTATGTGATGAGGCGTTGGCCACGAGCGGCACCGCCGTACAATGGTTCCGCCATGGAGGAAGACGTTATGGACATATTCTGGACCCGAGAACGGGTTGGCCCGTTGAATCGCTGCTATCGGTCAGCGTGATTGCGCGGGACTCTGCCACAGCCGACGCCCTCTCCACGGCTTTTTTCGTGCTGGGAGTCGAAAAGAGTCTGGCGTATTGTGATAATCTATCCGATTCTGTGGGCGCAATCTTTTTCCCGATCCCGAAACAGGGGCAGATGCTGCAACCAGTTCTGCATAATGTGGCTGCTGAAAAATGGTTTCCGGCGTGAAGTCATAAATGGTCGGGCGTGAAGGAGTTGTGGCGTCAGTGCGGCTGGCGGAGCATTGTTCCGGGCTGCAGGCAAGGTTGCTGACACGCAGAGTGAAAATTTAACTTGGCTCAGGCCTCAACACGAACCTCCCTTCACCTGAAAGTGATTTCAAGTGCCGTCAGACTTGCGTCGAATTTCCTTGCTTGCGGTCGCACTTCTCGTCGTACTGCGAATTTCTATTGGCTGGCACCTCTTTTACGAGGGATTGTGGAAGCTGGGGACTCAGAAGTCCGCCGCACCGTGGACGGCAGAGCCTTATCTGAAAAACGCGACCGGACCGCTGCGGACAACGTTCCGTCGCATGACGGGTGACGAAAATGACTTGAAGTGGCTCGACTACGATACCATGTCGTCCAAGTGGGATGCTTGGCGAGACCGGTTCGTCGCCCATTACGGAATTGAGAAAGCGAAGCTTGATCGTCTTCTGGATGGTCCGGAGTCGGGTTTCAGCGTCCCGTTGAGTGAGCTTCCCGCAGGTGTCGATTTCGACGAAGTGGCGCGGAATGCCGGCGTTGTGAAAGGGGCCATTCGCTACGACAGTGCGTCGAAGCGACTGGTCGTGGATGGAAAACTGCATCTTCTCCCCACTGAGCAGGCCAGGCTTCTCGAAGCGGTGAATCCCCAAAAGGCGAAGCCGGGGGAAGAGGCCCTGTATGACAAGTTGACCAAGGCGATTAACGACGTTGCACGGCAGTCGTCCCGCCTCGCGTTTCGTGAGCGACTCGCAGCCATGCTGAAGGGGGACCCCGAACGGGTGGGGATCGTTCAGAAAGCGAAAAGCGAGGGAGGAAGTGATCAGGTCATCATGGTCGGAGAGGTTGATTACTACAAGAAACTGATCGATCGATATGAGGCCAATTACGCCAAAGCCAAAACTCCGTTCGAATGGGACCACCTGGAAAAGCAGTGGAGTGACTTGCAGGCCCAGCGGCGGAAGTTGGTCGGTCCCGTTCAGTCTCTGGAAAAGGACCTCTTCGAGGAAGCAGCGAAGTTGCTCGGTCCCGAGCAATTTGCCAGGGGCCCCGTGCCGGCGGCCGTGACGGAAATGAGTCGCATTAACTTCCGGACGATGTGGGGGCTCACCATCTTCGGGCTTTTGCTGATGATTGGTTTCCTGACCCGGGTTTCGGCACTTGGCGGAGCGGCTCTCTTAACGCTCTTTTATCTCGCCATGCCCCCTTGGCCAGGAGTCCAGGAGATTCCCAGCATTGAGCACAATTTGATCGTAAATAAGGTCTTCGTGGAAATGTTGGCCCTGTTAGCAATTGCCGCACTTCCGACGGGCCAATGGTTCGGTGTCGATGCCGCAATTTCTGCCCTGCTTCGACGTCGCCGTCCCGTTTCCGAATAATCCCACGTCTGATCACAACGAATCGGGGCGGACTTCGTTCGGGCCCTGGCAGTGACTTCTTCCATCCAAAAGACAAATAGAACTCGACAGGAGTAATCCAATATGCAGTTGACCCCGGAACAGGAAAGAATCGGCAAGGACAACTTTCACGAGGCTGTCGCCTTCACTCGGCGATCGTTTCTGGTCGGGGCTGCGGCAGCAGTTCCTACGCTCGGAGCCGCCTACTTCGGCTATGAGGCGCTCAAAGGGGATCCGATCAAGGTGGGGTTTATCGGAACCGGCGATGAAGGGTCGGTTCTGCTGACTCAGCATCCCCCGGCATATATGGATATCGTCGGGATCGCTGATCTTCGCGCCAAAAACCGCGTACGAGCCCTGCAGGGGGACGGTGACGAAATTCGTTGGGGGCTGATTCGTAAGCTGGGTGCTGAAAAGGCGCAAAAGATCGGTCTGTATCGGGACCACAAAGAGTTGCTGAAGCAGCATCCCGAGATCGAAGCGGTCGTCATCGCGGTTCCGCTCTGTCAGCACGCTCAGGTCGCGATCGACTGTCTGAAGGCAGGAAAGCATGTCCTGACGGAAAAGCTGATGGCTCACACCGTTATGCAGTGCAAGGAGATGATTCGTGTCGCGCAGCAGGAGAAGAAACTGCTCGCAGTCGGGCATCAGCGCCACTACAACGTGTTGTATGACAACGCGAACGCGCTCATTCAGAACGGCATGCTGGGCGACTTGAAATTCATTCGGGCTCAGTGGCACCGGAACAACAGCTTCCCCGGTAGCGATAGCTGGAGGCCGGGGGGGTACACCAAGGAGTCGTTTGGACGAAAGTTCCGACAGGACATCGATGGCCTCCTGGATCATGCCAAAGAGCGAGGCGTGTCCGACCTGGATCAGTTCCTGGCGACCGAGTTCGGCTATCCTTCGATGGAACGCCTGGTCAACTGGCGTCTCTACAACAACACCGGCGGTGGTCTGATGGCCGAACTGGGCAGTCACCAGCTCGATGCCGCCAGCATCTTCCTGAATAAGGTTCAGCCGATTGCCTGCTTCGGCTACGGAGGCAAAAACTTCTATGGAGTGAAGGGAATCGGTTCGCCCGAGCAGCAGTCTGACGATCGGGATATCGACGATCATGTCTACATGACGTTCGAGTTTCCTGGCCGAAACTATGCCGAAGACAAGAACGATGTCTGCATCGTGACTTACTCGTCGATCAGTACGAATCGCAGTGAGCCGTATGGGGAAACCGTGTTCGGCAGCCGCGGAACACTGATCATGAAACAGGAACTCGAGGCAATTCTCTTCAAGGAAGCGACAGGTTCTTCAAAGGGGGGCGTTGATCAACGGCTTTATGCCATTGAGGGGAGTGACGGTCAGCCCGTGTTGAGTGCCAGTGCCAGTCTTGGGCCCACCAAAGCGGCTGCAGTCGCTGACGTGGGGAAGGTTAGTCGTGGTTACACGGAAGAGATGGAACATTTTGCGTTCTGCATCCGCAATTACGGCGACAATCCCGAAGCGGCGCCGCTGCGATGCCCAGGCAAGCAGGGAATGAAAGATGCCATCATGGCCCTGACTTCGAATCTGGCGATGAAGCACAAAAAACGCATCGTCTACAAGGACGAGTGGTTCGATCCAGCCAGTGATCTTGTTCCCGAAACGGATCCTGAAATTATTGGCTGATGTCGACGCGTGTCCCCGCGAGGGATCGCCAGGAAGGTGCGAGGCAACAAGTCCCTCTCCGAAACGATGTCACAGTGGGTAGCTGACTCAAGCGACTGCCTGTCGAATTGAATTGAAAGCCCGTCAACAGCTCTGAAGAGGGGTGTTGACGGGCTTTTTTGCTGGAACAAGCTGGTGTGCGCAGTCCGGATGGGGGACCCGTCGCCGTAAGAAAATTATTTTCTTGACGGCGCGCAGTTTACTCTACCCGCTTCGAAGCCCACGGTTCCGCCGCTCTTTTGCTTGGGGTGGCCATTCAAGTGGGGGAATGGGCTGAGTGTTGAGGGGCATGATAGGGCGTCTGAACCCGAGGCAGATTAAAGACTTCTGTCCGCCCGAGTCTCAGTTCTGGAAACAAAAAGAGACCCGACATTGTCGGGTCTCTTTTTGTTGAAACTTCGAAGTAAGCTGATTCAATTCCGGGACTTACATCGACTGGCTCTGGTGGCTCTTCCGCAGCACCCTGTGGTGCCTGATCGCGGCGATGCCATAGTGCCCAGGACAGGAATCGAACCTGCACGAGATTACTCCCACTAGGTCCTGAACCTAGCGCGTCTGCCAGTTCCGCCACCTGGGCAACAGGGGGGACAGCCAAGATAAAGATTCTTCCTTTACGAGGCAAGCTACTTCGATAACAATCTGTCAAACAACGCGCGGAATCATTTTTGCGACAGCGCTTGCCAATCACAAAACAATCGCTATCATGCTCTCCCTCGCGGTAAAGCCGTCCGCTGCGCCGCTAGCGTAGCTCAACGGCAGAGTACCGGTTTTGTAAACCGGTGGTTGTGGGTTCAAGTCCCACCGCTAGCTTTTCTGCGAGGATTGCGATTCAGGCGGGATACCCGAGCGGCCAAAGGGGCCAGACTGTAAATCTGGTGGCTCTGCCTTCGCAGGTTCGAATCCTGCTCCCGCCATAACTTTAAGCTAGGTGAATCGCTGGTTGATTGCGCAGTGGATGGTGTTTCTGCGGGTTGTTTTTCGTTAAGAATTTGAACGCGGGTGTAGCTCAATGGTAGAGCTCCAGCCTTCCAAGCTGGTGGTGAGGGTTCGATTCCCTTCACCCGCTCTTCAGTTGACATGCTGGCTGTGACACACCATTGTGTGTGTTGCAGATTGCTGGCCGGCGTCGCTGCTGTAGCTCAGTCGGTAGAGTGCGTCCTTGGTAAGGACGAGGTCAAGGGTTCAAATCCCTTCAGCAGCTTTGAAGTTCGGTTAATGGTCTAAGTGTCTTCGCCAAAGGCGGCGAAGCTGGTTTCATGTGGAATGTCTTCCGTTCCCGAGTTTTGGGTCGGTGGGACGGAGAGAGAAAAAGAGGACTGCGAGCAAAATGGCGAAGGAAACTTTTCAACGCACGAAGCCACACGTGAACGTTGGCACAATCGGCCACATCGATCACGGTAAAACGACAACCACGGCTGCCATTCTCGCCGTCCAAACCGCAAAGGGCATGGCCAAGTTCAAGAGCTATGCAGATATTGCCAAGGGCGGTACTGTCCGCGACGACACGAAGACGGTGACCATCGCTGTGAGTCACGTTGAGTACGAAACCCCAAATCGTCACTACGCTCACATCGATTGCCCAGGCCACGCTGACTATATCAAGAACATGATCACCGGTGCTGCTCAGATGGACGGCGCCATTCTCGTGGTTTCGGCTGCTGACGGCCCGATGCCGCAGACTCGTGAACATATCCTTCTCGCCAAGCAGGTTAACGTTCCTGCTCTGGTTGTGTTCCTCAACAAGTGCGACCTCGTTGATGACGAAGAGTTGCTCGAGTTGGTCGAGATGGAAATTCGTGACCTGCTGACTAAGTACGAATTCCCAGGCGACGATATCGCGATTGTTCGTGGAAATGCCAAGGGTGCCTTGGATAACCCCGCCGATCCGAAGTACAGCGAATGCATCACTAAGCTGATGGAAGCGCTGGATCGCGACGTTCCAGAGCCAGCTCGTGAAGTCGACAAGCCAATGCTCATGGCAATCGAAGACGTCTTCTCGATCGAAGGTCGTGGTACCGTTGTGACCGGCCGTATCGAGCAAGGTGTTCTCAAGGTTGGTGACAAGGTTCAGTTGCTCGGTCTGGCTGAGCCACAGGAAACCGTTTGTACCGGCGTCGAAATGTTCCAGAAGACTCTGGATCAGGGGATGGCCGGGGACAACGTCGGGGTTCTGCTCCGCGGTATCCGCAAGGAAGACGTTCAGCGTGGCCAGGTGCTGGCTAAGCCAGGTTCCATCAAGCCACACTCCAAGTTTGAGTGTCAGGTTTACGTTCTGAGCAAAGAAGAAGGTGGACGTCACACTCCATTCTTCAGTGGTTACCGTCCTCAGTTCTACTTCCGAACGACCGACGTGACCGGCGAGTCCACGCTGCTCGGTGGCGCCGAAATGTGTATGCCTGGTGACAACGTCAACATGCAGGTCACGCTCGGTAAGCCAATTGCAATGACCGAAAACGTCCGGTTTGCTATCCGTGAAGGTGGCAAGACGGTTGGTTCCGGCGTTGTCACGAAGATTATCGAGTAGTCTCGCAGCAATTGGTCTTGATGGCCGCCAGCGTTGATTCCTGAATCAACTGGCGGCCGTTGTTTGTGGTTGAGGGTGTCTGGAGAGAACACGTGGCTCGAGAGTATGTTTGGTTGGAGTGTACCGAAACTGGGTTGCGAAATTACCGAATCTCGAAAGAGACGAAGGGTACTGAGCGACTGGAGTTGATGAAGTACAATAAGAAGCTCCGACGGCACACGCTGCACAAAGAATCTCGGAAGAAGTGATCCTGTTCGCTTCGAACGGGCGTAGCTCAATTGGCAGAGCACTGGATTCCAAATCCAGGTGTTGGGGGTTCAAGTCCCTCCGCCCGTGTTTTGGGCACGAAAGGTATTAGAATACAGCTCGTGTTTAGGTGCGAATCGAGACCTGGAAGGACTTATGGCCAAAGTTCAGCGCGATACGCTGTTGAAAAGCATCTTAAGCACGGACCTCTATCAGCGTAAACAAGGGCGCGCAGTCAGACGTTGTACCGCAGGTGCAATTTTTCTGACGTTCGTGCTTGCGAGCCAGGCGTTGTATCACACAGTCCTTTTGGACTTCGGTACGTCCACGGCTTCCGCAGTGGTTGCGCTGATCAATGTCGTTGGTGCCTGGTTTGCGTTTCGCGTGGTGAACTATCCGGTGTTCGCTGACTTCCTGATCGACGTTGAATCCGAGATGACCAAGGTCACGTGGCCGAGTTGGGTGGAACTGCAGCGTGCCACGCTGGTTGTGCTGGCGACGACGTTTCTGTTTTCGGCCTTGCTGTTTGGTTACGATATTGCATGGCAGAAGTTTTTGGAGATGACGGGGGTTCTCAGGCTGTCACGTTAGCCGACCCCCGTGAAAGTTGTGTGGGTCGGTTGCCGCGAGAGTCATTCTCCAAAGGGTTACAATATGACGACGGAATCCGGAGTCGAGGGTTCCCAAGACGGGCAGATGCTGTGGTATGTTTTGAAAATTCAAAGCAACCGCGAAAAGACGATTCGCGATTCGTTGTTGCGACGAATGCGGCAGGAAGGGTTGCAAGACTACTTCGGCGAGATCGTCATCCCAACCGAAAAGATCGTTGAGAACAGAAACGGGAAGAAACGGGTCATCGAACAGAAGCTGTATCCCGGCTACCTGATGATCCAGATGGTTTTGAATGACGATACTTGGTATCTGGTGAGAAGTACCGCAGGCGTCGGAGACTTCACGGGCTCGGCGGGCAAGCCATCACCAATGCCAATGCATGAAGTGCATAAGATGCTCGGGGCATCGCACACGATTGCGGAAGAACCGGCCAAGGTGAAGCATGATCTGAAGGCTGGGGACAACGTCAAGATTATCGAAGGTCCCTTTGGGTCGTTCGATGGTACAGTCGGAAGTGTGGATGCGAGCAGCGGTAAGTTGACAGTGATGATTGAAATTTTCGGTCGCAGCACGCCGGTCGACGTTGAGGCATGGCAGGTTGAGCGGGTTTAGACTTGGTCGAGTGACTGAGTTCTTGCGGTCGGTGTCTTTAGTGTCTTGATTGGCGCAGGCGACAGAGCGGAGATATCAGGTGGCGAAGAAAGAAGCGAAGATCAAGGCCCAGGTGAAGGTTCAGATCCCTGGCGGCAAGGCAACTCCTGCCCCTCCAGTTGGTACTGCGCTCGGTCCCCACGGGATCAACCTCGGCCAGTTCGTCATGCAGTTTAACGAGAAGACGCGTGACCTGAACGGGATGGTTGTACCCGTTGTGATCACCATCTTGGAAGATCGGTCTTTTACGTTCGTTCTGAAAAGCCCCCCTGCTTCCGTGCTGCTTAAGCAAGCCGCAAAGATTGCGATGGGTGCTCACAACGCTCGGACCGAAAAGGTCGGTAGCGTGACGCAGGCGCAACTGATTGAGATCGCGAAGACGAAGTTCGAAGATTTAAATACATCAAGCGTCGAGCAAGCTGCGAAGATGATCGCGGGAACCGCTCGAAGCATGGGCATTGAGGTGATCTGAGTGATCCGGTTTCGGGTTGTCAGTCATTCACGGTGCTGAGCCGTCGGGTCGGCATTATTCGCATCAACGTCGTTAACAGTGGTTTGGGTTTTTGAAATGGCTAATCAGTCAAAGCGGATTCGGCATCTCACGAAAGTTCTGGAAGCGACTCCTTCAGCGGACTTGCCAACAGCGATCGAGATTCTGAAGAATGTAGAAGGTTCTCTTCCCGAGAAGATCCGGAAGTGCCGATTCGACCAGACGGTAGCGATTGCTGTGCGGTTGGGCGTTGATCCGAAGCAGGCCGATCAGATCGTGCGAGGTTCAATCGTTCTGCCTCACGGTATCGGTAAGGCCCAGCGGGTGCTGGTCTTTACACAAGGCGATAACGTTGGCGTTGCTACGGCCGCAGGTGCTGACTACGTCGGCGGAAAAGATCTCGCCGACAAGATTCGCGGCGGTTGGATGGACTTCGATGTCGCGATCGCTACACCAGACATGATGGGTGTCGTTGGTCCGCTCGGTAAAGTGCTTGGTCCCCGCGGTTTGATGCCGTCGCCACGTGCGGGTACCGTCACCCAGGACGTCGCTTCTGCAGTTCGCGAATACAAAGCGGGTAAAGTCGAGTTCCGCGTGGATTCCGGTGGCAACGTTCACTGTGTCGTGGGGCGTTTGTCTTTCGATCATCAGAAGCTCGTTGAGAACACTGAGGCCTTGCTCAAGTATATCCGGTCCTTGAAGCCGTCGACTTCGAAGGGTCAGTATATCCGAAACGTTGCGATCGGTGCGACGATGACTCCGAGCATTACCGTCGCCGTATAGTCGACATTCGTAGTTCCTTCCGGTTGGTTTGAATTCCATGAGCAAGTACGTCAAAGATTTGATGATCGACGGCATTCAGAAGGTCGTCGGCGAATGTCGCGAAGTCGTTGTGGTCGACGTGTCAAAAGTTGACGCGGTCAATGCCAACAAGATGCGAATCGCTCTTCGTCAGAAGAACATTCGGCTGTTGAGCGTCAAGAACGCGGTCGCTCGTCGTGCACTCGGTGAAATTGGTCTATCTGGTGTCGGCTCCTCGCTGGTGGGTCCTTCCACCCTGGCGTTTGGTGGCGAAGACATCGTTGCCCTCGCTCGGGAACTGACCGAGTGGGCGAACAAGATTAAGGTTTTGGAAATCAAGGGTGGCGGACTGGGAGAGACTCCTCTCAGCGCACCTGATGTGGAAACACTCAGCAAGAGTCCAGGCCGCAAAGAGATGCTTTCGCAGCTCGTGGGTCTGATCCTGTCGCCAGGAGCTCGAGTTTCTGGTGCGGTATTGGGTGCCGGTGGTAAGTTGGCAGGTCAGGTCAAGACCCTGAGTGAGCGGACGGAATAGTCGCACGAGAGTGTCGCTCGGATGGTTTGGGCGGTTTGGATGTCGACTTGAAACAGAATTGTTAAAGACAATAAAGAAAGGTGAATTGGTATGTCCGAAGTGACGTTTGACGACACGACGAAGGAACTCGGCGACAAGATCGTTGGATTGACGCTGCTGCAGGCGAAGGCGCTGTCTGACTACTTGAAGCAAGTTCATGGTATCGAGCCAGCCGGTGGCGGCGTGATGATGGCCGCTCCTGCTGCTGGTGGTGGTGCAGCTGCTGCTGTTGAAGCGAAGACCGAATTTGACGTGATCCTCACCGGATTCGGTGACGCCAAGATCAACGTCATCAAGGTTGTTCGTGGTGCGACCGGCCTCGGTCTGAAGGAAGCCAAGGACCTGGTTGAAGGCGTGCCCAAGCCGCTGAAGACCGGTGTTTCGGAAGACGATGCCAAGAAGCTGAAAGCGGAAATCGAGCAGGCTGGTGGTACTGCCGAGATCAAGTGATTTAGTTTCTGATCGATTCCTGCTGCCCAAACCACATTGTGACGACTTGTACTGAACGAATTTGGTGTCTTGATTGGCCCGGAAAGAATCACCGCTCTTTCCGGGCTGATCGCCCTTGTAGTCAAGGCATCGGTTCGCCTGTTGGTGGTCGGGTCACGTAAAGTTCGCGCCATGTACGAAGTGACTGTCTCCATTGGGTGAGTTGGCAGCCTTTGACGATTGTTGCGATATCCAAATTGTCTGCGGCAGACCGATTTTAATGTAACGTAATCGTGGGCACTGCCTCGCCAGGCGACAAGGCGTCAGGCTGGTGCCATTTTTGCGTTGCTCACCGCGGTTTGTCCTGAAGGGATTTTGTTCGATGCCCATTCCTGCCGTCCGTATCATCCAGACCAATGAAATTCGCAACTATGGGACAATTCAGGGAACGTTTGAAATTTCGGATCTGACACGGATCCAGACCGATTCGTATGTTCGCTTTCTCCAGCTTGAAGCCGATGCACGGGAACGTAAGGACGAGGGGCTCGAGGCGATCCTGCGGGAAGTTTTCCCGATCGAAAGTTACGACGGCAAGTACCGTCTTGAGTACATTAAATACGAACTTGGCAAACCACGCTATACCCAATTGGAATGCCGTCAGCTTCGCTTAACCTATGGTCGCCCGTTCCGCATCTGGCTGCGGCTCGTTAAAGAGCAGCCGATCGAAGAAGAAGTTTATCTCGGCGACATGCCGATCATGATCGGCGGCGGTGAGTTCATCATCAACGGGGCAGAACGCGTTGTCGTCAGCCAGTTGCATCGTTCACCGGGAGTCGATTTTGTTCAGGGAGCTGAACCTGGCGAGCGTAAGCAGTTTTCCTGCCGCGTGATTCCCGAGCGTGGAAGCTGGATCGAGATTGTCATCAGCAAGCGCGATACACTCGGTGTCCGCATCGACCAGAGCGGTAAGTTCTCTGCGATGACGTTCCTCCGGGCGATGAATCCCGACTACGGTTCGAGTGCCAATCTCGTCAAGCTGTTCTACAAGACCGAAACGGTCAAGGTGAATCGTGAAGATTTAGTGGCGTACTTGAACGGAAAGTATGCGGCAGACGAAATCGTCTATCCTGCAAAGCATGACAAATGCGGCGAGATCATCGTTGAGCTGGGTCACGTCATCAACAAGGCCGCCGCGGAAGAGATTGCCGGGTCGACGTTGAAGACAGTTGAGATCATCGAGACGATGGATGACCTCTTGGCGCTGTCCAGTATCCTGGAAGATCCCACGGTCACGCACGAAGATGCCTTGCTGCGTATTTACCAGCGATTGCGTCCTGGGAACCCGCCACAACTCGAGAAGGCAATCGAGCTGTTCAACGAGAAGTTCTTCGATGCCAATCGTTATCGGTTGGGCCGGGTGGGTCGTTTCCGTATCAATCGGAAATTTGATCAAGACATTCCCGATACAGAGATGACGCTGAAGGCCGAAGACATCGTTAACTCGATTCGATACGTCATCAAGCTGCGTATCGGCGATTCAGTGGCGCATGTCGATGATATCGATAACCTCGGAAATCGTCGGTTGCGAACGATCGATGAACTGGCTGCAGAGGAAATCCGAAAAGGGTTTTTGAAGCTGCGACGCACCGTGCAGGAGCGTATGCAGATGAAGGACGTCGAAGAGATGTCTCCTCGTACGCTGGTGAACCCCAAGAGCGTTTCGGCCGCGATTGAGTACTTCTTCGGGCGTGGTGAACTGTCGCAGGTCGTCGATCAGACAAACCCGCTCGCCACCTTGACGCACGAACGTCGACTGAGTGCTCTGGGACCTGGTGGTTTGAACCGTAAGCGAGCGGGCTTCGAAGTTCGCGACGTGCACATCTCTCACTACGGTCGAATCTGTCCGATTGAGACCCCTGAAGGTACGAATATCGGTCTGATTTCCAGTCTGAGTATCTTCGCGAAGGTCGATGACTACGGATTCCTGATTACCCCTTATCGTGCAGTGGTGAATCGGAAAGTCAGCGAAGAAGTTCAGTGGCTGCGTGCTGACGAAGAGTCACGTGTGTTCATCGCGCCGGCAGATACGCATGTCGACAACGGCATGATTGCCGAAGACCGGGTGATGGCCCGATTCCATAACGACGTGGTCTGGATGGCATCCACCGATGTGCATTACATCGATGTTTCGCCGTGCCAGATGGTCGGTGTGTCCGCAGGTCTGATTCCGTTCCTCGAGCACGACGACGCCAACCGCGCGCTGATGGGTTCGAACATGCAACGGCAGGGCGTTCCGCTGCTGGTGGCAGAATCGCCGCTGGTGGGGACGGGTCTGGAAGCCGCCGTGGCAGAAAGCTCGGGAATGGTGCTGCGGGCCGAGAAGTCCGGAAAGATCACCTACGTCGACGCCGATCGCATTGAACTCGAAGGCAAGTCGTTCCCGCTGCGAAAGTACACGGGACTCAACGAACGAACCTGCCTGAATCAGAAGCCGATTGTGAAGGTTGGGCAGAAGGTCAAAAAGGGAGAAATCCTCTGCGACAGTGCTGCGACGTCAAAGGGGGAACTGGCTCTCGGTCGAAACGTGCTCGTCGCCTTCATGTCGTTTGAAGGCTTCAACTACGAAGATGCGATCATTCTGTCAGAGCGTCTGGTGAAGGAAGACGTCTATACGTCGATCCATATCGATGAGTTCGACGTGGAAGTTCGTGAGACCAAGCTCGGTCGCGAAGAATTCACCCGCGATATCCCCAACGTCAGCGAAAAGGCACTTCGTCACCTCGACGAAGTGGGGATTGTGAAGATTGGTACGTATGTCGAACCGGGTGATATCCTCGTTGGTAAGGTTTCGCCCAAGGCGAAGACGGAACTGACACCGGAAGAAAAGCTGCTGCACGCCATTTTCGGTCGTGCCGGTGAAGACGTGAAGAATGAATCTCTCGAAGTCCCCAGCGGTACCGAAGGGATCGTGATTCATACCGAGAAATTCTCGCGACGAATGAGTCTCTCGGAAGCGGACCGTAAGAAGTTCGAAGCCGAACTGAAAAGCGTTGAAGACACCAGTTACCAGACGATCTCGGCCGCGTTCCGCGAGTTCCTCAAAGAATTCGAGAAGGCCTACGAGAAGAAGGTCACTGATGACGACTCACGCGACGTTCGCTCGATCACGGACGACAAGTTCGTAGCGACGTTTGCTGAGAGCTTCCTTACCAACTTCGAATCGCTGGACATCAAGAGTCCTCAGAAGCGGTCTGAGTGTAAGAAGGTGATTAAGGAGTTCTGGGGACCGGTCGAAGACGCCATTGATGCCCGCGATCGTAAGCTGAACACCATGAAGCGTGGCGACGAGCTGCCGAGCGGCGTTCTGCAGATGGTCAAGGTGTACGTGGCCTCGAAGCGTCAGATCTCTGTCGGGGATAAGATGGCCGGTCGGCACGGTAACAAGGGGGTTATCTCCAAGATCCTGCCAGAAGAAGACATGCCATTCCTCGCGGATGGAACTCCTGTGGACATCATTCTGAACCCACTGGGCGTTCCGAGCCGTATGAACGTCGGTCAGATTCTTGAGACTCACCTGGGATGGGCCGCAGCAAAGTTGGGCTTCAAGGTACGCAGTGCTGTGTTTGACAGCCCAAGCGAAGAAACCGTCCGTTCACTGCTTGTCGAGGCGGGGCTGCCTGAAGACGGAAAGGCTCAGTTGCACGACGGCCGAACGGGTGAGCCTTTCGAGCAGAAGACGACGGTCGGCTACATCTATATGTTGAAGCTGCACCATCTGGTTGAAGACAAGGTCCACGCCCGTGCGACTGGTCCATACTCATTGATCACCCAACAGCCGTTGGGTGGTAAAGCCCGATTCGGGGGTCAACGATTCGGTGAGATGGAAGTTTGGGCGCTGGAAGCTTATGGTGCGGCGTACATCCTGCAGGAATTGCTCACTGTGAAGAGCGACGACGTGGAAGGACGTACCAAGATTTATGAGTCGATGGTCAAGGGGGAGAACACTCTCGAGGCCGGTACTCCAGCGAGTTTCGAAGTGCTCAATAACGAAATTCGCGGGCTGTGTCTGAACATGCAGCTTGAAAAGAGTCCGAACTAGTTTGTGTTCCAGGCTGACGACTTTTGCCGGGGCGCCGTTTGTTGGATGCGGCGTCCCTGGTTGGTTGAGACAGCCGCAGTTTTCGCAAAATTCGACTTTCCGCCTGCCATATCAAGGAGCACGCCGTGAGCGTCGGTGAAACAACATACGATCGAGTGAACGAATACTCGGCAATTAAAATTGGCTTGGCGAGTCCTCAAGACATTCGCGGTTGGTCGTTCGGTGAAGTGAAGAAGCCAGAAACGATCAACTACCGCACGTACCGTCCGGAACGGGACGGTCTGTTCTGCGAACGGATCTTTGGACCTGAAAAGGACTGGGAATGTGCCTGCGGTAAATACCGTGGGATGAAATACAAGGGCATGATCTGTGACCGCTGTGGCGTGAAAGTGACGCACAGCCGGGTTCGCCGTAAGCGAATGGGCCATATTGAACTCGCCGCCCCTGTCGTTCATATCTGGTTCTTCAAATCAATGCCCAGCCGACTGGGGGCGTTGCTGAACGTCAAAACGACTGCTCTCGAGAAAGTCGTCTATTTCCAGGACTACATCGTTCTGGACCCGGGTGACACTCCCCTGCGCAAGGGGCAGTTGCTGACGGAAGAGGAAGCACGGCAGGCTCGGTCGAAGTACGGCGAAGGTACGTTCGATATCGAGATGGGGGCCGATGCAGTCAAGAAACTGCTGATGAGCCTCAATCTGGTTGAGTTGTCCGCGCAGTTGCGTGTCGAACTCAAGAAAACCACCAGTCAGCAGAAGAAGAAGGAGCTGATCAAGCGGCTGAAGATCTCTGAAGCCCTGCGCGACAGTGACAACAAGCCCGAGTGGATGGTGCTGGATTGCGTTCCTGTCATTCCACCCGATCTTCGTCCGCTGGTTCTGCTGGATTCCGGTAATTTTGCAACCAGCGATTTGAACGATCTTTATCGTCGAATCATCAATCGTAACAACCGTCTGAAGAAGCTGGTCGATCTCAACGCGCCCGAAGTGATCGTGCGCAACGAGAAGCGAATGCTTCAGCAGTCGGTCGATGCGTTGTTCGACAACAATCGTTGTAAGCGACCAGTCCTGGGTTCATCGAACCGTCCGCTGAAATCGCTGACGGACATGATCAAAGGTAAGCAGGGTCGATTCCGTGAAAACCTGCTCGGTAAACGCGTCGACTATTCGGCACGAAGCGTGATCGTCGTGGGGCCGAATCTCGAGCTGCATCAGTGTGGTCTGCCAAAGAAGATCGCGCTGGAACTGTATCAGCCTTTCATCATTCGGCGACTGAAAGAACTGGGTCATGCAGATACGATCAAGAGTGCAAAGCGCATGCTTGAACGTCGCGACGAAGAGGTTTGGGATATTCTCGAAGAGGTCATCACCAACCATCCAGTGCTGCTGAACCGGGCCCCCACCCTGCACCGTATGGGTATCCAGGCGTTCGAGCCGATCCTGGTGGAAGGTAACGCCATTCGGATTCATCCGCTGGTCTGTAAGGGATTCAACGCGGACTTCGACGGCGATCAGATGGCAGTCCACCTGCCACTCTCGATCGAAGCTCAGGTCGAAGCCACGACGCTGATGATGTCGACGAACAACATCTTCAGTCCTTCCAACGGTGCGCCGATCATCAGCCCCTCGCAAGATATCGTGATGGGTTGCTACTACTTGACTTTGAAGAAGGAAGACCGTCCTGGTCACGGGATGATCTTCGCTTCGACCCAGGAAGTGCATACCGCTCACCTGCTGGGTAAGGTCACGCTGCACACGTTGATCAAGGTTCGTTTGCCGAAGGATAAACGCGTCAAGGGCGAAGGGTCGGACGATTATTCACTCGGCGGGATCGTCGAGACGAGCGTCGGTCGGATCATGTTCAACGACATCCTCCCGCCGAAGATGGCGTACTACAACCAGACCATGAAGAACAAGGATCTGGCGAACGTTATCTCTGACTGCTACCTCGAGCTGGGACGTCGCGAGACGATCAAGCTGCTGGACCGGATGAAGGAAGTCGGGTTCCGTGAATCGACTCGCAGCGGTCTTTCATTCGCCGCCAGCGATTTGAAGACGCCGGACAACAAGGAAAAGGTGATTCTGGCTGCCGAATCGACCGTTCTCAAGAAGCAGAAGCTGTATGAGAAGGGTGTGATTACCGCGAAAGAGCGTTACGAGCAGGTTTTGGATACCTGGACGCACGCCAGCGATCTGATCAAGATCGCGATGATGGATGCGTTCAAGAACGACACCCGCGATAACGGCGCTTACGTCAACCCGGTTTACCTGATGGCGGACTCGGGTGCTCGAGGGGGTCAGGAACAGATTCGTCAGCTCGCTGGTATGCGAGGTTTGATGGCCAAGCCAAGCGGCGAGATCATCGAAACCCCGATTAAGGCGAACTTCCGTGAAGGTCTTTCAGTACTTGAGTACTTCAGCTCTACGCACGGTGCCCGTAAGGGATTGGCCGATACCGCGCTCAAGACGGCAGACAGCGGTTACCTCACCCGTAAGCTGGCAGATATCTGTCAGAACATGGTTGTGACGACTCATGATTGTGGTACGACCAAGGGGATCACCCGTGGGGTCGTCTATCGCGGTGAAAAGGTGGAAGTCAGTCTGGCCGACGCCATCCGCGGTCGGGTCAGCCGACAGAACATCGTCAATCCGATTACTGACGAAGTGATTGTTCGTGAAAACGAAATGATCACCGTCGACATCTCGCGAAAGATCGAAGAACTCGGTCTTGAGAAGATTCAGGTCCGCAGCCCGATGACCTGTGAATCGGATCTGGGGATGTGCCGTCTGTGTTACGGGATGGACTTGTCCACCGGCTCGCTGGTCGAAGAAGGCTTGGCTGTCGGTATCATCGCGGCTCAAAGTATCGGTGAGCCCGGTACTCAGCTGACGATGCGTACCTTCCACATCGGTGGGGTGGCAATCAAGGACATCCAGGAAAGCGAAATCAAGTCCCGTCGTCAGGGGCGTGTCCGCCTCGCTCGTATCCGCAGCGTGGTGAACGCTGATGGCAAGAGCGTGGTGCTGGGACGTAACGGCGAGCTGCTTGTTGTTGACTCCAAAGAGCGCGAGCTGGAGCGTTACACCGTTCCCACCGGTGCTGTGCTGCAGGTCGGTGAGAACGACACGGTCGAAATCGGGCAGGTGCTGTGTACCTGGGATCAACACTCCATTCCGATCCTCTGCGAAGTCGGCGGACGGGTTCGCTTCGAAGACCTCGTCGAAGGTCAATCCATTCGGTCTGAAAAGGATCCGAGCGGTAACATTCGTAAGACGGTCATCGAGCACAAAGGCGAACTGCATCCGCAGATCGTGCTGGAAGATTCGACCGGCAAGATCCTCGACTTCTACTACCTGCCCGAACGTGCAAGTATCGAAGTTGTCGAAGGTCAGCAGATCTCCGCTGGTACAGTTCTGGCAAAGAACCCCCGTGAAACGTCGGGTACTCAGGACATCACCGGTGGTCTTCCGCGAGTCACCGAACTGTTCGAAGCTCGAAAGCCGAAAGAGCCCGCGATCATCGCCGAGATCGACGGTGAAATTGAGCTCGTTGCCGAGAAGAAGCGTGGCAAGCGAATCATCATCGTTCGCGGAGCGGATGGAACCGAAAAGGAACACGTCATTCCTCACGGCAAGCAGTTGCTCGTGCATGCGAAAGACCAGGTCCGTGCGGGTGACGCACTCGTCCGGGGTCCACTCGTGCCGCACGATATTCTGCGAGTCAGTGGTGAAGAGGCTGTCCAGCAGTACCTGCTTCACGAAATTCAAACGGTGTATCGTTCACAACGCGTGGTAATCGACGACAAGCACATTGAAATCGTCTTGTCGCAGATGCTCCGCAAGTTGAAAGTGGAAGACGTTGGCGACACAACCATGTTGCCAGGCGTGCTGGTGGATCGATTCGAATTCCGAAAGATCAACCAGAAGCTGCAGTCCAGCGCACGGATCACCGACCCTGGCGATTCGGAATTCCAGGAAGGGGACGTCGTTCCCTTGGAGACCATCGAGCAGGTCAACCGGGAAATCGAAGCGTCGGGTGGGCCGCTGGTGAAATTCACCAAGCCGCGTCCTGCAAACGCCAGTACTCAGTTGCTGGGGATTACCAAGGCGGCCGTCCAGAGCGACAGCTTTATTTCTGCTGCCAGTTTCCAGGAGACGACTAAGGTATTGACCGAAGCGGCGATCGCCGGAAAGATCGATAACCTGGTTGGCTTGAAGGAGAACGTCATCCTCGGGCACCTGATTCCGGCCGGTACCGGTTTCCAGTTGCATCAGCAATCGGAAGTCAAAATCAAGCCGGAAGCGTTGGCGGAAATTTACGCCGAGCGAGACAGAATCATGGCCCAGCGAGCGAATCTGCTCAACGAGCCTGACTTGTCAAACAGTGCTGCTGATGTGAAGTAAGGGAAGTGTGAGAGGGAATTGTTATCAGGCCGATGAAGGCGTTGCCGATAAATCGAGAGAGTGGCCGAATCGGCCGAATCGAAATTCTGCAGAGCACTCATCTGAGCCTGATCAAAGTACCGAAATGAAACCAATGTCTGGGATTGCGGTTTCTGTAATGCGTTTCTAAGATTTCCGGTCCGGTTCGACCTTGCGGCTTAAATAAAGTTTCAGCGGACCGGCTGAGTCTTCAGCGTATACCTTGAAGTTCTGTCGATCGAGATTTACACTGCTGAGTTCCGAGCTTGGGCGATTGATGCCGTTCGGAAGAGGCGACATTTGAAAAATAACAGGTAAAAGAATGCCGACGATCAATCAACTGATTCGGAAACCGCGCAAGCCTCAGCCCGTTCGCACCAAGAGCCCGGTGCTGGAAGGCTGTCCGCAGAAACGCGGCGTCTGTATGTTGGTCAAAACGGTAACACCGAAGAAGCCAAACTCAGCCCTTCGAAAGGTCGCCCGTGTGCGACTCTCGAACGGTAAAGAAGTGACCGCTTACATTCCCGGTGAAGGCCATAACCTGCAAGAGCACTCGATCGTGCTGGTTCGTGGTGGTCGTGTTCGCGACTTGCCAGGGGTTCGTTACAAGATTATCCGCGGTGTTCTGGATACCCTCGGCGTTGCCAAGCGTATGCAGGCTCGAAGCCGCTACGGTGCCAAGCGACCCAAGTAATCGGTTTTCGGATTCGCCCGAACGTGAAAATTTCGCGCGTTGGTGGGTCTCAGCCGTACGTGAGGTTTCAAGAGATTTCCGGGCACGGGTCCGGGTGGTGTGTTCTGTCGCGTGAAGGTTGTTTGTTGGGCTACGGTTCCAGTGCCTCGCCAATCCGCGCGTTGATTTTCTGTTGAAGAAGAATTTACGATGGCCGACAAATTTACTTGCAGTCGATCGCACCTCAAGCCAGATCCTCGGTATGGTTCGAAGCTCGCGTCGAAGTTTATTAACTGTCTGATGTATGATGGTAAGAAGAGCGTCGCTCAGCGCGCTTTCTATTCGGCAATGGATCTGATTTCTGAGAAGATCCCCGACAAAGAGCCGATCGAGATCTTTACTGTCGCAGTCGAGAACTGCCGCCCATCGCTGGAAGTGAAGTCGAAGCGTGTTGGTGGTGCGAACTATCAAGTGCCAACTCCGGTGAACTCCAAGCGTCAGCAGACCCTTGCGATTCGCTGGATCCTGGAAGTTTGTCGTGACAAGAAGGGGCGCCCCATGGATCGCCGTCTTGCTGACGAACTGATGGCTGCCTATCGCCGTGAAGGTGCCGCGATCACCAAGCGTGAGAACGTTCATCGTATGGCAGACGCCAATAAGGCATTCGCACACTTCGCATGGTAGCCCGCTGAGCGGCCAGTTTGTGCTGGTGCTCGACGAGTGTAATGATGATGCAAGAAGACCCGGCGCCCTGTGGTGCCGGGTCTTGCCATTGAGTCTGCTGGCAGATTTGTCGATGGTAGCGTGATGGTGAGTGTGCTGTTGCTGCCTGGCTGTGCAGGGGTCTCTTGCTGCTGTGGTGTGTCCCGGTTCGAAGTATATGTGCTGAGTTCTCTTTTTCTGGCGAGTGACTATGAGTGGTTTGATCAGCAAGATTCGAAACATTGGGATCATCGCACACATCGATGCCGGCAAGACAACGACGACTGAGCGGATTCTGTTTTACGCTGGTGCGACGCATCGGATGGGGGACGTTGACGACGGAACGACCGTCACGGATTTCGATCCGGAAGAGGCTGCTCGCGGGATTACGATCTACTCGGCGGCAATCTCCTGTCAGTGGCAGGGGCACGTGATCAACATTATCGATACGCCAGGTCACGTCGATTTCACGGCCGAGGTGGAGCGTAGTCTGCGCGTACTGGATGGCGGCGTTGTTGTCTTCAGTGCCGTGGAAGGGGTGGAAGCGCAGAGTGAGACGGTCTGGCGGCAGGCTGATCATTACCGTGTTCCCCGGATGTGTTTCATTAACAAAATGGATCGTATCGGTGCCGGTTTTGAGCGTGTTTTCGAGCAGATTCAAACTCGGCTGCATGCAAGTCCAGTGGCGCTGCAGTTGCCGATTGGTGAGGGGCCTGTCGAGCGGCAAGGTGGATTTTGTGGTGTGATTGACCTGATCGAGATGAAGGCGCTGTACTTTGGTCGTGAAGATCAGGGTCGCGAAGTCAGGGTGGAGCCCATTCCAGAGGCAGAGCTTGAGCGGGCTCAGGAGTGGCGTACGAAGCTCATTGATTCCATCGCGCTGCTGGATGATGAGGCGTTCGCGATCTTCGACGAAACAGGCGATCTTCCCGTCGAGCAGGTGATTCGCGTGCTTCGAAAGGGTGTCGTCTCCTGCCAGTTGCAGCCCGTGCTGTGCGGGGCTTCAAAGGATTACGTGGGGGTGCAGCCGATTCTCGACGGCGTGGTGCGGTATCTGCCGAGTCCGGAGGATGTGCCTCCTGTTGTGGGTAAGAATCCTAATCCGAAGAAGGCAAATGAAGAGGTTCGCAAGCCTCTTGATAGCGAGCCGTTTTGCGGTCTGGTCTTCAAGATTCATATCGATGAGCACACTGAGTTGTGTTTTATCCGCATCTATTCAGGTGTTTTGAAGAGTCGTTCCCGGGTATTGAATGCACGCACGAATGGCAAGGAGCTGATCAGTCAGCTTTGGCGTATTCAGGCGGACTCGCGTGAGAAGTTGGAGGAGGCCGGCGCGGGGGATATTGTGGGGCTTGTCGGGCCACGCGACTCAGTGACCGGGGATACGCTGTGTGATCCTCTCCATCCCATTCTGCTTGAATCGATCGAATTTCCGGAATCGGTGATTTCCATGGCGATTGAGCCAGAGAGTAGTGCCGATAGAAAGAAGCTCGAGGAAGTTTTGTCGCTGATGGCCAAGCAGGATCCGACGTTTTCTCGGAATCCGAGTGAGGAAACCGGGCAGACGATTATCAGCGGGATGGGTGAACTGCATCTGGAGATCATCAGTAAGCGGATTGAGCGGGATTTTAAGCTGAAGATTCGGACTCACCGGCCCAGGGTGACCTACCGTGAGAGCGTTTCCAAGGCTGCGGATTCAGAGGTTCGGGTTGAGCGGCAAGGTCCTTCCGGGCCGCAGTTTGCCTTCGTTCGAATTCGAGTTGAGCCGACGAATAAATCGTTGCCGGTGGCTGTGGTGAATCGATTGAAGCCAGGTGATCTGCCCGAGGAGTTGCAGGCGACGCTTGTTCGGGCGCTGCAGGAGCAGTTGGCGGGAAGTGGTGCGGTGGGGTATCCGTTGCATGATCTTCAGGTGACGATTCTCGGGGCTCAGTATCGAGAAGGGGAGACGACGGAGGCTGCTCTTCAGTACGCGGCGGCCCTGGTGTTCCGGCAAGCGCTCGAGAAGGCGGGAACGATCCTGCTGGAGCCAGTAATGAAGCTGGAAGTGGTGACGCCGGAAGGGTTTGTGGGCAATGTTTCGGCGGATCTGAATTCCCGGCGGGCGATCATCGTCAATACGGAAGTGCGCGGGAACCTGGTTGTGATTGATGCAGAGGCGCCGCTGGCAACCATGTTCGGGTATTCGAATGATGTTCGGAGCCTCTCGCAGGGTCGAGCCTCCTATTCGATGGAGCCTTTGAAGTTCAGTGAAGCTCCGGCAAAGGTCTTGAAAGAAATGTTAGGATGAGATGGATTGTGAAAAACCGCTATAAACAAGCGGAATTGGCGGCTGCAAGTGAAAAAGCGCAGAAACCACAATCCCTTCGTTGACAATGTAAGCTGACAATAATAGTATCTCCGATCCCCCGCCGCATGGTTGTCACGCGGATGCTGTCATTACGGCGTCCCACAGTCAAAAGTGACGAGTCATTGCGAGGTGTTTCTGGGGAGTTCGGTCGCAGAAGTCGCTCTGTGGCTGATGTAAAGTTAACCGACTAACTGCACCAGTGTGTGCACAGGATTTCGCGAGTGAGCGCCATTAAACAAGATCGAATTCGGATTCGGATGGAGGCTTACGATCATTCTGTGCTGGATCAGTCGGCTGCAGAAATCGTGGATACGGCCAAGCGTACGGGTGCCGTTGTGCATGGTCCCGTGCCGTTGCCGACACGAATTGAGCGTTACACGGTGTTGAGAAGCCCGCACATTGACAAGAAGTCTCGTGAGCAGTTCGAGATTCGGACTCATAAGCGGTTGATCGACATTATCCAGCCGACCGGCAAGACTGTGGATGCGCTGAACAAGCTGTCGCTGCCAGCAGGGGTGGATGTCAAGATTAAGGCATCTGCTGGTTGATCTTGCGTTGAATGCTGAGCCGGCTATTTCTGCTGGTTCGCGGGTGTTGTTGGTGTTGTCTGTTGTTGCTCGCTGAATTGTGTCAGCGGCTCTTGTGGGGTCGGTTTGACCGAGCCCCGTCGCTTGAGAGGGTTGGTTGTCATGGCTGTTGGCTTGCTCGGTTGCAAGGTTGGGATGACGCAGATCTACGACGCTGCAGGGGCGGAAATCCCTGTGACTGTCGTCAAGGCCGGTCCTTGCGCTCTGTTGCAGGTGAAGACGGTTGAGGCCGATGGTTATGAGGCTGTTCAGCTCGGCTTTGCTCCAAAGCCTCGTCGATTGTGTTCACAATCTGAAGTTGGTCACGTTGCTAAGGTAAGTGACGCACTGATTGGTGCAAAGGTTCTGGGCGAAGGTGACGGATCGTTCCGTTTTGTGCGAGAATTCAAGGTTGCGGCAGGTGAGCCGAAGCCCGCTGTTGGTGATGTGTTGACTGTCAGCCAGTTTGAGCAGGGCGCTTTTGTTGACATCACGGGTGTGTCAAAGGGGCGCGGGTTCGCTGGTGTGATGAAGCGTCACAATTTCGGTGGTGTCTGTGCGAGTCACGGTGTGAAGAAGGTTCATCGCTCCGGCGGTTCGACCGGTCAGAGCACAGACCCTGGTAAGGTCTTCAAGGGGACCAAGATGCCAGGGCGAATGGGCGGAAAACGTTCCACTGTTCGTCGTCAGAAGCTGGTTGCAGTTGATGCTGAGCGAAATCTGCTGCTGGTTCGTGGTGCGGTGCCTGGGTTCTCCGGCGGCTATGTCACCATTCGTCCTACAAATTGCTATTGATCGATATCAGACAGGGTTATGACGATGCACACATTGCCAGTGTACTCTCAGGCAGGCGAGCCGACCGGGGAAAACTTCTCTCTGGATCTCGCCAAGATTGCTGAGGGCGTTAATAAAGTACTGCTGCACGAAGCTGTCGTGATGTACCAGGCTAACCTGCGTGTCGGGACGGCCAAGACGAAGTCACGCGCTGAGGTGAGCGGCAGCGGTAAGAAAATGTATAAGCAGAAGGGGACCGGCAACGCCCGTATGGGTAACAAGCGGACTCCGGTACGACGCGGCGGCGGACATTGCTTTGCCAAGCGGCCAAAAGACTGGGGATATCGACTTCCAGCGAAGGCGCTTCGCCTGGCGACGCGGATGGCGATTCTCTCTAAGTTCGTCGATGATCAAGTGACTCTTCTGGATGGGATTCAGCTCGACGCTCCGAAGACAAAGACAATCAGTAGTCTTGTTGGTAAGCTCGGTTTGTCCGGGCAGTCCTGTCTCATCGCGATCGAGCAGCACGACCCGGTTGTCTGGAAGTCGTGCCGGAATATCGATCGGTTGTCGCTGTCGCCCTGCGATGACTTGAACGCATTGAGTGTTTTGAGCCGTAAGCGATTTGTGATCACAAAGGCTGCTCTCAACCGTTTGCTTGCTCGGTAGTTCCTGCTGCAGGCGGAAGCCGGTCGAGTCAAAGTGGTTTTAGCAGATCGTGGTTTGAAGATTTTGTTGGTAGGGAAGGCGTATCGTGGCAACTGAGCTTTCAAGTGCGTTGAGCGTGTATAACGTCATTATAAGGGCGCACGTTACCGAAAAGGCGACGCACCTGGTTGAGCGGAGGAACATGTATACGTTCCTGGTCAACAAAGATTCGACCAAAACAGACATTCGACAAGCGGTTGAAGAACTGTGGAACGTCCGGGTCGTGAGTGTGAAGACTGTGAGTCGGGTCGGTAAGCCTCGCCGTCACAAGATGCGCGAGACGACCGGACCTGATACGAAGAAGGCAATTGTTGTTCTGCACTCAGAAGATCGAATCGCGTTCTTTTGATAATTGTTATTGAGGAAGATTCCGATGGGAATGCGATTTTATAAGCCGACCAGTGCAGGGCGCCGCGGCGGCATGGTCAGTGATTTCAAAGAAATCACCGATCGTAAGAAGAAGCCAGAAAAGTCGTTGCTTGAGCCATTCAAGAAGAAGGGTGGCCGCAACTTCCAGGGGAAGATCACGTCACGGCATCGTGGTGGTGGTCACAAGCGGATGTACCGTTTGATTGACTTCCGACGCGAGAAAGATGGCGTCAACGGTCTTGTCACTCACATCGAGTATGATCCAAACCGAACGTCGCGCATTGCACTCGTGCAGTATGCCGACGGCGAGAAGCGATACATCATCGCTCCCGAAGGTCTGGTTGCCGGTATGACCATCACCAATGGTCCCGACAGCGAGCCAAAGGTTGGTAATACGCTGCCATTGTCGAAGATTCCGACCGGGACAACGATTCACAATATCGAGATGCAGCCAGGCAAGGGCGCTCAGCTTTGCCGAAGTGCCGGTACCTCGGCTGTGATCAACGCGACGGAAGCCGGATGGGCGCAGATCACGTTGCCATCAGGTGAAGTGCGTCGTGTTCCTGCGTCATGTCGGGCGACGATTGGTCGCGTAGGTTATTCAGAACACTCCAGTCGTGTGCTCGCAAAGGCGGGTCGCGTTCGCTGGATGGGCGTTCGTCCTTACGTCCGCGGTTCTGCGATGAACCCGGTTGCCCACCCGATGGGTGGTGGTGAAGGTCGTCGTTCAGGCGGACGGCATCCGGTCAGTCCGACGGGTAAGCTGGCGAAGGGTGGTCGTACCAGAAATCCGCGGAAGCCAACACGCAACGCTATCGTGCGTCGGCGTAAGTCTGTCCGCTATGGCCAGTTGAAGCTCTGATTGTGACTATCTGGTTCTTCGCTCAGTCCTCTTGCATTCGTTGGAAAATAGGATGTCTCGATCGTTAAAGAAGGGTCCGTATATCGATGCTGGCTTGATTGCCAAGATCGAGAAGCTTGACTCGAACCGAAAGAAAGAGCCGATCAAGACTTGGGCTCGTCGATCAACGATCTCGCCCGAGTTTGTTGGCCATACGTTCCTTGTGCATAACGGCCGTACGCACGTCAGTGTGTACGTGACGGAAGAAATGGTCGGGCACAAGCTCGGCGAGTTCTCGCAGACCCGCTTGTTCCGCGGGCACGGGAACAAGGGTAATAAGTAAGGTTTGCAGAATACCAGGCGCGGTTCGAGGGCTTCGAATCGCCTGGCGTTTGAATGAAACAACAGCATTTTCGGTCCGGTGTTAACATGGCTTACGTTGCAAAACTACAATACGCTCGAATTGCTCCGACGAAGGTTCATCACTTGTTGACCCTCGTGCGAGGAAAGACAGTGGACGCAGGTTTGGACGCGCTGCGGTTCATGCCGCATCGGAGTGCGCGGATGATCGAGAAGTTGATCAAGAGCGCACGGGCGAATGCTGAAGACCGTGGTGAGCGTAACGTCGGGTCGCTTTACGTCTCGACGGCGACCGCAGGATCGGGTCCCACGCTGAAGCGTATCCAGCCTCATGCTCGCGGGATCGGCTTCATGATTAAGAAGCGGTTTACGCATATCACTATTGGTCTGGAAGCACGGAACAGCTGAAGATCGGGCCGGGCGAAATGCCGACGATGTTCGTCGACAGAAGAATTGTAGTTTTCGAGTGACAGATAGAACTTAAACGTACTCGTGGCGAGTGCGAATGGAGAACTCGGCAAATGGGCCAAAAGGTTCGTCCAACCGGATTTCGGTTAGGTATTTGCGAGGATTGGAGGAGTCGCTGGTACGCGACTAAAGCCGAGTTCGGCGACCTGCTGATCGAAGATCACAAGATTCGCGCGTTCGTCAAGAAGCGTTATGAGTTCGCTGCAATTCATAAGGTCGAGATTGAACGAACTCGCGATCAGGTGATTTGTCATGTTCATACGGCTCGTCCCGGGATCATCATTGGTCGCAAAGGCCAGGAAGTTGATCGTCTGAAGGGTGAGCTCGAGGACCTGACTGGTCGGCATATGGATCTGAAGATCGTCGAGATCGGTCAACCCGCGCGCAGTGCTGTCCTGGTTGCAGAAGACATCGCACAACAGTTGGTAAAACGAGGCAGTTTTCGCAAAGTGATCAAGCGGTCGCTGGATCAATCGATGGAAGCTGGCGTCGATGGTGTGAAGATTGAGCTCTCTGGTCGCCTCGGTGGTGCAGAGATGTCTCGTACCGAGAAGGCTGCACGGGGATCGATTCCGCTGTCGACACTTCGAAAGCGAATTGATTACGGTCTGGCGGTCGCTCGGACAACGATGGGTACAATTGGCGTCAAGGTTTGGATCGATTTAGGCGACGAGGAGGTGAACGATGGCACTCATGCCCAAGCGGGTCAAGCATCGCAAAGAGCAAAGAGGACGCGTAAAAGGTAACGCGACGCGCGGTGCAACGGTTGCTTTCGGCGAATGGGGCCTTCAGACATTAGATGCTGGTCACATCCGTGGAAACACCATTGAAGCGTGTCGAGTTGCTGCTACGCAATACGTCCGTGGGGAAGGCAAATTGTACATTCGCATTTTCCCGAACAAGCCGATGACGGCTCGTCCGCTGGAAACGCGAATGGGTAAAGGCAAAGGGGAACCGGACCACTGGGTTGCGGTGATCCGTCCTGGTAAAGTTTTGTTTGAACTGGCTGGTGTTTCACAGGCTGCTGCGAAAGAATGTTTCGCCCGCGTCGCCTACAAGCTGCCAGTCCGCGTAAGAATGGTCGGAAGACACGTCTGATTTGTGTCGGATGAATTAGAGTGGTCGCGTCAATTTGAGTGAGAGCTGGTCCTTCTTTCAGGAACAGCTCACTGACGGCGACATTGAGTATCGGAGAGCATTGTGCATCGTTGCGATGATTTGCGTCAGATGGCGGTTGATCAACTGGAGAACCTGGCACTCGATTGTGCAAAGGAAGAGTTCGGTTACCGATTCGGTTCGCACGATGACGCCAAGAAGAAGGTTGGCCTCCGGTCATCCCTTCGTCGTCAGATTGCCCGTATTCTGACGGTGATCGCCGAGAAGCAGAATGCTGCTTCGGGTACTTGAGTTGAGTCGTTGCAATCGTCACTCGTGATGTAGACTCGTTAGTCAATGTCGTGATTCAGAAATTTGGTAAGAGCCCGTTCGGTTCGGCCGCGGCTGGCAGGAAATGATTTATGAGAAGGCGACTCGTTGGTGTTGTGGCTTCTGACCGTTGTGACAAGACACGAAGGGTCGAAGTTCGTCGTGTGTACCGTCACGCCAAGTATCAGAAGACGGTGACCGGAACGACCGTCTGCCACGCTCATGATGAAGGAAATGTCTCCAAGGTAGGCGATGTGGTCGAGATCATTGAAAGCCGACCGATGTCACGGCTCAAAAGATGGTGTGTCGTCAGCGTCGTGACCAGCGCAAGGAAGGCTGACTCGGCAATTCCTTACAACGACGCTCCTGCCACCGAATCGGCGCAGTCCTGATCCTGGATTGCTGTTGACGGTGATGAGTTGAGACGTTGTGTTAGCGGATTTTGTAGCGGCCTTCACTCGAGAGAACAGTCGGCGAGCGGCCAGCAAAGACTCCTTGTCAATTGCGTCTGGGAAATTGGTGCCTTAAATGATTCAAATGCAGACAATGGTGAATGTGGCCGACAACACGGGCGCGAAAACCGCCCGCTGTATCAAGGTCCTCGGTTCAAATCGTCGCTATGCCGGCCTGGGTGACATCGTCGTGGTTGCCGTTCAGCGTGCACTGCCTAACGGTGGCGTGGGCAAGAAGGCGGTCGTAAAGGGTGTTGTTGTTCGCACGCGGAAGCCATACCGACGCGTTGATGGCAGCTACATTCGGTTTGACGCCAATGCGATCGTGCTGGTTGACAACGATAACAATCCACGTGGTACGCGCATTTTCGGGGCTGTCGCCCGTGAGCTGCGCGATCAACGATTTATGAAGATTATCAGCCTGGCTTCGGAAGTTGTCTAAGCTGCAACATTGAAGGTAGTTATCATGCGGATGCGTAAAGGTGATCTTGTGGTGGTTGTCACTGGCGATGATGCCAGTAAGACTCCGCGTAAGGTTGTGCGTGTGCTGGATGGCGGTGAGCGCATCCTCGTGGAAGGTGTGAATCGCGTCTACAAGCATGTCAAGAAGGGCCATCCGAGCAGCCCCGGAGGCGGACGTGTGCCTCGCGATATGCCAATTGCGAGCTCAAACGCGATGGTTTACTGCAGTCAGTGTAGTAAGGGCGTTCGGGTCGGGACGCGAGTCACTGCAGATTCACGAGAGCGATACTGCAAAGCGTGCAAGACATCACTGGGAACTATTGGTCGTAAGAAGGCTGACGCGTAGCGTTCGCCGGTAGATCTGGCGAATTGGTCAGGATAAGAAAATGTCACGGTTGCTTGAAAAGTATAAGACGACGATCCTTCCCGGTCTGAAGACAGCCCTGGGTCGCGAGAACGTACACTCAATTCCACGGATCACCAAAGTGGTGGTCAGCATGGGTTTGGGGAAGGCGCTTGCCGATCGCAAGCGGATCGATGAGGCCGTCGACCATTTGAAGACGATCGTTGGTCAGAAGCCACAGGTTACGAAGTCTCGCATCGCCGTTTCAGGTTTTCGGTTGCGTGAAGGTGTGGATGTGGGTTGTAAAGTGACGCTGCGTGGCGCACGGATGTACGACTTCATCGATCGCCTGATCACCCTGGCGTTGCCACGAGTCCGCGACTTCCGTGGTGTTCGGGCCACGGGCTTCGACGGAAACGGCAATTTCAGCATGGGGCTGAATGAGCAGACAGTGTTTCCGGAAATCGATCCTGATCGCGTGACCTACGTACAAGGGATGAATATCGCGATCGTGACAACGGCGAGCAGTGATGCTGAAGCCTTGCTGTTGCTGCGGGAAATCGGTATTCCATTCGCTAAAGAACAAGTCGCCTGAGTCTCAGTCATCGCCGAATCGACTCCCTCGGTTGCAAGCGGGTTGAATCTCGGTCACGAAATTAAGCAGTACGTGGTTTTGAATTGAAAGTAGCTACGCCGATCCCGTGGATGACACGGATGCCGCAGTAGCGAGGGAGAGAAAATGGCAACGGCAGCGCATGTTGTGAAGGCGAACAAGAAGCCGAAGTTCAGCTCGCGCATCGAACATCGATGCCAGTTGTGCGGACGTTCGCGAGCGGTGTATCGCAAGTTTAAGTTGTGCCGCATTTGCTTCAGAAATCTGGCGTTGGACGGGATGATTCCAGGGGTCAAGAAGGCGAGTTGGTGACGTTATGGCAGACGGTGTGTCGGACATGATTACGAGAATTCGCAACGCGGTGAAGAACCAGAGCCCGTTTGTGAATATACTTGACTCCAAGCTCAATCGTTCCATCTTGGACGCGATGGCTCGTGAAGGTTACATTTGGAGCCACGAAGCGCTAGCCGAAGCCAAGGGCGTGATCCGTGTGACGTTGAAGTATGCTGCAGACGGTGGTGCGGTTGTGCGACACCTGCAGCGCGTCAGCCGGCCAGGTTGCCGGGTGTACTCGACCGTGGACAAGCTGCCACAGGTTTTGCAGGGACTCGGGGTTTGTATTGTTTCGACGAACAAGGGTGTATTGAGCAGTCGAGAGGCGCGTCAGCAGCGAGTCGGCGGCGAAGTGTTGTTCGTCCTTTGGTGATCGTCTGCGTATAGAAATTGAGACTAGAGAATGTCGCGAGTAGGTAAAAAACCGATTCCAATTCCGCAAGGGGTTACGTTCGCTTTCAAAGACGGTGTCGCAACCGCCTCGAAAGGGAATCGCACGCTGACTGTTCCTGTCGACAACCGGATCAGCCTGAAGGTGAACGATGGGAACACTGTTGTTGTTGAGCGAATCAACGATAACCGTGAGAGTCGCGCACTGCACGGACTGACGCGAGCCCTGGTCAACAACATGGTCGTTGGTCTGGTTCAGCCGTGGGAAGTCAAGCTTGAGATCGTCGGCGTCGGCTATCAAGCCGCTCTGAAGAACAATGTTATTTCGCTGCAGGTCGGTTTTGCGAACAACATCGAGTTGAAAGTTCCCGAAGGTGTTTCGTGTGAGCTTCCTGACAACACCCACGTGGTGATCAAGAGCGCCGACAAGCACGCTGCTGGACAGTTCGCGGCGAACATTCGCGCTGTGCGTCCGCCTGAACCTTATAAAGGTAAGGGCATTCGGTACGCGGGCGAACATGTTCGTCGTAAGGCCGGTAAAGCGTTCGGTAGCTAAGTCAAGTCATTTGCTGATTCAACGGTGTCGAAGAGGTCTTTATGAACGGTCAGGAAATCATCGCGACGCAACGTCGCCGTCGTCAGTTTCGGGTACGAAACCGACTGAAAAGCGGTCGTCCCCGCTTGTCTGTCTTCCGCAGCGGTCGTCACATTTACGCCCAGGTGATCGACGACGCGACCGGTCAGACGCTGGCATCGGCTTCGTCACTGGATACCGCGCTCCGTGGTAAGGTTACCAGCGGTGGCAACTGTGCCGGAGCAGAAGTGATTGGACGCGAGATCGCCGAACGGGCGCTGGCCAAAGGGATTAAGGCCGTTTCTTACGATCGTGGTCCTTACCGGTTCCACGGTCGACTGGCGAAGTTGGCAGAAGCAGCCCGTGCTGCTGGGTTGGATTTCTAAGTCAATTGACCTTTTGGTTACGTGTCTGGGTGTCTGGAGATAAACAAAGTGGCGGGTGATAAATCAAATTCAGATTCCCCGGAACGCGTCGTCCAAATCCGGCGATGTGCTTGCGTGGTCAAAGGCGGACGTCGGTTCAGCTTTACCGCGCTTGTGGTTGTCGGGGACGGCGAAGGCCGCGTGGGATACGGCTACGGTAAAGCGGTTGAGGTTCCACTCGCGGTTGAGAAAGCTGTGAAGGCAGCCAACCGAACGATGATGCGATGCCCGCTGACCAAGAACTCGATCCCGCACCAGGTGATTGGCAAGTACGGTTCAAGCCTCGTCATGCTGATGCCAGCAAATCCCGGAACGGGGATTATCGCCGGCGCTTGCGTGCGGGCAGTGGCAGAATCGCTTGGTCTGACCGACGTGTTGACGAAGGTTCGTGGATCGAGCAACCCCATCAACGTCATCAAAGCGACGTTCGATGCGCTGAAACAATTGAGAAGCCGCGAAGAGATCGGTCGGCTGAGAGAGGTGGGTGTCTAAATGATGATTCACGATTTGGGGCTTGAAACCCCAAGGAAAAAGCGCAAGCGAGTTGGACGCGGTATTGGCTCTGGCCACGGCAAGACCTCGGGACGCGGGCACAAGGGTGCCGGCAGCCGGTCTGGCCATAAAGATCGCGTCGGGTTCGAGGGTGGTCAAATGCCACTCGCCCGCCGAGTCGCGAAGCGTGGTTTCTCGAACAATCAATTCGCTCCGAATGTTGCTGAGATCAATCTCAAAGATCTGGACAAAGCATTCGAGTCTGACACTGTCGTCGATATCGCCGCTCTGCGTAAGGCCGGCCTGGCACCAAACGGCAAGGTCTCCGTTCGGATCCTCGGATTTGGCGAGCTGACAAAGCGGCTGACCGTGCATGCGAACCACTTCTCGCGGTCTGCTGAAGCGGCAATCGTTGCCAAGGGTGGCCGAGTAGAGCGATCCTTGCACAGCGCAGATTATGCTGGATAAACAAGTACATGCTTAAGCACCTCCGCAACGTTTTTTCGATTCCCGAGCTTCGAAATCGGCTGCTGTTGACGCTGGTTCTGCTGGCGGTCTACCGGCTCGGGTTTTCGATGCCTCTGCCATTCGTCAACCAGGAAGCGCTGGCGGAAAGCCTGTCGCGCCAGGGTGGCAGTGGCGTTGGTCAGATGATGAGCATGTTGTCGCTGTTCTCAGCGTCTAACATCGGTAATCTGACCATCTTCGGTCTTGGCATCATGCCGTATATTTCGGCATCAATCATCTTCCAGTTGCTCGGGACGGTTTATCCCCCTCTCGAGAAGCTGCAGAAAGAGGGCGAGGCGGGTCGGAAGAAGATCAACGAGTGGACGCGCTATGCGACAGTGGTGATCTGCTTCATCCAGAGTTATTTCTGGATTGTTGTGCTTTCCGGTGGATCAGGCGGCAGTGAAAGAATCATTCTGCCTGAATTCGACAATTTCTACATGCGAATTATCTGCACGGTCACGATGACCGCCGGCAGCGTGTTGCTGATGTGGATCGGGGAACAGATTGACGAGTATGGCGTTGGCAACGGCGTGAGCTTGTTGATCATGGCCGGTATTCTCTCCCGTCTTCCGACAGCATTGGGAAGTTTGATTGCACCCGCATTCAAGAGTGGAATCGGGTTGGGGAGCTCTGCCGGGATTGACCGGTTGATTCTCCTCGTGGTCGTCTTCTTCGGTGTCGTCTGGTGGGTTGTGCTGATCACTCAGGCGACCCGCAAGATTCCTGTTCAAAGCGCGAAGCATGTGCGTGGAAATAAGGTCTATGGCGGCCGCGTCGATCATCTGCCATTGCGGCTTAACCAGTCGGGAGTGATGCCAATCATCTTCGCATCCAGCCTGCTCATGTTCCCCTGGCTTGCGTTTAAGCAGCTCGCTGCGTTGAATATTGATTTTATGGGTTTGGGGGCGCTATTCACGAAATTGGAGAGTGCTTTCTCGAATCACGGTGGGTTCCTCTACAATGTCTGCTACATCGCTCTGATTTTCTTTTTCTGCTATTTCTGGACGGCGATTACATTCAATCCCACGGAAATGGCGTCGAACCTGAAGGATTACGGGAGCTTCATCCCAGGTTACCGTCCTGGTGATCGCACGGCGGCGTATCTGGAGCGAGTGATGACCCGAGTGACCTACGTCGGGGCGGCATTCCTGTCCCTGGTGGCGGTCATTCCAACGGTGATTTCCGGACTGCTGAATCTCGATGCCACGGTTTCGAGTTTCTACGGCGGAACTGGCTTGTTGATTTGCGTTTCTGTGGCGATCGATTTGATTCACAAGATAGACAGCTACCTCGTGGCCCGCCAACAACCCGGGTTGCTTGACGTGCAGGAGTAGAGACGATGAAGGTTCGTGCTAGCGTAAAGTTGATTTGCGAAGGCTGTAAGGTTGTCCGCCGCAAAGGTCGCGTATATATCATTTGCTCAACCAACCCACGCCATAAGCAGCGACAGGGTTAATAAGCGTCGTTGGGCGTTGGGTAGTCAATAAAAAGTTTTTCGATTGGGTGATGAGTTATGCCGCGTATTCAGGGTGTGGATTTGCCGAACGACAAGCATGTCGTGGTGGCGTTGCAGTACATCTACGGCATCGGTGATTGGGTGGCGGCGGAGATCTGCTTCCGGTTGGGGATTGATCCCTTCCTGAAGGCGTCGGCGTTGACCGACGAGACCGTGTCCCGGATCACTGGATTGCTCGACAAGGACTACCTCGTTGAGGGTCAGCTCCGTCGTACGATTCAGCAGAACATCGCTCGTCTCCGAGATATTCAGAGCTATCGCGGACTTCGTCATCGCCGCAACCTGCCCGTTCGCGGTCAGCGTACACGCACTAACGCCCGCACGCGTAAGGGCGTTAAGAAGACGGTTGCCGGTAAGAAGGGCGTCAAGGACATGAAGCACTGATCGAAGTTCGATTCAGTCGATGTCCCTTTCGGCCAGTCAGGCGTATTTGTTCCATTGGGTGGCGTAATTGCCATCTGCACAGTAATCTGCCCTGCACAAGTGTGTCTCCGGGTGGTTGAATTTGGACTACAGGTTTCGTTATGGCAAAAGTTAAAAAACGCAAGGTGCGACGAAATATCACCCGTGGTATTGCGCACATTCAGGCGACATTCAACAACACGATCGTGACCATCACCGACGTAAACGGTGACGTGCTGTGCTGGGCTTCGGCCGGGACCGTTGGTTTCAAGGGGAGCCGTAAGAGCACCCCGTTCGCTGCTCAGCGAGCTGCCGAGACCTGTTCGGAACGCGCCGCGAAGTTCGGTATGAAGGAAATGGAAGTCCAGGTCAAAGGTCCTGGCTCCGGTCGTGAGAGCGCGATTACCGGTCTTCAGACCTCGGGTGTCGTGATTCGCTCGATTGAGGATATTACGCCAATCCCGCACAATGGGTGTCGGCCACGGAAGAAGCGACGCGTCTGATACCTTTGGTTCGGGCGTTCGTGGGTACGATTTACGACGTTTGTAGGTGATTATTCAATGAGAATTCGCTGGCGCGGCCTTGAATTGCCGAATCGGGTCGTCACCGAGAAAGAGACCCTGACGAGCACGTACGGCAAATTTGTGATCGAGCCATTCGAGCGTGGCTTTGGTGCGACGATCGGAAACAGTTTGCGACGGATTTTGCTGTCGAGCCTGGAAGGTAGTTCGGTCACACGGATCAAGATTCAGGGTGTCCAGCACGAATTCACCACCATCCCCGGTATCGTTGAAGACGTCACGGATATCTGTCTGAATCTGAAGTCGGTTGTTGTTAAGAATCACGCTTTGGTTCCAAAGACGTTGCGTATCGAGCGTCATGAACGTGGCGTGGTGACCGCGGCGGATATCATTGTTGATGACCAAGTTGAAGTCTACAACAAGGATTTGGTCATCGCGACGATGACTGACGACGTCTCGCTGAACATCGAGATTCAGGTTGAGAATGGTCGCGGTTATTCCCCGGTCTCGGAACAGCCCGAGCATCAGAATGAAGTTGGGGTGATCCCTATCGACGCCATTTTCTCGCCGATCACGCGTGTGCGTTACAAGATCGAAGAGACGCGCGTTGGGCAGCGGACGAACTATGACCGACTGATTCTTGAGATCTGGACCAACGGGACGGTCACACCTGAGATGGCTTTGGTTGAGTCTGCCAAGATTCTGCGTAAGCATCTCAATCCGATCATCACTTATCGTGAGCCTGGTCCCGAAACGTTCCCGGACAGCGGCCTGCGTAATATGCATGAGTCGACGGGATACGCTCCGGTTGATCTGGAGTTGGAAGAACGGTTGTCACGTAGTTTGGCTGAACTGAATTTGTCGGTGCGGGCTACGAACTGTCTCGAGTCCGAAGGGATCAATACCGTTCGCGACCTGGTGACAAGGACGGAAGACCAGTTGCTGCAGGTCCGCAATTTCGGTGACACGACATTGCAGGAAGTGCGTGAGCGGTTGACGTCGATTAACTTGCGTCTGGGGATGCGATTGCCACAATCGATGCAGCAGCGCGATCGCTAGAAGAGATTTTTGGAGTGATTGGCCCCTGATGCGCGTCTCTCGCGTTCAGGTTGCCAGTCGGGTAAAGTACAGCTTTCCGGTTCAGTCCGTTTCGACGTCTGGGCCGCTCGCAACATACTTGATATGGTTTTGAACAGATCATGCGACATCGAAAAAGCGGACGAAAACTGGGCCGGAATCAGAGTCACCGAAACTCGATGTTCCGCAACATGGCGACCAGTCTGATTTGTTCCAGCAAGCCGGACGCTGCCAGCGGCAATGCTCCTAAGGTGCCTGGACGTATTATCACAACCGTCGAGAAGGCCAAAGAACTGCGTCCCGTGGTCGAGAAGCTGATCACGATGGGCAAGAAGGCTCTTGCCCACCAGGATGCTGCTGCTCAGTTCGCGACTTCGGCTGCTCGAGGCAGTGCTGAATGGGAAGAGTGGCGAAAGTCTGACCGTTGGCAGAAGTGGAGTGCCGCGATCGCTCCCGCCGTATCACTGCGTCGGCGAGCATTTGCTGCTCTGCGTAGCAAAGAAGCTGTGGCGATCCTGTTCAGTGAGATCGCTCCCCGGTTCCGTGAACGTCAGGGTGGTTACACTCGCGTCGTGCGACTGGCTGAGTTTCGTCTCGGTGATGCCGGGCGAAAGGCTTTGATCGAGTTCGTCGGTCAGAATGATCGCAAGAGCGTTCGACGTGGCGGAGCTGCCCGTTCGATCGCAACGACTTGATTGATCGGGTCAGGCGTTGTGGGCGCGTGAAATAGATGGCCTTCTTCAGCAGTATTGCTGAGGAAGGCTTTTTTGTTTTATGGTCTTGGATTGCTGTTGTTTGTGAGGTCCCGATGTCACTGCTGAGTTTTGGCTCTCTCTACCAGTTGGCGGATCAGTTGGCGTCTCCCCTGCCGGTCGTGGCTGCGGGAGGGGCAGATCGAACTGTTCTGGAAGCGTTGTCGATCGCTCAGCGGCGCGGGTGGGTGAAGCCGATCCTGACAGGGTCGGTCGCCGAAATTCAGTCGCTGGCTCATGACCTTGATATTGAGTTGTCCGTGTTTCAATTGATTGACAGTGACCAACCCGCTGTGGCTGCCGTCGCGGAAGTGAAGGCGGGGCGGGCGAGTCTGCTGATGAAGGGGCAGATTGCGACGCCAGATCTCATGAAAGCGGTGCTGTCTCGAGAGAATGGCCTGCGAACGGAACGTTGCATCTGTCAGGTTGTATTGATGGAAATAGCAAGGGATGCCCGGCGTTTCCTGTTGTCGGACACCGGGATCACGATTCAGCCGACGCTGGAGCAGAAAGCAGATATTCTGCGGAGTATGGTCGACGTGGCGACGGCGTTGAGCGATGGAGCATCCAGTGAACTGCCTCGGATTGGCGTGATGTCGGCCACGGAAAAGGTGACCGATTCGATGCCCGATACTCTGGATGCCGCGGAACTGGCTCGGCGAAACCAGGCGGGCGAATTGCCGGGATGTATCGTACAGGGCCCGCTCTCGTTCGATCTTGCCTACGCGACAGACGCTGCGGAAAAGAAGCGGATCAGTGGATCTGTTGTCGGTGCTGCAGACGGGATGCTGTTCCCGAATCTACTGTCCGCAAATTTGACGGTGAAGGCGTTGATGTACACCGCGGACTGCAAGTTTGGCGGCGTGCTATGCGGGGCGGCCTGTCCGGTGGTCTTCATGTCGCGAGCGGATTCGACAGAGACGCGGTTGAATTCGCTTGCTTTCACCTTGCGGATGCTGACCGCCAAGGATGAGTTTGTGCGGAGCGGGGGGCCTCAGGACGAAGGCTTGTAGAGGAAACCGGGGGCCGTAGTTTGCTCTGCTCTGCTCTACCTTGCGATGCAGGTCAGGTCTCCGTTGCCAGTCGAGTACTTCTTCTTCAGACTGCAGACCGACGGTTGTGGCTTCTGGGGAAGGTATCGGCCGCTTTCTGCTGATGGGGGGCGGTCGTGTCCGCTCCTTCACACATCGTCGAGGATAAGTCGACACCTGTCGGGACGGCTCCGGAACTGAAAAACCCCGGCAGCCGCGCTCAAGCGGCGAACCGGGGTGTCTGTCGTCTCGAATGAAGAGGGCCGAGTGTCGTAATGCGCTGAAGGCAGACTGGGAAATCGCCTAGCGTGAAATCAATCTCAGTTGAGGGTTCATGGCTTCACGAACTGCTTTCTGATCAGGGGAGTCAGGAACCTCGCGGTTTCGTCTCCGATGACGTGGTAACCTGCCAGATTGGGATGCCGATCGCCGAACCAGCCGGGAAGATGTCCAAAATGGGCATCCAGGCGGTTGTCGAGGACTTCGACGGTTGGGGAACTTCCAGGGACGACGAAGGGCTTCACAAATTCGCGTCGATTTTCCGGGATTTTATCCAGGGGAAAACGGCGGTAGTTGAGCATGTCCGGCCCCCGCTGCAGTTCCGCGGCATATCGCGGGTAGATGTCGAAAAGTAGTAACCCTTCGGCTTTGGCGACTGCAACGTTCTGGTGGTTGATCCGCGTCGTCAACGCTTCATTTCCGTAGGGGATGACTGTCATCACGATGAGGGTGGCCTTCGGATGGTCGGTTTTCAGCCGCTCGATGAGTTCGTGATAATCCTTGGCAAAGTTCTCGTCGAAGTTTTCACGGCGGCCGACGTCATTCAAGCCGTAGCGAATGAGCACGTAATCGATACCGGGGAGCTTTGCAGCTTCCTTGTCGTAGCGGCCCGAGTCGAGCAGTCGGCGGATGTATTCGCCGCTCAAACCCAGATTGATGACATTGGTCGGAGGCAAATCCTGTTCAGCGGCCAGGAGTTCCCGAATGACGTCTTCCAGGTGAGGGCCTTTCGGGACATGTTGTTTGGGGATGATCCCTTCTGTCGTGCTGTCGCCCAGCAGCAGAATCTGAACTTTGCCATCGTGTTCGGCGTGTGCCGGGGCACCCCCGAAAAGGATCATCAGAAGGGTGACCGTCAGCAGGCTGAACGGCTGGACTCGAAGAGTTGTTCGTCTGGTGGCCAAGTTCATTCGCATCTCCCCTGATGTTCAAGTTGTCGGACCATGTTGCCGGAGCTTTGCATCCTGCCGGCGTGAACTTCAGTTCTCGACGGCGGCCAGGATGATGGACGAATTATGGCCGCCAAAACCGAAACTGTTGAGCATACCCATTCGAATTTTTTCATCGACGGGGGATGTGTGGACAGTCTTTTTCAGCCATTCTTCGGATGGTTCGTCGAAGTTCAGCGTCGGGTGGATGACACCGTCGCGGATGGACATCGCGATGACGGCAGCGGCCACACTACCACTGGCGCCGCAAAGGTGGCCGATCAGGCTTTTGGTGCAGCTGATTGAAAGTCGATCGGCCGCTCGTTCGCCAAATGCGGTTCGGATCGCTGTCGCTTCGGCGGCGTCTCCGAGTTCCGTGCTGGTGGCATGAGCGTTGATGTAGGGAATTTGCTCGGGCATGACGTGGGCATCCTGCATGGCAGCGCGCATCGCCTCCGCTGCACCGGCACCCGATGGATTGGGAGCCGTCATGTGATGGGCATCGGCGGTCTGTCCGCACCCCACGATTTCGCAGTAGATCCGGGCGCCCCGGCGGAGGGCGTGTTCATAATCTTCAAGGACGAGGATTCCAGCCCCTTCACCCAGCACAAATCCGTCGCGTCCCCGATCGAAGGGGCGACTGGCCTGAGTGGGAGCATCGTTTCGTTCGGAGAGAGATCGTGCAGCGCAGAAGCCAGCAAGGCCGAGCGGTGTGATGGGAGCCTCTGCTCCGCCAGTGATCACGATGTCACTCCGTCCGGTGCGAATCAGGTCACGGGCGGTGGAAATGGCGTCAGCGGCCGATGCGCACGCGGATGAGACACTGAAGCAGGGGCCGGTGACCCCGAAGTGAATCGAAATCGCCGCGGCCGCCGCGTTGGGCATGATGCGGGGAACGAAGAACGGGCTGACGCGTCCGGGGCCGACGTGCTGGAGCTTGATGCTTTCTTCCTCGAAGACTTCCATCCCGCCGATGCCGGTTCCGACGACGACGGCGGCTCGCCGGGGGTCGCCGTTTGTCGGGTCGAGTCCCGCGTCTTTCAGGGCTTCGATCGCGGCGACCAGTCCGTATTGCGCATAACGGTCGAGCCTTTTCGCCTGTTTGCCCCCGAGAATTTCGTCCGGCTGGAAGTTTTTGACTTCGGCGGCGATCCGGGTGCGGTAGTGAGAAGCATCGAATCGGGAGATCGTGCCCACCGCAGACTGACCGTCGCAGACCGCCTTCCAGAAGTCGGGCATATTGTTGGCTAAGGGGTTCACTGTTCCGAGGCCAGTAATGACCGCGCGGCGCATTTCCATGGGACGTCCTTGTCAGGTATTAACGGACCGCGCTGAATGGCGATCACGAGGAAACTTCGGGGGGAGAATCTTACGGGGGATTCACCTAGATTTGCGAGAACAGGAGCGACACGTTCTGGCCGCCGAAACCAAAGCTGTTCGAGAGAACGTGCGAAACGGGCAGTTCCCGCGCGGTGAGTGGGACGTAATCCAGATCACACTGAGGGTCTGGGGTCTCGTAATTCATTGTCGGCGGGATGACGTTGGCGCCGATGGCCATGACGGAGAAGACGGCTTCGATCCCACCGCCGGCTGCGACCAGGTGACCTGTCATGCTTTTGGTGCTGCTGACGGGAAGATGATCGGCGGCAGTTCCAAAGACCTTGCGGATGGCCAGAGTTTCCAGTGCGTCGTTCGCCTTGGTGCTGGTTCCATGCGCATTGAGGTAGCTGACGTCGGAGGGGTTCAAGCGGGCTTCCTGAAGTGCCAGCTTCATCGCGGTGACGGCTCCCCTCCCTTCGGGATGAATGTCCGTCACGCGGTAGGCATCGGCGGTAGAACCGTACCCGGTCAACTCGGCGTAGATCGGAGCCCCACGCCGTCGCGCCGCTTCGTATTCTTCCAGAATAATGATCCCTGCCCCTTCTCCCAGGACAAAACCATTACGGTCCAGATCGAAGGGTCGCGATGCCCTGGTGGGGTCATCGTTACGCGTCGACAGAGTCGTCAACAGACAAAAGCCCGTCACTCCGAACGGATGAATCATGGAGCTGCTGCCGCCCGTCAGTGCTGCATCGAGGAGTCCATCTTCGATCAGTTTGGCGGATTCCCCGATGGCTTGAGCGGCTGCGGCACAGGCTGTGAGGGTGTTGAGATTGGGGCCTTCGAAACCGAACTCCGCTGCGAGATGAGCGGATACCATGTGCGGTTCCTGCTCCATCTCTTTCGCGGCGTCGAGATTGGCCAGCACGAGCTGATTGAAGGCGGGGAGATCGCAGTGGCCATTCGTGGACGAGCGAGCCACCATGCTCATGAAAAGTTCAAAATCCTGACTTCCCTCGCCTGCACCGGTGTAAACGCCGATGCGGCCCGGATCGTATCCTGCCTGCTGCAGCCCCGAGTCCCGGACAGCTTGAGCCCCGGCAGCAATGGCAAAGTGGATGTTGCGTCCGGACTTGGGATATCGCTTTTGTACCTCTGGGAATGTCGTCCCAAAGTTCTTGACCTCGGCTGCGATCCGTGCGGGGTAGTTGGACGCGTCGAATATCGAGATCGCAGAGACCCCCGACTGGCCATTCAGTAATGCGTTCCAGGACTCCGCGGGCGAGTTTCCGACCGGACTGACGCATCCCAGTCCAGTGACAACGACTCGTCTCTTTTTCACAAGTATCTCCTCGTTGGAACCGCATGTAAAAAACTTGTATATGCAATTTCATGCAGCGTCAAGAGACGGGGATCAAGGGGAATTGGCTGATCGATCGGGACACGAAACGCAGGCGGGGGTTCGTGCATCCGCGTGGCTCGGAATAGGATCAATGGCAGCCAATGCCAATCTTAGCGGTGTTATACTGCAGAAGAGAGTGTGATCGTGCTTCCGGGCCAATTTGCTGAAAATGGTGAGATGTCGAGATTACAGCAGCGACTTCAGGATCAGCGGTTTCGAAACGACTACCAGTTGGTGGACGGCGCTGAGATGCATCGGGCAAACCCAGCGACATTTCACGTTCCGCCTGCTGTGCTGAAGCGTCAGGTCCGCCCGGGGCAATTCGTCGAGCTGCGGATCGATTCACCACGATTCTCGCTGCATGATGAAGTCGCGGAGAAATGTCCGTGTCCTTCGTGCGCGGGGCCACTTTCCAAACCTATATTGAAGCATACGCACCCTGCATCGCTCTTTCCTTTACCCGACCAGGTGATCCCTTCACGTGGCTGGGGTGAAGACTTCTGGGTCCGGATCTCAGAACGAGTTGATGACCTCTTTCTGGGTGTTGTCGACAATGTGATGGTCGAGTCCCGGCTACATGGGGTTTGGTTCGGAAGTGAGATCGTCTTTCACGCAGACCATCTTCTTGCGGTGCATGATGTGCATCGTCGCGAGCTGGTTTCGGGAATGGACGTGCAGGACCTTAAAGAGTTGGCTGCGTGGCTGGCCGAACTGCGAGGCCCCACTACTTGAGAACCCATGTTGATGACACGTGATTTTCAAGGTGACAGCCCATAAAGAGAAACGCTTCATGGGCTATCGTCATCAACGGTCTGAGTTCCCGGGGCTGCGAGGTTCTTTATTCGGCTGCGATTTTCGCCAGCTCGCCCGCTCCGGACTTGAGGCCATAAAGGAGCTGCACTTCATCGACGGACAACGCGCGGTCAAACACGGTCAGGTCGTCCATGTGTCCCACGTAGGCCGCACCGAGGACGAGCAGGACTCGTGACGGATCCCATGCGAATGAGAGATCCCAATTTTCAATCGCCCCTTGTCGGACGCCGTTGATGAAGAGTTGGCCCGCTTGAGGCTTGCTCTTGTCATTGACGTTCTCCAGAGTGAATACCACATGAGTCCATTCTTCACGTGAGAATGGGGCTTTCGCGACCTGCACCATGGGGCGTTTCTCAAAAGGAATATCGGCCCACTGGACGTTGTTCGGATTCCAGATGTGGAAGAGGGGTCGAATGGCGTACCGGAAGAACCGAGGCGTTTCGTCCTTGGACCACTCGAGGAAGATGAAGCCTTTTTTCAGGTCGTCGCCAACAATCTGGACAGGGTCGCAGTAGCCGGGTTCAAGATCCAGATCGGGGTTGAGACGTATCCATGTGGAAACCGTGGTGCTCCAGTTCTTGTCGTTGTATCCAAGCACACCTCCATCCTTGTAGGTGGGGCGAAGGTTGTTCTTTCGAGTGAAGTGGAGGCCTTGACCGAATCGGCCCGCATCGGCTGAGAGACGAACGTCATCATTGGGTTTGGCAGGAACGAGGTTCGTGCCCTCAACGACATAGCAGGCCTTGTCGCCCCGGGCGAAGTCAGCGTCCAGTCCGTGATCGAACGACGCGTGCAGAGTCAGGGCTCGCGCGAGGCGTGTCTTCGTATCCGTGTCTGCTGCGGCGAGTCGCCGTTGTGCTTCCGCAGGCTCGATCTCATGCACGAAGATGTTTCGCCAGCGGATTTCTCCGCCGTGGGTTTGCAACATGATGGGGCCCTTCGCCGGCAGAGGCTTTGAACGGTCCCAGAAGTTTTCCATGACAGCTCCGTCAACGACGAGGTGATCGTTGAGCCAGACCCAGGTTCGGCTGCCGATCTGCGTAATTTTGAACTGGTTCCACTCACCGAAGGGGCGGTCGGCAAGAACGAGTGGATCGCGTCCCGCCGTCCAGGGAGTGTTGTTGAAAAGTCCACCCGAGCCGAGGTGGGGGCGGCGTGTGGGGGCCTTGGGGTCAAAAACCTGGTTCCAGTCCCAGATCTGGACCTGCGGCGTTCCACGAAGGTAGATGCCGCTGTCGGCTTTCGGGACCGTCTTGTATTCAATCAGGAGATCGATGTCTCCAAATTCTTCCTCGGTGGTGGCATAAGGACCGTGGCCATCGTTGACGAGTTCCCCATTTTCAACGGTCCAATTCTTGGGGAAGTCGAGCCGCTGCTGGGCGAGGTCTGCGGCTTTCTTGTCTCCTGTCAGATTTGCACCGTTGTGCGGATTGTTGCCATACCAGCCGGCGAGATCCTTGCCATTGAAAATTGCTTTGAAACCCTGTGGAGGCTGCGGTTCTGCCGCAAGTGCGCTGCTGGGGTTCAGATATTCCGCCAACGGAATCAGGGCAAGAATGGCAAGGCAGAAATTCACTCGCATCGATTGGCTCCGAGGTACAACATGGTGGACAGGACAGTTGTCATGAGGGTCGCCGTCATATTCATGCCCGCCGCCTGGACGGGGCGAACTTGAGATCGAGAGCAGGATTCTATCGAAGTGCAGAATGGCATTCTAACCCGATCATGAACAGCCTGCATCCGGAGCGGATCGTCCCATCGCATTTCCTTCTGCCCGAGGCCGATTGGCTCCCCTGGACCGCTTTGTGGTTTGGGAGATCCCTGTTCCGGAGATGAGAACCAAATGGATGATACGAGCAGGGGAGACGAAGTTGATGCTTGCTGTGGTTTGGACTTGCGTCTATCTTCGGGTTACCTTTGAAAGGTAATTGTGCGATGATTCTGGACCCTTGCGGAGCGGGGATGCTTCACAACGTGTCAGAACAGCAGGTCGTCGGTCTCGCAATGTCTTCTGCGTGTCAGATAGGGAAGGATGCCGTCTATGGTTCGGTCTCACCAGTTCGCCGGTGCAGTCATTCTTGGTGTTCTGCTGTCGATGGGGTGTACCACATCCAGCACTCCCGCCCCGGCCAAAACGTCTGGTTCGTCCAGCGCGACGTCCGAAAACACTGGCTCCGAAGCGAGTGGCGAATCGGGGTCGAAGGGATCAGGAACCAAGGGGGCCGAGGCGAAGACCGCCTACTGGGAAGATTATCCCGACGTCCCGAAGATCGAAATTATGGCAGAAGTGGACGGCATCAAGATCCCACGCATGCCGCCCAACAACGAAACGCTGTCACTTGCCGGACCGATCCCTGCTGATGTTGACAACGAGTGGGCCAAGTCGAGACCCAGTCAGCCCGTGTCCGGTGATGCGATCTCGATTCGGTTCAATTCCGAGCCTCGTGTTCTGAACCCCATTACAGAAACATCGGCCGTCCAGACGTATATCATGCAATACGTCAACGAAGGACTGGCCCGTCAGAATCCTGAGACGTTCGAGTACGAGCCGGGAATCGCAAAGAAATGGGTCGTCGAAGACTCCATCAAGCTCTCGCCTGATTATCCAGGACGCGAGCGCCGCGTCGCTCTGAAGGATGGCGAAGCCAAGGCTTCCTTCGAGATCAATTATGAAGTTGCCCCTCCTGTTAACGGTAAACCGGCGGAATCGAAAACGATCTCTCTGGTCACATCGAATAAAGAAGGCCAACCGCAAGGGGGAGCCTGGGTTGGAATTTATCCTGTCGGAAGAATTCTGGGCGCCTCGACCACGGGCTACCACTATTGGAGCGACAGCAACGGTCAACTTGATGTCGGCGGGTTTCCTGCAGGAAAGTATGTCGTCAAAACGGGAGACGAAATCTTCGGTCAATCTGAACCGGGTGAAGACGGCAGTCTGATCGTTAAGCCGGGGACAGAAGAAAATCCTCTCAAAGAGGCACTGACACTTAAAAAAGACGAATGGCAGGACGTTCAGGCGAAGACCTACACGACGTTCTATCTGCGTGACGATGTGAAATGGTCAGACGGTGTCCCCTTCACGACCCGAGATATTGAATTTGGTTACGCTCTGCTGAACAGTCCGTATGTCGATGGAGATTCGATTCGGACGTACTACAGCGATCTGGTCGAGTGCACCGCACTGGGGACCCATACGATTCGGTTGCGATATCGACAGCAGTATTTCAAGGCTCACGAGTTCTCGTACGGGATCTCGGCCTTTTCGCCACCGATCCATTTCTTTGAAGCGATCTTCAAAGAGAACGGTCGTGAGCTGACGCTGGCCCCGCTGACTCCACAAGAAGAAGCCGCGAAGAACATGATCAGTGCTCGCGGGCAGGAGTTTGGCAAGTTCTTCAACACGGATGATCGCTATAACCGCAAACCACTGGGGACAGGTCCGTACATCGTCGACAAGTGGGAACGAGGCGACCGGGTCGAACTGGTGCGGAATCCTCATTATTGGGAGCCTGCCAAGGCGGGACACCTCGATCGAATCATCTTCAAGTTCATTATCGACCAGGTGTCGGCGATGGCAGCGATGAAGGCCGGAGAGATCGATTTCTTCTTCGACATGTCAGCCGAACAGTTTTTCGAGGACTGGCCGACGCTCGACAAGGAAACGCGTGAGACGTACGTGCGCGGAATGTGGTTCTCACCCATGTTCAGCTATATCGGCTGGAACCAGCTCGCGACGCCATTCAAGGACCGCCGGGTTCGAATTGCCTTGACGATGTTGTTCGACCGGCAGGATTTCGTGGACAAGAAACTTCATAACGCCGGGGTGGTGGTCTCGGGAACGCAGTACCTGTTTGGTCCCGGGTATGACCGTGAAGTATTGCCGATTGCGTACGATCCCGAGGCGGCTCGTGAATTGTTGACCGAGGCTGGCTGGATCGATTCGGACAACGATGGAATTCTGGACAAAAACGGCGAGAAGTTTCAGGTGCTGCTGCGGCTCCCCAAGGGAAAGCCGGTCAACGAGCAGATGTGCGAGATCATGCAGAAGAACTTCAAGAGCGTCGGGATCGACATGCAGATCCAGACTATGGAGTGGGCTTCGTTCATCGAGAAGCTGCGAGCAAAAGAATGTGACGCGGTCGCCCTTCGCTGGGCGATGCCGATTGAGAGCGATCCCTTCCAGATCTGGCACAGCTCGGAAGCGGCTCGCGAAAAACGGGGAAGTAACACGATTTCGTTCAGCAATCCCCTTGCGGACGAATTGATCGAGATGCTGCGTGTCACGCTGGATGAAAATAAGCGGAAGCGGATTCACCAGTCTTTTCACAGAGTGATTGACAGCGAGCAGCCGTACATGTTTCTCTGGATTCCGAAGGAATTCGGGGCATACCACAAGCGATTCCGCAATGTGAAGTGGTACCGTCTGCGGCCCGGCTTTGATCTCTCAGAGTGGTACGTGCCGAAAGACGAACAGGTTCACAAATAATGTGGCTTCGTAAGGTCGCCGTGTTCTCTCCACCATTCCAGATCGAGACGTGTTTTGGCCACTTACCTCCTCAAACGAATTCTGCTGATGATTCCGACGATGTTCGGAATTCTGCTCGTGTCGTTTCTGGTGATCCGTCTGGCCCCCGGGGATCCGGCGGCGGAAAAGTTTGGTGGAGCGGGACAGGCGTCCGCCGGTGTGAATGCAGAACGAGGGACGGAAGCGGCAGAGAAACGATTCCGTGAACGACACGGTTTCGATAAGCCGCTTCCGCACCAGTTCATGTTGTTTCTCAACCGGCTTGTCCAAGGGGACATGATCTTTTTCCAGACCGAGCAGAAGATCTGGCCTGAACTTTGGGATGCCCTGAAGGTCACGATGCTGCTGAACCTGATTGTCTTCACGTTGATCTACGTCGCGGCAATTCCTCTGGGCATTCTGAGTGCCGCGTATCCACGTCACTTGTTTGATCGCGTATCGACGGTCTTTCTGTTCGTGCTTTACAGTCTGCCGTCGTTCTGGGTGGCTGAGTTACTGCGTGAACTGTTCATGCAGAAATGGATCTGGACGAATCTGGGCTTCTCGAATTCCCCCTTACCCATTCTGGGACTGAAGTCCCAGAACTTCGATTCGATGACGTCGTTCGAGCAGTTTGTGGATTACGCGAAACATATTGTGCTGCCGGTGCTCTGTATGACTTATGGAGGTCTGGCGTACGTCAGCCGACAGATGCGTGCCGGGATGCTGGAGGTGATTCGCCAGGATTACATTCGGACGGCCGAGGCGAAAGGGTGCAGTAAGCCTCGAGTGATCCTGGTGCATGCACTGCGGAACAGTCTCTTCCCGATTATCACGCTGCTCGCCTCGCTGCTGCCATTTCTGGTCGGTGGAAGCGTAATCATTGAGGTGATCTTCAATATTCACGGAATGGGGCTGTTGTCGTACGAAGGAGTGCTGCGCCGTGAGTACGATCTCGTGATGACCACGCTGATGCTGTCAGCCGTGCTGACACTTCTGGGGATCCTGGTCTCCGATATTCTCTACGTTGTGGTCAATCCGCGGGTTTCTTTCGAAGACAAGTAATGGACAGAGTCGGTCCTCACGATGCGCACGTGCCGGCGGAATTGGACGAGTCAGACGATTCGACGAGGGACCCGACACAGGGGGGCGGCGGATCGCTCGTCGTCTGGATGCTCGCCAGTTTGTTCTGCGTGGCCGTTCTTGCTCTAGCCGTCTCGCACGCACCTGCCCGCATCCGTCTGATCGGGCTTCTGTCGATTGGGTTTGGTCTGTTAGTGGGATGGCTGATCGTCTGGCTTGCCAATGTGTTTGAAGTACGGCCTTCTTTATGGACGTTATTCGTCTTCGCCGCTTCGCTGGCATGTGGAGGGTTCGTCTTAAGTACACTCCAGACGTTTCAACTCGATACCGCGATGCGTCAATTGTCGAAAGAGGAAGAGCTCGCCGCGAAGCTCATGCGGGAAATCGATCGACAGCGAGGTGTGGTCAAGGCGGACGAAACTGTTGTGCAGCGATTTCGGGAATTTCTCTCGCGACGAGTCCGACAATTGGGGGCGTGGCCAAGTCCCTGGCCCGAGGTCTTCTGGAGCGGCGAATGTCTGCTGACAGGGATCGCCGCTGGCGGTTTGTCGGTACGGCGGGCGTCAGCTTCCTCACGATCTCAACCTGAATAGAGGAGGCGGTTGATGATTGTGGGCTTAGGGACGGACATCGTTGAAGTTGAGCGAATCGAAAAAATGATCTCAGACCATGGAGATCACTTTTTAACCCGGGTCTTTACGGCGGATGAGATTCAACATTGCCAGCCTCGCCGCGAGCCGGCCCCGCACTATGCAGGGCGTTGGGCCGCCAAAGAAGCCGTGATGAAGGTGCTGGGGACCGGGTTTACACCGCAGGTCGGTTGGACTGACATCGAAGTCAAAGTCAGGTCCAGCGGTCAGCCGTACGTTGAATTGCACGGGGCCACTCAGCAGGTCGCGGTGGAACTCGGGGTTGATGAGATACTGATCACGATCTCACATACCAGGAAGTATGCGACGGCCACGGCTGTCGGCTTGCGAAGAGGCTGACGCAGAGAATTCAACCCCCGGCTGCAATTCATCGGGGCGTTTCTGGTCTCGACCTGCGTGGTTCAGTTCGAATGGCGCTGCTTATTCTTGAGGTAGTAGCTCTGGATTTCGGCGACACAGGAGCGACCGTTGGGGGCGAGCGTAGCACAGCGTGCGTCCGGCGACTGGGCTTTCAGCACGGCGGACTTGGTGCGGACGACGGTCCCTTCCGCCAGGTCGTCGTCAATGTCGTCCCGAGTGAGTCCAAAGCAACTGCATAAGGGAGCTGCGGGGTCTTTAATGGGAATGGGGCGAGTGAACTTGTCCCGCGTAACCTGTCCTGAAAAGTCATCGAAGAAGACGACATCGCACTGGCTGTCGGGGCAGAAGCTGGCCGATTCTGCGAGGCCACGACGAAGTTCGGGCGTCAGTTGCGCGTTGAGGGTTTGAGGGCCCACCGGCTGTCCCAGCGATTGACATCGAGGGCAGCGACTGGCGGTCTCGTCCGGTTCTCGGATAAAGGCTTTGTTCATGACAGAGCGGCACCCCTCCGTTGATCAGGGGACTTTGGAAGCCGGAGACTGCTCTGATCGCAACACGATCAACATCCTGACCAGTTTTTGAGTCCGATCGTTCCGGTCGGAAAGTGCTTGAGCTCGATTCCGGGGGCCGAAATTCAGATCGAAGTTTTGAACCTGATTGGCTAACGGAGGAATCGCTGCCTGGGGGCCCATCCCCCCCATTACACCGTTTGAGATCCCGAGTGCAGGCATGCTTTCGCGTGAGACCCGGAAGTACGCCTTGTCATTACCAGAGGCGACGACGCCATTCGTTGTGTCGCGGTCTTTCTGCTGGGTTTGCCCCGGCTCTGGTTGTGATGGTTCGTCCGTAGCGGCGGGCTGGCTCCTGGCGCCATCGTTGGCGCTCGTCGCTCCGAAAGTCTCCGCGGGCTGCGAGGTATTGTTCCGTTCACCGAGCGAGTTGATCAATGCGTTCCGGGTTGCGAGATAGGTGACGGCGATATTCGCTTCCTCGTTGACTTCTTCCGGGAGTTCGACCGATTCACGATCCATGTGTGCTTCGTTGGTTGGATCTGTTCCGGCGAGTGATTGGCTGACTTCCAATTTGGGCCCATAGTTCCCCACCATCGCCCGTGTTCCCGCTGGGAGTTCGATGGGTGGCTGAGGCGACCAGTTTCGGTAGAGATCGGGGTGAATCTTGATGAGGTCGTCGAGGGTGCTCGCGAGCTGGTCACCCGGAGCCCGGACATAAAAGACCTGCAGTTCATCGGACCAGTCAGATTCCTTACGGTCCGAATCACCTTTGAGTTGCCGGCGATCATCGAAGGCTTTGTGCTCGTCCCGCTTTTTCGCTGCCCCACTTGCTTCGTCGTTGACTTCCAGCACAGAGCGTTTCTGCAGCAGGAGCTTTAATTCTTCGGCCCCGCGTTCGATATCGACGACTGTCAAGTCAATGACTGCGACCGTGTTAGTAGGGTCCGCAATTCTGGATACGACGACGTCGCCATTGGTCAGTGACGAGAGAAAATCTTGTTGGGATTGCGGCTGGATTGTGTTAGTTACGGGATCGATCATCTCGGCAACGAGGACTGGAGAGATTTCTTCTCCCAGAGTGGGACCCGTCGACACGTGATCGGCAGAATTGAGCTTCGCACGAGGGGGAGCGTTTTCGTGCGATTCCATTGCCGAGCCTGCCGCGAAGCTGCTCATCGCAGACGCCGCTTCCATTTCTGCATTCATTGGCTGATCTATTGAGTCGACAGGCGCTGTGGCCTGCGACATCGCGATGCCGTCTTCCGGGGCCGCTTCGGGAGCGGCGGATTTTGAGAATCGGCCAAATGCGAGTTGATCCGGCGCGGGTCCCGTGTGTTCCAGTTCTGCCATCTGATCGGAGTTTTGATGGAGCGGCAGCTGCCTGACAGAGACCATTGCCAGAAGCGATGCCATGGTTGCCAGGATCCCGGCACCGAAAGCCGTCCATTCCCGACGCCAGCTACGGGCGGGGGTGGGATGTGAGTTGGGCGCGGTGGGGAGTGGAGCGGCGTCAACGCGTTTCTGAATATTGGCCGTCAGACCGGCAGGGGCGGACTCACGGGGAAACGAATGCAGCAATGCGGAAAGCTTCGAGATTTCGTCGAGCTGTTGTCGGAACTCGGGTGACGAGTCGAGTAATTGTTCAACTTCGGCGCGTTCGGCGGGTGTCGCTTCCCCATCGAAGTAGGCCGAGATCAACTCATCAGGAACCGGTAGGTTCATGGTACTGGTTTCTTCCTGCTGTCCCTCTGGACAGACTGCATTTACCTGAACAGAACAATAATCAAATTCCAGCGGGAAGTGCGAGATGAATCTTCATGATCAGAATATTTCCCCGCACTGCGATCACCCATCCCGCCTACAGTACCTCTGACTTCAATAGTATCGACAGTTTGTCACGTAACTCGATGCGGGCACGGTGGATCCGACTGCGAACCGTCCCCACCGGGACCTCGACCAGCTCAGCGATCTCTTCGTAACTCATTCCATCCATCTCTTTCAGCACCAGGGCGGTCCGAAATTCGTCCGAAAGTTCAGACAACGCCTGCTGGACAAGGCGTTGTCTGTCAGAAACTCCCAGTGCATACGACGGTTCGGTCGACGGATTCGCATCCGACGGCTCAACGCCGGTGGCGTCTTTGCGAGCTTCCAGGGAAACCGACATCCGCCGCGTCTTTCGCTTGTGGGTGACCGCTGTGTTGAACGCAATGCGGAACAGCCACGAGTAAAATTGGGACTGCCCTCGAAAACTTCCCAGTTTTTCGAAAGCCTGTACAAAGGCGTCCTGAGCCGCGTCCTGCGCGTCTTCCGTTGAACCGAGCAGATGCACCAAAGAATGAAAAAGCCGATTCTGGTACCGCTCAACGAGTTGCCCGAAAGCCTCCCGTCGACCAGCCAGGCAATTGTCAATCAGCGATTGGTCTGATATCTGGTTCACGATCGATTGCTATTAAGACGCTCGGTCAGAGTGGAAAGTTCCCATGCGTGGTCGTCTCAACTCTGGTTCTTTGTAAATGGGCAGAATTCGTCTGTTCCCGGCGGCTCACCAAGTCTTTGCGCCCCATTCGGGCTCCCGAAAGGACGATCGTCGCAGCCGCCATATGCCTCTGTCGAACTGATCGCGATCGCTTTGCGTTCGATCGAATGTGTCAAACAGAAATACTTCGTTCTGTCCCCTGCTGCAACAATCGGAACCCTCTTCAGGTGCCGTGTGTCCGACCTTCGGGTGAATGTCAGGGAATTGATGTTCTGGGGCGACTTTGACGGGTCGGCGGTTCATGAGCGGCTCTCGGCCTTATTCGGGAATCGGCAGGTGTAACGCGATGGTGGAACTGACTGGTGGGGCAGGAGAACATTTGAAGCCCCCGTACTACGCCGTGATCTTCACCTCAAAACGGTCAGTCGAGGACCCGGCAGGCTATTCGGGGATGGCAGAGACAATGGAACAGCTTGCCAGCCAGCAGCCCGGCTTCCTTGGTGTGGAAAGCCACCGGGATCGTGACGGGCGTGGAATCACTGTTTCTTACTGGGCCGATCTGGCCTCGATCGGTGCCTGGCGAAGCCATTCCGAACATTTGCTGGCTCAACAGATGGGGAAGTCTGTCTGGTATGAGTCATACCATGTCCGCATCTGCCGGGTGGAGCAGGCCTATTCGTTCCCGGGTTGAGCAAGGTGCTGGCGAATCGGAGTTTCAGCACCAGAAAGGGGGGGGCGCTCGCGGAAACCTGTCTTGTTGGTGGGGGTGGAGTGAAGGTGCGACTTACCGGGCTGTCGCGGGGTGATTTGTCTCTTACTTGAGGGGGCAAATCTGGATTGACCGGATTTTGTTGCATCAATAGATAAGCATAGTGGAATTGGTGGCGGCGCGGTCATACAGTGGTCAGGGAACACATCAAGCTGTGGAGAATGTGATGCTGCGCCATCCGAGTGATCTGTCGTCCCTGCGAACCAGCCGTCGAAATGCGCTGCAACTGGGGGGGCTGGCAGGCTTATCCGCCTGTTTACCCGGTCTGCTGGGAAATTCCGTTCGTGCGGCGTCGGCCGAACAGGATCCGGTGAGCGGCCCGATGTTTGGGCGTGCCAAGCAGGTCATTTTCCTGTTTCTGGCGGGTGGTCCCCCGCAGCACGAAACGTTTGATCCCAAGCCGCAAGCTCCGCTGGAAATTCGGGGACCGTTCAAACCGATCAGCACCAATGTCCCCGGCATCCACTTCAGTGAACTGCTGCCGCGCACGGCCCAGCGGGCTGAACAACTGGCGGTGATTCGCTCGATGTTCACGAATAATAATATTCATGGTGGCAGCGGTCACTGGATCTTGACCGGTCGGCCGATGCTCACTGGCGATGGAGAAAATGCACAACCGACCGACTGGCCGAATCTCGCCTCGGTTGTGAAGAAGTTCCGTCCGAGCGAGCGCGTTCCCGCCCTGACGTCGGTATCGTTGCCGGAACTGTTTATCGGCAACGGAGGCAATATCGAGGCGGGTCAGTTCGGAGGGATTCTCGGGCCGCAGTACAGTCCCGAGCTGATTGAGTGCCGTCCTTCTGAGCCGCAATCTTCTCTGGGGGGCTTGTACGCCAGTCGCGTTCCCGCCGAACACATGCAGAAGCGGGTCTCGCTGCTCGACGCACTTGGCCGGACGTTTGATCATACGCCGCGCAGTGCTACGGTTCAGTTGCATGAAGGGTTGAGGCGACAAGCATTCGATCTATTGACGACGGGTGCCGCACGGCAAGCGTTTCACCTGGAAGACGAACCGGACAAGATCCGGGAACGCTACGGTCGCAACCCGTTCGGACAAAGTGTTCTTTTGGCGCGGCGACTGGTGGAAGCCGGTGTGCGATTCGTGACAGTCAATTGGCCTCGGGTCCCCGGCGACCGCGGCGTGGAAAACCCGATCTGGGATACGCACGCGAGAAACTTTGACCGCATGGAAGATTGTCTGGCGCCGCAGTTCGATCTTGGTTTTACGGCCCTGCTGGATGATCTCAGGGAGCGTGGAATCCTTGACGAGACATTGGTGATCGCCGTGGGTGAGTTTGGACGGACGCCTCGCGTGAATGGCAATGCCGGTCGCGATCACTGGGGATCGGTCTTCAGTTGTGTCCTGGCAGGAGCGGGGATTTCCGGCGGACAGGTTTATGGCTCAAGTGACCGGGAGGGTGCTTATCCCGCGTCTGACCCCGTCAATGCCGGTCATCTGGCCGCAACCGTCTTCCATCTGGTCGGGATTAACAGTCAGGGGACGTTTCCTGACCGATTGGGTCGGGAACTGTCGCTCACGGAATCAGAACCGTTGTACAAGTTGCTGGGTGAGGAGCCTGCGACGACGCAGCGAACTGAGTCAACGGGGGATCTGGCCTTCGTTCCGCCGTACCAGCCGGGCCTGCTGGCTTGCAAGGATTTTGAAACAACAACGCATCTCGTTCCGCTGGACGGTCCCGCAAGTCCCAAGGGCTGGCGAGCCACTGCCCTGTCCGGCAACGGGGCTGGTTTCGGTGTGCGGCTCGACGAACCCAGTCGAACTCCTCGATCAGCCCTGCTGGGTGTTTGGACGGCCAGCTCACAACAGGATGTCGCGATCCCCGTGAAGTCCAGCGTCGTGCTGGCTCAGCAGATTCGAGATCCACAGTCGGGGTATTTCACCATCAAGGCAAAGGTCTCTGCTGGTGGGACGAGTGCGGCGACGCTCGATTCGCTGTTCAGCACGAATTTCCGCTGTCGGCTGGTGTTCTTCCAATACCTGCACCCGAGCAAGACGGCGGTGGAGCGAATGGAGCTGGCTTCAGTCGAGTTCCACCCGATCTTTCTCGATGCGTTCGATGACCAGCTCTGCCAGACCATCACGCTGGAAAAACGAATGGCACCGACGCCGGGGATCAACTTCTCGTTTGGCTTGGGGGTCGGCGTTGCGGTGATGGTTGAGAATAACCAAGAGGGACCGGTTACCATCGCGAAAGGATCGGGAGACGCCTATTTGCGTGTTCATCAGATCGACATTTCGTTTGACGGATGGACGTTCGCTTAACTGCGGTCTCATCCCCCTGCCCCGCAGGATGACCCCCCGCAGGATGACCTCCAGTGCAGCACGGAACAGGCGCGGCGAGGCACTCTCGTTCACGCCATTCCTGCGCACGGTGTGGGATGGGGAGCGTTGTTTGCGGCAGGAAGTGACGTCAGGCCTGGACGACGTTCTGGCTGAAACCACTGAAATGGTTGTCGACCAGTTTGATCTCTTTGGTTTCTTTGCCCAGTTTGATTCCAATTCGCTGAGCGGCTGCGCGTGTTTCGAGGATTTGATTCTCGCGAAGCGTCACCTGCTCGGTACCTCCCTGAACATCGATCGCGATTCCATCCGCGGGACCCGTGTTTTCGACGATGTTCTGCTCGATCAGATTTCGGTGTCCGCAGAATGTGGCGCCCCGTTCCGGCCGGAAAAGGATCCCCGTCTGTCCGCTGTTTCGGACCAGGTTTTTGCGGACAATATTGTCGGTGTCGCGGTGCCCGATGGAGATTCCCTGCCCTCGGATGGCGAGTATAGTGTTCTCTTCGGCGAGTCCGAATTTCACTCCCCAGCAGAAAAAGATCCCAATCTGGCAGCGTTCGATCTTGTTCCGCCGCATCAGCGGCCGCTGCGAGCCTGAGCCCGGGTGCATACCGAGGTCAGCGTTATCGTGGCTGTGACAATCTTCCACCGTAACATCGTGGCAGATCTGCCAACTGAAGCCGTCACCGTTATTGTTTCGGGCTGTGACCTTGCGGATCTGAACCTGATTGACGTCCTGCAGGAAGAGGCAGCCACCGTAGTTGCCATCCAGGTGCTCGTTGTTGCCGCGATTCCCATCGAGAGTCAGGTTCTCAATGACCAGGTTTTCGACTTCCTCTCCTGTGACTAGTGGGAAGAGAGTCGAGCAGGTTGATTCTCCGATGATCCAGAAATTGTCACGCAGTGGTCGATCCAGTTTGAACCGGTTTCCCGATCGAGCGACAAGCGTTCGTTTGAGTACGGCAGGACTGCCGTTATGCGGGTTCCTGGTTCTGAGGCAGACGCTGTCCCCGACTTCAAAACCTTTCGCGTCGTTGAGCGTAATTTCCTGATCATACCAGTCGGAATCTTCCGCCAGTTTGGTTGTCACCGAGGCGGGTTTGGTGAGGATTGTATCTTCACCTGCGCCGAGCAGTCTTACATGAGATCGCAGGTGCAGTGAACTTCTCAGCAGATAGGTGCCTGGCTGGATTCGGACAGTTCCTCCTCCAAGTTGAGCAACGTAGTCGATGGCGGCTTGCAGGACCTTGCTCGTCGTGCCGACGAGGTCTCCCTCCTTTTGCCCCACCGTCAGTGAGAGACGTTCATTCCAGTCAGGTTCGATGACCTTGTCGCCGGAAGTGGACCGCGACTTCGTCACGCGGGGGCGGCCATCAGGCTGACGCTCTGGGTCTTGAGCCAGCAGGTTGGGGAGCGATCCCGCGGCGATGCTTCCGCCGGCTGCGAGACCGAAGAACTGACGTCGAGACCAGTGGGTTGGATTCATGACAGACTCCGGGGTCAAACGAACGAGTGTGATCCTTTGTCGAAGCGCAGTGACAATGACGGAATAAGCCGCGGATGCGTGAATTTCAACCGCAAAGTGTCGAACGGGGGGAAAGCTTCCCGAGGGCGGGATCAACATTCGCGCGGGAATGCACACCGCATCAGTGATGCGTGCGTGGGCAAGATTTGCTGAATCCGCTCTTCTCACTTGTGAGATCATGCGCGCCGGGTGGGACCCGTCGCTTGCGTTGGGGGGGAGGTGGCCTATAATCCTCAACGGTCTGAGATTGCAGTGGAGTCATGCGCAGTGATCTGACTTCACAGCTGACGCAACGGCGAGCGTCCCGCACGGCGTGATAAGATGAGACCCCTTTCATGCAGGCAATTCTGAACTTCCGAGACTGGTGCCGCAATGTCTACGTCGCAGTTTCGACGCTACTGCAGGGGATGTGGGTCACCATGCGGACCATGCTCCTGACCTACCGCCGAAAGACGTTCACTGAAGTTTTTGAATATCCTGAAGTTCCCATCCCCGTCAAAGCCCGGTACCGCGGTTTCCATCGATTCGATCTGACGACCTGCATCGGCTGCGAAAAATGTGCAGTCGCTTGTCCGGTCGATTGTATCTATATCGAGAAAGAGAAGAGCCCGGTCGGCAAGGGCTTTCGTGTGAATGGCTTCACCATTGACTACACCAAATGCATGTTCTGTGCATTGTGTGTCGAGCCTTGTCCGGTGGATTGCATATTCATGGGTTCGAACCACGATCTGAGCTGCTACAGTCGTGATGGCTGCATTGTCGACTACGCCAAGCTGCCATTGGAAGTCGCCTGGGGACAGGCGACGTTGAACCCGACGGCAGTAGCCGAGTCGAAGGTGCTTTATGAGCCAGTCTGGGTGAAAGGGGAAGAAAGTCCATTCCAATTCACTCCGTCTGAAGAGTAAAAAGGCGTTGTTGTTGTCATCCACGTTTTTAGAAGTGTAATGGCTATCAGGGGACGTCAGTTCCCGAGTTGTAGTTGTGGTTCCGAGTACTGATGAAACAATGCACCCGCATTGTTATACCGAGCGTTCCGGTCGTTCTACGCGAAATCCTGCTGCTGCGGAGCGGTAGCCAAACCAGGGAGTTTCGATGAGTGCCAAGCTGGCTCCGCGTCAGTATTTTTCGGTCGCCTCGGCAAATCAGACTTTGCCACTGGTGCGTGCAATCGTCAGTGATATCGTCGAGTTGTACCCCGAGGTTCGTGACCGTGAAGAACGTCTCATGAGGATCACCCGAGGTCGGTCAAAGGACGCCCGACCCGACGATCCGTACAGCGAAGAGGTCGAGCAGGTTCGTCGTGAGCTGGAACGCGACGTCGAACGCCTGCAAGGTTATATCGACGAATTGCTGGAATTGGGCGTTGAGTTCAAAGATCCCGTGATGGGGCTTGTCGACTTCCCCGCCATGCGCGACGGCGAAGAAGTTTGTCTGTGCTGGAAGCTGGGTGAGCCTGTCGTCGGTTTCTGGCATACGATTGATGCCGGTTTTCAAGGCCGGGAAAAACTGACCGAGACAGAGACCGACGTCACTCCGAAGGAATGATCCTGCCATGACTGAAGTTGTCGGACATTTTCTGGTCTTCACCGTCCTCGCCATTGTCTTTCTGATTACACCGCTTCTGATCGGAAAGCTCGTTCGTCCCCGGTTGCCGACACCCGAAAAGGACGCCAGCTACGAGTGCGGTGAACCGACAATCGGCAGCAGCTATATCCAGTTCGACCTCCGATTCTACGTTGTCGCGTTGCTGTTCATTATCTTCGATGTGGAAGTGGTCTTCTTCTTCCCCTGGGCGACCGTCTTCGGGACGACGATGCAACTGGCTGATCCCGCCCTGTCGCTGGAAGCTCGGCGTCTCCTTTCCGAGCAGTTGCTGTCTGCCAACCCCGGCTCAGTCACTCATGAATCGGCGATCAGTGCGGCGACGGCTTTGAAGCTGGGCTGGACGGCATTCATTGATGTCGCCGCTTTCTTCGCCGTCCTACTGGTTGGTTTTGCTTACGTCTGGAAACGCGGAGACCTCGACTGGGTCCGCTCGACGATCGAGCAGAAGAACAAGATTGGTTCCCCCGCCGGTCCGTTGTCGCATCTATCCACGAAAAAGACTCCCCCAGTCACCGCCAGTTAGCAGAGACGTTCCGGGCTTAGACGTCGGCGATTCGGGGTTGGATTGAGTGGTCGACGGTGACCTGGGCCGCACCTGCCGCAGCAAGAGACGAAAACTATGCAGATCCAAGATATCCATCAGAGATTGGTCTCGCAGTTTGGCGATGCGATCGTCGACCTGAAAGTTGAGACGAAGGACCCGTGGATTGAAGTGGCCGCGCGTTCAATTGCGGTCGTCTGCGAGTCGCTTCGATCAGATCCCGAGCTGAAATTCGAGGCGCTGAATGATCTGACCGGCGCCGATTGGCTGGAGACGGATCCGAAGAAAAAGACTCCTTGCGAGCCGCACGTCGAAGTCGTCTATCATCTCTACAGCTACTCGCTGAAACATCGTTGCAAGCTCAAGGTGAAGGTCCCTCGCTGGAAAGATGGGGTGGCAGGTGAGCTACCCGAAGTTCCTTCAGTCGCGCATGTCTGGGGGATTGCTGACTGGCACGAGCGGGAGGCCTACGACCTGGTGGGAATCCGCTTCACGAATCATCCTAACTTGCGGCGGATCCTGTGTCCTGAAGACTGGGAAGGCCATCCGCTGCGGAAAGATTATGAGTTTCCGCTGGAATATCACGGCGTGCGTGGGAAGTGAGTCTGCAGACAGGATTGCTGGTTCGGCCGTTCGTGCTGATCTCGGTATAGACTGGTTTTGTGGACAGTACCAGTCCGGTTTATCGAAGTTGATTTGCGAGTGAATCCCCTTCTCTGCAAGGCGTCAATTCACTGGTCTGCAACGAACTCAATTGCGAATTCGATCACCTCGTAAAGAGATCCATGGTTTTGCCCCTGGATGAAAGACATCATGAGCTTGACACTCGAAGACCCCCGCATCGTTGAGTTTGATGTTCGCACTGATGAAATGCTGGTGAACATGGGGCCGCAGCATCCGAGTACTCACGGAGTGCTGCGACTGTTGCTGCGAACGGACGGCGAGATCGTTCACGAGGTGACTCCCCACATCGGTTATCTGCATCGCTGTGCCGAGAAGATTGGTGAAAACCTGTCGCCGCCTCAGTGGATTCCCTACACCGACCGGATGGACTATCTCGCTGCGATGAACATGAATCTTGGATTCAGTCTCGCCATCGAGAAGTTGATCGGGATGGAAGTTCCCGAGAAGGCGATGACGCTGCGGGTCATCATCAGTGAACTCAATCGTATTGCCAGTCATCTCGTGGGTATGGGGGCTTATGGGCTTGATCTGGGGACTTTCAGCCCGTTCCTGTACGCGTTTCGCGAACGCGAAATCATTCTCGACCTGTTCGAAGAAGTCTGCGGTGCACGTCTGACATACAGCTATCTCACGATCGGCGGTGCGACTCATGATCTGCCAGATCAGATCACAATTCCGCCCGGGTTGGCACAACTGACGGGCCGGGATCCTAATTTGAGCCTGAGCTGGTCGGATGCACTGCGGATGTTTCTCGACTGGATGGGGCCCCGAATCAGGGAATACCATACGCTGCTTACGCGGAATGCCATTTTCGTGCAGAGGACGGCAGGGTTGGGGATTCTCAGTCCCGAAATGGCGATGAGCTACGGCTGTACCGGGCCCGTGCTGCGAGGCAGCGGTGTCGACTACGACCTGCGGCGAGACGGTGAGCCCATCTACACACGAATGTATGAAGGCTACAACTTCAAAATTCCAGTGGCTCCCTTCACCGATTCGACCTTCGGAAAGATCCCTCCTGAAGTGCGACTGGGGGATAACTGGTCTCGGTTCTTTGTGCGGATGATGGAAGTCGCGCAGTCGATCGAGATCGTTCGACAGGCACTTGATCGATATCCAACGACGAAGGGAGACTATCGAGTCCCCTTCAAGATGAATCAGAAGCTGCCGACGGACGAGGTGTATCTGGAAACGGAATGCCCCAAGGGTTCGATGGGCTTCTACATCGTTGGCGATGGCGATGCGGAGCCGTTTCGGGCACGTGCCAAAAGTTCGTGCTTCTGTAATCTGTCCATCACCGGCCCTCTGTGTCAGGGTGTGCTGATCGCCGATATTCCGTCCATCGTCGGTTCGCTCGACATCGTGATGGGCGAGATCGACCGGTAGTTGCACTCCTCTCTCAGGGAGGAGATGCGACGCCCGCTTGTCATTTCGGTTCAGTCGTGCATTCCGGGTATCGTGATCGAAGTTCGTGACGGGGCGGTTTACGCTTGCGGCCAAGACTGGTGCGGTGCGCCGGTGTTCTTTTCCGGTCGCACAGGCCCGGCGGGATGTTTGTTCGGCGAAATTCAGCCCGGATACATCCGCTATCGGTTTCTCATGATTTCGCAGACTACAATCAAGTTACGGCTGAGCTTCACCTTTGTGAGACGAGGATTGAAGTTATCGGGTGCAATGGGCTCATCGACGTGCCGTCTCTGGGTACTATTCCTGCTGGGCGGCGTGAAAAATGCAGTAATTTGTGTTCTATCGTTGTGGGACTCCCGAGGGGTGGACGCCAGTTCTGCTTTCGCTTACGCAGATTGACATCAATGAGACTTCGTAATCAGGCGATAAATGGCAGAATCGATGGGACGTGCGCACACTGACGCTGTATCAGGCGACTCGGGCAGAATTCTGTTGGTTGATGACAATTCTTCCAACCTGCTCGCAATACGCTCACTTCTCGAGGATCTGGCCCAGGACATTGTTGAGGTTCACAGTGGCGAAGAGGCGATTCAGCGAGCGGCCAATGAAGAGTTCGCAGTCATTCTCCTTGATGTAAAAATGCCTGGCATCAGTGGTTATGAAACCGCTGCCGCGATTCGATCGGGCGAGCGTTCTCATCATACCCCCATCATTCTGGTCACTGCGGGAGATCTTGAGCGATCGCAGTTGGAAGAGGGGTACGCGCTCGGTGCAGTCGACTTTCTGAGTAAGCCGATCATGCCGGTTGCTCTTCAGGCCAAGGTCAAAAGCTTTGTCCATCTGTTTCAGGAGAAGCAGCGGGCCCGACATGAATCTGACCAGTTTCGATTGCTCGTGCAGGGGACGACCGATTACGCGATTTTCATGCTCGATCCCCAGGGGCGAGTGGCCACCTGGAACGCGGGGGCTGAGCGAATCAAGGGGTATCAGGCTGACGAGATCATTGGCCAGCACTTCACGAAGTTCTATCCGCAGGAGGCGATCGACCGGGGTTGGCCCGAATATGAATTGAAAGTGGCCACTGCCGAAGGACGGTTCGAGGACGAAGGCTGGAGATTACGCAAGGACGGATCCCAATTCTGGGCCGTGGTTGTGATCACCGCCCTACGCGATGTGAATGGCAACCTGCGAGGATTCTCGAAGGTGACCCGGGATCTGACGGCCCGAAAACGAGTGGAAGAGTCGCTTCGTCAAACCGAAGAGCGATTCCGCCTGTTGATTGAGACGGCGACCGACTACGCCATTTTTGTTCTCGATCCCCAGGGGCACGTTGTCTCGTGGAATGCGGGTGCCGAGCGGATCAAGCAATACACGGCCCATGAGATTATCGGGCAGCATTTTTCGAAGTTCTATCCTCAGGAGGCCATCAATCAAGGCCGCCCGGACAACGCGCTGCGGCGTGCGCGGGAGGAAAGTCGGTATGAAGATGAGGACTGGCGGGTTCGCAGGGATGGTTCCCGTTTCTGGGCGAATGTGGTGATTGCGGCCCTGAAGGACGAGCATGGCCGACTGCGCGGTTTTTCCAAGATTACGCGGGACATGACGTCGCGAAAAGAGGCAGAGGAGAACACGCGAAAACTGATTGAAGAAGCCGCTGCCCGTAAGGCGGCGGAAGAAAACGCACGACTCATTCGGGATCAACGCGAATGGCTGCGAGTCACTCTTGCGAGTATTGGCGATGCGGTGATTGCCACTGACACATCCGGCCGGGTGACGTTGCTCAATCCGGTTGCGGAAGGGTTAACGGGTTGGACGATCGCAGAAGCGCAAGGCAGACCGCTCGACGAAGTCTTTGTCATTTGCAATGAGCAGACGCGGCGGACAGTCGAGAACCCCGTCGAAAAAGTATTGCGCGATGGTGCCGTAGTGGGACTGGCAAACCACACCATTCTGATCGCGAAAAATGGGGACGAACATCCGATCGATGATAGTGCTGCACCGATCCGCAATGAAGCGGGGAACATGATCGGTGTGGTACTGGTGTTCCGCGACGTCACCGAGCATCGTCGAGCCGAACGTGAACTCAAGGCGAGTGAAGCACGGAAAAGCGCGATTCTGGAAACCGCGCTGGACGGCATCGTCACCATGGACCACCAGGGGAAGGTTGTTGATTTCAATTCAGCCGCAGAGAAGGCGTTTGGTTATTCAAGAAGTGAGATCGTGGGACAACCCATGGCCGATTTTCTCGTCCCGGTGGCCCTGCGTCAGCAATTCTACGAGGGACTGGAACGCTACCTCCAAACGGGTATCGGCGCGCATGTAGGCCAGCGTCATGAACTGTCGGCACTCAACGCAGATGGGACGGAAACACCCTTTGAAGTCTCCATCACCCGTTCCACTTCAGAGGGCTTGCCCCTGTTCACGGCCTACCTGAGAGACATCAGGGATCGCAAACGGAGTGAGGCGGTTCTTCGTGGTCAAAAGCGAGTTCTGGAACTGCTTGTTCAAGGGGCACCTCTTCCGGATGTGCTCGATGCGTTGTGCGAAGTGATGGTGGGGAATGCCGAGGATAATCTCGTGGCGATGGTGCAATTAGCGAGTTCCGACGGCAAGCGACTTCGTGCAACGGCAGGTCGCCGCGTTCCTGCTGACTTTTTCCGCGCGATGGACGGCATCGTGATCGGCCCCAATGCAGGAGCTTGCGGGTTGGCGGCTTTTCGAGGCGAGGCGACAATCGTTGCTGATCTTGCGAACGAGAACGTGACAGTTGAGAACCGGGAACTGGCACTCGCGCACGGGTTGACTGCGGGCTGGATTACGCCCATTCATTCCTCCGAGGGAAAGGTCCTGGGGACGTTCGCCGTTTACTTTCCGAACAGGCGTCAGCCCACTGAGGGGGAACGTCAACTGGTCGACGTTCTGACCAGTACAGCCAGCGTCGCTATTGAGCGACGTCGCGCGGAAGCTGCCGTCCGTGAGAGTGAGAAAACCGCTCGCTTCCTCGCAGAAGCGAGTGCTTCGCTAGCTGTTCTCGAAGATTTTGACAGCACTTTGCAGAAAGTGGCGTCGCTGGCCGTTCCCCACTTTGCGGACTGGGCCACGGTCGATCTCGTCGAGGCGGACGGTGTCCTCAGACGCGTCGCCGTCGCTCATGTCGATCCGGTTCGGGTTGCTTTGGCTCATGAGGTCCACCGACGTTTCTCCGGTGATCAGATCTCGACCCGGGGGGCGTGGAATGTCATTCGAACGGGGCGGGCCGAGGTCGTTCCCGAGATCAGCGAAGAACTTCTCCGGCAATCCGTGAAAGATGATGAAGCGTTTCATGTCCTGCGGGAATTGGGGCTGAAATCCTACCTGGGAGTCCCCTTGAAGGTCCGCGGCCGAATCATTGGAGTCGTCACCTTCCTCGGGGCCGAGTCGGGCAAGCGTTACACCGAAGTCGATCTTGTCACTGCCCAGGACCTTGCTGACCGGGCGTCAATCGCAATCGAAAATACGCGGATGTATCGCGAGTTGATTGATGCGGACAGACGGAAGGACGAGTTCCTGGCCACTCTCGCCCATGAACTTCGGAATCCTCTGGCCCCCATCCGCAATTCGCTTCAGATCCTGAAAATGCCGCAGGTGGACGAGGCAACCGCCAGACAGTCACGTGAGATGATGGAGCGTCAGGTTCATCATTTAGTGCGGTTAGTGGATGATCTCCTTGATCTTTCCCGTGTGATGCGTGGAAAGATTGAGCTGCGTAAGGAAGCGGTGGAACTCGCGTCGATTGTGGCTCGCGCCGTCGAAACGGCCCGTCCACTCATCGATTCCCAGGGGCATCGTCTGGAGATCAGTCTGCCGGAGGAATCGCTGGTCATCGACGGCGATCCCGTGCGGCTCACCCAGGTTGTCGGAAACCTGTTGACCAACTCTGCCAAGTATACCGATGCAGGAGGTCACATCCATCTAACCATCCGACGCGAGGGGGACCTGGCAGTGCTCAGTGTGAAAGACACTGGTATCGGAATCGCCCCCGAAATGCTGCCGCGAGTCTTTGAACTGTTCGTTCAGGCGGACCACGCAACAACAAAGGCCCAGGGGGGGCTCGGTATCGGACTCACGCTGGTTAAGAATCTGGTCGAGATGCACGGGGGAAGTGTGTCTGTGACCAGTGAGGGGTTGGGCCAGGGGAGTGAATTCACTGTCCGACTGTTGCTGATGAATCGCCAGCAGCAAAATGGTGACGACTCGAATCACACGGCGGACGGAGCAGAGGTTCCTCATGTGTGTCATCGTGTGCTGGTCGTCGATGATAATCAGGACGCAGCTCTCAGTCTGACCATGCTGTTACGCCTGCACGGCCACGAAGTACAGGTCGCCCATGATGGACTTTCCGCTCTAAAATTGGCCGAGACCTTTCACCCCGCTGTGATTTTTCTCGATATCGGCATGCCGGGGATGGACGGGTACGAAGTGGCGCGTCGGATCCGTAAGAACCCTGAGATGAAAGGGACGGTGTTGACGGCCTTGACCGGTTGGGGGCAACTGGAAGACCGGCGTCGGACTGCAGAAGCCGGGTTTGACTACCATCTCGTCAAACCGCCCGAGCCACAGGCGGTTGAGAATATCCTGGCTTCGTTGCCGAAATCGATTTCTCCCTGACCGAGTCGGACAAAACTGCGGAGAGATGTGGCGAGCAACTGAGTGATCAATCGAACAATGCGCAGGGCGTGCCAGCCCTCGGATGGGAGTGCTGGTAACTCGGAGTAAGGACGGATCATGACACGGCGGAATCGAGACCTGCATGGAAGTGCTCCAGATAAGTCGGCCGTAGCGTTGCTGCTGATCGATGTCATTAATGATCTGGATTTTCCCGAGGCGGAATCGATGCTGCCGCGCGCCCTTTCCATGTCACAGCAGATTGCGAGGCTCAAACGGCGAGCCAGGGAGAATGACGTCCCCATAATCTACGTCAACGACAATTTTGGGCGCTGGCGCTCTGATCTTCTCGCCCAGGTGGAACACTGCCTGCGTGACGGTGTCCGGGGGAAGCCAATCGTGCAGTCCCTGCGTCCCGAGGAAGACGATTACTTCGTGTTGAAACCAAAGCACTCGGGGTTCTTCTCAACGACGCTCAATACGTTGCTTGAGTATCTCGAAGTGAAGACCCTGATTTTGACAGGAATCGCGACCAATATCTGTGTCTTATTCACTGCGAATGATGCCTACATGCGTGACTTTAAGCTCGTCGTCCCGCAAGATTGTGTCGCCTCGAATACGCCCGAGGAGTGCGACTACGCCCTGGACCAGATGCAGAAGATCTTGAAAGCAGATATTCGTCCCGCGGACGAACTCTGCTTTGATGAGCTCAAAAAATAGTCTGTCGTGCAGCGTCGTGACTAACGTGGGGAGTTGAGAGACTTGATTCGGTGGATCGCGCCGTCCAGGAGTTTCAGTCCCTCGTCACCGAGAATGGTCTTCGCCTGGGTCTGAGCTTGTTCCCAGGCGGGGATTGCTTGCTGCATGAGTCGCTTTCCTGCTTCCGTCAGGCGGAAGGGATGCGATCGCCCGTCCTCGTCAGGCATAATTTCCAGCCACCCTTTGGCCACCATTCGTTCGACTGTACGACTGAGAGTTGAAGCATCCAGTTCCAGGGATTTGCAGACATCAGAGGGACGCGCTACTCCCAGCCTCGCGGTTACGGACAGAATAATAAACTGCGTCAGTTTAAGGCCGAGTGGGCGCATGGCGTCGTCGTAGGTATTCGTTACCACACGGTTGAGCAATCGCAACCGCCCGGCAACGCAGGAGGTGGCGATTGTTTCAATGCTGGTCGCAGACTTGGCCATTCATGGGTCTCAGGGAGTTCCTGGATTGCTCGCTCAATGTATATGCAAGTAAACCGGCGTTCAAGAATGGGGCGCCGCTGGCTGCTTCATCGTAGCGCGGGAAATCCGATGCTGTTCACCATATGAGTCTTGCTCGCGGCGGATTTGAAACCGCAGGCTACTATGGGAGGAGCGAATTCCGACTGACAACGCGTGGCCGGTTAAACAAACCGGGGTGGCGTCATTATCCTGGCGGAAGCTGGATCTCGATGCCGTAGTTGGGGGCAATCTGAAGCAGTTTCTGGATTTCTTCCATTGTCGGCGGGGGGGCGGTGACGGCGCCTTCGGCCAGCGGTACGCCGAATTCAAAAAACATCTTTTCCAAACCGGCAGGTGCAACCGTCACGAGCATTTTTGCGGGGCGATCGCTCTCGTTCTTGAAAGCGTGTGCGACACCGACAGGCATGTTGGCGAACATTCCCGCGGTCGCAACGAACTTGCTGTCACCGATGGTGAATGTGATTTCTCCTTCGAGGATATAAAAACCTTCGACTTCTCGGCTGTGGGTATGGGGGGGAGGTCCTCCTCCTGGCGGGACGGTTGCCTCAAACTGAGAGTACTGTTGATGAGTTTCCTCCCCGGTCGCGAGAAAACGATAGACGTCTCCGACGACGGCGAGCGTTCTTCCTTGTTGAGCACTGAGCAAAGTTGGTTTTTGCGTCATCGTTCAAGAACTTTCCGATGGAAGAGTGTGTCGTAAGTTACAACAGATTTCGGTCGTGCGGCATCGTTGTCGGCATGAACCGGTTCAGGAAGTTGTCCGTTCATCACTACGGTAGTGATCGCAGAATAAAAAGGAACGAGCTTCTCCTCTGAGGCCCCAATCCCGTTATAATTCTCGAGATCGATTCCCGTGCATGCAATGTCCAGGCGGTTTTCGCGTTGGGGAATGGAAGTATGAAGTGCCAATCAAAGCCTGACACAGTACGCGATATCGTATTGGCCAGCCTGTTCTCAATCATCCTGTTCGCTCCCGTCCGGGGTGTCGACGGACAGGAGGAACCCGTAGCGAGAACACGAGTTCCTCTCGGGCAGTTCGTGACGGTGACAAGTCCTGTTGACGATATTGTATACAGCCGGATTTCTTCCGCCGCCCTACGTCTTCAGCAGCAAGCCACACAAGAAGATCGCCCTGCCGTGCTGGTGCTCCAGATCGAACCCGGGACCAGCCAGTTTCATCATATTCAGGGGCTGTCCAAGTTCCTGACTTCATCCCAGGTGGCGAACGTCACTACTGTGGCCTGGATTCCTGCGGCCGTCACGGGTCCCAATGTTTTGCTCGCCCTGGCCTGTAAGCAAATTGTCATGCATCCGGATGCGGAACTGGGTGACATTGGTCGAGGCAAACCCCTCGAGGCAGAAGAGCAGCAAGCGATTCTCGCGATGGCTCAGAAACGCCACAACAGCAAAATCAATGCGGCGATCGTGAGGGGGATGATGGATCCGCAGGAGCAACTGTGGCGGGTCAGAGTTCGTTCGATGGCTGCGGGCACTGATGAACTGGAGACCCGCGTCGTGACGAAGGACGAGTTGGAAACGCTTCGTCGAACGAACGTTACGATTGAAAATGTGGAAATCGTCAAGGATCCCGGCTCGGTTGGGTTGTTTCGGGGTAGCACGGCGAGGTCACTGGATATTCTTGTCTCTCAAACCGCCGAGAATCGGACATCGGTGGCGACACTCTATGGCCTCCAGCGAGACTCGCTTCGCGAGACCGCATTCGAGAAGGAGAATCGCAAAGCCCGTCTGATCAAGGTGGATGGAATTATCGATCGACTTCAGGAAAGTTTCCTGATCAGGCAAATCGGTAGTGCGGTCGCCGACGGTGCACAGGTGATTGTGTTCGAGATCGACTCGCCAGGCGGGTTGCTCGTTGCCAGTATTACCCTGGCAAACGCTATTGCGGATCTTGAATCTAACAAGGTTCGGACGATTGCCTATGTTCCGCGAGAAGCGATCAGTGGCGCGGCAATCATCGCGTTAGGGTGTGACGATATCTATCTACGTCCCGATGCAAAGATCGGGGATGCCGGACCGATCGAGATGCGTCCCGGTCAACCGTTTGAGCGTGCACCGGAAAAAATCCTCAGCCCTCTCAAGGTGGCGCTGCGTGAGCTGGCCGAAAAAAAACATCGCCCCGCGGCCATTTGCGAAGCCATGGCTGACCGCACAATGAAGGTCTATCAGGTCACTCATCGGGATAGCGGCCAGATCTGGTACATGAGCGAGCTCGACATACACGCTTCCAATGGCGAGTGGATCCAGGGGCCCCTGTTGCGCGAAACCAACGGTGAACTGCTCTTCACTGCGAATGGGACCCGTGCACACGAGTTGAAGCTGGCGGAATCTCCCGTCAGTGACGTTGATGACTTGAAGGCCCGGATCGGTCTCCCCGTTTCGACAAAACTGGTTCCGATCGCCAAGACCTGGGTTGATCGGCTGGTTTTCAGTCTGAATCATCCTGGAATGGTGATGCTGATGATCGTTTTGGGGGTCGCGCTGATTTATCTGGAGCTGCACTTCATGACGGGCATCCTTGGGATTATGTCCGTGCTCTGTTTTTCCCTGTTCTTCTGGAGCAACTTCATGGGGGGGACAGCCGGATGGCTGGAGGTGGTTCTCTTCGTGCTTGGTCTGGGTTGCCTGGCTGTCGAAGCGTTCGTGATTCCTGGTTTTGGAGTCTTCGGTGTCTCCGGCATTCTGCTTGTGATCTGCTCGCTGGTGATGGCTGGCCATTCATGGACCTTTGATTTCATGACAAATATTGAGGAGCTCACGTGGCAAACCGGCCAGATAATGCTGGCGTTCGGAATCGTCTTCGCGATTGGGCTGGCGATCACTCGGTATCTTCCCTCAATGCCGGGATTCGACTCCCTGGTTCTCGGCCCGCCGGGCGGGGGAGCCGACGAGCCACGTTTGCGGGGTGCGTCTCTCGCCGGGACAGTTGGATCGGGGGTTTCAATCGAAATTGGCGACAAAGGGCATGCCCTAACGATGTTACGTCCCGCAGGTAAAGCTCAAATTGAGAATAGGTCCGTCGACGTGATCAGTGAAGGCCCATTCATTGCTCCCGGCGCAAACCTTGAAGTTGTTTCGATTTCCGGCAATCGCATCGTGGTTCGGCAAGTTCCGGAGAGAGCATGACGGCGCGTTAACTGCAAGTCGAACGCTCAAAACACCTTGGGCGCCACGACACGGCACCCGCTCGGGCCAGGAGCGTGGCAGGCCGGGCATCGTATTTCCTCTGGGGATCAACGTTTCAGTTCGGAATTTTGGCGGGATGCGCCGAACTTTCTATCGGCGCGGGTCGTAGGCCCCTGCGCGAATTGGCTCAAGGTAATTAAAGCTGTGCAAAAAGCCGCACCTTGATATTGGTTATGACAGAAACATATAATCCTCAGCTCGCCCTCTGTAGAGCACCGTGTGTGAACCTCGCGAGAGAACTTGGCCATGCTGAAGAAAACTGAGCTGGAAGAGTTTAAGGTTTTGTTGCAAAATCTTCGTGCACGTGTCCGTGGCGATGTCCTGCACCTGACCGCTGATGCCTTGGATCGGAACGAGAATGGCTCGGAGTCGAAATCTCCGACGCATCTCGCTGAGTTAGGGACCGAGACCTACGACCAGGAGTTTACGCTGCGGCGCGTGGAAAATGAGCAGGAAGTTCTTGAGGAAATCGAAGAGGCTTTCGAACGCATCAGTGACGAAACCTTCGGCGTTTGCGCCGGATGTCGCGAAGCGGGTCGCTCCCCAGCCAAGTCGATGATTCCCAAAACTCGCTTGCGAGAAATCCCCTACGCCAGGAACTGCGTCGAATGCGAACGGAAACGCGAGGCACGAATGTAACTTCAGACGACGGGTCGGCAAGTAGCTGCGACACGGCGACTGCCACCTGTTCCTCTGCGTCCCGTCCCTGGGCGAGATACATCTGTTTCGCGGTCATTGCGGCCAGCGGTCTGATCGGCGATCTTTGGTCAAAACACGCAGTTTTTCAGTGGCTGCAACCGCATCACCAGCATGAAGTCTGGAGTGGCTCGTTTCTTGGCATTCCTGTCGATTTTCAGTTTGCCACGACATTTAACCTGGGTGCTCTGTGGGGCATGGGGCAAGGACAAACCTGGCTGTTCGCCTCGCTCAGCGTCCTCGCTGTTTTTGTGCTGGTTTACTTCCTGTACACGGGGCAGGCGGTCGAGTCCTGGTGGCTGACAATCTCCTCTGGCTTACTCCTGGCCGGCACCCTTGGGAATCTTTACGACCGTCTCGGTCTGCACGGTCATCTCGATCTCAACGGCCGTCCGATTTATGGTGTTCGTGACTTCCTCGACTTCGTGTTTTTTAACGGGGGATTTCACTGGGCCACATTTAACCTGGCAGACAGCTATCTGGTCACTGGTGCCATTCTGCTGGTGTTGCAGTCTTTCACGCAGCCCGTCGCCGCTCCGGCTACTTCTTTGTCGGCGACGCAATCTTGTCCTTGAAGACCGCTCGGAACTTGGCGACTTTTCGCTTGATGACGGCATTGCAGTAAGGTGCGTCCGGATTGTTGCGGTAGTAGTTCTGGTGGTAGTCCTCGCCGGGATAGAATACTTTCAGTGGCGAGATCTCGGTTACGATCGGTGAATCGAAGGCACCCGATTCGTCCAGCTTCTTCATGTACTCAGTCGCAAGGTTCTTCTGCGATTCATCGTGATAGAAGATCACCGAACGGTACTGCGTTCCACGATCTGCACCCTGACGATTGAGTGTCGTGGGGTCATGCGTCTTCCAGAATACTTCGAGCAGGTCGACGTAACTGACAACCTTGGGGTCATAGGTGACTTGGATGACCTCAGCATGCCCCGTGTTCCCTGTGCAGACCTGGGCATACGTTGGGTTATCGACGTGCCCGCCACTGTACCCGGAGACGACCGACTTGACCCCTTTCAATTGCTGAAAGACGGCCTCGGTGCACCAGAAGCAACCGGAACCGAACGTGGCTTCCTCAAGTTTCGCTGCTGCGGGTGGGGCTGCCCCTTCTGATGCCGCTTTCTCATCGTTGCCGTTGGAGGATTCGACCATCTTCCAGTTTCCTTGTCCAAAGAGGATCGCGGCGGCGACTGACAGTTGAACGAGGAATCTGACTGCCGTTCTATCAGTTCCACTCGAGACGACCGTGGATGAGAAAGATGACGCCTGCATCGTTTGTCCTTTCAAAATGCTTCCTGCAGAAGCATAGTTACGGAACTGGAAGCCACTCGCTCGTTGCTGTCGAATCTGGCCGAACGAGTGGCCGAACCCAGCCATCTTCATTAAACATAGGCCTCGGCCGATTGATTGACAACGGTACTTTCGCCGAATTTCCTGCGTGGTAAACGTACTGCCGCAGGGGAATTTTCCAAACCGTCGGATGAGAGTCAGGGATGATCGCCGGGTCGCTTGCCACCGTGAGCCAAGTGAATCTGGCGATCGCAGGAAGGAACATTGTGGAATTTTCGGGCGAGCTCCTTTCCAGCTGCTGGTTTCTGGCTGGGCCTACAGCGTGCGGCAAAACTGCCGTTTCGTTGCGACTGGCCCAGAAGATCAATGCCGAGATTATCGCGCTGGATTCGATGACCCTTTATCGGGGGATGGATATTGGCACCGCGAAGGCCACGCCCGAGCAACAGGCAATCGTTCCGCACCATCTGATTAATGTCCTGGACCCCAATCAGGATTACAGTCTGTCGGAATATGTCTCGGCGGCGGAAGGTGTCTGTCGTGAAATCGTCGGGCGAGGTCGCACTCCATTGTTTGTCGGTGGGACGGGTCTGTACCTGCGGGGAGTCCTTCGAGGCGTCTTTGAGGGACCACCCGCTGATTGGTCGCTTCGGTCACGATTTGAGGCCCTCAGTACTGAACACGGCCCCCGGTTCCTGCATGATCGACTGAGTGAGGTCGATCCTGAAGCGGCTGCCCGCCTTCATCCGAACGACCAGCGCAGGATCATTCGAGCCCTCGAAGTCTTTGAGCTGCTGGGGCAGCCGCTTTCGAACTTGCAGCGTCAAGGGCCGTTGCCGCTGGGTGTTCGTCCTCGGCAAGTCTACTGGCTGTCGCCTCCTCGGGACTGGTTGTACAAGCGAATCGACGACCGTGTCCGCCAGATGTTTGCCGAAGGGCTGGTCGACGAAGTGAGACGGCTGACCGCTCCACCCCATTCGCTCAGCCAGACTGCCCGTCAGGCGTTGGGCTATAAGGAAGTGATCGACTGGTTGGAGTCGATTAGACCCGACTCCGGCGTCACGGGTGCTGATACGGAGCCACCCAAAGCCGCCGTGGAAGACCTGATTACTCTCATTCAAATGCGAACCCGGCAGTTTGCCAAACGTCAGCAGACCTGGTTCCGAAATCTCGAAGAGTGTCATGCCGTCGCCATTGAGGGATCTGAAAACGTTGACCAGATTACGGAAAAAATCCTCAGCATGAACCCCTGAATCAGGGAATCATGCTGAGGTGTCTCTTTCAGGTTCGATTCTGTCAGGACGAATCTCGGATCGATCAGGGGCCCGAGAATCCGTTGATCAGGAACTGGCCGAAGGTCGAATTCGTGGGCTGTTCAAAGTACCAGTTCTGCGAAGTAATACCTACGCCGTTGCCGTTGATGTTCACGATGTTGTTACGCACACCGCTGAGCGTGACAGGCGCCCCGGTGACCAGCGAGAAGTTGATCCCCTGGCCCAGGATCGGCTGAGCTCCAGTGATGTTGATGATGTTTCCGTTGAACGCGAACGAGGCGGGGGCCTGGATGTTTCGGAACAGCATCCCCTGGTTCAGCGGGCCCTGGGTCATCGTGATTTCATTGTCGAAGATATCAACAAACGAGTTTCTGGCGGTGGAGTTGGTGATCGAGATATCCGTTCCCAGGTCCGTCAGTGTCAGGTTGGCATTCACGGGTGGCGTGGTGAACGTCATCAGGTTTCGGCCAATGCTCAGGTTCGTCTGACTGAAGTTGTTGACGAAGATCCCGGTGTTGGCACCGTTGATCCCGGTAATGGTGTTCCCCTGGATCGCAAAGTTGGTTGTGTACCGGGTCGTCGCATTCTGAATCGCAAACGCGTTATTGAATCCCTGCAGGTTCATGATGTTGTTACTCATCGACGAGTTGATGTTGTCGACGATCGAGTTGGAGTCGATCTGGCCGGTCCAGTCGACGTTCACACCCGAAACGCGACCCACATCACCTGCCTGGACCAGCATGGCGTTGTTGTCAAACTGGAAGACCAGCGGAACACCGAATGTCTGGATCGGAATCGTGTTGACGATGGTTTCCAGGTCCCCACGAGTCCCCGAGACTCGGACCAGGTCTCCCGTGCCGGCGGCTCCGACGAATCCACCCAGGAACCCGTCGGTGTTGGTGTTGTTGGTGATGTTCCAGACGTACTTTCCGTTGGTGGGAAGAACCGTCGTGGTTTGTGGTTGTGCTAGGGCCCGCGTCGCGTGCAGGAAGATCGCGTGATCGAATTCATCGGTCCCGTTCAGATTGAACTGCGACGACTGAATGTCGACTCTCATTACGTTGCTTGCATCGATACCAACACCTGTCTGAACCCCCAGTCCCCCGATGTTACTGCTAATGTTCGAATTCGCGACTTCCAACTGGAGGATGTCCGAAGCCCGGATACCGACGGTGTTGTCCAGGATCGTCATGCTTCTAAAGCGATAGCTGCCAGTCTGGATCAGGTTGGTATCAGTCTGTTCAACGTTGATACCGGCGATGGATGCGTCGGTGATCGTTCCACCCACGGTCTGCGGGTTAGGTGGCAGTGCCCCGACGGTGAAGATGAAGTTGTCCAGCAGCGGAATCGTGGTGGCGTTGATCGCGTGGTTATTGACGAGGTTGATACCGTACTGTGGCGTTGTTGTGGTCGATGCGGCACTCGACACACTGGTCAAGTTCACGTTGATGGCAGAATTACGAATATCGACTGCGGTGCCGCCGAGGGCCGCGATGGTCCCCTGCCCGATCGTCAGGCCGGACGGGACGAGGGCTCCGATCGTCGATCCCACGTTCTCGGCATAGAACGCGGTCCCTTCGGTCGCCGCACCCAGGTTGCCGATATTCAGGGAGTTGAAGACGACGGAAGCACGGTTTCGCACACCGTCGAGGTCCCCGATGTTGACACCAATCGCATTGAACCCTGAAGCCGCTGGTCCGGCGGCATTCTGAACGTTCAACGTCTGGAACGTCACAGTCCCTCGCAGGTCCGAGTTTCCTCGGATATCAAGACCAGGCAGGTTTGAGCCATTCTGGTTGTTGATCGTGGTCGTTCCATTGAAGGTAACGGGTCCGCGGTTGGAGCGGACAGCGATCCCGATGTCACCTCGTCCATTGATCGTGGTCGAAGCGGTGTTGAAGCCGCCATTGAACAGGACGGTCGAGCTGTCGTCGAAGATATCGATGCCAATACCCGACAGGTTGCTGATCAGCGTGTCACCGTTCACCGTGAATCGACCGGTGTTTTCCGAATCCAGTTCCCCGATCACGATCCCGTCGGAGCCATTCGTGATCCGGACATTGTTAAAGGTGACGTTCTTGGAGTTCCCCTGGTACTCGATAGCAGGCCGTGTGACGTTGCTGTCAGCGGCAGCAATGCTGGTCCCGGTTGTGAACGTGATGTTCGGTCCGGCGTCCGTCCCTGCGTTGTCATGAATGAAGATCCCGCGTCCCTGGCGGTTCAGGATGTTGATGTCGAATCCATTGCTGTTATTTGAGTCAATGTTGTTGTTGAAATTGACGGAACTTCCCGCCGTCAGGCCTTCAATGTTGATCGCGTCTCCGGCGGATCCATCAATCGTGATCGTGCCGTTGGACGTGATGATCCCCGAGTTATTCAGAATGTTAAGTCCGATCCCGGTTCCGTTTGTCACGTTGAGATTGCCGAGGTTGATGAACCCCGCAGAGTTCTGGACGAGCACCCCTTGTGCGTTCTCGTCGTTCACCGTCGAACGGGTGAAGTCAACAGTACTTCCCGCGGCGGTTCCCTGAATCACCAGAGCACGGCCGCCGGTCCCTTCCACGTTGTTAATCACGCCGGGAGTTGGCACCAGCGCTCCCGAGGCATTACGTGGAGTGAGCAAGTCCTCGGTGAAGACCACGGTCCCCTGAGTGCCGTTGACGAAGAACGTATTGGCATTGCTGGACGGGTCGTTAATTGTGTTTCCTTCAAACCGGACTGTTCCCTGTGTGTTGTTCAGGAACACAGCGGCCAGACCCGATCCCGAGACATCGGTCTGACGGACCGTGCTGTGGGTGGTGGAACCGATGATTCCATCGCCCACGATCCCTCGCAGTGTGGGATCGATGATCTGGAAGCCACTGAATTCCGAGCGGTTCGCCAGGGTGACCCCGTCGCCAGGAGCATCCGCAAAGATCGGACGCTCCCCAGGGCTGCCCGCCGCGATGACGTGTGGCAGCAGCAGGGTCGAGCCGTAGCCCGAGGTCGAGTTCATTGCGTTCGTGTTAACGACGTGCAGCACATTCGAGGCATCCCCCAGAACGCGGACGTCCGATTCCAGATTGACGTTCACGCCGGTGAACTGGCTGTCAGCATGGACGAAGATGATGTCATGTTGCGAGCCTCCTTGAGCGTCGGCGAAGACCTTATACGGGTTCTCGACCGTTCCGTCGCCAACAACACCATTGACCGAGGTGGCTGTGGAGTTGCTGTCGACGTGGTTGAAAAAGTAGGGCAGGTCGGTTTCCGGATTGATCACCACGACATTCTCATCGGTGATCTCTTTCCGGCCCACAATCATGTTGTAGTTACGAATAACGGGTGTTGTCATACGGTCGTATTGCGATTTGCGCTCGCCCGGCGACTGCCTGAATCCCCCATAACTCCACGATCCCCCGAAGACAACGTTCGTTTTGAACTGGGGGTCATGAGTGACTTCGAGCTGAATCTGGATGCTGGGAATCGGACTGGCCTGGACACGAGTTCGCCAGCCACCGAAGGACTCAATCATATTGCTTTCGTACCAGTAACCACCGCCGAACACGCGCAAGTCATGTCGCTGTGGAATCGCACCGGGTATCGGAAAGCCGATTTCGCCGTCGAATCCGTGCAGCGCGGACGCGACCGTTCGCTGCTGATTGACTTGCAGAAAATGGCCAACAAACCGTTGAGTCCCGTCCAGATTCACCAGTGAGATCTGTTCATCGGAAGTCCCGGTGGGAAGATAGGCGTTGCTACGGATGTCATACCACTGGCCCAGGAACTCGGCACCGAAACCAATCTGACGGAATGTGGGACCACTTGTTGTGTCGTAATCGAAGAAGGCGTTCACGCCCAGAATGCGGTCAATCGTTGGCAGGTAACGGCGATAACCACCCCCCAGGTTGGCACCCCACGTATCGGCAGAACCCTTAAATGCCCGTAAATCGACGAAGAACAGGTTATTGTCGATCAGCGAGTAAGGCATCATTTCGATCGGATAGATCGCCTGCTTACGCCCGATGGCGGGACCTGTGAATCCGCCGATCCGGAAGAGGTTCCCCAGCGACTGGCCCGATCGTCCTGAGAGCGTATCGCTAAACAGGAAGCCCCCATCATCCGGCTCCGGTCCTCCCATCTGTTGCATTGGCGGAGGAGGCATCTCCATGGGGCCCTGGCCACGGATGATCAGAGGAGTAATCGAGCTTCCATTACCGCTCGAACGGCTGTCGGTCATTTTGGACCGGACCCGTTCTGCAGTCGGAGCGCCGTCCTCTTCCGCGAGTGCGATCTTCTCGCTCCATTCACGGGTCATCCGGGCTTCATCCTCTTCGAGGATCTGGGCCGCAGGCTGATCTTGGCCGCAGATCGCCTGCCAGGGGATGACCGCTAAGACTCCGAAGCAGATCCAAAGCAGTACCTGCATGGATCGGTCAAAGCGGTGATAACGACGTGAGAGAGACACGTGCATCGAGGCACCTCTACGATGGGCAGTCATGGCGCAGACCAGACGACGTCCGGACCTCGGACGACGCAGACCTGCAAAACGATATGTCTGGGATGGGAGGGTCGCGTTGTAGTTACCGCTTCCAAACGCATCAACCCGAATTTGGGGGTGATTGAACGTGTCGACCCCCATTTCTGGGGTAAGTCGCACCCGATTCCAGCAAGAACTGCCGCCCGTAGGGAGGTTACCTACGATTTAAAGACGCGCTGGAGCTCTTCCAGCGAAGTTTTCCCCTCTGACACCAGTCGCAGACCATCTTTATGGAACGTCAGACAGCCTTCAGCCCGCGCAAGTGCCTTAATCTGGTCTGCAGGAGCCCCCGACGCAATCAGTTTGCGCAGCGGGTCCGAAACGATGATCACTTCCATCATCGCCACTCGACCGTAAAAGCCGACCCCTTTGCACTTTTCGCACGGTTCCTCTTCTTCACCGGTCTTCTCGTTAACGATCGGTTCCCCCTTGCGATACAGGACCTTCGTTTCCGGAGGGAGACCCACTTTCTCCAGCAGTTTGGGATTGGGACGGAAGGCCTCGCGACATTCTGTACAGAGCAGACGGACCAGCTTGGGGCTGAAAACGGCGTCGATCCGCTCGCTCGCCATCTGCGGATCCCCTGCCCATTCGCGCAACTGCACGATCGCACTGGAGCAGTCTTTCGCCTGCATTTCGCTGACGATGCAGATACTGTCGGCGACGCTGAAGAGTTGCTGAGCCGTGTCCTGGTCCCGGATTGGATCGACGAAGATCACATCCGCCTCTTCGCGCATCATTCGACCCATGGACGTCGCGATGTCGTCGCCCGGGTTGACTTCGAATTTCTTGATATTCAGCAGTTCCCGCGTTGTATTGGCGATCGAATAGATCGAATACAGGTAAACGTCGATCCCGCGCAGCAGTGCGTAGGTGGTCGTCGTCACCCCTGATCCCGCGGGGCCACAGCAGATGATCAGGCCGTGCCGGTGGCCCGTGACTTCACGGATCGTCTGGCGCAGCGAATCGCTGAAACCGAGATCCATCGGCGTTTCCAGCTTCTGGCTGAGGTCCCGAACGCGCACAACCAGTCGCTCGGTCCCCTCGGCCTGAGGAGTGAATTCGACCGAAAGTTCGTACTTTTTGCCCAGGAATTCGGCTTTCACGCCCCCCGACTGGGCCTTTCCTTTCAACCGGGCATCAAGCCCCGAAAGGACTTTCAGCATCTGGAAGATGGCGGAGGCCTGCTGTTTGGCCAGCCGGCCACCGGAATAAGGCATTCCGTCGATCGAGAGAGCGACCTGAGCCCGCTCCCCTTTCACATCGACACGAATGACTTCGGCCCGCCGCTCGATCGCGTCCGTAATCAGGTCCTTGGTGGGACGGAGTGCCGCCTGGACCAGGCGCGCGTTGGCGGCCATGTCGGCGGTGTTTCCATTCATGGCACCCTGGAAATTGACCAGTTCGACATCGTCATCATCATCGTCGTCGTCTTCCTCGTGGCGGGTATTTTGATTCTTCTTTCCAAACCCGAAGACCATCAGATTCAGCCCCTCTCTCAACCAGTAAGGATCGACGCAGCGGCGTTAAATGGTGACTTAACGCCGTTGTTCGCAGCAGACGATGCGGATTGGGATGTCTGCCAATCACGCGACAAACTCAAATTTCATGCCCGTTAGGACAGCAGGCCATAGGCCTGCAATGTCTTTCGCAATCGTTCTTCTTCCGCAGCCGACAACGGTGTCAGTGGCAGCCGAAGTTCGCCCGTATCGCGGCCCAGCATCTTCATGGCGACCTTGACCGGGATCGGATTGGTGGCGATCCCCAGCATGTCGCGGCACAGCGAAAACAGCTTGAAGTGCCAGCGCTGGGCTTCGGCCATGTCGCCCGCCTTGAAGGCCTTCAGCAACTGCAGCATGTCGGCCGGAACGATGTTCCCCACGACCGACACAATTCCGCTCCCTCCCATGGCCAGCAGCGGCAGTGTCAGGCTGTCGTCGCCGCTGAGAACGGTCAGATTCGTCTGGGCGAGTGTCTGAGAAGCCTGGTCCATCGAACCGGTGGCTTCCTTAATCGCGACGACACTGGGGATTTCGGCGATGCGGGCGACCACATCCGGTTCCATGTTCTTCGCGGTTCGGCCGGGAATGTTGTACAGAATAATCGGGATATCAACCGCTTCCGCGACCGCACGGTAGTGCTGGTAGAACCCTTCGCCGGTTGGCTTGTTGTAGTACGGGGCGACCATCATCGCGCCGTCGGCACCCGCCGACTTCGCAAAACGAGTCAGCTCAATGGCTTCGGCCGTGCTGTTGGATCCCGTTCCGGCCATGACCTTGATCCGGCCGGCCGCATGTTCGCAGACGATCGCGATGACCCGTTCGTGCTCTTTCGTGGACAATGTCGGGGATTCGCCCGTCGTACCAACGGGACAAAGGCCGTTTGTCCCCTGAGAAATCTGCCAGTCGACCATTTTCTTCAGCGCGACTTCATCGACCTGACCATTCTTGAATGGGGTGACGATCGCGACGGTCAAACCAGCGAATTGTTCGCCTTTACGTATCATTGAACTGACTTTCTATTCTTCCAATCGATTCCCGACATTTCCGCCAATGCCAACATCAACGCGTGAGTCCCGTTTCGACCCCATCCCTTGGCTTTGACGGAGAGATAGAGCTGTTCGCCCAAGGCCAGACCGGGCAAGGACAGGCCCATCCGTTTCGCCTCGGACAGGGCAATTCCCATGTCCTTGATAAAATGCTCAACAAAGAAACCCGGATCAAAGTTGTCGCTGATGATGCGGGGACCGAGATTGTTCAGTGACCAGCTTCCGGCGGCACCGGGGCCGACCGACTGCAGCATCGTGGGGAGATCCAGACCCGCCTTGTAGCCGTACAGTAACGATTCACACACACCAATCATGTTCGTGGCAATCAGAATCTGATTGGCCATCTTGGCGTGCTGCCCGGAACCCGCTTTTCCCTGGTAGACCAGCGTCTTCCCCATCGTCGAAAACAGCGGATTCAGCGCGTCGACCACCTCTTTGTCTCCCCCGATCATGATCGAAAGAGCTGCGTTCTTCGCGCCGATGTCACCACCGGAAACAGGAGCGTCCACGCTGTGCACCCCTTTTTCACGGGCTTTTTCGTGGATCTCGACGGCCAGAGACGGTTCGCTGGTGGTCATGTCGACCAGAATCGTCCCGGCTTTGGATCCCGCCAGGGCGCCGTTTTCGCCCAGCAGTACTTCCCGCACATCACTGGGAAATCCGACAATGGAAAAGACGACGTCCGACTGTTCCGCGACTTTCTTCGGACTGTCGGCCCACTTCGCCCCTTTTGCGACCAGCGGGTCTGCTTTGGATTTGGAGCGGGTGTATACGGTGGCGGCGTAGCCCGCCGCAATCAGATGGCCGACCATACTGGAACCCATCACACCGGTCCCAATCCAGCCAATTCTCGTCACACCTGGGCTGATCGCCGCTGACGTCATCGTCGTGATTCCATTTATCAGGTGAAAAAAGGGCGAAAGAGTGGCCGACGAATGTCGTCGAATTCGCACGATCGGCTCACGAGTATACCGTCGACTAACTGCCTCGTCACGTAAGCTCAACCAAGGAAGCAGGCCCCGCCAGCGGGAGAACTCGTTCCGCCAAGGCGATCCCCTCCTATCCGGCCATCCCCCACATCGATTCCGCTGACTTCCTGAGGAAAAATCTGCCGATCTTCTGCAAGTTATCCAGGTTGTCGCGGTCGCGGGAAGGAAATGCACGCTGCGCGCGGTTGAGCATCTTGAGCACCTAATCAATCAATCCCCTGTTTTTCAGGCTTTCCATTAGCTGCTCAAGGTGCTCAACCGTGAGCACCTTGAGCAGCTAATCAACCGGCCAAACCGGGACCGCCACCGCCGTCTGCAGCGAAGATTGTGCGCCGTCTCTGCGGCACCTCGCACCCTTTGGTTTCCACCCTGTCCTTGAATCGTCTGGGCTCTGAATCACCTGATTCATCTGTTTCATCTAAGATATCCCCTCCCCAACTCATCGAGTACCAACATACCACGCCAGCAAGATTCAGAGACGAGAAGTCCCTCGCGTCGAAATCCCTTGGCCAGCCGGGCCAGTCGCCTGAAAGTCTGTAAACCGTGATCAAAGCAGCACATGGGACTGGCCACCGACTGGCCAAGCGTTGGCCAGCTGGCCAGCCCCACTCTGTCTCGCCCCTTCCCCATCCACCAGGAATCGTCGCAAAGACGGCAGCGGCAGGGGTAGTGGCAGCGGCATCCTGCCGCTGTCTTCGATCCCTCCCCGTCCCCTCGCACTTCCCGCACATCCATTAAACTTTCCCCCGCCTCTCATACACGCCCCATTGCCGTCGCGACGCCCCCGAAGATCCTGCCGATGAGTCCCCGCTGAAGTCCAAATCTTCCCACCCTCATGTTGTTGCCGATGAAGGAACCATGCGATGAAGGGACCACAAATCGCCCTGGAAAAGAAACGTCCAGAAAAACGGGAAGTGCGGGCCCGGCCCCATCTCGCTGTCGTCCTCCCCGCGAAGCTCCGATAAAGTGAATCGAACACTTCGCGCGTTTTTCTTCTGTGTCGACATCAGATTTGACTGGCCCAAGCAGTGTCAGAAACCAGCGCCGGTCTTGCCATTGCAAACATCCAAACCTCTGGAAGAAAGCTCGCGTGCCAACGCGCCGATAACAACGCACCGGCCCGACGACACGGGCATCAAGCTGCTGTCTGAAGGTCGTTGCCAGAGCTGCAAGTTCAGGACATTCATCGGCGATCCGGCCCCTCCCGATGTCGCCTGCGATGTCACCGTGCGCTGCCACGGAGATGATGCTTCCACAGAGTGCCCACCAACCGCGCTCTCAGCGCGAAGTGGAAACTCTGGTCGGCAGTGCCAAGTTCTGCGAGGGGGAACCGTGGCGCTGTTTACGGGCCGTCCTGGAGGTCCCCCCCCAACGACTACGCACGCGAGCAGACCCACCCGACCTGACAGGTCTGCTCCCCGAATCGCTGTCAGCATAAAACTTCGCTGGTTTCGCTGCGGACGTAGCGCCGGTGCTGGCCGATGCGACTCCGCGTCAACTCAATCGCCTGCGCTCGACCGGCCACGTTGTAAAACAACCTGCCGAACTTTCGGGCCAACGCCCGCCAGCTGTTGGTGTTCAGTTCCAGCGTGCTCAGAACCGCTTTAAGGAACCCAGGGCGTCGCTCTGAGGCGTTCGCCACTCCGCTCTGCCCTGGGCTGACCTGTTGGCGCCTTTCAGACAGTACGGGATTCCTTCGCGTGTTCAAACGCCGAACGCAGGCACGAGTGACGCTGAACGCTTTTCGCTATAACAGAAGTGCACTTTCCGTAGTCTGTTGCAACTGAAATGTCCAAATGCTAACCGAACTTTTTAACCTTCGGTCAACAAGATATGCTGTGCCGCTACGCGATTCCCGCTGGTCGCTGATCTCCACGACAGTTGCTTACGGATTGGCGAAGTTAGCAGAGATAAAGCGGACAAGGTAGGCAGTCAAAAAGATTTCATACTCTTGATTTACAGTAACTGAGGGCTTCCCATGGACTTACCAACCGAGACGCCGATTCAATTACCAAAGTATCTGCATTTGGAACTGCATGTTCGTGAGCCTGAAGTGATTGCCGAGCTATGCAGGTTTACGGATGATGATCGAGACAATTTTGCATTGTCTGCCCTTCGGATTGGAGTACTCGCACTGCGTCAAGCAAGCGGGGTTCTTGACGCCAGTACGATCAGATTAGAGGGAGATCGATTGGTGGGACAGATTCGAGAACTGATGACTAATAACACGACTGCGTTCTTGGCGGATATGTCATCTACGTTTAAGGCATACTTCGACCCTTCGGATGGGCATTTCCCGCAGCGTGTTGAGCGATTGATCAAGAAAGATGGAGAGCTTCAATCGCTCCTTGCAAATCATCTTGAAGGTGAGGATTCGATTATATCGAGAACCCTCGGCAAACACATCGGTTTAGACAGCCCACTGCTTCGGATGTTGTCCCCCGAAGAAGGCAATGGACTGATTTCTTCGTTAAACAAAGCAATCTGTGAAACGCTCCTATCCCAACGAACAACGATCCTCAACCAGTTCAGTCTGGATGATAAAGAATCTGCAATGTCTCGTCTCGTGAATGAAATGACTGGAGCGAACGGTCGGCTGAGAAGAGATCTTGCCGAGGACGTTCAAAAATTGCATTCAGAGTTTTCGCTCGACAATGAAGAGGGTGCGCTGTCGAGACTCGTCGGTAGGGTCGAAAATGCCCAAAGAATCATTTCAAATCAGTTTTCGCTGGACAATAAAGATTCGGCATTAAGCCGATTGTCTGGTCTCATCGAAAAAGCAAACTTGGCAATCAACGATAACCTGAGCCTCGATAACGAACAATCGCCGTTGTTTAGGCTTCGCAGGGAACTTACTGAAATTATCACCGGCATGCAGAAGACGAGTGGTGAGTTTCACGAAGAAGTCAAAATTACTCTCGAATCATTCAAAGTTCGCCGAGCGGAAGCAGCCCGTTCAACGAGACATGGCGGTGAATTTGAAGAAGCTGTAGGTGAAGTACTTCAGAATGAGGCGCAACGTTCAGGTGATGTTCTCGAATCAACAGGCAATCGAACTGGAGTGATTGCTTATTGCAAAATGGGAGATCATGTTGTCACTCTGGGGGCCGAAAGTGCTGCTCCTGGCGCAAGAATTGTTGTCGAATCGAAGGAAGACAAGAGCTATGACCTGAAAATGGCATTGAAAGAGATCGAACAAGCACGCCACAATAGGGAATGTGCTGCGGGTGTGTTCGTTTTCTCGAAGGTAACTGCACCCGCTGGATTGGAACCATTCGCACGACATGGGAATAACCTTGTACTCGTTTGGGACAGGGAAGATCCTGCTACCGACATTTATTTGAAGGTTGGATTGTCAGTCGCAAAAGCCCTCGTCATTCGAGATCGATTAACAAAGTCCGCAGACGAATCGAATCTTGCCGAACTGACGGCCGCAGTACTTGCCATCTCAACTGACATCGCGGCACTGGATGAAATCACAGTATGGGCAAACACAGTTAAGCGGACTGGGACGAAAATCGGTGCGAAAGCTGGGAGCCTGCGGAAAAAGGTCGACAAAAACCTTTTGATATTAAAGAAGTATCTTGATGGAGGCGCTGATTCAGCTCAGATTGAAACTACAAACTAGAAGTAAGTTTAAAACCCGCATCCGCAAAATTGGGTGATTAAAGTTTTCTTGAAAAGCGAGATCTAACAGTAGCTGCCTATCCGGTTTTGAAACTCTTTTCAAGGTTTCGCAACAAGGGGGAGCACTTCCGATTCGTGAAAGAATGCCGCGGGGACACTGCGTTTCTGCATCACTATGAGAGCTTCTGACGGAGCATTTTTCCACCCTGGAGCTGTTGATCGTGCCAGTAAGATTGCCTTGCTTCAATTCAGTTTAAACATTCATTGTCACTCAGGCGTGGCTCAACTCCCAGCTCAAGGTTGCCTCCCTATTCCAGTATGCGTCCGTTAGCTCACGTGGTGATCCTGAACCTTGTGTGACAAGCAGAGGAGAGGCAGAGAAAATGGTTCTGTCGGCAAGAGCAAAGAGAATTGTTTCCGAGTTGACCCAAGGTAAGCCCAAGCTCGGCGATCTCAAAAAGCTTGGTGGCGAGATCAAGAAGGACCATGATCTGGCGATGGAACTGTGGTCCACGGGGGAGTTCTATCCGCGTCTGCTCGCGACCCTCATTTTTGACAACAAACTGCTCACCGAAAGTGCCCTTGATCAGCTTGCTTCCGATCTGCTGCAGCATGACGTGGAGCAGCGGAATCAATTGAGTGACTGGCTGCTGGCAAACCAGCTCACCAAGAGCAGGAAGCTGGTTGCTCTGATTCCGACGTGGGAGACAAATCCTTCCCCGGTTTTGCGGCGCTGGTTCTGGTATCACCAGGCTCGCCTCCGCTGGACGGGGCAGGTTCCTCCTGAGAATAGCGCAGAATTGCTGGACTCCCTGGAAAGGGAGATGGCTGATGCCGAGCCGGAGGTTCAATGGGCCATGAACTTCTGTGCCTGCCAGATTGGGGTTCACGAGCCCCAGTTTCGAGCCCGGTGCATCAAGCTGGGAAAAGCGTTGGGGCTCTACAAGGACGAACACGTTTCGAAAAACTGTACGCCGTCGTACCTTCCCGAGTTCATCAGGATTGAAGTTGCCAAACGCGAGTGACGCCCCGCCAGCAATCAGTGCGGGAGTCGTAGCCAGATCAGTATGAGTGATGCGGAGGAAGTCGCTTATCGCCTGTCCCGAGCAGGTAAAGTTCTCCTGCTTTTTTGACGTGAAATCCCTGAAACCTGCAAGTCACCTTTTGTGCGCAGCCGGCGCGGCATGCGCTACGGACCTGTTTCCGCATCATCAGGGACTGTCGCTTTGAATTCTACGATCCGAGGAGTGATCAGAACGACAGACATATTCCCATCGGGATTACGTTCGAGCGGTATCATGATCAGGGTGTTACCATCCTCCATGATGGCTGTTGTTTCCAAAACTGTGGCATGACGCTGAGGGATTTCGAGAGTTGAATCCGTTCCCTGACGAAACTTGCGGATCCTCACATCGTTGATCGACGATATTTCGTAACGAATTCGCAAATGGATCTTGCCCCCTTCGGTATACGCGAAGCACTGAATACACTCCCCTTCGCGCCACGCTTCATTGCGAGACTTCGTTCCATTTTGCGTTTTCATGCCTGTCGCAAAAGAACGAACCTGCTCATTACGAACGTCGAGAACTCCGAAGCTGAACATTGTGACTTTGGGCACGAATATCAGGCTCGTTCGTTCGTCTCGTTGACAACGCGTGATCAGATTTTGCGACTGGACTGGTTCCAGTTCGCAAGTCAGCAATGGAAGTGACGCTTGAATTGACGAAGAGGCGGAGGTCTGGAGCGGTTCAGCAATCTCAACGGAATGTGAAATGCGGGACGTTCTGACAAGAGGTTTGGAATTGAAAATTTTCGCTCCTGCCGCAGGTAGCAATTGCCACGGTTCAAGTTGGGTGCTCACAGTACGAAATTCAATCGTGATCTGCGTCCGTCCGCGATCGATCCAGCTTTCGATCAGTCTGGCGAAAAATTCATGCTCGGATGGCTTTGCTTTAAGAACCAACTCGGGGCCGTTGACCTGACAGGGATCATCGGGATGGACCTCTGGAATCTTGAAGCCCGTGGAGGGCGATTCACGGTCGTGATGATCCGTTCCCGTTTCATACAACCACGTGATTGGATCGATCGAACTGCTCTGAGTCAGGATTGAATTGAGGATCAGGGCGATGCCAGCGAGCTCAACCGAATTGTTCTCTGCTGCGAGTCCGATTTCGGTCAGGTAGGGGGCCAAGTTGTAAGTCCGAACCACCCGTTCTTCGCTTGGCGTGCTGATGACATCAGAGTCGTGCCAGGTGGCTCGTGCCGGCAATTGGATTGGCCGCTCAGATGGAGAAACTCGGGTCGCATCTGTCAAACCAGTCAGAGCGATTGAAGCAACGATGCACCAGGTGGCCCAATGTCTACAGCGAGTCTCCGGAAGAAGTCCGGAACTCAGGCGAGTCATGAGGCGACGCTCAAGTGACGGCGAATGCCTGGAGAGCACAAAACCGGGGGCCTGAGTGAGCAGCAGATTGGGTCTTGATCGATTGGTATGGGTGCAACGTAACCGGTTGAAAGCGGGTCCGTGTCCTAAGCGACTCAGTAGCAGTTCCGCACACGCAAGGTCTCGCTCGGTTTTCCATTGGCGCGATGCCCACCAGAAGAGTGGATTCCACCACTGCAATACGCCGGCGGCAGCATGGATGAGACTGGTGGTGGAATCGGCTCGTCGGATCCGTGTCATCTGATACCAGATGATCTGACGTACTTCCTCTGGTGGTTGATGCAGGATGGATTCTGGCAACAGGATGAGGGGGCGAAACCAGTCGAACACCGCCGGGCAGTTCAATTGATGAAGTAGCCGCAGTTGTACGCGCGCTCCAATCCCCAAACAGCGTCGCGCGATCTCTGCCTCCTCAATGCAGTACGCATCGTTACATTCGCTGCTGATTCGGAGCCAGCTGAGAAGTCGAAAGAAGGCTAACACCGATATCCCGGCCATCACGAACATTCCCATGATGATGAGCGTTGTCACAGCACGTCCGGTACCGGCCAGGAACGTCCGTCGCCAGGTCTGTTCCATGACCGGTGGATCATCATCGTCCAATGAACCGTACGCTGGCGGTTTGGAGTTGGAGTCGTCGACAAGGTTCCGCAGCCAAGTCTCCCCGACACCCGTGGATAGAGAATCTGAGTTGATGGCCAGTAAAGTGAGGTTCTGGAGACTGGCCTCACTCTGAATACTGACGGGAAGAATCATTCGGATCAAAACAATGGACCAGAGCGCAAACCGCCCCCAGGAGGTGATCCGCTCGCCGCAAATCAAGGTGATTACGAGAACGAGCAGGAAAACTGGTAGAGCGATCAGGAATGTTCCGACCAACCACATAAGTTGATCGTAGACAAGTTGATTCAACTTCAATGATGCGTCGATCCATGTCTGGATAAAGTTTAATTTGCTGTCCAAAATGCGGTTCCTTTAGCCCATGCATTTTATGCCCGTCATGTTAACTGCCTACTTCAAGAGGAACCACAGGATCGCTGCGTTTGTGCGCCGATGCGACAAGATGTACTCAGTCACTGTTGCGAGTTTCTGTAGGACTGCAAACTCTGCAAAGTGATGAGTAACTGTTTCAAGAACAGTTGATGGGACGACTCGACTCAATTCCATTTGACCAGAAAACTTCGTGCCTCATGAAATCAGCACGCGCCTGGTAATTGCGCTCGCAACAATCATTCGTGAATACGATGCATGATCGCTCTACTTGCCCCTTAGTTGGCGCGCCATAGCCAGTGAGATCGAGCTCTGTGGTATTCAGACTTTTTTTACTCACTTGTAGTGTTCAGCCGTTGCTCAGACTTGTAGCTTGTTGAGAAAGCTGATAAAAACGTAAGGAATGAGGTGCTCACATTTCATGATCCAAGGAGACGCAGGTCGATGATGTTGACAATCGCCCCATGGCAGACTCTTCTGGCCCGTTCGGTGCTGTGCGCAGGAGTGTTGATATTTGCGTGTTCGGCACTCAATGCAGGTCCCGTTGTTATTACTGGCACCTATGAAATTAGCGCAGGTGTAGGGCTGGGGATTAATTCTCCCGTAGTCGTGAATGGTCGAGAGTCAACTCGCTCTGTCAGCTATTCCCTTGTGACGGAAGCTGGCGGAACGTCCCAAGAGCTTACTGGGATATCTCGTGAGCTTCATGCGCTTGGTGCCCAAGTTGTGGCGAACGGGTATCTCTCAACGTGGCAGCACGACGGGCCTTACGACTTGTGGGGTCCCAGAACGATGGGCTCCATCAACTTCCATGGGCGCTCATTCGCCCAAACCCCATTAGGGGTTTGGGCACAGGGGCACGCTTTTGGCGGCTCCGGCAAGGCTAATGTATCTGTTGCAATTAACGAACCGTTCGAGTTGCACATTGCTTATACACTCATGAATTCGCAGCTTGGCGACGGTAATTCCACTCTTGTTGATGGCGGGAGCGGATTTCTTGTATTATCTTCGACGCCTGAAAGCCCGAAAGGGATCTCCGTCAGCTTTGGGAGCGGAGGTGTGGCCGGAGCAATACCAGTGAGTCCCTACAACGGGTCTGGCTTCGCTTCTGTTGTGTGGGGGGTGAATCGATTACCCGGCTTGAGTTCGAATGAAGCATTAAAAAGTGTGATGACAGCTCGACTTGGTGCGGATGATGAACAAGATGAGAGCATTGCGAGGGAGTCATCTCCGCCGACATTTTATAGCGCCCCAGTATTGGCGGGTTATGGTCTCGACAAAGCGATCTTCTTTAGCACGGTATCGATTCTTGATCAGGTCGTGCCAGCGTCCGCCTTATCAGCATTCAGCGTAATGGCCGCGCCCGCCCTTTATGAAGTCGGGGATGCTGTATTCAAGTCGTTCGGGCCAAACTTCGCCACAATCACGTTGCCCACCGCAGTTCCAGATCTTGGAATCTTTACACTTCGCTCTGGCGGTTTTGAAGCTTTTATCGGTGCTGGCGAGATATTCGACTTCACCACGTGGCACCCGGATGGTGTCTCAGAGTTTGAGTTGCTCGGATATGGTGGTAATCGAGTCACTTTCGGCGAAGACGCGCTCGCTGACTACGCAACCGGATTTACTTTTGTCTCCGGAAGTGTCGCTGATTTCAGTTATCAGTTGACCGCTGTACCAGAACCATCAAGCGTGGCTCTACTGCTAATTGGTGCAGCATCGTTTCTTTTCAAGTCACGAGTGAGTGGATTCGTGAAAAATGGCAAATCCGGAAGACCTGACACCGGCATTACTGTCGCGGGCTGACGGCGGACTCGTGATTTGTCGACGACAGCTGTTTAGAATAGCAAAATGCCGTCTTGGACGCCGCTCATGGCGACTCAGGCGGCATTTTGCATTGGAATGTATGCCATCGTTCGTAAGTAACTTACGGGTTCCGGATCATTTATCGACAATTTTATCGACGTACCGTTGTTCTCTCACCATTGTATTCCTTCGAAACTCGAATAGAGATCCTGGACGGAGAAATTTTGGTCCACAGATTTCGCAGATTAATTTCTTGTTGTCGGAATCTGCGTCGCTCTGCGACATCTGCGGATCAAATTATAGACGTGCGGCAGGGTGATGCGCACGCGGGTTGCATCTCTGCTGCTGGTACCGGGTTCGTGCAGGTTGCAGGCTCTGGAGGACTCGTGAGTTTGTCGAGCGGTCACGGTCGAGCGGTCACTGTGGACGGGCGCTAGTGACTGGCAGCCAGGTCGAGGTAGTTGAAGCCGTCTCGCTCAGTAATTTCGCCGTGGGTGACGGGGATGGGGTGCGTGAACATGGGGCCGGTGTGGCAGAAGGTGTGGAATTCGCCTTGTTCGCCGCAGGGGTCGACGTGAGGGGGAAGTTCGGCAAGCAGGTTCTGATCGAACTCACGTCCGACGAAGCTGGAGGGGAGCTGCCGAGGGTCGATGCAGGTCAGTGTTGCGCGCAGACCTGCACTCACCATCTCGTGCGCCAGGTGGGGCGTCGCTGCGGGGGTTCCCCAGAGAGGGAAGATCGGTTCGATGCCTGATCCGTTGAGTTGCTGCTCACGATAGGTGCGAATGTCGCTCAGGAAGAGATCACCGAAAGCGAACGCGCGGATCCCCTCGGCGTGGGCTCGTCTGACGATCTTTTGCAGTTCTCTTTCGTAGATCTCATTGGGACAGGGCCAGGGAAGCGGGATTGTCCAAAGTTGTAACTGTGCCGCGTTGGCCTGAGCCTGGACGAGTTCCATTCTGACGCCGTGCATGGCGACTCGCTGGAGTTCTTCGTTGTAGGTGGTCACCAGGGCGACCACTTCGAACTGGCTGGACTGCCGCAAGACGTGCAGGGCCCAGGCACAATCCTTTCCGGAACTCCAGGAGAGCAACACGGGGACTTTCATAGAGTGGGTATTTCCATTACGGATTCGCAGTCGGGGTTGAGAACGGTGGGATGTTGTGGATTGAGAAGAATTCCTCTGGGAACGGATGCCCCCCGGCCAACCGCATTGATGCGGCGACCGGGGGGAGCCGTCAGTCAGGATCCAGCATTCTGGCAGGTTGCCTGTCGTGCGTGTGGTGTCTGCGGTTTCCGGTTATGGTGTGAACACGGACGTCCACGTTGATTAGAAGTCCATCTGGCAGCGAGCGGCGATCATGTCGGTTTCGTTGCGGCGGCTGATGGCTCCTGCGACAGGTGCAGCGCCTCCCACTCCCGCGTAGTTGGAACTGGAGTGGATGTAGTTCAGCACCAGCTTCACGTTGGGGTTCACGTACCAGTTGAGGCCCGCGGTGTAGTCGGTAATGGTTCCTCCCTGAATCGATTTGTCGTTCAGGTCCAGGTGCGAGATGCGGCCGGCGATTTCCCAGGCTCCCATGCCAGTATTACATCCATCCTTGGTGAAGCTGAAGTTCTTGAAGGGAATGATCCGATCGATTTGTCCCAGTTTCCGGTCATAAGGACGATGTTCGCCCGTCAGGAAGTAACCGACCTGAGTGTAAAAGCCGGGCAGGACTGCGGTGGTGCCCGATTGGGTCACCAGGTTGACCATCCCTTCCGACTGAACCGACAGTGGGCCGCGAACCCACAGGAGTTCCGTACCGAAAACGTTGAAGAAGTTCACGGGCAGAGCTCCGGAGTTGACGAAGAACGGGGTCCCGTTTGCTCCGCCGGGGACCGGCTGGAAGCTGCTTCCTCCGCTCACGACGTTGGCGGACTGACCGATGTAAAGTTCGGGGATGGTGCGGAAGCTGGTCGTCTGTCCGGGCGGTGCATTGAAGTAGTGTCCGACCCCCAGATGCAGGTAGTCGGTCCCTTTTGAGGCTTCATCCCAGTACGGGACCCACGTGAATCGTTCCGCCGAACCGACCCCTCCCATATTGGTGTTGGTGAACAGTCCGCTCGACGTCTGGTTCTGAAACAAGGTGTTTCCGAACTGATCCTGACCTGACGCAAAGACTGAAGCGGCCCAGGTGGCTGACAGGTCTTCCGCATTGTCGTAGAAGCCAATACCCAGCCGACGAAACGCGTCGAAGGGCTGGAACAGCAGGGAACGTTCCATGAAGGTCGTGTAGCGATAACTGCTGACGACTTCCAGGCTGAAGGGTTGTTTCCACTGGCCGATGCGGACCGTGCCGAGGTAGGGGATGTTGGTCTGTTCGACGTAGACGTCAGTGAAGGTGGGACGGCCGAAGAAGGCGAAGTCCATCTGGAACGCGTAGTTGACGTTCTCGTTGATCGCACCCTTTGCGCCGAGTCGAGCACGACGGAAGTCGGCACCGTTGGCAATGTGGCCGTAGCTGAGCAAGCTGTTGGCATCTTGCATGAAGAAGCCCGTATCGGCCTGGAACGCACCGTTCATCTGGATGGTCGGATACGTTTTCTTGTTGAGTCGCTCGAGAACTCCTGCGATCTTCGATTCCACAGCACTCAGCTTGCTGTCCTGGGCGTGGTCGTCGCGGGGAGGGGCGACCGGGTGACGCCGCAAATAGTTTTCAATCAGGCTGTTGATGCGTCGGTCGTCGTCGGATTCGGGTTCATCCTGAGCGGCGGAGTCATAGGGATCGGCAAAAAATGCCGCTCCGGCAGGCGGTGGCGGCATCTCGTCGAAATTCGCGGACGTGACGCTCGATTCCATATCCGCACGCAGAACACGGTTCTCCTTTTCCAGCTTTTCGATGCGGACACGAAGTTCGTCGAAGACTTCCGAGGCAGAGACTTTGTGAGCGTGAAATGCCATCCCTGTGACGGCGAGAAGAGTTGTGAGAGTGGCTTGCACAAAGCGGCGACGACCAGAAGTCGACGGCGCAATCGAGATTCCATATCGCATTGGGGTGTCCATCAAAGAAGGATCTGAATTCCTGCGATCCGTCATTCAGGCGGGAAGACTCCAGTTGGCCACGGACTGGGCTCCCCCGACGAGACGGCAGTTTCCTCTGTAGTGAATGTTTCGGAAATTCTGATTGGCTCACATAATCTCATGCGAAGATGGTGTAGGTGTTGTAAGCGATTGATTGAGAATAATTGGCAGTCTTTGTGGAGTTAGGCTAGATTGCCTGTGTTGCGCAGATTCATTCGTGCCTGTTTTCCGGCAACGGGGCACGAGTTCGGGCGACCCGTTCGCGAGCGGCAGATGATGCCGTTCTGGTCGCTCTTCAGGCAGTCGGAACTGATACGGCGTAGAGAGCCGAGAGGCCTAACCGAGCCACCTGCGTCCAGGGTTGTTGCATGATTTCGAGCGTCAACGACAGGAACGCTGCCGCCGTTGGCAAGGTGGATGTCTGGCGTAAAGTTGACTTCAAACTTGGCGTGGGGGGGAATTGTCTGCTTTCGCCATCAACGCACGCAGCTTGCTGCGGACGGTGACGCGGCTGAGTCCCAGTCGATCTGCGGCCTGGGCCTGGTTGTCGGACGTGTGGCGCAACACGCGTCCGATGATGTACTGATCGAAGTACTCGAGGGCCTTCCTGTAGATGTCGACTTCGTCGTCGATCAGCCAGCGATCAACCTTCGCGGGAATTGCGTTCCACGAAGCGAGGTCATCAGAAATCGGATCGAGGCTCAGGTCGTTGGTGGCCTCTTCTTCGTTCAGAATTTCGGCAGGCAGGAAAGCGGGGGACAGCACGGTGCCGGTGGCAGAGATGAGTGCTCCCCGGATGATATTTTGCAGTTCCCGGACGTTCCCGGGCCAGGAGTAATGGGTGAGGATATCGAGCGTCTCGGGGGAGATTGTCTGGACGGGGCTACCGACTTCCGCGGCATACCGGAACAGGAAGTGGTGGGCCAGTTCGGCGACATCTTCCCTTCGTTCCCGCAGCGGCGGCAGGGTAATCGTGACGCCTCGCAGGCGATAATTCAGGTCGCGTCGAAATCGTCCCTGCTTGATCAGTTGATCAAGATCATGATTCGTGGCGGCCAGAATCCGGACGTCCGACTTAACAAGTTCATTCCCGCCAATCCGTTCGAAACAACCGTCCTGCAGCAGCCGCAGAATTTTCGCCTGGGTGGCGGGGGCCATGTCGCCGATTTCGTCGAGAAATAAAGTCCCTCCGTCACACTGCTCGAACTTGCCAATACGACGCTGATGCGCGCCGGTGAAGGCCCCTTTCTCGTGCCCGAACAGCTCACTTTCCAGCAGGTTTTCGGGGATGGCAGCGCAATTGATGGCCAGAAACGGCCCCTGGCTGCGGCGGCTGTGCTGATAGATCGCACGGGCGACGAGTTCCTTGCCGGTACCACTTTCCCCCAGAATCAGCACGTTGACGTTCTGCGGCGCGACGCGGCCGATCTGCTTGAAGACGTTTCGCATCAAAGGACTGCTGCCGACGATCTGTTGTGGTTGCGATTCAGGGCGGTCGGCCTGATTGATGAACGTGGGGACCTGAACCATGCGCCGAATGTCGCACGCCTGCCGGACCAGATCGCGGAGCAGGTTCATGTCGAGAGGTTTGACCACGTAATCAAAAGCACCATTCTTCATGGCCTCAATGGCGACTTCCGACGTACCGAAGCCGGTCATCAGAATGACGATTGCTTTGGGGTCGATCTCGCGGATCGACTTGAAGACGTCGAGTCCCGATTCATGCTTAAGCTTAATGTCGAGCAGAATGGCGTCGGGATTCCAGTCAGTCACCAGTTGCAGGCCCTGTTCACCGTTGTCAGCGGTCCGGACGTCGATATCGCTTTCTGAGAAAACGTCCGCCACACTGAAACGGACATTTCGCTCGTCATCGATGACCAGTAACTTCCCCATCGTTCTGTTCCTTGCAATGAGATTCGCGTGTTTGAGGCAAGCGAACGACGAACGTGGCCCCGCCGCCAGGCAAGTTTGTCGCGGTCAGTGTACCACCCTGCTCTTCAATTAACCGTTTGCTGATTGCCAGGCCCAGTCCCGAACCATTCGCGCGTGTGGTGACGAACGGTTCAAAAAGTCTTGCCAGGACTGCGGGCTCGATACCTGGTCCGGTATCAGAAAACTCGACGACCGCAAAGGACGTTTCCGGCTCGCACGACTGCCGTACTGTCAGCGTACCTCCCTCGGGCATCGAATCGATGGCGTTGATAATGATATTCACCAGCACCTGCTGAATCATATTCGGATCGCAATGAAGCAACGCATGGGCGCTCCCGTTTTCCATAACCAGTTTGATTCGGTTCTGATAGAGGCGTCCTTCGAGCAGTGTCAGCGTTCGTTTGACGATGGCCGAGAGTTCGCAGTTCACGTAGTGCGGCTTTTCCGGTCGGGCGAAATCGAGAAGTCCCTGAACGGTGTTCTCCATTCGGGAGACTTCCTCGAGCAGGACGTGGAGTTGTTCTTCGGTGAGGGAATGAACCGGAGTTCGTTCTGCCGCACGCTGGATCAGAAGTTTGACCGATGTCAGCGGATTACGAATTTCGTGGGCGACGCCTGCGGCAACTTCACCGACCGCCGCAAGCCGTTCCGCTCGCAGCATCCCCTGTCGGGTTTCATGTAATTCATCGGCGACTCGTCGAAGATTGCGGACGACGTGATCGACTTGAGTTTCGATCAGAGATAACTCTTCAGGCGGGACATCCGAGATCACGTTGATGTGTCCCAGATCGGTGTCGAGGTTTCCTTCCACGCTGCGGAGTGTCACGCTGATCTGGGAGAGTGATCGCGTGAGACTGCGTGACATCCAGACTGCCAGACCCAGGCCGATGGCCAGTCCCAGTACGAGGAGTACCGCGCGGACCACCATGACCGCGACGTCGGTGCGGCTGCGCTGATCGACGGCGTCGAGCAGATGAACCTGTTCAGAGCGAATGAACTGCTGGCAGTCGACAATCAGATCCTGTAAGTCGGACGAGTCTTTCGGGTCGAGGGTCGTGGGATCCCATGTGTCGACCCATGTGGCCATTCGGGCCAGCAGGACTTTGGAAGCGGGGTCGTCGAGTTGTCCCTGGAGCTTCACAATATCTGCAGAGAGGGCTCGTTGAAGTGATATCGTCTGTGCCCTGGCGTCGGGTTGCCCGGCCAGGGACTGCAGTTGCGAAAGCTTCTCTTGAATCCGAAGTGCGGTTTCCACGGTGGACTGGATTGAGCTGAGTGCGGCTCGCTGTCGCTGATTCTGCCAGGGGACGTACATGGTGGTCGCCACACTGTGGACGATCCAGAGCAGTCCCAGTGCGACGGTCGGAAGACGAACACGTTGTGTCAGACGCCACATGAACTGCCCTTGTAAACCTGGCGATGCCTGTCATGCCCCGCAGGGGCACAAGGCTCAGATCGCTCATGATAGTGAATCTTATTTTCATCGCTGCGACACCCACCCGCTTTTTCTCTTCAGACCTGTTTCTGCTGAGCAGGGATGGACCCGCTTCAAGGTGAGTGAGGCCAGTTCTTCTCTATGGAGTGTCGCTAAGTGGACAGATTTCTCTCTGTTACGGGACAGAATTTGTCCACTCTCATTCGTCGTTGCCTCAGGTCGTTGAATCATGAGTCGAGGTTGCGTAGAAAGCTGAAAACGTCGCAAGTGTAGGGCCGTAAACTGTCGTAATTTCGATCGTTTTGCAGTTTGGATTTCTCAAGTCGGATCAACTGGTCTTTCGGCATACTTACTGCATAGTGCTGGCTAAGACGTTGAAACGTTGACCCCGGGGGATTGAGATCGATGGCAAAAGCAATTCGCAAACGAACATGGGTCTTCGGGGCTGTGGTGGCAGCGGGCGCGGTTGGAGCGATCAATTATTTTCGCGTGTCGACCGACGCTGCTCAGCCTGCGGTGCCGCACGGTAAGCCAGCGACCGCTCCCTCTACGGTGACACGCGTGACCACCACGCGAGCCCAAGCGGGTGGTGCGGCGCGACAGACGTCGCTCCCCTGCTCTGCCCACTGGCATGACCACGCGGACTTGTTCGCGAAGGTGTCAGGCTATCTGGAAGAGCAGAACGTTGACATCGGCTCACCCGTGGAGAAAGGCCAAGTTCTTTCCCGCATCGCGGTACCCGAACTGGAAAGTGACATCGAGCACGCGGAAGCGACGCGCGAGCAGACCCTGGCGGCCGTCAAACAGGCGGAAGCACGCAAGGCCGCTGCGGTGATTGGACAGCGGGTCGCTGAAGCAACGCATGCGAAAGCGATCGCGGACCGGGGACGCTGGGTGGCCGAACATACGTTCCGCGAAAAGGAATATCAGCGATTCAAGGCATTGAATAAATCTGACAGCGTCCAGGCGGCGCTGGTGGATGAGAAACTGTTTCAGTTGCAATCCGTCGAGGCAGGAGTTCAGTCGGCCGAAGCGGCGGTGCTGACCTCGCGGGAACAGATTGCTGCCGCACAGGCTCAGACCGATCTGGCTGATGCGGACGTGTCCGCCGCGAAGGCGCATGCGCATGTCGCCACTGCGGCGCTCAACAAAGCGAAGCTCTATGCCTCGTTCGCCGAGATCGTCAGTCCCTACGACGGTGTGATCACGGTACGAAACTATCACCGTGGCGACTTCATCCGGTCTGCGGAAAAGGGGAACGGACCCCCGATGTTCGTCGTGGCCCGTACAAGCCTTGTTCGCGTGGTCGTCTATATCCCGGATAAGGAAGTCCCTTATGCCCATGTGGGGGATGCGGTCTCCATCGAGTTCGACTCGCTGCCGGGCCGCGTCTTTGCCGGGACACTTTCCCGTATCGCTTACTCGGAAGATCGTAACACGCGGAGCATGCGAGCGGAGGTCGATCTGCCCAATGAGGATGGAGCAATCGTGGATCAGATGTACGGCAGAATGCAGATCCAGCTCGAACCCAGTGCCAAGACGTTGACACTTCCTTCCGTCTGTCTGGTGGGGGATCTTGCTGCAGGAAAAGGACAAGTCTTCATCGTTCGCGACGGTGTGGCGAGAAAAGAATCGATCTCAATCGGAGCTCATGACGGCGTCAACGTCGAGGTCCTCGACGGCGTGACGGTGGAAGACAATGTCATCGTGCGTCCTCCCGCAGGACTCTCTGATGGAACTGAAGTGAACGCAGAAGCGTCCCGTTCCTAGCCACCGTTCTGCAGTCCTTCCGCCCACCTCCCCACCGAAAACGGGCCGTTATGAATAGTCTCATTCGTGGTTCTCTGGCTAACCCGTACGCAGTGACCGTGTTTTCACTGGCGATTCTGGTCATGGGTGTGCTGACACTTCAGTGGATTCCCATCGATATTCTGCCGGTGTTCAAGAACCCTGCTGTGCAGGTACTGACCTTCTACGGCGGGATGCCTGCTGTCGGGGTCGAAAAGAGTATTACAAACCGCATGGAGCGTGGGACGGGGATGGCGAGCGGGGTGGCTCGTCAGGAATCCCGTTCAATTGTCGGCGTGAGTATTGTCCGCAACTTCTTTCAGAACGGGACCGACCCCAGCGGTGCGTTGACCGAAGACAATTCGCTGGCTCAGTGGGAATTCCCGACGCTTCCTCCCGGGACGTTGCCGCCCGTGGTGTTGCCTTACGACCCCAGCAGTACGGTTCCGATCGCGCTGGTGGCTCTGGACAGCCCGACCGAATCCGAACAGGTGCTGTACGACGTCGCGCGTTACGAAGTGCGCAACATGCTGATGAACATCCCCGGCGCGATCGCTCCGGTAGTCTATGGGGGAAAGATTCGGGCGGTCATGCTGTATCTGGACCGCATCAAGATGCAGTCGCGGCAACTTGCCCCGACCGACGTCATGCAGTCGATGGACAATTACAACATCTTCCTGCCTACAGGGAGTGTGAAGATCGGGGGGACCGATTATGCCATCGCTTCGAACTCGATGTATGACTATGTCGATCAGATGGAAGAGATTCCGCTGCGAAACAACTTTGGGAATCCGTCGTTCCTGCGGGATGTGGCGGACCCCAACGATTCGTCATTCATTCAAACGAACGTCGTGCGGGTGAATGGGCGTCGACAAGTGTATGTACCGGTCTACCGGCAACGGGGTGCCAGTACGCTGAGCGTTGTTGATGAGATTCGAAGACAGCTTCCCGAAATGCAATCCCGACTCAGCAAGTCGGATGTGAACCTGCAGTTGGTGATGGATCAGTCGGTCTACGTGCGGAGTTCGATTTCGGCACTGGTTCAGGAAGGGATTCTGGGAGCCATCTTGTGCTCACTGGTCATTCTGATGTTTCTCGGTCAGTGGCGAATGACACTGATTGCTGTGATCACCATCCCGCTGTCGGTGCTGGCCGCCATCGGTTGTCTGTACGCCAGCGGCCAGACGATCAACGTGATGACGCTGGCAGGGCTCGCCCTGGCGATCGGTCCGCTCGTCGATAACGCGATTATCTGTCTGGAGAATACGCACCGTCATATGTCGCTGGGAGTGCCGGTGCTGCGGGCCAGTTATCTTGGTTCCAGCGAAGTGGCCATGCCGGCATTGGTGTCGACGCTGTGTACGTTCCTGGTGCTGACACCTCTGGTGATGGTTCCGAGCATTGGTGAGTTTCTGTTCGGTCCCATGACGCTGGCGGTGTTCTTCGCGATGGTGGCCGCCTACATCCTGTCGCAGTCGCTGGTCCCCTCCTTCAGTGCTCTGATGCTGAAGCCGCATGCCACACACGACGGACATGGTTCGCAGGGAGGACACGGCGTTGGACTTTTTGCACGGTGGGAACGGCTGATCGATCGCGTGATTGCCGGCTATGTTCGCCTGCTGGACGGTGTGCTGAAGCAACGTGTGGCCACAATTGGGGGAGCGATTGCGGCGGTCGTCCTGATTACAGTCTTCTTGGGGCCGCGACTGGGACGCGAGTTCTTTCCCGAAGTCGATGCGGGGGCCTTCGAGTTCACGGTGCGAGCACCTACCGGGACGCGAATCGAGGAAACGGAGCTGGCGGTCGAAAAGGTCGAGCATCTCATCCGGGAAGTGATTCCCGAACATGATCTGCAGATGGTTGTCGCCCAGATCGGGGTGACGCCTGATATCTCGGCGGCCTACACCCCCAACGCAGGTCCCATGGATGCACTGGTGAAAGTGCAGCTGAATCAGCACCACAAACATACGGCTCAGCACTACGTCCGCGAGCTGCGCCACGCGTTTGCTACTCATGCCGAGTTTGCACAGCTTGAGTTCTCATTCGATGCCGGGGGGATGGTCCGAAGTGCCTTGAATGAAGGAAAGTCGACTCCGATCAATATCCAGGTCACCGGAAAAAACCAGCAGCTGACGAACGAAGTGGCCCAGCAAATCCGCCGAGAGATTGCTGAGGTTCCGGGCGTGGTCGATGCACGCATCATTCAGCGATTGAACTACCCGCAGCTGACGATCAGTGTGGATCGTTCTAAAGCGGCCGCGCTGGGGCTGACGCAGCAGGATGTGATGAAAAACGTCGTGGCGGCGTGTAATTCGAGTATCGCATTCAACAAGCGAAACTTCTGGATCGATCCGGTCTCCCGCAACCAGTACTACGTCGGTGTGCAGTATCCCGAGGACGACATCAAATCCATCGACACGCTGCTCGATATTCCGATCACCAGTTCGCAGCAGTCTTCGCCCGTGCCGCTGCGGTCGGTCGCGACGATTACGCGGACGACTGTCCCTTCGGAGATCACTCACTCAAACATTCAGCCGACGACCGATTTGACGCTGAACGTGGACGGTCGAAGCCTGGGTGAAGTTGCGGACGACGTGACGAAGATTCTGCACAAGTACGGGAAGCCGATCAGCAATGGAACGTGGTCGACCTTCGACCCGCGGCATCCGGGGGAATCTCAACTGCTCACGGGGTCTAAGATCATCATGGCGGGTGAGTATGCCAAGATGCAGATGACGTTCACCAGTCTGGGGTATGGGTTGATCCTGGCGTCGCTGTTGATGTACTTCCTGATGGTGGCCCTGGGGCGGTCGTTCATTGTTCCGCTGACCGTGATGTTGACCGTCCCGATTTCGCTGGGGGGCGTGATTCCGATGCTCTACTTCACCGGGACTGCACTAAATGTGCAGTCTCTGCTGGGAATTATCTTCGTGGTGGGGATCAAGGTGGCGAACACTGTTCTGATGACGGACTTCGCGCAGGAACTTCGTCAGAAAGAGGGGCTGTCTCCGACCGAGGCGATCCGAAAAGCGGCAGCGATTCGTGTTCGTCCCGTGACGATGACGGCGTTGGCGGCGTTCTTTGCGATGGTCCCCGCAGCGCTGGCTCTGGAACATGGGAGTGAAGCCAATGCACCGCTCGCCCGCGCGATTCTCGGCGGGTTGCTGGCGGGGGAACCGGCGACACTCTTCGTATTACCAGCGTTGTTTTCGCTCATGGTGCGTGATGAAAAGAAACCTGCGGTACCAGCCGTGTCAGTCGAGTCCGATGCAACAGCAGCAGTCTTGCCCGCCTGATTCTGCGGTGATCGTGCGAGAGAGACGGAGTGGCAGTGGTGGGGGCGGTTAACGCCGCTGGCCGGCACGAACCCCGAGCAATCGCCGTGAGAGGCGGATGAATCGTTACAGTCGGAATAATCGTTGCCTGAATTGTGACCTGGAATTCGGTTTCCAAGTGCGATGAATTGAGCGGAAGTCGATTAGTAATAGACAAGTCCAGGATGGACAGTGTCAGGGAGAAGGATCTCATGAGTTGGCGAAGCGGGAGCGCGATTGCGCTCATCTTTTGTCTGGCAGGTTGTGCCTCGTCAAGAACGAACACTATTGTTCAGCGAGACCATTCTCCGAAGACCTGGCACGTCACCTCGAAAGAGGACGGGGATCGAGCTGAATCGGCCACGGCAGAATCGGCCGATGGCGCGGTGACGACGCGTAAGGTTCGACTGTCGAAAGACCTGGTGGTGTCGCAGGATCCGGCTCATACCCAGGCTACCGAGGAATCGTCCATTCGGAGTGTCAGCTCTGCCAGAACTTCCGGTGAACCGGCGGAGGACCGCTCGACGATCGTCCTCGCGGCTGATTCCCGGGAAGACTCTGACTCATTCGACGCATCCGAGGATGCACCACCCGAGCCAACAGGTGAAGGGGACGACGATCGCTCGTCCGACTCCATTCGGGATCGAACGATCGTCGACGTCGAAGAGTCGCTCCCTCCCGGCTATCCGCTCAGTCTCGATCACGTGTTGTCGCTGGCCGATGCACAGAACCCGAACGTGGCGTTCGCCCGCGAGCGAATTCTTGAGTCCTACGCCCGGGTTGATCGTGCTCAGGGTCTGTGGCTGCCATCCCTGCGAGCCGGTGCGAACTATTATCACCATGAAGGTGAAGTCCAGGACGTGCTCGGAAACGTGTTCAGCACGAACAAGACGAATGCCTACGGGGGCCTTGGAGCCTCGGCAGGAGCGGGGTCGGGTTCACCGACCATTCCGGGAGTCGTGGCCCAATTCCACACTACCGACGCTATTTTCCAGCCACGCATCATGGAACATCAGGCGGCGTCGCGACAGTTCGGGGCGACGGCTGCTCGGAACGACGTCCTGCGAAATACGGCGGTTGCCTATCTTGAGCTGCTGCGCGCGGAACAAAGCCTGGCGATCGCAGAAGAAGCCCTGTTCAACACGAAGAAGCTGGCGGAGTTGACCGGCAGCTATGCCGAGACAGGTCAGGGACTTCGTTCGGATTACGAACGAATGCTGGCGGAACAGGGGGTTCGTGAAGCAGAGGTGGCGGCCGGTGTCGAAGGGGTCCGGGTCGCATCAGCACGCTTGATCCAACTGCTGCACGGGGATCAATCGGTCCGCATTTCGACGAACGAGCCGGTTGTCGCTCCACTGTCGCTGCTGGATAAGAATGAGACCCCCGCGTCGCTGGTGGCGACCGCGTTAACTCGCAGACCGGAACTGGCCGAGCAGCAGCATCTGGTCTGTGAAGCGGTTGAGCGACTCAATCGTGAAAAGTATGCACCTCTCATCCCGAGTGTTCTGCTCGGCATGAGCTACGGTGCGTTCGGAGGTGGACTGGGCAGCACGATCGGAAATACTAATGACCGACTCGACGTCGACGCCCTGGCCTTCTGGGAGGTTCGAAACCTGGGGGTGGGTGAGCGGGCTGCCCGGGGAGAAGCTGCCTCAGTGGTCAGGCAGAACCAGAAACGGCAGCTCGCGCTCATGGACCAGGTGGCGCGCGAGGTCGTGGAGTTTCATGCGAAAGTGACCGAACGAGAAAAGCGGATCGAATACAGCCGCAAAGGAATCATCGCGGCAGAACGCTCCTATCAGCTGAATACGGAACGCATCAAGAACGCCCAGGGACTGCCGATCGAGTCGCTACAGTCAGTTCAGGCTCTGGCGATTGCCCGTCTGGCGTATCTCAACGCTGTCATTGATTACAACACGGCTCAGTTTGAACTGTGCCGTGCAATTGGGTGGTTCGAGAATACCTGATCGAAGTTGACGTTTTGTGAATTTCCGGTTTGCCTGACCGACCTCTACTCGGTGACCAGCAGCAGGAGCGTCGTCGTTCCGGCATTCACGAGAGCATGAGTGATCATGCACGGAACCAGTGAACCCCGCCATTCGCGGACGAGTGAGAAAACGGTCGCCAGCCCCATCAGGATCGGCAGGCCGAGTAACCCCTGAGGGTGGATGATGGCGAAGAGGAAACTGTTGAACAAAATCGCGAACGCAACACTCATCACGTAACCCCAGTTCTCGCTGGCGGCCCGCAGATGCCGATAGAGGAAGCCGCGGAACATGATCTCTTCCGGTACCGCGGCAAAGATGGCGACGCACATGAGCTGGATTTTCGTCGTCCAGCTTCCTCGCAGGATATGATCGACAATTGGGTGTCCCGGTTCTGCCACGGCTTCTTCCGCGCCACTGGTCAAGCTGATCAGGAAGATCAGCAGGAACGTCACCACCATTGCTGCGGCGACCACGGGGGCTGCGGCGAGGTACGCTCCGATACCGACAAACGGAGCAGACCAGGCTTGAGGCTGAAAGGTCAGCCCCACATCTCGACGAACGTCTGACCAGCGGAGGCCTCTCATGACCGGCCACGCCAGCACGCCAAGGCTGCCGACCTGCGGAATGAACAGCCAGACCATGCTGCGGCTCGGAAGCGGCAGGAAGAGAACGACAACATTCAGTGTGACGAAGACTACCATCCACAATGCAAAAGTCTCGGCATAGATGCCCGAGTCCCCGGCCAATGGCCGGATTCCCGACTTCAACCAGCCGCCAATGGCCAGGCCCCAGAAGGTCAACTGAATCAGGGTACCGACCAGAAAGGCGACGAGAGCCAGTCCGAACGCGCCCATGATGGTAAACAAGGAACGGCGTGCCTGGTCCCTTAAGTTTTTGCGTTCGGTGTGGTCGTCGCTGTCCGGAGGTGTCATCGCCAGCCGGCCGACCCAACCGAGCCGTTCCTGCAGCAGAGTTCGGCCGGATTGCAACTGCTCGGGAGAAATTGGTTCCTCCCCGTTTTGTTTACCGATCCGCGCAGTCTGAAGTTTTGTCAGAAAATGGACTGCCTCTGCATCTTCAGCGGACGCCTTCAGCGAACCGACTTCGATTTGCGAATTGATGTCATCAATGACTTCAATTGCTTCTTCAGGCCCGATCAATTCCCCGACCAGGACAGCTCCGATCAGTTGATGCGGGACGGGACCGTGACCGAACATCTCATCGAGTTGCTGCAGCAACAGTTCCTGATTCTCCGGAAAGATCGACGCTGCACCCACCAGATAGCGCGCTTGAATTGTCTGGATGGCGATGGACGAATCTGTCGCCGTGGGATCATCGCTCAGTTGCAGCGGCAGGGCCATCAGGACAACGGTGAGAATGATGGCGATCCACGCCAACCAGGTCCAACCGCGCGATCTCCTGACTGGGGAGTGTGTGTTCAAGAATTCCACTGGCGGGTCCGGCATGGGCGAGTCGTCGAACACGGGAGAATCCATGGGAAGTCCAAGTCGTAATTGGCTTGCTATTCTGTCGGGTCACAGGACGCTTCAGTGAACCGCATATCGTCGAATGCGACTCGCCTGATGTCCATACCGCAGGGGGCAGATTCACGGATTGATCGCCCTTTTGTTTGCCGCACTCGCCCCGTGTCCCGTCCCAAAAAAGGCAAGAATCGCGTTCCCCACCAGTTGAGGTGGATCTGTCTCAGCGGCGGATTGCGGATCAGCGGGGCACTGTGATGCCGAACCGGCGGGATGCACGATTGGCACTCTTTCGACGACCTGATTAGACTTGGCGCGGATTTCCGCGTTGCACCTTCCCGATATGAAAATGCCGTGTCCAAGATTCGTCTGGTCTTATTGATTCCGACCCTCGACCGTTCCGGAGCCGAGAAGCAACTCGCACTGCTGGCGACCGGACTGCCGAAAGAGGAATTTGATGTTTCCGTCATCGCGCTGACCCGCGGCGGTCCCTGGGAAGATGACTTACGTGCGGCGGGAATTCCGCTCACGATCATCGGCAAACGCTCCAAATTTGATCCGTTCGCCTTTATGCGACTCCGGACGGAACTCAAGCGACTGCAACCATCGATCCTGCACACCTGGCTGTTCGCCGCCAACAGTTATGGTCGCTTGTGCCGAGGAGCGATTCCCGGTGCGAAGGTGGTCGTTTCTGAACGCTGTGTCGATCGCTGGAAAGCGGGCTGGCAGCTCTGGCTGGATCGACGACTGATCGAGAAGACGGATCGGTTAGTGGGTAACTCGCCCAGTGTCGTGGATTTCTACCGCGAGCTGGGGGTTCCGAACGAGAAACTGGTCTGCATTCCCAACGGGATCGAAGTCCCTGCAGCGCCTCCGTCTGATCGTGCGACCCTGCGGCAGGTCCTGCTGGAAGAACTGCAGCTTCCTGCGGATGCCTTTGTGGCGGGGTACATCGGCCGGCTGGCAAAGCAAAAGCGGGTCGAGGATTTGATCTGGGCCGTGGAGACGTTGCGACAAATCCGACCCAACCTGTTTCTGGTGCTGGTGGGGGATGGTCCCGAGCGGGAGCGGCTGGAACGGTTTACACAGGCCGTCGGCTGCACAGAGCATGTTCGGTTCCTGGGACACCGGGCCGATGCCGGGCGCTGGTTAAACCTGTTCAATGTGTTCTGTCTGGCCAGCAGCTTCGAAGGAATGTCGAACAGCGTGATGGAAGCGATGTCGGTCGGGCTGCCTGTGGTCGCGAGTGACATTCCGGCGAACCGCGAACTGGTCGTGCAGGGCGAGACCGGATTTCTGCCGAAACTGGCGGACACGGTCGGTTTCATGCAGTTCCTGCGTCGACTGATTGATGAACCCGGATTAGGTGAGTCATTGGGCCAGAATGGTCTCAAACGGATTCAACACTCGTTCAGTGTTTCGCGTATGGTGGATGCGTACGCAGCCTTATATCGTAGCCTCTGAGAACCGATTTCATGTGTGGGATTGCTGGCGGGAGTTGGACTCAGGGAGCTGCGCCGCTCAGCGAACAGACTTTGCATCGCATGACGGAGGCACTCATCCATCGGGGACCTGACGATGCGGGAGTCTACTTCGCCTCGTCGAATGGAACTCAGGGGGGCGGAGCGGCGCTCGGTTTTCGCCGGCTCTCCATCATCGATCTGTCCGGCGGTCATCAACCGATGTCCAACGAGGACGAGACGGTCTGGATTGCTTTTAACGGCGAAGTCTACAACTACCGTGAGCTGAAGCCGCAACTGGAAGCGCTGGGTCACCGTTTCCGGACGTCGTCGGATACGGAATGCATCGTCCATGCCTACGAGCAATGGGGGCGCGACTGTGTGTCGCATCTGCGCGGGATGTTTGCGTTTGCCATCTGGGACGATCGTCGCCGCACGCTGTTTCTCGCTCGCGATCGCATGGGACAAAAGCCGCTGGTGTACCGACTGGCGGGGGGGCAGTTCACATTCGCCAGCGAGCTCAAGGCGCTGATGCGGGTCCCCGGTGCGACGCGCGAGATTGACCCGCGGGCGGTGGCCGACTTTGTCACGCTGCAATATGTCCCCCATCCTCGCAGCATCTTTCGGGGCTATGCCAAACTGTCCCCCGCTCACTGGGCCGAGTTTCATGCGGATACCGGCGAATTGACCGTGCAGCGATACTGGGAAGCCCCCTTCGCTCGGCCTGAATCGGCTGCGGCTGCGAGTTCAGTGCGGGAGCGAAGCCGGGAAGAATGGGCGGCCGACCTGCGTGAGACACTCAGAGAGGCCGTTCGAATCCGCATGCGGTGCGATGTTCCGTTCGGAGCTTTTCTGTCCGGGGGAGTCGACTCTACGATCATTGCCGGGCTGATGCAGCAGCATGTGGATCGGCCCATTCAGACATTTTCGATCGGCTTCTCGGAGAAACGCTTCGACGAACGGAGCTATGCCCGCGAGGCGGCGGCGCATCTGGGGACCGAACATCATGAGTTTGTTGTTGATCCAACGTCGGTTGAGATGCTGCCGAAGCTGACATGGCATTATGACGAACCGTTCGCGGACAGCTCTGCCATCCCGACGCTCTACTTGTCGCAACTGACACGCAAGCAGGTGACGGTCGCCCTGACGGGAGATGGCAGTGATGAACTGTTCGCCGGTTATGATCGCTATCAGGCCGTTGATCTGGCGGCGCGAGTCGACAGCCTGCCCGCCGCACTTAGAAGCCTGATTGCGTCTTCGTTCTGGCAAAAGGTTCCCACATCGGGTCAGCAGAAATCCCGACTCAGGCATTTGAAGCGGTTTCTCGCGGGGCTCAGTCAGACGGCTCAGCGGCGGTATACGAACTGGATCAGCATCTTCGACGATTCTCGCCGCGCTGAACTCTTCTCACAGGACTTTCGGGAGACGCTGGGCGGCTACGACGGAGCGTCGTTCATCCTCGAGAGCTATGCCCGCTGTTCGGAGTCTGACATGGTCCAGCGGACCTGTTGTGTCGACGCCGAAACGTACCTGCCGTGCGACATCCTCACGAAGGTCGATATCGCGAGCATGGCCTTCAGCCTGGAGTGCCGCAGCCCCTTCCTCGATCATCGCGTGGTGGAACTGGCCGCGAGAATGCCGCGCAAGTGGAAGCTGCAGGGAAGACGGGGTAAGCAGATCCTGATCAGCACATTTTCTGAACTGCTGCCGGCGTCGATTCAAACGCGTCGGAAGATGGGGTTCGGCGTTCCGCTCGACTACTGGTTCCGCAATTCGCTGCGGGAGTACCTGACGGAGACACTGCTCGACCCCCGCTGCCTGAACCGGGGCTACTTCGACCCCGCTGCCGTCCGGCGATTACTCGAGGAACACATGAGCGGGAAATGGGACCATAGTCCCCGCCTCTGGCTGCTGCTGGTGTTTGAACTGTGGCATCAGCGGTTTGTCGATTCACGGGAATAACTGTCGGCCCGCCCGCGCAAGGGGCGAATGCGTCTCGTGTTCCCGGAACGCGGGACACGACCAGGATCTCCTGCGCCGAGATCTCCTGCGGCAGCCAACGAGTAACGGGGGGTGGACCGGGCAGGAGAGGTATCCCCTGTGGGACGCGTCGTGCTGGTCTCCCCAAAGGGCCCGGGCATGATCGCGTCCTGTGACTCACCGTATTCAGTCGGTCTGGATCTGGATTCGCCGTGGTTCGGGTTTCGCCAATCGGGGCAGAATCACCTCGAGCACACCCTGATTCAACTTGGCCGAGATCCGCTCGTGATCGACTTCGTCACTCAGGATGAACGACCGCAGGAAGTGTCCTACCTGATATTCCTGATGGATGAGGCGTGCATCTGAGGGGACGGACGAAGAGACCTTGCCGTAAAGCGACAGTTTGTTGTCCTGCACCTGCAGTTCGAGCGAATCGGACGAGACGCCGGGAAGATCGGCCTGAAGCATCAAGCCTTCGGGCGTTTCAAAGATGTCGATGGGTGGTGTGAACACAACCTGATCGACGGGATATTCCGGTGGGGGCGGAGGGGCGACCTCGGTCGCACGGACGATTTCGCTGGACATGGTCTATCGATTCCTCAACGCAGGTGGTTGGTTCGTTCGCAGCTATTCCGCGGGGGATCGCGGGTTCCCGTTCACGACGGGAATCTGGCGAGGCTGCATCTCACGTGCTTTGGGCAGGCGAATACACAGGACACCATTCGTGAATTCGGCAGCGAGCTTCTCTTCATGAATGTGATCGGGCAGTGTCAATGACCGTTGCCAGACGCCGCGAGGTCGTTCCTGTCGCCGGTAGCGGTCATCCGGAATTCCCTCGGGGCCCGTTCGCCGTCCTTTGATGGTCAACACGCGGCCCGAGATCAGAACTTCGAGGTCCTCGGGACGAGTCCCCGGCAATTCTGCGGTGATCAGAAATTCGTCGTCCCGTTCGTAGACGTTGACGGGTGGGTACTGCCGTCCAAAACGAATTCCGTGAAACAGCGAAACCCGCGCGAGCAATTGGTCGACCTCGCGCTCCAGATCCCGAAAAGGATCCCAAGTCTGTCCCCAGCGAAACACGGCCATGTCATTCCCCTTGATCGTCGGTGCCGACAATTCAGCTACTCCCGAGTTAGCAAACACCGTACCAATCAAAGACGACGTGGTTTTCCGGTTGCTCACTGGGAATTCGCCCCGTTCTTTACGGAACAGCGAAGCGAAACCAGGGGTGGCCTTCGACGAAAGGGGGGGACCACGACGGCAGATCACTGCCAAACTGACAGAACCCGGTTGTCAGAAGGCCCGATCGGTCTTTGCCGATTTGTCCCCTCTGACCGATCTTGCGGCTGAATTTTCGTGCCGTAAATAGAGCCTCGGGATGCCGGGCGCATGAAAAGAACCTGAATTGAGAGGCCACTTCCTGTGGCTAACCGGGGCGACCACGCCCTATAGTAAGAGGACCAAGAGAAATTGCGTGGGAGGACTTCCGGCAGGATGTTCCACGCTCGGCCGGAGATTCCGTATCTGACGCCGCTGCCTGTTCTTCGATGTGGTGATTCCAGAACATGAAGAAGTTTCTTCGATGGCTGCTGTTCATCCTCGTTCTGGCAGGTATCGGTTATGCGGCTGCTGTTCCCATGCAGGCCTATCTTGCCAAAAGAAATCTGGTCCACTGGCGGACGGATAAGGTCGTGCAGGGTTCGATCAAGTCGATGGTGAATTCCACGGGCACCGTGAAGCCCAAGCTGCAGGTGGCCGTGGGAAGTTTCGTTTCCGGACCGGTGATCGAGCTGAATGTCGGTTTCAATCAGGAAGTGAAAGCGGGGGATCTGCTGGCGCGGATCGATCCGCTGCTGTACGAAGCCAACGTCGCTCGCGACGAAGCCTCGCTGAGAAATCGTGAGGCGGACGTCGACCGCGTGCGGGCTCAACTGCAACAGGCCCGGAATGATGAGAAGCGGGCCATTGCGCTGCATCTCGAGGATTCCTCATTCATCGCTCAGGCCGAGATGGACAAGTTCAAGTTTGCCCGGTTGTCGCTCGAAGCGCAACTCAAATCCGCGATCACGGCAGTCAAGCAGGCAGAGGCGACTCTCAAGAATTCGGCGGCCAATCTGGGCTATACCGAGATCCGGGCCAAGATGGATGGAATGGTCATCGATCGCAAGATCAATGAGGGGCAGACGGTGGCTGCGTCATTTCAGACACCGGAACTCTTCATCATCGCACCAGACCTGCGGAAAGAAGTCCATGTTTATGCTTCTGTCGATGAAGCTGACATCGGCCAGATCAAGGCGGCTCAGGTCGAACGGTATCCGGTGACCTTTACGGTCGATGCCTATCCTGACGAACTGTTCGAAGGACACGTCGATGAAGTTCGACTGAACTTTACGACCTCGCAGAACGTGGTGACCTATCCCGTCATCGTGGCGGCACCTAATCCCGATCTCAAGCTGTTGCCGGGGATGACGGCCAGCCTGTCATTCCAGGTTGCTTACCGTGAGAACGTTGTCAAAATTCCGAACGCCGCGTTGCGGTTCTACCCTGACGCGAAGCACGTGCGGGAAGAGGACCTGCCGATTCTGGAAGGTCATACGGAAAAGGTCAGAGAACCAGACGAAGATCAGCCGCAGAGCAACAGCAACCTGGCCTCGGCCGAAGAGAGAACTCAACTGCGCAAGCAGCGTGATCAGCGACATGTCTGGGTTCAGGAGGGAGCCAAACTGCGTGCTGTCGCTGTTGTGACCGGCCTCAGTGACAGCCAGTATACGGAACTGGTCGAGGGGGAACTGAAACCGGGAGAGGCGTTGGTGACGGGAATCCAGCCTCCGAACGTCGGGGCGTCGCGATGAATCTGATGCTGACGCTCCGTATCGCCTGGCGAGCGCTGAACAAGAATCGAATGCGGGCCGGACTGACCGTGCTGGGGGTCGTGATCGGAATCGCTGCCGTCACGACAATGGTTTCACTGGGCCAAAGTGCCAGTGCTCTGGTACAGGGGCAGTTTCAGGCCCTGGGAACCAATATGATCCTGGTCTTTCCTGGCCAGCGCAATCGTGATGGCATTCAGCAGGCGATTGTGACTCTGACTGCGCGCGATGCGAAGGCCATCGGGGTCGAGTGTCCCTCTGTCCTGGCGACAACCCCTGTGATCGGGACTGCAGGGCAAGTGATCTATGGCAGTTCCAACTTCAGTCCTCGCGAAATCACCGGGGTCAGCGAGGAATTTCCACTGGTGCGGAACTGGTCTGTGCGACAGGGTGAGTTCTTCTCCGAGCGGGATATCAGCAGCTCGAACAAGGTTTGTGTCATTGGGCACACGATCGTGGCCAAGTTGTTTCAGACGATCAATCCGATCGGAGAAACGATCCGGATCAAGAATATCCCGTTCCGCGTAGTGGGGGTGCTCGAGAAAAAGGGGGCCAACATGGTGGGACAGGATCAGGATAATCTTGTGCTGCTTCCCTATACGACCGTCCGGAAACGCCTGCAAGGTTCCGAATTTGATAACGTGGGGGCCATTATGGTGTCCGCCCGGTCGATGCAGGTCATGGCCGAGGCTCAGTTGGAGATAGACCAACTGTTGGCCGAACGGCATCGGATTCAGCCTGGCCAGCCCCGCGATTACATCGTGCAGAACACGACCGAGATTGCCAATATCTTCGGTGCCGTGACCGGTACGCTGACGATGATGCTGGCGAGCATTGCGGCGATCTCCCTGGTCGTCGGCGGTGTCGGGATCATGAATATCATGCTCGTCTCTGTCACCGAGCGGACACGCGAGATCGGGATCCGGATGGCCGTTGGTGCGCGGGCGAATGATATCCTCAGGCAGTTTCTTGTCGAAGCGGTTCTGCTGTCGTGTGTCGGGGGGCTGATTGGTTTTCTGCTGGGCGTCGGTGCCTCCGTCGGACTGGTGACCCTGATCAATTCGTTCACCACCGGCACCAAGTGGACGCACGAAGTTTCGATTACGGCCGGCATCGTCGCTTTTTTGTTTGCCGCCGCGGTTGGGGTCTTCTTCGGTTACTACCCGGCACGCAGAGCCAGTCGCCTCGATCCGATTGAAGCCCTGCGCTACGAGTAATGCCTTGACTCGCAGCCGGCCCACGGGAGCCCTCCCGTAAACCCTTGCAGGGGTATAGGTCTCGGCATTTGACCGGCCTCAATCACTATTGTGCATTGTTTAACGAGCGAATTTCGCAGGCAGGAATGGGCTCCGCTGAAGTCGCGAATGGAAACCGAAGTCACGTTTGGGCCGATGCTCGCCCGATGAGAACGAGTCCGGAGAACTCTGTCGGCGGGGGCGGTAGTGGGGGGCAGAGTTGGAGGGTGGTGGCTATTGTTGTGGAAACCTCTTGCGGCTGACGCCGCCACGGTAGCCGCGAAGACGCGGCAACCGTGGCTATCCTTGAGTGGAGGGTGAGAGTCGGTCCGCACAGGGTATGGTACGCCGTTATTCGGCTTCCAGCCGACCCTGGAAGAGTTTCGAAAGGGGGGACTTCAACAGGGCGGATCGGAAATGGGTCCGATAGGCACTCTGCAGGAGCGGCAGCTCTGACTCGTCTGCCGCCAGCGTCATCAGCGAGATGCTGCCCATTTCGTCGGTTGATTCCTCGCCGAAGTGCACTCGCGCCGGGGGATCGCTGGGATTACGAGGATTGTCTTTCGAGTTATCGTAGGTGATCCGTGAATGCAGCCGCGTCCCTTTGGGGAGTTTGGCGAACTCTGCAAACCGGTACTGCTCCTGCCAGGCAAAGTCCCAGTCAGGGATGGAGAGGATTGTTCGCCGGGTGCCGTCGGGAAGTGTCGCCGTGAGCGTCATCGATTTGCCGAGATAGTGCGCGTGCGCTCCGACTCCGAAGGCCTCGACATCCACGGGAAGGACGAAGGTGTCTTCGATCACATACTCTTTTTCACCTGGTGGGATATCGATGCCTTTGAACGCGCCGAATGCGGGCGGTAGCTGGATCGGCATAAAGCGGCGATTCGAAGGCTTCTTGGCAAAGTAGATCCCGACTGTCGAGGTTTCTTCTTCGGCTTTTCCTGACGGATGAAAGTGGGTCGCCAGGATCAGGTCTGACCCGGCCGGAACCCGGTACGCCAACCCATTCGGCAGCAGGTGCGGCTGTGCTCCCAGTGCCCAGCCACCTAGCGCGCCGAATGCCGGTGCGCCCGGAGTCGCTCTCTTTCCCAGCGGACTTCGTTTCGGAGCGGTTTCGGGATCGTCGAAGGCCTGAGGTGGGACGGGGCTACCCCGCAATTTCATCATTGCTCCCATTCCTCCCTTGAACCCCGGTTCATCATCTTCGGCTTCCAGCTCACGGCCGCGTCCGGTGGCGTCGAAGAAGAACAGCGAATGATGGACGACCGAACGTGCGCTGGGACGAAAGGCGATGGCGGCGATGAAGTGTTCTTCGGTCAGGTCGAGCGGAATCGTGAAATTCCGGTAGATATCGGGACCATCCGCAGGAACCCGGTAGGGCTGCTTCATCGATACGACAAGGTCCGGTTCGCCCAAGGTCCATCCACTGGCGAACTCAGGGAGTGCGGGCAAGTCAGCTGCGTTTCCTTCGGGCATCCCCTGATCGACCCAGTTGGTAATGAGCTCGATTTGGTCCTTGGACAGTCGTCGTTCGTAGAGGAAGGGATAGTCTGCTGGTTCCGCTTTCCAGGGGGGCATCAGCCGTTGTTTGACGACGTCGGCAATCAGGTCCCCTCGTTCCTGAACATCGGCGTACGTCAGCAGAGGAAAGGGAGCTGCCTCGCCAGGCCGATGGCAGGTCGCACAGTTTTCAAAAATGATCGGAGCGATCTCTTTGGTAAAATTCACATCCGCGAACGTGCTCGGCGTATGAGACCACCAAGTCAGGATGACTGCGACAAAGACAAGCTGGCAGCGAAAGGACAACATACCTAATCCCTAGCGAGTGAGTAGTCGGGCGTCTGTTTTCGGCTTGGGAATATAACAACCGATCGCTTTCGTCGTCTCCTGTGGAACGGGGACTCCCTGAAGAATCGCATCCAGTGCGTTTCTCAGGTCATGCTGGGTGGCTTTAAAGCGGCGTTTGCCCAGCGCGGCGTAAAGATTATCGATACGCCCTCGATAGAGGCATTTTCCTTCGGCAGAGACTACGGCGACTTCCGGCGCGATGGTGACTTCTGTCTCGCGAACTAGCTCGAAGGATAAGTCGCGCAATACGGGAATTTCATAGCCATAGTCGGTCGCGTGTTTCTTAGCGTCCTCAACGGAAAGGTCAGGACTGACATAGACAATAAACGACGCGATTTCCTGTTCGGCATATTGGGCTGCGATCCGTTTGATCTCGGGTGCATAAGCGTTCGAGATGGGGCAGTCAGGCAGCAGAAAGAACAGGATCGTTGCCTTGGCCTTGGCATTCCTGAGCGGAGTATGAGTCTGTCCCTCGAGGTCGACCAGTTCCACCGTATTTTCGGGAGGAGCCGCCTGGAGAGCCGAGCTGTACAGCGTGACGCAGAGCATGAGAGTGAGCATCGCCCTGCCCATTCGGGGGGGACGGTGGGAGTCTTTTTGATCGAATTGGCTGGACATGGGCGGTCTCCGTAAACGTGGACGGGTCGTCATTTCTCGCCCGTGACCGGTCAGATCGCAAGTCATCGTGCTCCCGTCAGGCTTCAGCGGCACGTGCGAGAAACCGGTATCCGGTTCCGCGCACTGAGACGATATACCGGGGCTGTGCGGGATCGGGTTCAAGAATCTTGCGAAGTCGCAGGACGAAGTTGTCAATAGTCCGTGTCGTCACATCGGCGGACTGATCCCAGACCTCTTCGAGGATACGGTGCCGCGAAAGCACTTCCCCTTCGTGCTCAATGAAGTAGCGCAATAGTTGCATTTCCAGTGTGGTGAGTGCGTGCTTCTTGTCACCGACGGACACTTCAAACGACTGGAAGTCGATGCGGACATCGCCGAAGGTGTAAACGCCCGAGATGACCCCTTCACTGGTGGTCCCATTGGAGGTGACGTCGGTCAGAATGGTCCGGTGTCGCTCCATCAGGTTCTTGACACGGTTCAGCAGTTCGGGCAGTGCGAAGGGCTTTGTGATGTACTGGTCCGTGCCGACATCGAACGCGTGCATGCGGTCTTCGACCAGCGTGCGTGCGCTCAGCACGATGATCGGGACCAGCTTATTGGTGGTCCGGATGGCAGAACAGATTTCGTATCCGCTCATCCCCGGCAGCATCAGGTCTAGAATGATCAGGTCGATGGGCGGGACCGCCGTGTGAAAAATCTTCAGGGCCGTCGGACCATCCCCGGCGAGCAGTACTTCGTACCCTTCCTGTTCGAAATTGAATTTCAATCCCAACGCGAGGGCTTCTTCGTCCTCGACAATTAAGATCCTCATCGATTTTGCCCCAATCGCCCGTTGATTTCTGATGAAAATCGTCCTCAAAAATGGTGGACGAGGAATCGATCCTCGTTCATCGCGAGACAATGGCGAATTGTAAGGCATCCGGCCGGGAAAAGAATTCTCTTTCTGGGATTCCGTCGTGACTCCCGTGTTCGGTGCTGCAGTTCCGTACCGCAGTTCCGTGCTGCAGGAGAGACCGTTTTCCGTAAACGGCGAGAAAGAGAATTCGTCCGCTGTACGGCGCCAGGTCAGGCTAACGGAGGGGCTTGGCTCGACCTCCGTAACGCAGAGCCTGAGCGGCGAGTTCGATGACGTCACTGTCCATGCCGCTGGCTTCGAGCTGCCGAACGGCCGCATCGATGTCGTATGCGACTCGTTTCAGTTCGACTTGCCCATTTTCGATAATGGCGTAAGCGGCGCGGGGATCTCCATCCCGGGGTTGTCCCACGCTTCCCGGATTCAGGACCTGACGGTTTCCCAGGGTCAGGTGAAACGGAATATGGGTGTGTCCGACACAAATGAAGTCAGCTTCAATATTCGTTAATCGCCGTTCCCAGCCTTCCGCATCCGCAGCAAGATACTCATCCATTGGATCGCGAGGTGTGGCATGGACGAGATGAAACCGCAGGTTGTCGATCGTCACGTTCTGAGTGACGGGGAGTTGGGAAAGATATTTTAAATGCGAAGGACGGAGGATGTCCCAGTGCTGTTGTCGGGTGGCACCTGCAAGTCTGCGGAATCCCGTACCGACAGGGGGAGGCACCCGCTGTGCGACGGAGTGATCGTGGTTTCCGCGAATCGCATAGGTGACGTGTTTGCGTACCCAGTCGATGCAGGGGATCGGGTCCACGCCGTATTCGACGAGATCGCCGAGGAACAGACATTCGTCAAAAGTTTCACGAATGGAGCTCAGGGCCAGCCAGTTGGCGTGGATATCGGCTAGAACCAGGATTCTCATAGATCAGGTCGCAGATCTGTTTTTCTCGTTCATGGCGTGGCCCCGTCATGAAAGGGGTGATGGAAGTGAGCTGATTTCCGCTCCGACAGAATCTTGTGATTCTCCCAAGGTTCAGTTTAAAGCATCTTGACGATTGACGCGCGGGATCGATCTAATAGTGAGTCACTTCTTCATCGTACTTTCAAAAAAGAACGATCATGAGTTCATCCATCGATCATCTGACGCTGCGTGAAAAACTGCGTGATGCTGCCCATGGATTGCGTGAACTTGCCGAGCATCTCGAAATGGGATTTGTACCGAAAGTTCATGAACTCAGGAAGTTAAGCCGTCAGCCTGACCCGGGCTCGGATCAGCCCCCGGTTGCTGATGTCACGATTCGAAGCTATGTTTCTTCTGTTCTGGAGAGCGATCGCTTTACTGCAGGATTGAATGAGACGTTGGAAAAATACCTGAACTCAATACAAAAGGATGTGTCGGACGTCATTTTTCGCGGAAACGCCGGTTGAATCGTTCACAACCGGACTTGATCCGCAATCGATGTACGGTGTTTTGGTTTTCCCCACTTGTCGGCAGGCTGTCACGGGCGAAGAATGCCGGCGGTCTCGGTTTCCATCAAGATTTCTATTCCCGTCGTACGACTTGATGCCCGTCAACCCAGCGCAAGCAACTCACGCACTTCTCGTTTGAGCCGTCTCAATACGGCGAGCAGATTCAATTTATGTATTCCCTTTTACGGCGTGCAACATGTCCAGCAGCCTGAATAAGCCTCAATCGGACTCTGGTCAGGGGACCAGCTCCGTATTGAGTTATTTGTGGCGCGGCAACAAAGGGGCCGGTCCCGAAACGGTGATCACAAATCCCCGCGTCATGTCCCTGACAGGATCGTCAGGCGATATCTCGGCGTCGGGCAATGACGTGGTTCCCCGCCTGTTTCCTACGGGGCATGACGCCGATCACGTCGCCGGCATCACCATCGGTCACTTTACGATCCAAAAGCGAATCGGTGTCGGCGGCATGGGCAGCGTGTTTCTCGCGATGGACGACCGCTTGAAACGAGACGTCGCTTTGAAAGTGCTGGCGCCCTCTCTTTCACTGGATCAAACGTCCGTTCAGCGATTTCAAAATGAAGCCCAGGCCGCAGCTCGGCTGGACCACGATAACATCGCACGCGTCTTCTACTCGGGTGAAGAGGCCGGGCTGCATTACATCGCCTACGAGTACGTTCCGGGACAAAACCTGCGAGACCTGATTCGATCGAAAAAGTGGCTCGATCCCCCGGAAGCCGTCAACTACACGATTCAGCTCGCCGCCGCCCTGCACCACCTTTCGGGGGCCGGTGTCATCCATCGGGATATCAAGCCTTCGAACGTACTGATCACCCCGTTTGGCCGCGCGAAGCTGGTTGACCTGGGTCTTGCCCGCAAGACCTCGCTGGAAACCTCATTCGAATTGACGATTCCCGGAACAACCCTGGGAACCTTCGACTATATCTCACCTGAACAGGCGCGTGATCCGCACAGCGTCGATGTCCGCAGCGATATCTACTCGCTGGGATGCACGCTGTACCACATGCTGACGGGAGAGCCCCCCTACCCTGAGGGAACGGTACTGCAGAAACTGCTGGACCATCAGGACAAGGAACCCCCCGATCCGGCTCGCAAGAATCGCCGGGTTACGCCCATGCTGTCGCACGTCGTGCGGAAGATGATGGCCAGCGTCCCCGCGCGACGTTATTCGTCCCCTGCGGACCTGTTGCGGGATCTGTTGATTGTTGCTCGCAGCCTGGGGGCAGGAGCCGTCCCGGTTGACGGGCAAGTCTGGTTGACCGCGACCCGGTTCAAACCACCCTTCTGGCAAAGTAACTTCGGCTGGGTGGCCACCACCTGTGCGCTCTGTCTCCTGGTTGTTGCCGTTCAGTATTACCCCAAGCTGACCCAAGGGACGGCCGATCCGGGGCTCGCCGCAACTCGCCGGACAGCGCCCGCTGAGCCGTTCATTGTCGAGCCTCTGTTCCCAGACCGAAACGTTGAGACCGATTCGGGACGGGCCAAAGAGGACTTCGTGGTGAAGGTCCCCGACGATCCGAAGCGATCGTTGCTTGATTCGACCAGTTTCCTTGACCCGAAGAAACAGGCGACATCGACGATCGAACCCGAAGTCGCACGCGTCGAGCCGTTTCCGCTGACGATTGGGACGATTCCCCAGGAACCCGCATTGCCCAGTGAGCGGCCCTCGACCCCTGCCGCCGAGCGTCCGACCATGTCCGAACGGACTACGCCGGAAAGGACTCCTCAGGAACGAGCCACGGCCGACCGAACGACGTCCGAAAGAATTGCGGAAACCAAGGCATCAGCAGAGATTGTTGCGCCGATTCGTATTGTGAACGGCAAGTCATACGACAGCCTGGAGGCGGCCTGTACCGAGGCGGCAGAAGCGGGCAGCATCATCGAGCTGAGGTACAACGGTGTCCGCAAGCCCGAACGACCGATTCGCCTGCCGAACAAAAAGCTGATCATTCGTGGTGCCGTCGGCTACCGACCCACGATTACGTTTGCTCCCACGGATCTCTCAGCGGATGGCTCACCTCACATGGTGACCGTGGCGGGGGGCTTGTTGGAGTTCGTAAACGTCGATCTGGCGATGGCAGTTCCCAACCGCGTGGGGATGGATCGCTGGGCGTTGTTCAGCCTGGAACGGCCTGAGCGAGTGCAGCTCAAGGGAGTCACTGTCACCGTCACCAATCCGTTCAGCAAGCCGGCCTGCATTTTTGAGCAGCGAGCACCGGTGGGGCAGAGTATTGATGGCATCGGTCTCCGCTTGGGCGGCATGCCGGTGGTGCCCCCTGAGACATTGATCACCGAAAGCTTTGTTCGGGGCGGTTGCGATCTGATTGTCATGCGCGACCCCGTCCCCGCACGATTTGAATTGAAAGATTCTGTCGTCGGCGTCGATGGAAACCTGCTTCAGTTGAAGCTCGTTTCCGACATGGTCGGGATGGAGCGGGAAAGCATCTCCCTGGAACTGGAACACGTGACCTGCCTCTTGGGACAAAGCCTGCTTTCGGTGGATGGGATGGGGGGGCTGTCTGAAAAGCTGCCGCCACTGTTCATCGATGCTCGCAATAACGTGATTTCGTGTGGACCGGGGCGACCCCTCATCTCCATGCGTGGTCTGTCGGAATTCATGGACTTCCAGCGGTCGTTCTCGTGGAAGGGCGATTTGAACTTCTACAACAGCATTGAGACGTTCTTGGAAATCTCGACCTCGCAACTGAGTGGGAATTCTCCGGCATTCGACTATGCCCAGTGGAAATCGTTCTGGGGATCGAATGAAGGGGTCCGTTCTGAAAATATGCGCGTGGTGAAAACGCCGGACAAGGTCTATTCCAGCCTCACGACAGATGACGTGGTACTGCTGGCCGATTCCAATCCGGCGATCAAAGGGGCCAGTGACGGTGACGCGGCGGGAGCCCCACTGAAGAAGCTCCCCTATCTTGATCGCACACGTGACGAAGACGCTCGGCGCTAGCGATTTGTTCAGAATCCAAGCGCCGCTGCCGCGGATTCGCCCGTGACGACGAAAGAGCTCTCCCTCGCATTAGAAGCGGGAAGGCACTGTGCCAAGAGGGAGATGCTGCATGAATGAGAAGCCTTGCATCGCTGCGGACTTCGAGGCGACGGCATGCCCCCCACGGATTTCTGCGGGACAATGCGGCCGTTGTTCGGCCAAAACGTCTGCGGGGGTCGCGTCGGATTCGGTCAGCCGCTAGCATGATGATCTGAATCTGACGAGAAACCGACCTTTCCTATTATTGGAGACCGCGTCGTCATGAGCGACTCCGTTTCACAGGCAGAAATCGAAGCTTCGATCGCCAAGCTCGGCAAGGCATATCAGTCTATTCGCGAGCAGATGTCGAAGGTGATCATCGGGCAGGATGATGTCATCGAACAGTTGCTGATCGCACTGTTCAGCCGTGGCCATTGCCTGCTGGAAGGGGTGCCGGGTCTGGCCAAGACACTGATGATCAGTACCCTGGCCCGCTGTCTCTCGATGAGCTTCGCACGCATTCAGTTTACTCCCGACCTGATGCCGGCCGACATCACCGGGACCGATGTGCTGCAAGAGAATCGTGAAACGGGCAAACGGGAGTTCCGTTTCATCACAGGTCCGCTGTTTCACAACGTCGTGCTGGCTGACGAAATCAATCGTACTCCACCGAAAACGCAAGCGGCGTTGCTCGAGGCGATGCAGGAACGCCAGGTGACCGTCGGTCAGATGCGTCACGTTCTGGCAGATCCGTTTTTCGTGCTGGCCACCCAGAACCCGATCGAGCAGGAAGGGACTTACTCGCTGCCCGAAGCGCAGCAGGACCGCTTCATGTTCAAGGTCTTCGTCAAGTATCCGACGTTCGCGGAAGAACGACAGATCGCCAAACGAACGACTTCGATCCAGGCCGACGATATTCAACCGGTGCTGGACGCCGAAGAAATTCTGGCGCTTCAAAAGCTGGTGCGGCAGGTTCCTGCCAGCGATCATGTGATTGATTACGCACTGGCGCTGGTGCGACAGACGCGCGTCGGTGAAGTGGGTGTACCGCAGTTCGTGGGCGAGCAACTCAGTTGGGGAGCCGGCCCGCGTGCCGTGCAGTTCCTGCTGCTGGGCGGGAAAGCCCGGGCGCTGCTGAATGGCCGGACGTACGTCTCGACAGACGATATTCAGGCCCTGGCGGCTCCGGTGCTGCGTCATCGCATCGTGGTCAATTTCTCGGCAGAGAGCGAGGGGATCACCTCGGACCACGTTGTCGAACAACTGATCAAGTCGACCCCGTCCAAAGAAGGCGAACTGACACGTGACCCAAACCTCGCGAAGATTTTTGCCGCCTGAAGCCATTGCGAGGATTTCCCGCCTGGAAATCCTCGCTCGCAATGTTGTGGAAGGCTTTCTGTCCGGTCTGCACCGCAGCCCCTATTTCGGTCAGTCCGTCGAATTTGCTCAGCACCGCGAGTATGCGCCGGGTGATGACATTCGACGAATCGACTGGAAAGTCTGGTCCAAGACCGACCGGTACTACATCAAGCAGTACGAAGAAGAGACCAACCTGCGGACCATGCTGCTGGTTGACCAGTCAGAGTCGATGCAGTTCGGTTCGGGCAAGCTGACCAAGTACGAATATGCCTGTCAGATCGCCGCTTCACTGGCTTATCTGCTCCTGCGTCAACAAGACGCTGTCGGGATTACGACGTTCGATTCCGAAATCCGTTCACGGGTCCCCTTCAGCAGCAAGCAGAATCATCTGCACGCGATACTGGCAACACTGGATCAGAACCAGCCGTCAAAGAAGACGGACCTGCAGCGTCTGCTGGCTCAGGTTGCCGACGAACAGACGCGACGAGGACTGATCGTCGTCATCTCGGACCTGTTCGTTGATCGGCCCGGACTGTTCAAAGGCCTGAAACTGCTCCGGACTCGCGGTCACGACGTAATGGTGATGCACGTCATGGACGATGAAGAACTCGACTTCCAGTACAGTGGCACGACCAAGTTTGAAGGGATGGAAGAGACAGGCGACCTGGTTTGTGACCCCCGGGCTCTGCGCGAAGGGTATCTCAAGGCGGTGACAGAATTCGTCGACGACCTTCATCGGAACTGTGCTCGCCAGATGATCGACTTCCAGACGATTCGCACCAGTGAGCATCTCGACGCAGCACTGGCTTACTATGTCACTCACCGTGTCGGCATGCGGAAATCGGTTCGTTCCTGACCGTACGGCGGGGGTTCGTGAACTTGCTCAGCCGCGGTCACGGAGGATTCACGCTCACACGGCTCACCGGTCGTTCGGTCACCGGAATACAGGTGGTTGCGGCAAGATTGCCAACTGCCGCCTGAATGGTACCGGCATCGACCAATTTTCCGTTCAGACATGATTCCCTGCGTCCCGGATTCTACGAAATCATGCTCACCACATTGGCGACTTCGGCCCCGCGGGAATGGCTAGATCCGTTGCAGACATTGGCTGCCACGAGGTGGTGGGATCATGTTCCGCTCACGACGGTGGAGTCCCTGCTCACGGAACTGAATCAGACTGCGTCGGCGGCCCCGACGGTTCGTGCCAACGCGGTGCGAAAAGCCCTCGGACAAGTAATCCTTCTTGCCAGCAAGTTGCTGAAGGAGGGGGAGCCATCGAGTCGTGACCCGTGGTTGGCTCTCGCCGGTTTCCTTGGCACACTGCCCGATGAGGCGATTCCAGGATTGTTTGAAACGCTGTTCGGAAGGCCCCTGAACCGATTAGCGGCTTATGGTTCGCTGCGGCCTGGGGAGTCGAACTTCGATCAGGTCTCGATGATCAACGGTTGCTGGGTCGACGGGAAGGTGAAAGGACGGGTCTGGCAACCGGACGAGTACCTGGAGTTCGCGTGGGATGTCACTGCGCCGGCGATGGAAGTTCGCGTTCTGATATCGTCAGATTTGTACGAACACATCGACCGACTCGATCAATTCGAGGGGGAATGTTACCGGCGAATTCTCGTCCCCGTCTTGATCGCCGAAAGTGTCTCGATCTGTCATATTTATGAAGGGGTTCGCACAGACTTCCGGGTTTGATCGTCGCAGCATCTCATCCCGCAGGCCCGGCAGCTGATCCACCCCGTTCGTCCCGTCATCTCCGTCGACAGATCACCAAGTCATTGTCATCAATCAACTGAATAAGTCGGACCGAGCAATTCCCTCTCTTCAACAGGGCCTACTTCGAATGACGCATGATTCTCACCCTGCTGTTCAATCTCGATCCCGTAATTCTCACGCTCCTGCGTCGCGCCTGATCGTTGCCGCGTTGGCCGGACTATGGCTCGTTTGTCAGGGGCTCTCCGCAGAACTGAGCGGGGCCGAACAGGCCGCCGCCCGACCGGGGATGCTTGATCTTACCGACGGCATCGTGGTCGCGCCCGAGGGGCTATCTGATCGCGAGAAGAAAGCGGTTTCACTACTGATCGAGGAAGTTCGCAAACGGACGATGGTCCGATGGACTGAGCAGCAAAGCCTGCCGGCATCGAGCAACACTCCGGTCATTCTGGTCGGTCCCTTCAAGGTGATTCGACCCGTGCTGTCGAAGTCGGGCTCCCGTGTGAAGTTGCCCGAGACGGCGGGACCGAGCGAGGGATATCAGATCGAATCCCTTTCCTCCCCGAAACTCATCGCCGTTGTCGGCAACGATGAACGAGGTGTCCTGTTTGGTGTCGGGCGGCTATTGCGGGAACTGCGGATGTCTCGCGGCCGGGTTGAACTCCCTGCGGACTTCCGTGAAACGTCCGCACCGGAAACTTCTCTGCGCGGTCACCAGTTGGGCTATCGTCAGAAGACGAATTCCTACGACGCCTGGGACGTGGACCATTGGGACCAGTACATTCGCGATCTGGCCCTCTTCGGGACCAATGCAATCGAGCTGATTCCACCTCGGTCGGACGATGCTCTCGACAGCCCTCATTTTCCCGTTCCACCGATGGAAATGATGGTCGAAATGTCCCGTCTGGCAGATGGGTACGGGCTGGACGTCTGGGTCTGGTACCCCGCCATGGATAAAGACTACGCCGACGCCGGGACCGTGGAATTTGCCCTGCGTGAATGGGAGGAAGTCTATAAGCGGCTCCCCCGTATTGATGTTGTCTTCGTCCCCGGGGGGGATCCGGGGCACACTCACCCGCTTCCGCTGATGGCCCTGCTGGAGAAGCAGGCGGCTCTGTTACGGAAGTATCATCCCAAGGCCCAGATGTGGATGTCGCCTCAAAGCTTCAATAAGGACTGGGATGATGAGTTCTACCAGTTCATGAAGTCGGAACCGAAATGGCTGGATGGGATCGTCTTTGGCCCGCAGGTGCGGATGAGTCTTGAAGAGGTACGGCAGGCGATTCCTCAGCAGTATCCGATTCGGGGCTATCCAGACATCACCCATAGCACGAACTGTCAGCACCCTGTACCGGAATGGGACGTCGCCTTTGGAATTACGGAAGGACGCGAGGTGATCAACCCGCGCCCACTGAGTCAGGCCGAGATCTTCAAGTATTACCAGAAATCGACCGTCGGGTTTCTGACCTATTCTGAAGGGTGCAATGACGACGTAAATAAATTTGTCTGGAGCGGACTCGGCTGGAACAGCAAAACGCCCGTCATCGAAATCCTGCGGCAATACAGTCGCTACTTCATATCAGAGCAATTCACCGAGGAGTTTGCTCATGGTCTGCTGGCACTGGAACAGAACTGGGTGGGACCCTTACTCACTAATACAGGAGTGGAAACAACGCTGCATCAGTTTCAGGTTATGGAACAGACGGGGGGAGCACGCCTGCTGCTGAACTGGCGTTTCCAGCAGGCGCTCTACCGGGCCTACTATGATGCCTACCTGCGTGACCGGTTGATCGCAGAAACGGCTCAGCGGGCCGAAGCGGCGGATCTCCTGCGTCGGGCTGACCGCATCGGATCTCTCGTGGCGATCGCCCAGGCGGACGCGGTGCTGGATCAGGCCGATCTGAAGCAGGTTTCTCCGGCACGACGCGATCGAGTCAATGAATTGGGAGAAGCGCTGTACCAAAGCATCCGGATGCAGCTCAACAGCAAACTTCATCAGGGTGAGCATGGCCGGGGAACGTCGCAGGATACGATTGATCGACCATTGAATGATCGATTCTGGCTGAAGGGGCAGCTCACCCAGGTCCGAGCGGAGCAGAAGGAATCGCAGCGACTTCATGCCTTGAATGAAATCCTGAACCGAACGAATCCGGGGCCCGGCAGCTTTTATGACGACCTGGGAGATCCGCGTCGACAACCGCATCTGGTTCCTAATACCGTCCCGTTTGTCGAGAACCCCGACTTCCGTAAGTCCGTCTATACGAGTTTTGATTTTCGCGTCGATCGGCCGCGGGAATGGTGGACGAACGTGCTCTCGATGTATGACGCACCGCTCGTGATGCGATATGAAGGGCTCGACCCGAAGTCTCGTTATGTGGTCCGGGTTGTCTATTCGTCAGAACCGACTCGCAAATTGAAAGTCCGGATGGACGCGAACGGGGAAGTCGTCCATGACTGGATGTTCAAACCGGATGAAATGACACCGCTCGAATTCAACGTTCCCCCTTCCGCGACCAGTAAGGGTGAACTGACACTCCGCTGGACGCGCGAGCCCGGCATGGGTGGGAACGGACGGGGATGCCAGGTCGCCGAAGTCTGGCTGCTGAAGCAACCCTGATCCGCGTGGGCCACCGCCCGTTCGGCACGGTAGGACTCTCGGCACGTCGCTCTGTTAGCGGGGCCCCTTCGGCATGATCAACGCCGTGTGGGGCGATGCAGGGAACTATTCAACGAGCGGCCCGTGGAGGCAGTTGCCGAAGTCGCTATTCGTGCTGCTGACGGACGCGATCGTCGCTCGCTATATAGCGAGAAGTACCGCAACGGAGTACCGTAATCAGGCCTGCAGTCATCGATGTTCTATTCGCCGGGCAGGGACGCTCTATCGCGGAGCTGAAATGTTGCGAAAGCCAACGGTCTTCATTGGGTCTTCCTCGGAAGGGCTGAAAGTCGCTCAGGCGCTTGAGGCCGCCTTCGGTCAGCGAGCGGAAGTCGAAGCATGGAACTCTGGTGCCATTTTTCAGCGTCACCAGGACTTTCTGACCTCATTACTCAACACCGCCAGTCTCTATGAATTTGCGGTTCTCATTTTTACCAAGGACGATATCAGTGTGTCGCGCGGCAAGACGTATGCGGCCGCGCGGGACAATGTGCTGTTCGAGTTCGGGCTCTTCCTGGGCAAGCTGGGACCGCGGAGAGCGTTTACTCTTGTCGAAAGAGATCTCAAGATTCCCACCGATCTGCTGGGAATCACGCTCGATCAGTTCAGTCGCAAAAAAGACGGTCGTCCGACCGCCGAGTTTGCAGGAACAGCGGATAATATCGTCTCGCAGATCGTTACTCGGCATCACAATACGACCGAGTTTTCCCATCTGCCCGCGACGGCACTGGCAATCGGGTATTTTCATAACTTTCTGTCGCGCGTCCTGGATCAGTTAGATGATTTTGAGCCCGTACTCGTCGGCCGTCGCCGGTTCGATTACAGCACCTTTACGCTCCATGTCATTGTCCCGGATCGACTGGACGTTCTGGACCAGGATAAGTTCAAGAAGATTCTGCGCGGGCTGGAACCGGTGACGGTCAAGTGCCGACTTCGCGAGTTTCCCTTTTATATCAAGGGGATTCCTGCCGAGGGGACGACACATCTCGACTTGTTCGACATCCCCACAACGATGCGGGCCTCCCGAGAGACGATTTGTCGAGTCTTTCGTGAAGAATATGTCGGAGTGAATGATCTCCAGGTGCAGGCCGAGCGGCGCGAAGTATCGAACTTCGAGAGAACACTTCAGCTTCTGCTGAATGAGCACCCCCGATGGCAGCGTTACGTGAAGTTCGTCTATCTGTCCGATTTCCTTTGACGAACAAGTCCCAGCAACGCGTGCTGACGGCTCCCACTAGAGCTTCTACTAGAACAGTGCCGTGATGGGATTCCCATCGACAATGCGATGCGGCCGGCCGAGCGGGTCGTGAAGTTCTGCGTCGGGATTGATTCCCAGGCTATGGTAGATCGTCGCCAGCATGTCTTCCGGTGAGACCGGGTTGGATGCCGGGTAGGCCGCATCTTTGTCGCTGCTGCCGTAGACCTGTCCGCCACGGATCCCCCCTCCCGCCAGGATCGCGGATTGGACGCGCCCCCAGTGGTCACGCCCCTGCGTCGAATTCAGCATGGGCGTTCGCCCGAACTCACCGTACATGGCTACCAGGGTTTCATCCAGCAGGCCTCGTTCTGACAGGTCGTCCATCAGCGCCGCGAATCCGGGATCGAGGGACTTCAGGCAATACGGTTCGGTCAGCATGGACGTTCCCGCGTGGTTGTCCCACACGTTCGACACAACGCCGTTCGCGAAAACGGTCATCCACGAGATCGTTACCAGCCGCACACCCGCTTCCACCAGTCTGCGCGCCAGAAGCATCGATTCGCCCCATTCGTTCCGGCCATACTTGTCGCGTAGTGCCGGGTCTTCCTTGTCCAGATTGAAGGCATTCTGGGCAACGGAAGACGTGAGCATTCGGACCGCTTGATCACGATAAAGATCAATGTTTCGGGACGCCGCCAGTTGGTCGTAGCGTCGTTCCACCTGATCGATCGTGCGGACCAGTCCCTGACGTGCCAGCAGTCGTGTGTTGCTCAGGTCTTCCAGCAACGACATCGTGTGAGTTGGCTTTTCCGTTGAGCCCCCCGCTGCGGCCGCGATTTCCATGGGATCATGGGCCGCACCGAGCCAGCCAGCGTGAGTTCCCGAGTAGGTGACGCCGCTATGACCGATGGGGCGAGGGATGGTCACGGCAGCAGGAAGGACCCCCGGCTTCGAGAAGGCCGAGACCATCGACCCCAGGTTCGGTGCATCCAGACGATTGCGCTGATTTCGAGGGACGACGAGCGTATTGTTCACGCGTCCGGTTAACGTCCGATAGACGCTCGGTTCATGATTGTCGCTGTCGTGGGTTAATGAGCGGACGATGGCCAGCTTGTCGGTGTGCCGCGCGAAGTTCGGCATGTGCTCGCAGACGTCGATGCCGGGCGTCACCGTCTGGATGGGCTTGAACAGGCTACGCATGGCCGACGGGGAATGCGGCTTCATGTCCCACAGATCCTGCTGAGGGGGGCCACCCCAAAGGTAGATCAAGATGCAGGACTTTGCTTTACCAGTGGGAGTACTGGCAGCCGAGGGGGAGCCGTTAGCACGCAGTTGGTCGGCCCGCAGCAGTTGAGGAAGCGTCACGGCCCCTAAGCCGAACTGACCCAAACGTAACATGGCGTCGCGACGGTGCAACATGGTGGTGGCTCATTCAGTGGTCGTTGAATGCGAGGCTGCCAATTGATGGTATCAATCGTTATTGATGCGATCAATGTGCATTCGTGCGAGTGAACCATCCGCCAGGAATCTCCTCCGCAGGGGGCAGCGAGTCAGGCTGGGTCGACGGACACGTTCAGGTCCGTCTTACTGCAGATCAGCGTCGTAGGTGATTCGCTGGTTCTTGACGAGGCGGTCGCATTCGATCGTCAGGGTGGGAGCGGAACCTCCTGCATCGATCGTGAATTCTTTCACTTCTCCTGGAAGCAGCCCCTTGAGTGACTCCTTCGACCGAATTCCGTTCACTGCGGGGTGCGCGTCGTAGTAGATTGGCGCGATTCCGTCGTTCCGGACTTCGACTTTCGCTGCTGTTGCCGTGGCCTCAAATCGGGTCACGCGGAAGCGGTAGCCGCACGCCAGACTGGCGTCGCGAATGCGTGCGGGTGGTTGATGACGGGGCTGGGCATCTCCGATCATGAACGAAATATGGAAGCGGGCTGCATGTTGCTCAAAGGGGATCCCGTGCGGGCCCTTCGCGGAGAGCGCGGCCGTCTGATCGATCTTCTCGAAAAAGCTGAACTCGCCCCCCGTCGGGGCAATCTTCCAGCGGTCGCGCCGCAGCGCTTCCCAGTTGGGCTCGTTGTACTGGCTGTGTTTGGCATGGTTGAAGGAGTCGTCAAAGACTCCAAAGGGCAGGTCCAGCAGTTGTGGATCCGAAGCGAAAGGGGCATGATCCCCCGCGGCATCGACCGAAATCATCCAGGGAGTCTCTCGGAATGTTTTCCCCAGGTGCAGGGCAAATTCGGATTGAAACTCGCGTGAGGGAAACGTCTGGCCCAGCTTCATGGGACCGTCGTAGATGTGGTATTCGGCCCACAATCCGAATCCAACTTCCACAAAGGCGATCCGGGGATCTCGATCGTATTTGTCTGCAAACGTCGTAAAAAATTCGAGGACGAACCGGCGGAGTTCAGGGTGCGACCAGTCCGGAAATCCCGTCGTTTTATTCTCGCTCTTGCCGGTGGTCTCTTTGTAGTCGGGTAACTTTTTGATGTAAGCCGGAACCCCGGTCGGCTTTGCCACGTAGGTGTCGTTCCAGCGAATGATCGCCTGATGACCGCGTGAAGCGACGGCGTCGAGTAACTCTTCCAGAACGCTCCAGTTGTATTGACCCTTCTCCGTGACAATCTGGTCGTACTGGAGATAGCTGTATTCCAGCTGGATCGGCGCTGTCTTGACCGCCCCGTTGGTGGCCCACAGGACAATCCCCGTCATGGGCTGAACAGAATCAATCTTCGCCGCGAGTTTCACCGGCCGAAAGTCGTCGGCCGACATCACCGGACCGGTCGCGTGAAGGATCAGCAGAGTAATTAACGTAGAGAGACACCCCAGGGAAGGAGCGGGAAGTTTGAAACGCGTGGCTGCTTGACCGCATTCGCTGACTGGCGTGGACATAGGGTAAGCTGCTTTCCATTTCGATGCTTGCGACGATGTTTTGACCGCACGGGAAGTTCAAGGGTAGACAGTCATGCTCATCGATGCGAGTCCTGCGGAAGCGTCCTTCCGGGGGCTGGGCTCCTGACGACGTTTTACTCCCGACCGATTTGATTCGAGGTTCCGGCAAGCGTAGAGTTCGCAGTCATTCCGTCCACTTCATTTCAGGAAAGAATGGCCTCCCATGCGAATTGCCGTCGGTGGAATTTCTCATGAAACCAGTTCGTTCGCAAAAGTTCCCACCCGCATCGCCGACTTCGCGGAGGGATTCGGGCTTTTTCGCGGTCCCGAAGTCATTCAGCGATTCACGGGTTCGAATATCTGCACGGGGGGATTTATCGAGGCGGCCGAAACTCATGGCTTTGAGATCGTGCCGCTGCTCTGGGGCTTCGCCTATCCCAGTGGACTGATCGTCCGCGAGGACTACGAGGCGCTCAAGCAGGAATTCCTCGATCGACTGCGTGCAGCCGAAATGGAAGGGGGCCCGGTAGACGGGGTGTTGCTCGATCTGCACGGAGCGATGGTTGTCGAGGGAATCGATGACGGTGATGGCGACTTCATTGAAGCGGTTCGTCGCGCCGTTGGTAACGAACGACCGATCGGCGTCACTTTCGATCTTCATTCGAACCATACCCCTCGTCGCGTTGCGGCAGCGACAGCGATCGTCGGCTTCGACACCTTTCCGCACGTGGATATGGCGGAACGGGGCCGCGAAATGGCAGACCTCGTGGTGAGAACGATTCGGAAAGAGATTAGTCCGACGATGAGTCTCCACCAATTACCGCTCTTCTGGAACACACCGACGCAGATCACAGCTCTTCCTCCCATGACGGACGTCATGGAGCGGGTGCACGAACTGGAACGTCGCAAAGGCGTTCTGGCCGTGACACTCGCGACCGGCTTTCCGTGGTCGGATGTTCCGGATGTCGGGGCAAGCGTGATTGCGGTGACCGATGGTGATCCGGCACTGGCGAAAGCCGTGGCGGATGAACTGGGGACATGGATCTGGGAGCACCGGGAACGCTGGTATCACCCGATGAAATCGGTGGGTGACGCCATCGCGGAAGGGAAACAGATTGGTCGTTACCCGATTGTCCTGGCCGACCATGCGGACAATACAGGGGGGGGATCTCCGGGTGATGCGACGGAAGTCCTGATCACGTTCCTGGAACGCAAACTGACCGACGCGTTGATTCTCTACATCGTCGATCCCGAGGTTGCACAACAGGCACATGTAGCTGGCGTGGGGGCTGTCATGACCGTGGATGTCGGAGGAAAATCCGATCCGCTGCAAGGCCCCCCGGTGAGAATGACAGCCACAGTGAAGGCCGTTTCGACGGGGGACTTTACGTATGATGGTCCGATGTATGCCGGGCTGACCGGCAACATGGGATGCTCGGCCTGGCTCCAGCAGGATGGTGTCTCTGTCGTGGTCGTTTCAGCGCATGAGCAGCCACTGGGGCCCGCCTTTGCCAAGTCTCTCGGAATTGATTGTCCGTCGATGAAGTACATCGCGGTCAAATCAGCCGCACATTTTCGGGCCAGTTTCGGAAAATTTGCGGGATCCATTTTCAACGTGGATACCAAGGCAATTCACACCCACGACTTCAGGCAACTCCCCTATCAGAAGCGGACACGGGCCGTGTTTCCGGTCGAGATTCCCCCCAGAGAAACCCATCGCTGAACGACACGCGACCTGCTCACCACGGTGGTTTCGCACGCGATCTCGACTTAATCCCCCGCTTTCGCATCGTCCGGCAGGGGTTCGGGGGGAACGATGGATTCGTCTTCAGGATCGAGTTCGATCAGCGACGGCGGCACGGCGACCGGGGCAAAGTCGAAGACCGGTGGCAGCCCACCCCCTCCTCCACCCAGTGCCTGATAGGTGTTGACCACGGCTGAGACTTGCTGCCGTTTCGTTTCGATCAGGACCATGCGGGCGTCCATCAGGTCGCGCTGTGCGTACAGGACATCCAGATACTCGGTCCGGGCATTCTGGAAGAGGCGTCCGGCGACATCGACGGACTCTTCGAGAGCTTCCAGTTGCTGCTTCTTGATTTCAATGCTCTTCCCGTAGTTCTCGACCTTAGAGACGCGATTGATGACTTCCGTGAAGGCGTCCAGAGTCGTTCGCTGATAATTGACCAGCGCCTGGATTTGCCGTGCATTGGCGCTCATGTAATCCGCCTTGATCGCGGCCCGGTTGATCAATGGCGCGACCAGGCTGCCGGCGACGCCGCCGACGATCGACTCGGGTGTGAAGAACAGGTATTTCGGATTGAAGGCTTCAAATCCGACTGTGCCCGTGATGTTAAGTGTCGGATAGAATCGGGCTCGAGCAACTTTCACATCCAGTCCCGCCGCAGCGAGGTCGCGTTCAGCCTGCCGGATATCGGGCCGGTTTGAAAGTAACTGCACCGGTACCCCGACATTCAGCGGCGACATGTGCAGCTCGATGAATCGATCCGAATGCCGTTCCACCGGCATCGGGTATCGTCCCAGAGCGAAGTTGATCCGATTCTCGGCTTCGATGATTTCCTGCTGAATGATCAGCTTTTCGCTGTGGTTCTTGCGGAGTTCGGCGATAAATCGCTGAACGGGCAACTCGGTAACGCGAGCCGCTTCCTTAAGTGCCTTGGCGATATCGAGACTTTTCTCCTGCAGCTGAATAATGCTGTCGAGGTTTTCCAGCTTCTTGTCCAGGGCCATCAGGGTGTAGTAGTTTTCGGCCACATCGGCGACCAGTCGAGTGACGACGTAGTTTCGCCCTTCTGCCGTGCCGAGATAACGCAGGGCGGCGGCATCACGGGCATTACGCAATTGACGCCAGATATCGACCTGCCACGTGAGATCGGTCGCGATCAGGAAGTTGGGAAGTGGTCGAGGAAAGTGTTGACCGGGAAGATACTGCAACTGATCTTCGACGGCCCCTTGCGGTGTGTAAACGCTGGGCTTCATCACCCCCGCTCCCGCACCGATGTTAAAGAAGGGGAAATAGGCCCCTTTCCGTGCGAGAATCTCGTTGTTGGCAATCTGAATGTCTTCGGCCAGGATTTTCAGTTGTTGGTTCCCGACGAGCGCCTCTTCGATCAGACAGGTCAGAACCGGATCGTTGAAGAATTCGGGGATCGAGACTTGAGACGAGCTCTCGGCACTGATGCGTCCGTTGAAAGTGTCTGGCAAGTCAGGACCCGGTTCCGCCTCGCGCAGGCAGGGGATGCGACACGAAGGGAGGACCACGAGAACGATGCAGAGCCAGGCGAGAACCGCGTTGGGTTGTCGCCTCTTTCTGTCCTGGCCGTTCAGAAAATGACTCATCCATCTCATCCTTGATGAATTGATGCTCTGTGAGATTCCATCGGGTTGCCGCGTCTGCGGTCGATCTGTCTTGCTCGTTCTCGGCGCGATGGTCTCTTCAGTGGGAACCAAGTGACTGAGTGCTACGTTGTCTTAAACATGACCCTTTCGCGTTCTCTATCGGGAGAATGCGAGAAGGGGTGATGCAGCCTGACGACTCTGTCAAAATGACCTTCAGCCTGCGGTCGCAAAATTTTCCGGAGTGGTCGTTTCCAACTGTGGCGGAAACTGCCAGTCCGATCCTCGAAGACGCTTTGTAGTATTACATTGAGAAACTTGATTAATTCATCGACGGGCGGAATTACCGGCAGAAGCCAAATAGAGGAAAAAAAGAGCTAAATTAATAAGTTGATGGCGACCACTTTCGCGGGGATTACAGGGTCTTAAGTACGGAGTAACTCCCGGCACGCTCGATCGTTGCTGATCGTCGCGTTGACCTTCCGCTAGTGGAAATTGGGTCGGCTAATGTTGATTATTACGGAGATGTAATATGGTGATGGGGCGACTATGACGAGGCTCAGCGCAGGTTGATCGGCCGCGGGTTAGCGGAAGTAAGCCGCAGGCAGATTTGCCGTTCTTTGGCTTCAAACTGAATGTGTCTTGCTAGCAGTACGACGCTCGCAGTCGGGGCTTTGGGTTGAGATTCGATGCCCATCGAGGGAGCCCTGCCACTACTACCTCGACGGTCGATCTCCCGTCTAATGCTCGCCCCCAATAGAATCATTACGGGTCGGACAGTCGATGGAGTTCATCGGGCTCCCCTGTTTCCCAGTCCCTGAATCGGATGAGGTGGGGCCTTGATCAGTCGTGTTTCCGCGAACGTCTGCGAGAGTATCAGGTGGTGTGAGTCGGTTCGCGGCGGACTGCTGAGCCTTCCGTCCTCCCCCGGGCTTCCGGATTCGAGTACCTGATTCCGACGGCGTTTCTATGGCTTCCGACTGGATTTCGGCGATCCCCCGTTTGATCGTATTCGGGGAAATCCGCAGCACTTTACTCACCAGGGAAATTCCACCCCAGCCGCGCTGGAGGGCTTCCTGGGCTGCCCACAGCCGCCGCTGTCGCTCATTCAATGAATGGCGAACCTCGCGATAACGCTCTTCCAGTTCACGAATTGCCTGTTCCTGGTTCATGCGAATTCACAAATTTTGACTTCGGAAGCGAAGGGGATGTTGAAACCCCACTTTCTCATCAGCATGATCTCCGGAAATGCGGAGACGATCGGGGGCCAGACCGGGGAGTCAGGAGGCGTGTGACTCCACGGACTCAGTCAGTGGGTGATCCACTTCGTCCTGAATGAACTTGCCGCTGTTGTCGGTGATCTGACCGAACAGGTAATACAGTCCTGGGATGACCAGCACACCGATGATGGTGCCGACCAGCATCCCACCTACGGCCGTCGTGCCGATCGTGCGATTGCCGATTGCGCCGGGACCTGTGGCGCGAACCAGTGGAATCAATCCCGCAATAAACGCGAAGGACGTCATCAGAATCGGGCGGAATCGCAGTTTCCCCCCTTCGATGGCGGCTTCTTTCAGGCTGACGCCTTCATGGTGTCGCTGGACGGCAAACTCAACGATCAGAATTGCGTTCTTACCCAGCAATCCGACGAGCATGACCAGACCGATCTGGGCGTAGACGTCGTTGGCGAGCCCCATGTACTGCAGCAACGCGAAGGACCCGAAGATTCCGACGGGGAGCGAGAGGATTACCGAGAGGGGCAGGATGAAGCTTTCATACTGACCCACCAGAACCAGGTACACGAAGATCACGACGATCAGGAAAATATAGATCGCCAGATTCCCCTTGCGAGCCTCGTCATAAGAGAGGCCTTCCCAGCCAATGGAATAGCCACGAGGCAAGGTTTGGGCAGCGACCTCCTGAATCGCCTGGATGGCTTCACCACTACTGTAACCTGGCGCGGGGGCTCCCTGAATGGCGGCTGACGGATAGAGGTTGTAACGGTTGATTTCGTTAAGGCCCTGCTGCTTCTTAATGGTCATGAAGGCCGAGTACGGAACCATCTCACCCTGGTCGTTCTTGACGAACATATTCTCCAGATCTTCAGGGTATCGCCGGAATTCGGGCATCGATTGCACGAAGACTTTGTAGAACTGTCCAAACAGAATGAAGCCCTGTTCCCAGGTACTCCCCACGACAATCGAGAGATTATCCATGGCTTTGGCGATGGAGACACCTTTCTGCATCGCGACGTCGTTGTTGATCACCACTTCATACTGGGGATAGTTGCTGGCGAAGAAGGTGAAGATCCCTTTCACCTCTTTTCGTGCCTTGAGGGCTGTCATGAACTTCTCATTCACCTCTCCCAATTCCTGGTAGTTATTTGAGTTCGTCATGTCCAGCACGCGAACCGAGAAACCACCGGCCGCTCCGAACCCGGGGACGGCGGGTGGCTCGAAGAATTCCAGATTCACGTTAGAAATCTGCTTACATTCCCGTTCCAGCTCGCGAATGATCTCTTTGGAAGAGAGCTTCCGTTGTGACCAGCTTTTCAAATTGATCAGACAGGTCCCTGCATTGGATCCACGGCCTTCTGTCAGCACTTCATAACCTGCCAGTGACGATACAGAGTTGACGCCGTCGATCTTCTTCGCGATCTCGAGAAGTTCGTGGGCTTTAGCGTTGGTGTATTCAATCGTCGAACCGGGGGGCGTCTGCAGGATGCCGTAGATCATCCCCTGGTCTTCCAGAGGGATGAATCCTGCGGGAAGCTGGCGATTGACCAGATAAATGGCCACCGCAAATCCCCCGACCACCCCCAGTGTGAGCAACCTGCGGGTCACGATCGGACGAAGGAAGGCGGCATAGCCTCCCGTCACTTTCTCGACACCGCGATCAAATAGATGCAGCAGGATTCCCAGCGGTCCGCGCCGCTTGGGAGCCGCGGTGTGAGGTTTAAGAATCATCGCACACAGCACCGGGGTGAGTGTCAACGCGACCACGCCCGATAGGACAATCGAGGTTGCCATGGTGATGCCGAACTGCCGGTAAAAGGTTCCCACCGGGCCTGTCATAAACGTCACGGGAACGAAGACGGCGGTCATCACGAAGGTAATGGCAATGATGGCACCACTAATCTCGTTGACCACTTCTTTTGTCGCCAGATAAGGGGAGAGATGCTTTTCATGCATCTTGGCATGAACGGCTTCGACCACCACGATGGCGTCATCGACCACCACGCCGATCGCCAGCACCAGGGCAAACAGCGTGATGAGATTGATCGACAGGCCGAAGATCTGCAGAAAGAAGAACGTCCCAATCAATGAAACGGGAACCGCGATCGTGGGAATGAGCGTCGATCGCCAGTCCCCCAGGAACAGAAACACCACCAGAGAGACGAGGACGAAGGCCTCTAAAAGCGTATGCAGCACCTGTTCGATCGACGCTTCAAGAAAGCTGGAAACGTCGTAACTGACTTCGAACTTCATGCCGGGTGGAAACGATTTCTCCTGGATCTCTTCGAGTTGTTTTTTGACCTCTTCGATGACCGTCGTGGCATTCGTGCCGGGAAGCTGCTTGAGAACGATGGCTGCGGAAGGTCTTCCGTCGATATCCGAATAGATATTGTAGTAAGACGGCCCCAGCTCAACTTCGGCGATATCCTTCAGCCTCAGAACCTCACCGTCGGGATTCGCCCGCAGGATAATGTTTTCATACTGCTCCGTCTTGTTATAGCGGCCGACCCATGTCAGCACGTACTCGACGGTTTGCGATGTCTTGCCCGTGGCCTGCCCCAGGCGACCCGGTGAACCAATCATGCTCTGGTCGGCCAGAGACTTCATGACATCATCGGCCGACAGATTGTAGGCACGCATCCGGTCAAGGTTCAGCCAGACTCGCATCGAGTATTGGCGGCTGCCGAGAATGGTCGCGCTGCCGATACCGCGGACTCGCTTAATTTCCGGCAGGAGATTGACGAACGCGTAGTTGTACAGGAAGTTCTGGTCATGCCCGGGGTCGGTGCTGTAAATGTTGACATACATCAACATACTGGTCATGGCCTGCATGACGATGATCCCTTCACGCTCGACGAGCGGGGGGAGCCGGTTTTTGACGGTCTGAATGCGATTCTGCACATTCAGCACGGCGACGTTCGGGTCGGTGCCGGGTTCGAACACGATCTGGATCGTCGCTTCACCTGCACTCGTTGCGGCGGAAGCCATGTACCGCATGTCCGGTACACCGTTGATGGCCTGTTCCAGAATCACCAGCACCGAATCGACCAGCACGGCCGCACTGGCCCCCGGATAAGCGACCGTGACGACCACGCTGGGGGGAGCCACCGACGGAAACTGCGAGATTGGAAGGGTCGAGATCGACAGTCCTCCCAGGAACAGAATGATGATCGAAATCACGATCGCAAGTGCAGGTCGGCGGAGGAACTGTGAGAACATGATTCAACGCGCTTCCGGTTGGATGGGCTGATGATTCTTGAGAGCAGTGAGCAGAAAATCGCAATCCACGTCGCAAGTTGTTCCAGAGAAACAGCGTATCAGTTACGAAGTCGCAAAGCTCGCCGATACGGGTCTGCCTGCTTTCGGTCCCGCTCACTCGCATGTCATGTGCGGAGGACCTGAGCCTGTCTGAAAACGAGCAGGTGGCAAGCGAGGCGGGGGCACAGGACGATCGACCGATCCCCACCCGGGCCGTCGATGATCGGCCCGGGAACGGCCCCTTGTCTTTCAATTGATACGCAGTGTCCGAATGGAGCAAGATCGCGATTCTGGTCACTCTGCGTGATACTTCAGATTGGCGACGACCTGGTCAGAGTGCAGCGCGTCGTATTCGACCTTGTCACCATCGCGGACCTGACGTACCCCTTCCAGGACGATTTTCTCGTCGACGTTCAGCCCTTTCTTCAGGACGAAGATATCTTCGAGTTCATTCTCGATGGCGATTTCCCGCTGGTGAGCCACATCGTCCTGATCGACCACAAAGACATATCGCTTGTTCAGGATTTCGAAGGTGGCTCGCTGCGGTATGACGATCGCATCCGTCACAACGCGGTGGATCAAAATATTGCCCGTCTGGCCATGTCTTAGCAGGCGATCTGGATTCGGAAAGTCGGCTCGAAACGGAATATTTCCCGTCTGGTTATTGAAGTCGGCCTCAATGGCGCCGATTCGGCCCACTTGAGGAAACTTGCTGCCGTCAGCCAGTACCAGCTCGACCTGCAAATCGTCCTGGTTCTGTCGCAGCTCGGCCATGTATTCCAGGTAGCGGGCTTCGGGGACGTTGAAGTACACCCACATCAGGCTGTTGTCCGACAGCGTTGTCAGACATTCTCCCTCTTCGACAAGACTTCCCTGCTGATGCTGCAACCGATCCACGATTCCGTCGAAAGGGGCCTTCACTGTTGCAAAGTTGAGTTCCGCCTGGGCTTGTTTCACCTTGGCTTCGGTCTTTTTGACTTTTGCCAGATTCAGGGCGACTTCATTTTGCGAAACGACCTTGTCTTCGAACAGTTTCTTGCTGAAGTTGTATTCGAGTTGTGCCAGATGTGCTTCCGCCAGTTCGGCTTCCAGCCGGGCCTGATAAAGGACCGGCATCACCTTGAACATCAGGTCTCCCGCCTTCACGGTCTGACCTTCCTTCACAGGAATCGCCTCCAGATAGCCTCGTTCAAGTGCTCGGACCTGGATGTGACGCTGTGAGTGAATCTGGCAGACGTACTGCTGGGTGATCGTGACACTCGTCGATTGAGGGGTCGTGGCGACGATTCGGTGCGTTTCCTCGTGATGCTCTTCCTCGTGCTTCGGGAAGAGTGACTCAACGCGTTCGCTCAGCGCATGCAGGTTTGCCGTGTCGACGACAGACTTCAGTTCTACACCGGACGCCGACAGTCCCATTCCACCGGCAACCAGAATTGCGACGGCGAGCAGCAGCGTGATAATAGGGCGGTTCCTGACGAAGTGAAGAATGTTCATAGTGGTTATCGTTCCTGTAATTTTGAAGGCGAAAGTAATCCAAGGGGATTGCGACAATTCGCAATGCGAATGTAATGCCATGACATAGCAGCCCAGTCGACAGGGGTGACTCACTCGGTCCAGACCTGTTACCAATGTCTCTTAGCGCGAGAGAACTGGCTCGCTCAGCGAAGTGTGAGCGACATCGTCGAGAGCAGACTCTGGAGCGCAGCACGCTACGTTGTACGGACCGGTCCGTGAGGGAACCTCGAACAAGAGGTGCTCCATCCGTCCATGAATTTCAGGCTGGCGTGAGAGTGTGGCTAGCCGTAGGTGAGTTCGGCGTGGTCTCGAAACCATGCCAGATCGGAAGGGTAAGTCAGCGCATCCGTTGCACGGAGGGACTCAATGGGCGAGAGAAGCAGGAGAGTCACTGAGCGATCGATGACGTGAGAGTTGCCCTCTTCAAGATCAATATCGTCCGTGGGTGTGACCGGCGCAGCCTCCCCCGGCAAGGGGATAGAATCTCGATGGGTGGTCGAGTCGGCGCGGCTGCTGATGGAAAGAGGGGGCAATCCCGAAGGCGAGAACGAGGCACAGCTTCTTGGCGCCACGGCAGAAAGCATGACCTGAGCCATAGCGACGAAGACGAGTGCTAAGGCGATCGTGGTGCGCTCAATGGAGGTGGGTTGCAGTGTCATAGTTCGATTCGTCCACGGACGATGGGATGCTCTGCGGAGACAACATTCACGTATAAGCCCGGTATGGCTGTTTCGGAGACCAGCGGACTAACATCGGCTGGTTGCGAAAAGTATCACGTCGGTTGTTCCATGATTGAGTTCTCTCGCACAGCCTTGCGGTGGGGTCTCGTAACAGGTGCAACTATTCTACCGGCCCGGTGAAGCGCCGGTCCTGAGCCCGCGCTTGACGGGAGCCCGACTGATCGACGCTCTAAAGACAAAGTACTGCAAGGATCGGCGATCTGCCAGACGGCATTCGTGCGAGATCGTGATTCCTAAGGAAGATTAAGGAAATGGTGCCGTCTTGCGGGGGTAAGGGGGAACTAACTGACTAGTTTCCCGGACGGCTGATGCTAGTGAGCTGCGCGGGAGTTGTTTCTTTTGCGAGCATACTAAATCAGCGCGTGCGAAGCTGGTCGGTCGAGACTCAAGGCTCGCTCCGGCCGGCGGCCCCACGTTCGCGGGGCCGGTGCGTGGCTTTGCGCTGGATTTGTGTCAGAGAGCCTTAACGGCTTTGCCGACGCGACCCATGTAGTCGACAAAGATCAGGTCTTTTTCGGAGATGGACCGGATTGTGAAGGGAAGCGTCTTATTAATGCGGCTGAGGTGAATCGAAGCGGTGCAGTGGAAGTTGAGAGTCCCGTTCTTAACGGACCAGTGCCCACTGGAGATGGGGGTCTCGACGAAGACTCGTCGGAACACGCGAAGCTGTTGGACCTCCCGTGTCGATGACCATTTGCCATCGCTCGTCATTTTGATCACCAGCACGCCCGCTTCATCCTGGAACCGCCAGGTGCCGGGGAGCATCTTGGAAACTTCGGCATCGGTGAGTACCTGACCTGCCTTGAGTGTCGCCGATGGGGTCGTGGGAGACTCTTCGTGGATTTCTTTCGAGTTGGCGTCGGGGATTCGCCGTAGCGTCATCAACATCCGTTTCGAATCAATCTTGGCCGAAAAGTCACTCGGACGCGGTCCGTCTTCGGGGTCGGAAATGCAGACGACCAGATTGCCATCTTCGAATTTGACGATCCCTGATGCTTCCTTTCTGTCACGGCTGACAAGATCGAAACCTTTGGGATTTTGTGTTCCATCGACGGCGAAGACGCGTGCATGCTTCTTACCGTCGTGACTGCTGGTGTAAGTGATGGCGTTGTCGATGATCTCGATCTTGCCACCGGAGGGAAGCCATTCCCGGATGGAATGATGAGGGATCACGTGTCCATTCTCGATCAGCTCGATCACTTCCCAGCGACCCTGAAACGGCTCGACGGCCGGATCTTTTTCCGCTGCGAATGCTGTGGCCAGGACGATCGCCGAGAGAAGATAAAACCTCCAGACACTTTTCATGCTTCCGACTCCATTCCGAAATAAAAGGGGATCCATCCCGAGCCGCGCTGCCACTCACGGAATGAAGTAAGGTCATTCCAGAGAACGCTGTCACGCATGCGGTCAGGAGCGACTATCTTAACATTCCGTGAACAGAGCGGAATCGTACGCATAGCGGGAATCTCTGTGCAGCACGTCGATCCCCCCTTGCGATCCTTCGTTCAGGTCGGCCCTCCTCTGGAAACCGATCCTGAAACGCGTCAACGCACCACCCCTGCTCGATTTGTGGGTCATGGAGCAGGAGCGGCGTTGTCGGACAGTCGAGAGCGCGTCACGCAAGGATGTCGTGAATGATCTCACCATGCACGTCGGTCAGACGGAAATCCCGACCTGCGTACTTGTAGGTCAGCTTCAGATGGTCGAGACCCAGCAGGTGTAGCATCGTCGCGTGCAGGTCGTGCAGGTGGACTTTGTCTTCGACTGCATAATACCCGTAGTCATCGGTTTTGCCGTAACGGATCCCCGGTTTGACTCCGGCACCCGCCAGCCACATCGTGTAACCCTGCGGGTTGTGGTCACGACCGTCGTCCCCCTGGGCGACAGGTGTCCGACCAAACTCGCCGCCCCACAGAATCAGGGTATCCTCCAGCAGGCCGCGGGCTTTCAGATCGATCAGCAGAGCCGCGATGGGCTGGTCAACCTCCATCGCGTTCTTGGAGTGATCTGCCTTGAGATTGCCGTGCTGGTCCCACTTGTAGCTATGCGTGCATTGCACAAACCGGACCCCTCGTTCGATGAACCGGCGGGCCATCAGGCACTGGCGTCCAAAGTTACGGGTGGCCGGTTGATCAAGACCGTAAAGCTTTTGCGTCGCTTCTGTCTCGTCTCCGATGTCCTGAAGTTCCGGGGCCGCCGACTGCATGCGGAAAGCGAGTTCAAAGGACTCAATCCGGCTTTCCAGCACGTTGTCCGGCCCGGTCAGGGCGAGTTGGTCGGAGTTCATTTCGCGCAAGAGATCGAGTTCCATTCGTTGCAGATGCCGCGACTGCTTTTCGGCATTTTCGATGAACGGAATCTTGGCCTGGTCGGAGGGGATGCTCGCGTTTCCCAGCGGGGTCCCTGAGTAGATTGCCGGCAGGAAGGCCGAACTGTAGGCGTTCACCCCTCCGTGCGTCAGCGTGGGACACATCGTGATAAAGCCCGGCAGGTCCTGGTTCTCGGTTCCCAGTCCATACGTGATCCACGAACCCATGCTGGGGCGGACAAAGGTGTCGCTGCCGGTATGCAGTTCCAGCAGTGCACCCCCATGCCGGGAGTTGGAACCGTGCATTCCGTTAATGATGCACAGATCGTCGACCTGTTTGGCGACATGCGGAAAAATGTCGCTGACCCAGGCCCCGCTCTCGCCATACTGCTTGAACTGAAAGGGAGATTTCAGCAGGTTTCCCGTGGGTGCCGAAAAGACGCGTGGCTTGGAGAACGGCAGCGGCTTCCCGTGATCCCGTTCGAGCAGCGGTTTGTAGTCGAACGTATCGACCTGGGAAGGTCCTCCGTGCATGAACAGGAAAATGACCCGCTTTGCCTTGGGCTCGAACTGAGCCGGTTTGGCGGCCAGCGGACTGACTTTGGACCGGGCTGCGTCGGCACGGACTTCCTCCGAAGTCAGGCCGGCCAATGCCAGACTGCCAAAGCCCGCCGCGCTCATCTTGAGCAGATCACGACGATTGAACACAGGCGTAAACGAGTAGCAGGGTTTTTGAGGCATTGGTTCCGATTACTCCACGTAGACGAATTCGTTGGCCGACAGGACGGCGCGGCAGAGACTGACCCACGCCCGCGTTTCGGTCTCACTCTCGGAGACCCCTGCCTCCGCCAGCGAAGCCCGCAATCGCTGCAGGTAACTGGCGGCACGAGTGACTTCGGTTTCGGACGGATCGCGTCCATAAGCCCGCTGATACAACTCTTTCGTGCGCGCGGCATGATCAAGTTCACTATGCGCGAGCAGTTGCTGTGCGAGAGGTTGAACCTGATCGAGCACGAACGCACTGTTCATCATAAAGAGTGCCTGTGGTGCGACGGTCGTCTGATCCCGCTGGCCTGCCAACGTGCTGGGGTCTGCAAAGTCAAACGCCGTAAAAACTTCGTACAGAGCGGACCTGACGACGGGCAGGTAGATCGAACGACGATTGCTGTTGTAGAGCGCCGGATTCACGTTAGCGGTACTGGTGACGTAGTTGCGGTTAGGCGTCGTCAGCAGAGTACCACCCTGTCTTTCATCCAGTTGGCCGCTGAGGGCGAGCAGGGAATCCCGCAAGACCTCGACATCCATCCTCTGGCGATGAAAACGCCACAGCAGCTTATTATCAGGATCAGCCAGCGCCGCGGCCGCATCATAGTCGGTGTTCTGTCGATAGGTCGATGTGGCGGTTAACGCCCGGTGAAAGGCTTTCAGACTCCAGTTGCGTGGACTGTCCTGCCCTGACGGATATGCGCCGGAAAACTCGCTCGCCAGCCAATCCAGCAGTTCGGGGTGACTCGGCCGTTCACCGAGACGGCCGAAGTTGTCGGGGGATCGGACGAGTCCCTGTCCGAAGTGCCATTGCCAGATCCGGTTGGTCATCACGCGCGACGTGAGCGGATGCTGTGGACTGGTCAACCACTGCGCGAGTTCCAGCCGCCCACTCCCTTCCTGCAGTTCGTGCGTGGCAATTCCCAGTCGCGCCATGGAGTCGGTCAGAATTTTGGGAAGTTGGCGCGGCACCTGGCGGCCCAGAGTCAAATGGCTGCCGCGAAGATGGATTTTCAGATTTTCGGGAGTACTGTCGACAACGGCCATCACCTCGGGGAACTTGGGGATGGCAGCCTCACGGCCTGCCAGTTCGGCTCGCTCCATCTTCAGTTTCTCCTGCGTTTCCGCGGAGAATGCGGCTTCGATGTCGGGCGGAGTGCGGAAGGGGCCTTCCGGGTTTGTCAGCAACTGATGGGCGGCATTCAGGACCGGGTCCTCAAGTGACTTCGATTCTGTCGCAGTCTCCCTTTTCTGGAGGTCGATCCATGCCGCTCGAGTTGCCTCGAAGAGCTGGTCATAACGCTGTGCGAGGTCAGCCAGCGACGTTGGCTGGCTCTCGCCCAGCAGTCGGGCGATCCCATTTTCGGGGGCGGAGGGGTCGACGGTGAGCTGGCCCGTTGTGACAAACTGGTTCCATGCGGTCAGGATCGACTGGGGATCAGCCTTTGCGACTCTGATCGCCTCAGCCCATTGTTGCGTCAACGTCCCCAGGGGCTCGAATGTCTCACGTCCCCCTTCGCTGACGTCGGGTAAAAATGCGGGGGATTTGAGTTGTTCCGGTGCGACAGGGGTCAGCAGCAGCTTGTCGATGTGAGGGAAGAAATTGGGCTGTTCTAACCGGATCAGGTTCTTGCCGGCGTTCAGGGTGACATAGCATTCCACGAACCAGGTCTGACTGTCCGGGGTCCACGACCCGGTCACCTTCGATGCCGCATTCTTCTTGACGAGTCGCTGATTGACGTACGTCTTTACGGTACGCTCAGTGACCGCGGCGTAACGCAACTCGAACTGGTAAGTCCCTGCGGTTTCGACGTTGATGTCGTATTCGACGAAATTCGGAGTCTCTCCCCGGTTGACCAGGACCCCAATCTCTTTGCCGTAGGTCTCTTTATCCTTGATCACATTACCGCGATCGAAATCTTCTGCTTCGCGGAAAATTGCACCGGGAATTTGTTGCGGGTGCGGTTCGACTCCCCGTGGCTTGGCGGTGCTCAGTAACTCTGCAAGCTGCGTTTCACGGGTGGCGGCGAGCAGATACGAGCCCGACTGTTTTCTCGCGGATTCAATGGCCGCTGCTGTCGAATCACGCACAAGTTTCTCGACCGTCTCCTTCTGGACTTTGGCGAGCTGTTCCAGCGAATCCCGCTGCTGCAGTTCGAGGGGTGACGCCATGGGACGTTCGTGCCAGCGGGCCACGACGGTGAAGGTGTCCATCGTCTGCGTGCTCTTAAAGACACCCGCCAGACCGTAATAGTCTTCGGTGGAGAGAGGATCGAATTTGTGGTCGTGACAGCGTGCACACCCCATTGTCAGCCCCATCACCGCCCGGGCGATGGTATCGACCTGTTCGTCGATGATGTCCATCTGCATTTTGACCGGGTCGTCTTCGGCGAGCATCTTCGGACCCAGGCACAGAAAGCCGGTCGCGATCAACCCGTCGAAGGCCTCGGGGGGGAGATGAGCTTCGGTCGAATTCGCATACGGTGAAGGAAGCAGGTCCCCGGCGATCTGTTCCGTCAGGAACCGATCGTACGGCTTGTCCTCTCGCATCGACTTCACCACGTAGTCCCGGTAGCGATAGGCGTTGGCGTAGGCCAGGTTCTCATCCATTCCGTTGGAGTCTGCATAGCGGGCAACGTCCAGCCAGCGTCGGCCCCAGCGTTCGCCATAGTGAGGAGAAGCGAGCAACCGGTCGACCAGTCTTTCCAGTGCATCCGGAGATTCGTCGCTGACAAAGTCGGCGACCTCGTGCGGTGTCGGCAGCAGGCCAATCAGATCGATCGTTAAACGGCGAACCAGTGTCCGCTTGCTCGCTTCAGGGGATGTCGGCAGCCCTTTGCTTTCGCGTTCTGCCAACAGGAAGTGATCGATGGGAGACCGGACCCAGGCATGATTCTGAACGGCGGGGGGCGAAACCCGTTGCACGGGCTGAAAAGCCCAGAATGCTTTTTGTTCGTCGGTGAATTCGGTGATGGTCGCTGCGGCAGGAGCGGGTGTGGCTGGCTTGGAATTCGGCCAGGGGAGGCCGCGACGGATCCAATCCGTCAGGATGAGAATATCGGAATCGGGCAACTTTGACTTGGGGGGCATCTGGACCACGTTGCGGTAGCCGATGACGTCGACGAGGAGGGATTCTTCTGGTTTCCCGCTGATCGCCGCAGGACCACTTTCACCCCCCTGAAGAATTTCTTCCCGAGAAGTCAGGCTGAGTCCCGCTTTGGGTTTGTCGCTACCGTGACATTCAATGCATTTCGCATGAAGCAGCGGGCGAACCCTGGTTTCAAAAAACGTCGCATCGGCCGCATCGTCGGCGACGGCCGAGTTGATCATTCCGATCCCGACAATCGCGGCCAGAAGACCCAAGCCCAGAAATCGCATGACCACTCCCACCAGAAAGTTCAGACGCATCGAAATCTGTTTGATTGTACGCCTCTTTGGCGTTGTTCGGAAGTTTGATTCGGTGAAGTCGCGTAAGAAGGTGTTTTCCCTTTCCCGATCGGGAAGGTGTGTGTGGGCACGATGAGTGAGGGAGGTATCGGTTTGAGGGAATTTGGTGGTTAGAGGGGGCTGCTCGACAGAGGTCTCGTTTCGCACGGTTGGGGTGGCGTTTCCAGGGAACCGGCGATTCTCAGGCCTGCTGTTTCGGAATGATGGCGTTGATGGCAGACTGGAGATGGTCAAGCGAGATACTCGAACCACGTTTGATTTCAGGAGTTGAGGGGCACCATGCGAAACCGTTGTCTGGCAGCGCGTCAACTTCGGATGAGACTGACATTGCACGCCTGTCTGTGGTCGACCTTGATCATGTGCGGTGGGACCGGCTCCCGTCACTTCGCCTGGGGTGCCGAGGAACCGTCCAAGACAGCGGCGAGCCGCTTCTTTTTCACTTCTCAGGGGCGGACCGGACTTGCGACCTCGGATGGGACGGCGCTCACGTATCTTCGCTTCGACGCACCGGGACAGGCGACCTGGCAACCCGGAGAGACGTTTCGGGATGGGCGGCGTGTGGTCATCCTGAGTATGGAGCCGCGCCGGGATGGGCCGGGGCGACCGTTCGAAGAATACTACACTCAGACTCCGACGCACCTGTGGCAATATGATTTGATCACGGAATCCCTTGAGGAAATCTGTACCAAGGATCAACAGGCCCCCTTCCGCACGCCCGCGCTACTGCTCTCGGACGACCGATTATTGATTCAGGTGGTGAAGAATAAGGTCGGTCAGATCTACAGCGTCCGATTGGATGGGAGTGACCCGAAAGAATTTACCAAGGCCGGTGAGGGGCTGCCTTACGGGCTCAGCCTGAGCCCTGACGGGCAACGAGTGGCCTTTCATCTGGCCAGCCCCGAAGGATACCAGATCTGGACAAGCGACGTTGACGGAGGCAACCGCGTCCGCGTGGCGGCTCAGGCAGGACACCTTTATTTCGGGACACAGTGGTCACCGCAGGGGGACTGGGTCCTCTACGTCGATTGCCACTACCAAAGCGATCCCGGCCATGACTGGGCGGATGTCTGCATTGGTCGTCCGGATGGTTCGGAGCATCGCGTGCTGACCTCCGGGCAGTCGATGTGGTTCGCGGCGACGTATGGAAATGAGAAGGTCCGCGGCGGGGGATCGAATGTCCCTTCCTGGACACGTGACGGGCAGATCCTGTTTCCCCGTCGGACGGCCGATGCAAAGGTTCCCTGGCAGTATCGGATCGGAAAGCCTGATCTGGACCACTTCAACCGGGATTTTCTGCCAGACCAGGCTCAAGGAGGAACCCAGATCTGCAAGCTCAACCCGCACGACGGTTCGATCACGGAACTGACGCCTGGTAAAGAATCGGTCTGGGATTTTCGAGCCAGTGAATCGCCCGATGGGCAACAGATCGTGTTCTGCCGCGCGGCAACGGGGGACGTTCCTTCCATCTGGGTGATGGACCGCGACGGCGCCAATCCGCGGCAGATTACAAAGGGAATCGAGGACCTGGGCGCCGATCACCCTCGCTGGATTCCGTCACTTCGGCAGTGAAATTGACCCGGTCGTACACATCACCCAGGGGCAAGCCGACACCGATCGAGCGAAGCTCCGCGACCTGGTCGAGTCCAGAGACCGTGGTCAGCGTCCAGGTGTTGTCTTCATTCCGAAAGAACGTCTGGACCATCGGCTCGTCCTGGGAAACGAGCACATATTCTTGAAGAGTCGGGATCGTTCTGTAGTGGTCAAATTTCTTTCCCCGGTCGTAGGCCTCTGTACTTTTCGACAAGACCTCCAGCAACACCGTGGGATTCAGGGCAGTGTCCTCGCGGTCGTCGTCAAATGTCAGATCACCGCAGATGACGCTTGCGTCGGGGTAGGTGTAGAGGCCGGTGGGGCACATCATCCGGAGGTCGTTGTCGTACGTCACGCAGGGCTGACCCTTCAGACGGTTATTCAATAGACTCAGCAGGTTTGTCTTGATTCGACTATGTCGGGCGGAACCTCCCGCCATCGCGAACATTTCGCCACGAAAGAATTCACTTCGAAACGGGGCCTGCCGCTCAATTTCCAAGTATTCGGAGGACGTCAGCATTCCGGATCGTTGAGGCAAACCCATGTTGAATGACTCTAACTCAAACTCAATTGGAGGTGCGATGATTATGATATCTGTTGTTTGGCGCGGCGGCGATTCGTCCAAATTTCAGTAAAAAGAGCCATCCGGCAGTCCGTTGTCATGCCCTGTTAAAGCATGTCCGAGCGGGGCACAAACAACAGAACTTCTGGAATTGTCATCAGCCGAGTTCCCAAATGCAATCTCCATCAACCTTGTGCTGGGTTGCGGTGAGTCTCTACAAATGCGTCACTCTCCCACAAGCAATTGCCGATACATCGTTGAAGTCGCTCTGCTGATCCCCGTTCGTGCTTAAAGACCGCTGCCATGAAGTCACATCGGCTGGAAAGTCTGTTGAAGAAATCGTCGGTTCGGGGCCGGGTCCTTACCTCACCGGCTCAACTGGCGGGTTATGATGCCGATGGGCTCGGTTACAAAACCTTTCGTCCCGATGCGGTGGTGATTCCCACAGATGCGGACGACATGATCCGCGTCCTCGCCAGTGCACGGCAACTGGGGGTGCCGATTTGTCTCCGGGGGGCCGGGACATCGCTGTCAGGTGGCCCCGTTGCTGCTCAGGGGGGCGTCGTTGTCCATACGTCCGGTCTCAGAAGTGTCCGGCACATCTGCAAGTCGGGTCTGTGGTGCGAAGTGGAATGTGGCGTCATTCTGAATCAGCTCGACGAAGTACTGAAGCCGTACGGAATTTTCTATCCGCCCGATCCATCCAGTGGGCCAGTTTGCACACTGGGGGGGAACATCGCCATGAACGCTGGGGGGGCGCATTGTTTCCGCTACGGCGTGACTAGTAACTATGTGCTGGGGGTGGAAGCGATTCTACTGGACGGTTCCGTTCACCGATTTGGCGGACCGGCCGGTGGACGAGGCGACTGGCGAGAGGACTGGAAGCGATTCATGGTCGGTTCGGAAGGAACGCTCGCAGCCTTCACCCGTTTCTGGCTGCGGCTGCTGCCCCGCCCTGACAAGGTCTGGACGTTCCGAGCCACTTACCCGGACCTGATTACGGCCGAGCGGGCGATTCACGCATTGGTCGCTCATTCCTCGTTTCCGGTCGCGATCGAACTGATGGACCCTCGCTGTGTCGAGATGGTCGAGAACAGTCCGATGGCCGTCGGTCTGCCGAAGAACTCGTTCATGCTGTTATCCGAGATCGACGGACCGCCGGAACTGGTCGACGCGCGAGTCGAAGCCGTTGCACAGATTTTGCGAGAGGCGGGGTCCCAGGATGTGGTTTTCAGCGATGATGACGAACAGCGTAAGAAGCTGTGGAAGGCACGTAAGGCCGCTGGTGGCCTGATGGGCCAACTGAGTGCCGATTTCGTCGTCCAGGATGCGGTGATCCCGAAACGGGCTCTCGCAGAGCTGCTGCAGCTGGTCTATGACGAAGCGGATGCGGCGGGGATCCGCGCAGTGAACGTCTTCCACGCAGGTGATGGCAACTTGCATCCGAATTTTCTGTTTGATTCCCGCAAGCCGGGGGAACTGGAAAAAGTCGAGCTGATTGGAAAGCGGCTGATGCAGCGGGTCGTGGAAGTCGGTGGCACGCTTTCTGGTGAACATGGAATCGGCAATGACAAGACCGCGTATATGCCGCTTGTTTTCGGCGCAGACATGACGCGGGTGCAATTGGCGATTCCGGCGATCTTCAACCCCCGACATCAGTTGAATCCGCTGAAGGTGTTCGCGGGTCGCCGGTTTGAAGAGACGAACGGAACTGCCCCGGCCAATGGCATTTCAACCGTAAGTGCAGACCTGGCTCATGACGCTCCGCATGATGAAATCTACGAAAACGCTGCGACGACGGGATCTCGCTGCTTCACGCATTTCCTGGATGAAATCGATGGTGTTCTTTGCTTGAGTGCCGATGCGAAGCTGGCTGAGATCAATGCGAAAGCATCCCCCAGTCGGCTCCGTTTCCCGCTGATTCTTGATCCGAACGCCACGCTGCGTGAGCAGGTGAACGCCACAGGGTTTGCCCCCGCCTCGTCACGGTTTGGTCCCTATTGCGACAACATCATCGGGATGAACTGGCGATTTCCAAGCGGAAAGGTGGTTCGGGTGGGGGAACGCGTCGTGAAGACGACGACGGGCTATGATCTGTTCCGGTTTCTGCTCTCCACAAACGGCCGCTTTGGTGAACCGACCGACTACGTCGTGCGACTGCGTCCCGATTGCGGGGTGACTCGTGTCTATGGGTTATTCGGTGAATCAACTGATGTCTTGCAAGCGGCGGCGGACTTGTTGCAGACCTGCTGGATGCACTGGCTGGATTCGATCGACTATCTCGTCGGGTCACCGGAGGACTCGGGCCACCTGCGGATCGTGGTGAATAGTCCCGTGTCAGAAAGCGCCCTGATCGAGGACTTTGTTTCGTCATTCGCGCGGGCCCACGAACTGGTCTATCAGCCAGAAGCGGGAAGGGAGTTGCCGGCCGATGGGATTCCTGACTTTGTCTTCAAGACGTCTCCGGAAAGCCTGCTGGCGATGACCAGAGAAATCGCCGGTCAGGGTGGAATTCGGTGCGTGGCGCTTTGTTATAACGGTGTGCTTCACGGATATCTCGATGACGAGACCGCTCGAGTCGACCGTATCCGGCGACTGGTCGATGAGTACGCTCAACGGTTGACGATGGGGGGTGGGGACTGGTTCTCGCGGCACCTGCCGCCGGCCGAGATGTCACCGCTGGAAGCGGACTGGGTTCAGTTACTCGAACAGGAACTTCATTGATTGTGACGACGTCAAATTCGAATCGCCCGACCGCCGCTCAGTCGTGTCATTCAATGGACCCTGATCTGCTTGCGAGTTGCGTTCACTGTGGTTTCTGTCTGGAAGTCTGTCCGACCTACAAACTGACCGGGGATGAGAATAACTCGCCCCGTGGTCGGCTACGGCTTTGGCGCGAAGAGGCTGACGGGCGGATTCCGCAAGATCCTTGGACCGACCATTACACATCCGAATGCGTCGGCTGTCTGGCGTGTGAGTCGGCGTGTCCTGCGAATGTTCCGTATGGACAGATCTTTGAACAGGTCAAACATCAGCACGTCGCCCAGAAGCGGTCGCGTCCCCCCATCTCGTTGAGGTTTGCTGCAGGCTTAGCCCGGCATCAATCGCTGTTCAATCTGGCGATGCTACCAGCGCGACTGCTGCGGAAAGCCGGGATCCTGCCCCATCGCTTTCTCTTCAAAGGCGAGCCTGCCGCGTTTCAGTCGACGCAGGCCTATGTCAGCCACCTGATGCAAGTCCACCGGCCGACCGGTCCGCGTGTGGCGCTGCTGACCGGTTGCTTGATGGAATCTCTCTTCCGCGAAATCAACTTCGCAACCGTGCGGGTACTGATCGAGAACAATATCCAGGTCATCGTGCCGCCCGATCAGGGATGCTGCGGGGCGTTCCAGGAACATACGGGGATGGACGGCGTCGACCAACTCCAGGAACAGAACCGGATCGCTTTCGGGAAGCTGGATGTGGACGCGATCGTCAGCAATTCTTCCGGTTGCGGCCTGGCGCTGGGGAAGACCATGAAAGGCGCAGTCCCGGTTCGTGACGTGCTCGGTTATCTGGGTGAACAGAAGCTCGTCACGCGGACGAGGATGGACCAAGCGGCGCGCGTCTATGTGGATCTTCCCTGCCATCTGGTGCATGGTCAAAAGGCGGCTGGCATTCCTGCGAACGTGCTGGACGCGACCGGATATCAATGGGAACTGGCACCCCAGGCACGTGACTGCTGTGGATCAGGTGGGGTCTATAACATTCAGAAGCCAGAGAACGCGCAGCAGATTCTCGCCCGCAAATCGGCCTTCTTGAATGAGGCGGTCGGTACCCCCGTCATTCTGGCGACGTCGAATCACGTCTGCATGATGCAGTGGAATTCCGCGAGATCCACGGGGCTGGTGAAGCGTCCCTACGAAGTGCGGCACGTCATCCAACTGCTGGATCCGCTGGGTTCCTAGCGGTTCGAAACAGATCCGGTTGTCCCTGATGGACAATGGGAGTCAGGGGACTGGCCGCAATTTGCAGTCTGTCCCAACCTCATTCGAACGAAGTCTGATCGAATGAAGTTGCCGGTCGGTGGAACTCAGTCGTATTGTTCACGAGATCGCCGTTCTCGCGGCTGATCTGCGAGGGATTCTTTCCGCTTGCGGCCTGTAACGATCCAGTAATCGTTGGCTTCAGCCACTTCGACGTCCCCGTACCACAGGGGCATCCGTTCGACGAACCAGTTCGGGGTCTTGGTCACGATCAGGATTTTTGACTTGGGTTTCAGTGCCCGATGACCCGTGTCGAGGAACAAGTCCGCGATCGCGTAGTTCGAGAAGTACGGCGGGTTGGCGAGGGCCAGGTCAAACTCGTCTGATGCGGGAGTTTCCCCTTCGGCGTCCAGGGCATACGTGATCCCGGGAGCTTCATTCTTAGCGATCCCCCGTTCCAGCGACTGAATGGCGCGGGCGTTGGAGTCGACTGCGTGGACCGAGACATTTTCTGCCGCGAAGGCGGCGGCCAGTGAGACGGTACCGGCGCCGCTTCCCAGGTCCAGGACCTTCATGCCCGGTTTGACGACCATCTTGTTCATCAAGGCCCGGGCACCCCCGTCGATATGACGATGACTGAAGACACCGGGACGACTGTACGCGTAGATGAGTCGGCCCCGGTCACGAAACGCGAATTCGCAGTCGAAGTCTTTGAGTTTCTTCAGCGGCGCCACTTTCGTCGCGAGATAGACAGTCCCCTGCTTCCGGACGGGGCGACGTGTTACCTTGGGAAAAATCGCCCGTAACTCTTTGTGAATCCACTGATCTTCGTCGTTGTCGGTGGAAACGACCATCCGGCCCCCCTCGACCAGACGCTGGTGTCCCTGCTGGAGCAGATCGCGGGTCAGCTCGGCCTCACCCCCCTTTTTGAAGGCGAACGCCACGAGATCCGCTTCGTGATCGGGCAGATCCGGCTGGCAGATCAGATTCAGGTTCGGGGGGGGCGGTCCATCTTCGCTGATACGGAATTCGCTCTGCGTCCTGTGAAAAATATCGAGAAACCAGCAGTCAACCTGAGCGTCAGGATGATCTGTCGCGTAGGCGACGGCAAACTGGGCACGCCCGGCGGACGTACAGATCACTCGTTTCCCCGACATGTCCGGCAGAGTGTCGATTAACAACTTCTCTTGTGGACGGATGAAAAACGAATGAGGGATCGTTTCTTCGACTTTTTTATTTCGACGTGACACGCGCGGCTCTGTGGAGAAAGTAGGAAGAAGTCTGTGGCGATCCCGGGGGGAGGAAATCGCCAGTATGGGCCCGGAACGGAGGCTATTCTACGTCAAAGGGGAGTAAATTCATTCCCCTTTATGATTTGAACGGCCAACAATGATGGCGATCGCTGGAAATCGGGTGGATTCATCTCGTGAAACGACATCTACAGCACGCGACAAAGGTAGCACTTCAGGTAGTTGGTTTCGAGGCAGTGAATCGACGCGGGGTGGTCTGCGGCAGGGCCGCGTACCTCGAGCACCTGCAACCGGCGGTCTGCGTGCAGTGCCGACTGACTGAGCATATCCGCAAACATTTCGTGAGAGATGTGACCAGAACAACTGCAGGTCACGAAGAATCCACCCGGGTTGATCAGACCGAGGGCAAAGCGGTTCAGGCTGTAATAACCCCGTAGCGCGGCATCGATCCCCTGCCGGTTGCGTGCGAGCTTCGGCGGGTCCAGCACCACGGTGTCGAACGTTTCCTGTTTCGAATGAAATTCTTCCAGAGACTTGAAGGCATCTTGTTTGACTGTCTTGAGCCGGTCGGCAACCCCGTTCAGCTCTGCATTGGAACGGGCCTGGGTGAGAGCCGCTTCTGACGCATCGACGGCGGTGACTTCGGCAGCCCCCCCGTTCACCAGGCAGTTCAGGCCAAAGCCACCGGTGTAACAGCAGACATCGAGAACTCGCTTATCTCGCACGAAGTCGGCGATCCGTCGGCGATTATCCCGCTGATCCAGGAAGAATCCGGTCTTTTGTCCTTCGGCCACGTCAATTCCATAGCGAACGCCATGCTCGGCGATAAAAATGGGTCGAGGAGGAGACTGGCCCCAAAGCAACCCGTCGGTCAGTTCCAACCCTTCCGCCGCGCGAATTCCTTTCTCGGTTCGCAGCCAGATCCCTTCCGGTTGCAGGGTTTCGCGCAGGCTATCGAGGATGACCTCCTTGTGATTCGCCAAGGCCAGACTGGTCAATTGAACCATCAGCCAGCCGCCATAGCGGTCCACGGTCAGTCCCGACAGGCCGTCGGCTTCGCTATAAATCTGTCGGCTGGCGTCCTGGGGCCCCTGTTGGGGAAAGAGGACCTTCCGCATCTCTACGGCGTCTGTAACTCTTTGCCGCCAGAAACTTTCTGTCAGAGTGTATGCTTCATCCCATGAGTAAAGTCGGACGGCAATCTTGCTGATGGGATTGAACAGACCCCAGGCGATGAACTGTCCGTCGTGAGCGGTGAGGGCGACGGCGTCACCGGGAGCCGGATTTCCCTCGATCCGGTCGATGGCGCCTTGGAAAACCCAGGGATGACGACTGAAAAAGGGGAGTGCTTTACGAGGTTTAATGACAACGCGTGCCGTGGAACCGGCGGAATGGACAGGCATGTCGGATTGTTTCAAGTGAGGAAAAAGTATTCGTTAACAGGACCGCCACAGTTCACGTGGTCGGCCCTCGGGTGCGGGACAGCGAGTGATCGCCACGGGAATCATTCTGCGGCGGCGGACCCCGTCCAATCGCCGGTGATCTTCGGGTTGCGTCATCCGGATCGAACTTCCTGTCGAATCTCAGCACCGACGGGCGTAGGGGAATCGGTTGAGGACGCATACAGATAACCGTTTCGTCATTTCTGGAAGACTGCCCGCTGATCATATCGCAAACGCGTGTGCAGGGCGCGGGTCGCGATGATTCCTGTTACCCGCGCTTCCTCATAAGGAGGGAATTTCGCTTCGACTGGAGTCTCGAAAATCGTTCCTCTCGGATTGGACGCTGCGGGAGCGTGTGCGTGGACGGAGGCGGGAACGGGGATCAACGAGTGTAGGTGACTTCACTTTTTGCCCCGGAACTGTTGGTTTTTGCGGGTTGTATCGACTCGTTTTTGGATTTCCGAATGGAATGGGCCGACTCTGTCCAATGAACATCCTCCGATTTTGCCGATCCGATGAAGGACTTTGTCACGCATTCTGGATGAAGCGCACCATGCCCGGCGAAATTTCCTCGACGACACACCAAGCCTCTTCCAGTTCCCTGATGTTCAAAGGGGTTTGCATCGGTCTGGCATTATTTGCAGGGACGGGATTCGCCTGTCTCTTCGAATATGTCGGCGAGCATTCCTATCCAGGGGTGCTGCAGTCCCGTTCGACGACGGTGTCCTCGAACTGTCTGGCTCAGGTCCGAGATGTGTCAGTCAAAGCAGGACAGACACTCGTTCCCGGCGATTTGCTGGTCCAGCTCGTCGATCCCCGCCTTGAGGATCGCATCATCAGCAAGCGTCGCGAAATCTCGGAACTGGAAGCCGAGATGAACCGGGTGAAAGTTGCGGCCGAAGTGGACCTGGCCTGGCGGCGACGAGAACTGGATGCGGAAGTCTTCGAGACACAGCTCAAGGAGACCGCGCTGGCACAGGAACGGCTCAACAAGCAGGTCGAGCAACTTGCCTGGAAAGACCATCTGGCGAGCGCAGATTCGCTGGTCAGTCCCATGGGCGCGGAACTGAATAACCCCTTCAGTTCGCTGACGAAGCAGCTTCACCTTCCCGACGAACGCCGCCTGCAGGCGATGCTTCGTGAAGACGCTGCTGCAGCCTCCGCAGAGACTCTGGCGATTCAGGTCACGCTCTGTCAGGAACGACTCACCCGCCTTGCCGCCCTGGAAAAGAATCTGGAAGAGCAGATTCGCAAGGGGTCGGGCGTGGATGTCATCGAGGCCAAATTAAACGGAGCCCGACAGGAGCTGGTTGCGCTGGAAGAACAATCCAAAGAGCTGCAGATCATCAGTCCGACCTACGGCACCGTCGGGGAAGTCAAAGTTCATTCCGGCGATCAGGTCGCAGGTGGCGGTTCCCTGGTGGATATTCTGGACGACGTCCAGCGTCATGTGGTGGCGCAGTTGCCCCCGGGGACAGCGGCCCAGTTGAAACCCGGAACCAAGGTCACTCTTGTCTTTCCAGAGAATGACAAACGGATTGGAGTGATTTCCGAGATCCCCTCGCACGTCACGTCGTCATCGCGGAATGGCGAATCGTTCGTGGCTGTAAAGATCGAACCGGCTGGCAAGTTGTGGCCCAAAATTGCGATTGGTGCCAACGTCAAGGTCATGCTTCCGTAATTGGGATGACTCCGTCACAATGCCTCAATCCCGCAGCGAGACTGCTGCGGTCTGATGCGATAACGCTGGTTGCGTCGTCTGAGATGGATCGCTCGATTCCTCTTTGCAGGCTGCATCTGCAGAATCTCTGCGGGTCAGTGTGAGAAACGAGTGAACTTCCGGACTGTGGCCTGTCGCACGTCCTGATTGAGTGATTTGATTTCGGAGCATGAAATTTATGGGGCACTCCCCGGCTGAACCCCCGCAAGGTCTCTTGGCGACGGTTGGGCAGTTTATTGCTCGCTTCTGTACGTCCGCCTGGGTTGGTGCTGCCACTCTGTTTGTGATTGTGGGAGTGGCCGAGGTGACGCGAGGCGGCTTCGACTCTGCCACCAAAGATATTCTCGTCGCACTCCGCTTTCCTGCGTATTACGTCTGCGGAGTGGTTCTGATGGGAAGTGCCTGGCTGGGGGCACTTGTCGGGGGACCGTCGGCCGCTTTTCCCCGGTTCCGACGCACTGGGGCACTGATCTTCCTGGCGCTGTCACTTGGCGTGCTGGCGCTGGACTACGTCTTTGTCTATCTTCCTCTGCTGCGAATGGTCGTTCCCCCGGGCCAAGCCAAGTCGGCGTCGTTTACGCACTACCATGAAGCCTCGAAATGGGTCAATCTGGTCGGCTTGACGTTATGCCTGATCGCGACGGTGCTCGTCCAGTGGCCTGTTCGCGTCACCCGGGTTGCAGAAACGGGGACACCTGACACCGCCGCCTAACGGCCTATCGGGCGCAGGGACTCACCTCAGCCGCGATGACATCCGCGATGGCCGCGGCTGCGTCCGGGTGGGCAAGTGACAATGCGGCATTTCCCATGCGATGACGCAACTCGGTGTCTCTTAGGAGCTTCTCCAGGTTCCGGGATAACTGCAAAGCGGTCTCGTCAGAAGAATGTGCATGTTCCACGAGGAGTGCGGCCTCGCGATCGACGAACACTTTGGCATTGGCATGCTGATGAGCGTCGGCTGCGTGCGGATAGGGGAGCAGAACTACCGGCTTGCCCGCACACGCCAGTTCCGCCAGCGTCGTGGCACCGGCTCGTGAAATGACGAGACTCGCACGCTCGTAGAGTGCGGGCATTTCACGAAAGAATGACGACACTTCAGCTTTTAACCCCAGTTGGGCGTATGTTTGACGAGCGACCTCCACATCGCGAGGCCCGGTCTGGTGATCAATCTGCCAGTTGGCGAGTGGTTCGCGCAACGCCGCAACCGCTTTCAATACCGCAGCATTCAGCGAGTCGGCACCTTGACTTCCGCCGAGGATCAGCAAATGTCGGCCAGTATCCACTGGAGAGACGACGGTGTCTGCATGATCTTCTGCGGGGTGGTGCAAGCGGGCAATCTCTGCGCGTACGGGATTCCCGGTGACCGTCACACGGCGAGCGCGCGGCAAATATGATTGTGCCTCGGCGAACGAGAGGCAGACCTGTTTTGCGTAGCGGCTCAGACCACGTGTCGTCCGTCCGGGGATCGCGTTTTGTTCCAGCAGCACGACGGGAATTCGCTGGCGGCTGGCTGCATAGACGAGGGGTGCACTGGCGTAGCCACCCAACCCAATGACGGCGGCGGGCCGAAGTTCTTTCAGCAGTGCTTGGGCGCTGCGCCACGCCTGCCAGTTTCGCCAGAGAAATCTGACGGGGTTTCGTTTGAGAACCGCCAGTGATTCGACCGGCAACATGCGATGTTCGAGGTGGTGGTCCGCCGCGATGCTGACTTCGATGGGCCGGTTGGAGCCGATGAAAATGAGTCGGCGGGAAGGGGAACGCTGGCGGAGCTGTTCGGCCACGGCGATCCCGGGGAACAGGTGGCCGCCGGTGCCTCCCCCCGCAAAAAGGATTGTCGGCGCCGCTTCCATGACTTTCCGTTCCTCAGCTTGTGTCCGTAAGGCTGGTGCAAGTCCCTGACGTGATTTCGGTGGAGCGCGTGACGCCTGTGAGTTCCCCAGCATCGCTGCGGCGCAGAATCAGGGTGCATGCTGAACACGAACCCTGTTTCGCAGATTTGAGTTCGACCGGCAAGTTGAAGTGATGTCTGTACGGATGAAAATCCCTCCCGAGGTGACTAGAGTGTCCCGACGCCGTGCAAAACTGAATAATGAGAAGTCGTTTCACAGCCTCGCAGACACAACTACCAGGGAGACTAAGATGAAGCTGGCCACATTGAAAACCGACTGGGGACCACGAGTCGTTGGCGTTGCACTCGACGGACGCTTTGTGGATTTGTGTGAAGTGGATGTCAAGCTTCCCACCACCATGCGGGAAATTCTGGCCGCTCCAGAAGGTCTGATCACTGCAGCCCATGCGCTGGCGGTCGGATCGGTCAAAGGCCCCTTCATCACGGGTCAGCTGGCGGCCCCGGTGGGAAATCCGGGCAAAGTCTTCTGTATCGGGTTGAACTATCGCGATCACGCGATCGAAACCAATTCGCCCATTCCGACCGAGCCCGTCGTCTTCAGCAAGTTTTCGCAGACCGTGATCGGTCCCGAAGACGCGGTGATTCTGCCGAAAGTTTCTCATGAAGTCGATTATGAGGCCGAGCTGGTCGTCGTGATTGGCAAGCAGGGAAAAAACATCCCGAAAGAGGAAGCTTACTCATACGTCGCGGGATACACCTGCGGTAACGATGTCTCGGCTCGCGACTGGCAAAAGGGACGACCGGGCGGTCAGTGGCTCTTGGGCAAGTCACCAGACACCTTCGCACCCACGGGACCCTACCTGGTCACCGCCGACGAAGTCGATCCACGCAGTCTGAAGATCGGTCTGCGTCTGAACGGCGAAACGCTACAGAATTCGTCGACAAAAGAGCTGATCTTTGGCATCGACGAAGTGATTGCTCATCTGTCGCAACTGATCACGCTGCAACCGGGCGACCTGATCTTCACCGGAACGCCTCCGGGTGTCGGTTCGGCTCGCAATCCGCAAGTCTACCTCAAGGCGGGCGATCGGATGGAAGTTGAAATCGAAGGGGTGGGTGTTCTCGCCAACCCGGTTATTGCTGAATGATCCCGGCTTGGTCGAAAAGCGGCTGATACGGATCCGTGGCGTGAATAACGCCGAATCAATAGAGAGAGCAGACCAGGACTCAGAATTGCCCCGGTCTGCTCTCTTTTTTTACGACTCATGCCAGAAACGGCCGTCGGGGCGAGTCCGCTCACCCGTGAAACGTCCCGGACCGACGTCAGTCTGCGGGCGTCCTGAGACGCGTCCGCAGACTGGTCATCTTTGCCCCCATGGCCGATGAGATCGGGAGGCGTTCCCTTCAGGAAAATCTACTTCACGACGAAGTTGATCATCTTACCCGGGACCACGATAGTCTTGACGATATTCTTCCCTTCGAGCTGACCAGCAATGACTGCGTCCGCCTTGGCCGCCGCTTCCGTTGTGGGCTGATCTGCACCTGTGGGGATCGTGATCTTGCCGCGCAACTTTCCGTTGATCTGCACCGGGATTTCGACCTCGGCTTCGATGAGGTATTTCTCTTCGTGAGTCGGCCATGGTTCGTACGCCAGCGTTTTTGAATGTCCCAGCAGTTCCCAGAGTTCTTCGGCCAGGTGCGGTGCGAAGGGGCTGAGCATCAGGACGAACGGTTCCATGACGGCTTTCGGGCGAACGTCCTGGCTGAGGAACTCATTCACAAATTCCATCATGCGGCTGATGGCCGTGTTGAATCCCATGGATTCCACGTCGCGCGTAACTGCCTTGATGGTACGATGCAAGGTTCGCAGTTGAGCCGCCGTCGGAGCGACATCCTGGACCTGAGGACACAGTTGGGCCTTGGTATCATTCGATTCATCGACGATCATTCGCCAGACACGACCAAGGAACCGGGCAACCCCTTCGACACCCTTCATGCTCCATGGCTTAACGGCTTCGAGCGGACCCATGAACATTTCGTACAGTCGAAGTGAATCGGCTCCGAACTGGTTGACCACGACATCGGGATTGATGACGTTGCCCCGGGATTTGGACATCTTATGGGCGCGGCTTTCAATCACGATCTCGGGCCGATCCTTCAGGACGAAGGCATCTCCCTTCTTCTCGACCGCCTCAAGATCAAGTACGACGGGCGTGACGACTTCACCGGTCTTTTCGACGACTCGTGTGGTGGCACCACTTTCATCGACATTCGCTTTCAAATCGCGTGCTGAAACGAAGGGAAGTGTCGCAATATCCGTCCCCGCATTTGTCCCCAGCACGTACCCGGTGAACTCGACTTCGCCCAGAATCATTCCCTGATTGACCAGTCGCTGGAACGGTTCTGCCGTCGAAACGTGTCCACGGTCAAACAGGACTTTATGCCAGAAGCGGGAATACAACAGGTGCAGCACGGCGTGCTCTGCCCCACCGACATACAGGTCGACTGGAAGCCACCGCTTTTCCAGGGCCGGATCCAGGAATCGCTCGGTGTTCTGGGGGTCGGCGAAGCGCAGGTAGTACCAGCACGACCCCGCCCACTGCGGCATGGTGTTGGTTTCCCGCTTGAGACGCACGCCCTCGGGCGAGGTTTTGTACAACCAGTTCTCTGGTGCCTTTGAGAGCATCGGATCAGGCGTACCCGTCGGTTTGAAGTCAGCCATTTCCGGCAGACGAACCGGAAGTTCGGTGACGGCATCGGTTCGCAACAGACCGGTCGGTTGTCCGTTTTCGTCCAGCTCGTGCCAGATCGGGAACGGTTCGCCCCAGTAACGCTGGCGCGAGAACAACCAGTCACGCAAGCGGTAGTTGACCGCCTTGCGTCCGATCCCCGCGGACTGCAGATCACTGGTCATTTTTGTCTTGAACTCAAGCGTCGGCAGGCCGGTGTACGCTCCCGAATTGATCGCGACACCGTGCTGAAAGAAGCCCTGACTGACGTCGACGCTTCCGTCGGCCGGAGCCACGACGTGCGTGATGGGAATCTGGAACTGCGTGGCGAACTCGAAGTCTCGTTCATCGTGGGCGGGAACGGCCATGATGGCACCGGTGCCGTAGCTCATCAGAACGTAGTCAGCGATCCAGACGGGGACCTGCTCGCCGTTCATCGGGTTCGTCGCGTAGCCCCCGGTGAAGACTCCGCTCTTGTTCTTGGCCAGATCGGTTCGATCCAGATCACTCTTCGTGGCAGCCTGCTGTCGATAGGCCTCCACGGCCGCACGTTGCTCAGGAGTCGTCAACACGGCCACCGCCGGATGCTCAGGGGCGAGGACCATGTACGTCACGCCGAAGAGCGTGTCAGGACGCGTCGTATAAATTCGCAAGACATCGGGTGAAGCTTCCCGCGGGAAGCCATTCGTCGCACGGTTTGCCTTCCATTCTTCGTAAGCGGGGCCGTGCTGTCCGACGTAGAAATCGACTTCCGCACCTTCGCTGCGGCCGATCCAGTTTTTCTGCATCAGCTTGATCGATTCGGGCCATTGAAGATCGTCCAGCTCGTTCGCCAGACGGTCTCCGTAGGCGGTGATCCGCAGCAACCATTGGCGCAGCGGCACTCGCTCGACCGGATGCCCGCCTCGTTCGCTCTTCCCATCGACGATCTCTTCGTTAGCGAGCACCGTTCCCAGTGCGGGACACCAGTTGACCGGGGCTTCATGCTGATAAGCCAGCCGGTGCTGATCCTGGTAGCGCCTCACCGCGTCACTGCCGCGAGAGGCGATGTCGGCGGGAATCGGCAGGTCGGCGATCGGGCGACCCCGTCCTGTACGGGCCTTACCGTCGGGACCGGTCCATTCATGAGCGGGATCGTACCAGGTGTCGAAAAGCTGGAGGAAGATCCACTGTGTCCAGCGGTAGTATTCGGGATCTGTCGTCGCGAACTCGCGGCTCCAGTCATAACTGAAACCGAGTGACTTCAGTTGCCGCTTGAACGTTTCGATGTTTTTGGCCGTCGTGACGGCGGGATGAGTTCCGGTCTTGATCGCGTAGTCTTCGGCGGGCAATCCGAAGGCATCCCAGCCCATCGGGTGCAGCACCTGCTTGCCCCGCATGCGGTTAAAGCGGCAGACGATGTCCGTCGCGGTGTATCCTTCGGGGTGTCCGACATGCAGACCCGCTCCCGACGGATAGGGAAACATATCGAGGACATAGAGTTTGTCTGACGCATCGGCACTGGTACCGGCCGGATCAACTTGAAACGTCTGGTGTTCGTCCCAGTAGGCCTGCCACTTGGCTTCAATCCGCTTGACGTCGTCATCGTAACGAGGCATGACCTTCAGTCCGTTTCCGTATTCAAAAATGGTGTCAAGTTGTGATGATTCAGCATCAGGTGGGACGGAATTGTCTCTATCCGCGGACTGCAAGAGGACACCTCGATGCGCTCTTCAGGTTCGGATCACGACAAGTCCGGATCCAGGCGTCGCGAGAAATCGGCTTCCCACCGGTGTCACCCAGGCCGTTTCCGGCTTTCATCAGGAACTCCGTCTGGCCCCGAAATCATAGCGGTTTGGCAGGTTCGTACAATTTCGGTCGCTCCCCCGGAGGGGGGAGCGTGGCAGGGGGGCCCGATTCAGCGGAACTTCAATGCCGCACGGGCCTGCTTTGCCGTCTGTTCGGCTTCGTGCACAGTCGGAGCCAGCACGGTGAGGTGCCCCATCTTTCGCCCCGGTCGCGGATCCTGCTTGCCATACAGATGCAGCTTCAAATTGGGATGCCGCAACGCCGCCGTCCAGTTTGGTTCGCCGCTGTCCCAGACATCGCCCAGGAGGTTCGCCATGGCCGAGGGAGACCGGAGTTCACCGGACCCCAGCGGCAGCCCGCAGATGGCCCGCACCTGTTGTTCAAACTGGCACGTGACATGGGCGTCGATCGTCAAGTGGCCCGAGTTGTGTGGACGGGGCGCTGTCTCGTTAATCAGTAATTGCTGATTCTTTGTGAGAAAGAACTCGACACACATCACACCGACCACGTTCAGTCGATCAAGGACCGCCCGCGTGATCTCGATTGCATCGGCCGCGACGGAACCGGGGACCAGCAGCGGACAGACGGAAATGTCCAGAATGTGATTGCTGTGTACGTTTCCGATCGGGCCATAGCTGACAAACTGCCCGTCGAGACCCCGGGCCGCGACGACAGACAGCTCACCTTCGAAATCGATAAACTTCTCAAGAATTGCCTGAGGAGCGTTCAGTTTGGCCCAGGCCGCCTGAAGTTCGTCTTCAGACCGGACGACCACCTGACCTTTGCCGTCGTATCCCCAGTCGGCCGTCTTGAGTACCCCCGGCAACCCTTGCTGCTTCGCCGCTGCTTCCAGTTCCTCGACCGATCGCACAAGTGTGAAGGGGGTCACGGGGAGCCCGGCTTCTTTGAGGGCGGATTTTTCCCGATATCGATTCTGGGATGTGTGCAGCACGGACCCGTCGGGGCGAACGGGACAGTACTTGCGGCAGACTTCGGTTGTTTCTGAGGGGACATTCTCGAATTCAAACGAGACGACGCTGACGCCCCTCGCAAATTCAGCGACCCGATCAAGGTCCTGATAGTCACAGCGGACTTCGACGTCCGCGACTTGCCCTGTCGGCGTTTCCGTGTCGGGAGAAAGGACATGGACGCGGTAGCCCATGCGTCGCGCGGCGATGGTAAACATGCGGCCGAGTTGGCCACTTCCCAGCATTCCCAGCGTGGCACCGGGCAGAATCGGATTCGTCATGGAAGTGAATCTCCCAGTACCCGGTCGCGTTGACGGGTTTGAAAGTCGTGCAGTCGGGCTCGGAGTTCCGGACGGGTTGTGGCGAGGATGCGGACTGCCAGCAATCCCGCATTTTTGGCACCCGCCTCACCGATCGCCAGTGTTCCCACGGGGATTCCGCCGGGCATTTGCACGATGGACAGAAGCGAATCCATGCCGTTGAGTGCGCGGCTCTGCACGGGAACGCCCAAAACGGGAAGGACCGTCTGCGAGGCGACCATGCCGGGAAGGTGCGCCGCCCCCCCTGCTCCGGCGATGATGACTTCCAGGCCCGCCGATTCGGCCGAACGGGCGTAATCATTCATCAATTCAGGAGTTCGGTGAGCTGAAACAATCCGACATTCATGAGGAACTTCGAATTCCTGCAGCAGTTCCGCAGCGTGCCGCATCGTTTCCCAATCGGATTTGCTTCCCATGATCACCCCAACCAGTGGTGAAGGGGGACTGGAATCGGCCATCGAATCTCCTGTCGTTGCAAAGGAACCAGATCGGCGAGGGCACAAATACGGCCGCCGAACCGTCATGTTGGCGATTCCTCGCACAAGTTCAAGCAGCAATCGCTGAAACGGTCCTTCAGGGGCAGACGAGATCTACGGTAAGGCGCGACTGGCAGGGCCGATTTCCGCCTGACAGCGGTGTTCATTGCAACTTGTCGCCGGCCAGTAAAAGTATCAGTCTCGTTCGCGGCTATCCCGATGTCGCCGTCGGTTCCAGGACCGACTTTTCAAACGGCTTGGGATCGATGGTGGCATGCAGGATCTTCAATTGAATGTTGATCTTCAGGCCGTCGCAGCGCTGGTGGATGATTTCGGGCATTCCGCTGAACAGCAGTGACGAATTCTCCTGGGTGTAGTAGCCCCCGATCATGCTGACTAAGCCCAGCAGGTCGCTGCAGAGGCTGAGGTACAGGAGATGGTCCCTGCGTGTTCTGGAATCATGCACGCCGAGGACATCTTTCGAGCTTTGATGGATACTGATCAGACTGACCAGTGAATTGAGTTCATGGAACCGCTTGCGATACGCCAGCATCTCCAGTCCCGTCAGGGCGAGAAACGCCAGCACAAGATTGATAATGATCCCCAGGAAGGCGTCGACCCCCTGAAAGAGTTCGCTCGTCTCACTGAGGCTGGGCTCATACTGGCCGGATGACATCGGGGTCTGCTCCCCGTCCAGCAGGTGACTTGCCGCCGCCAGCATGCGGGGGGTGATATCCTTGCGAGCGACGAGGTACGTTTTGACGGCATAAGTGGCGACTGGTTGTTCCGGAAAGGGGGGAATGCTGAGAAGATACCCGGCCGGGATCGTGTGCGGGCTGAGATAGTCTAATTGAGCGACGCGGGCCCCCAGGTCGGGCGATGCGAGCACAAACCCCGCTTCTGAGAGTCGCTCTGCCGCTGTCAGGGCCTGCGGATCGGCGGGGTCTTTGACGACGAACACCGCATCGATGTCCTCGGACAGCGGGGACGCTTCATCGCCCGAAAGCAATTTCCAGTCATGGACAAACTCAATTTGTGAGTCGAGTCGCCAGGCACGAAGAAAATCTTTTGCGACCGTATGACTGCCCGCTCCTTCGACGGACGTGAGAACTCGCTTGATGGCTCCGAAGTCCGGAATTGATCGACGCACAAACCATAGAACCAGCTCCGGGTTACTCGTTTGGAACCGGGGAAGGTCTGCGGGAATTTCGACGCCCCCCTGAATGAATCCCAGATCGACCTCACCAGCAGAAACTTTCTGGACGGCTTCTCGCGATCCCGGTACGACCTCCTCGGTAAACCGGATTCGATCATCCTGCTGCATGCGGGATTTCAGTGCCTGAAAGTCCCGATCGGGGAGTGCGATTTTGAGAGTGGTCGTGCGAAAGAACTCGATATAAATCCAGACGATCAGCAGCAGTAACGCGATTGCCAGGAACGCGGCGGGAAGTCGGTGTACTCCAAAAGGACGCCTTAATTGCTGAGCGACATGTTCTGCGTCACGTGCCGCCGTGGCGACGCCTGCCGCCAGACTTCGAAGTCCGGCATGATCGGGAAGTTCGCGTTCAACTCGAAGTCGTACGTCTTCGGCATTCTGAACGACGGGCCCGATTCTCAGACGTAGCCTGCTCACAAATTACTCCCGCTTTATAGACGCGTTCATCGGTCTGATCATACTCATCGCCATGCTGACAGGGCGGCTGTGATAGTGACAGAGGTGATTCGGATCTTCCAGCGTTATGCTCGAGTTGACACTTGGATGAACGTGAGCAATGGAGTGCGGATCATGCTTTCGCAGGTTTCCGCTCAAGAAAGTTCAGAAGAAGGTCGTCGTTGTTTTACTGAATCGCGCTACGTGGAGCTCCCGGATGGACCCGCTTTCTCTCTTCAATGGTTTGGAAGCTGCGTTCTGGATCCCGATCGGCGCTGCTCTTTTCTTTCGCAGTCGGGGACCAAGTCGAAATCAGCACCTGGGACGTGTGGCCGCACTCTGGTTCCTGCTGTTTGGCATTTCTGACATCTTCGAAATCTTTACGGGCGCGTGGTGGCGTCCCTGGCCGCTCCTGCTGCTGAAAGGGACCTGCGTGATCGCATTGATCTGGTGCGGCATCGCCTACCGGAGTCGAAATCGTGGGCGGGGACGGTCCCACTGAGTTTCAGGAGCAGACCGTGAGCGGAGGCTGAAGCGATGCCAGCAATCCGCTCTCGCAATTCGTTTGTTCCGGTTGTGCGAATCCGTGACGAAGCGGGTAGGATAATTCCCTTTTCATCCCTTCCCCTGAGTGATGATTCTGTCTCCCCTATAAAGGAACGCAGATGCTGGCGAATCCGGTCAAGAAGTGCGTGGCAACGGGCGGTGTCTCGGTTGGGACGATGATGTTTGAGTTCAATACGACCGGCATTGGTCGGATTGCCGCTAATGCCGGGGCCGAGTTCGCTGTCTATGACATGGAACACACGGGATGGGATATTGAGTCCATCCGCATGCTGATTGCCACGACGCCGAAACCGAAGCTGGTTCCCATCGTTCGCATCCCAACGACGCAGTATCACTTCGTTTCGCGGGTATTGGATATGGGAGCGATGGGAGTGATGGCTCCAATGGTCGAATCGGCAGAGGAGGCTCGGTTGCTCGTGCAGTCAGCGAAGTACCCCCCGATTGGGCGCCGAGGTGCGGCATTTTCGATTGCTCATGATGACTACAAGAATGATTCGATTGCGGAAGTGGTTCGTTCCGCCAACGCCGAAGTGCTGATCATCGCCCAGATCGAAACTGCTGCGGGTCTGAATAACCTTGATGAAATTGCCGCCGTTCCCGAACTCGATTGCCTGTGGATCGGACTCTACGATCTGGCGAATTCCCTGGGATTGCCGGGGCAGATGCAGCATCCCCGCATCCTCGATGCCATCGACCGGGTCCTGGCTGCCTGCGAGCGGAACCGAAAGGTCCCCGCTGTGCTGGTGACCAGTGTGGAAGAGGGACGGGCCCAGATTCAACGGGGATTTCGACTGGTTGCGTTTGGGGGTGATGTCTGGATTTACCAGTCGGCGCTGACGCAGGGGTTGGCGGCCGTGCGTGCGCCTTGAATCGTGGACGTTCACAGGTCACCCAACTAAACTTCGTGCTCAGAGTCCTCATCCTGATTTAACGGCCGATCCATCGGGACCGGCTGAACAAGTCAGTGTGCTTCTGAACTCACGCGCGAGCCCTCGTTGCGACGTGCCTGGCATGAGCGACATGGCTTGCAGGCGGATTCTGCTTTTGAAATGAGCTTGCCCCCTGCTGGCCAGGGTCGGCCGAGAGTACTTTGCTGGAACTTCAAGAACGCTATGACTGAGACGATTCCCCAGATTCAGGCCGTTTGTTTCGACCTGGATGGGTTGATGTTTAATACGGAAGATGTCTTCTACGTTTCTGCCGATGTTCTGCTGCAACGTCGCGGACTGAGAATGTCCAAAGGAGCGATGGATGCGATGCTCGGTCTGCGTCCGCTGGAGTCGTTAACGGCGTTTCGAGATTACATGAAGCTCAACGAAGAACCGGCGGATCTGCTGGCGGAATCTCGTGTGATCTTTCACGAAATGCTGAACGAACACCTCCGGCCGATGCCCGGCCTGTACGACTTATTGAATCTGATTGAATCCCGAAAGCTTCCCAAGGGAGTGGCGACGTCCTCGCCCCGGGATTATCTGGACGACATCTTCGAGCGATTCGAGCTCGGACACCGTTTCCCCGTGAAATTGACGGCGGAAAGCGTGACTCACGGAAAGCCGAATCCCGAGATCTATCTCAAGGCGGCGGAACTGCTCGGTGTCCGACCCGAAAATATGCTGGTGCTGGAAGATTCGGGGACCGGTTCCCGGGCCGCCGCGGCCGCCGGAGCCTTTATCGTTTCGGTCCCGCATGATCACACGGCCAGCCATGATTTCAGTCGATCGAAGCATATCGCCAAGGGGCTGAATGATCCCTTCATCTGGAACCTGCTGTCGTAGCTGGATTTCGGACTGCCGCAGGGACTTTACCCGTGGCGGCTGTGAAAACTGGTCGAAACCCGTGGCTTGCGGTGGTTGGTCCGATTATCATGCTGGTTTGCCTACCTTGTGAAAATTGCTCAAACTGAAGTCTCCTACGTTATGCCGCCGACAGACCGTTCTGAACGTATCGCAATTGTCGGTGTTGGCGGGGTATTTCCGGGGGGCTCGAACCTCGACAAGTTCTGGCAGAACATCGCTGACGGGGTCGATACGGGGCGGTCCGTCCCCCCGGATCGCTGGTTCCTCGACCCGGCCAAAGCGGTCGACAAAGAGGGGCCGAAGCCGGATCGCGTTTACTCTGACTGGGGCTGCTTCGTCGAAGGCTTTCAGTTTGATCCCGAGGGACTGCGACTCGATCCAGCGTTGCTCCGTCAACTCGACCCCCTGTTTCATCTGGGCCTTCACGCCGCCCGCGCTGCTTTTCGAGATGCACGCGAGATGGGTGGCACGGAACGCTCACGGGTCGGCGTGATTCTGGGGAACATTGTTCTTCCCACGGAATCGACCTCGGCGCTCTGCCGGGATGTGCTGGGGCGAACTCTGTTCGAACGAATCGTTGAGGCCGCAGCCGTTCCGGACGGGCGGAAAAATGAGTTGAAGCGGGGGGCGGCGGAACTCGTCGCTGCGGGGAACTGGCATCCGTTGAACCGTCTGGCGGCGAGTCTGCCTGCCGTGTTGATTGCGGAAGGTTTGGGGCTGGGAGGTCCCGCGTATACGCTGGATGCCGCCTGTGCGTCGTCGCTTTATGCGTTGAAATTTGCATGTGAGGAACTGCTGGCGGGTCGTGCCGATGCCATGCTTGCCGGAGGGATGTCGCGACCCGATTGCCAATACACGCAGATGGGTTTCGCGCAGTTGAAAGCCCTCTCTCGTGGCGGGCGATGCGCTCCGCTCAGCTCTGCCGCCGATGGTCTCGTCGTGGGAGAAGGGGCGGGGGTCTTTGTCCTGAAACGCCTCACGGATGCGGTTTCCGCAGGGGACCACATTTACGGTGTGATCGCCGGGATCGGTCTGTCGAACGATCGCGGCGCGAACCTGCTCGCACCTCACTCCGAGGGCCAACTCCGTGCGATGCGGTCCGCCTACGAGCAGGCAGGCTGGCGTCCGAGCGACGTCGATTTGATCGAGTGCCACGCGACGGGGACGCCGGTCGGTGATGGGGTGGAGATCGACAGTCTGCATCAGTTGTGGGCCGACGAGACCTCGTCCCCCGGTCAGTGCGTTATCGGGGGCGTCAAATCGAACGTTGGTCACCTGTTGACGGGGGCCGGTGCCGCCGGGCTGATGAAAGTTCTGTACGCTTTCCGTCACGAGACGCTCCCACCGACGGCCAATTTTCAGCAGCCTGCGGCAGGACTGGCCCGGTCCGGCAGCCCGTTCCGTGTGCTGAGTCGTGCCGAACCCTGGCCACGGCGAACAGCGGACGTCCGTGGTACTGTGGGGGCTACCACCGGCATCACCCCTCGTCGTGCCACGATCAATGCCTTTGGCTTTGGCGGTATTAACGCGCATGTGCTGATTGAAGAGTATTGCGGACCGCATCATTCCAACATGATGACGCGGGTACCCGTTCCCGCGTCTCCGGCACAGCGACCCAACTCCACGGCAGACCGCTCGCTATCGCCGGCGCAGGATCTCGACATTGCCATCGTCGGGGTGGCCAGTTCCCGGGGTCTCCTCGCAACCGGGGGTCTCCCTGCAACGCAGAGTAATAGATCGGATTCACTCGCTTCGGACGACGCCTCAGAGAGAGCGAAATCTCCTTCCGATATCCGAGATTGGGGCGTCACTCACTCGGACTGGTTCCTAAACGAGTTCGCCGGTGCGGCGGAAGAAAGTACGGCAGCGGTGACGTCCGTAGAACTGCCCATGGGCGAGTTCCGTATCCCGCCACTGGAAATGCAGGACATGCTGCCCCAGCAGCAGTTGATGCTCAAGGTCGCCGCAGCAGCCCTGAAGGACGCTGACAGCGTTGCCGATCGTGCTGACCGCAGTCCGTCGGACGCCATCGCGCTTGGCAACGCCACGGGAGTTTTTGTCGGGATCGAACTCGACCCAAATACCACGAATTTTCACTTCCGCTGGTCGATCGAGGAACTGGCCTCGCACTGGGCAACGGCGCTCAACCTTGAGCTGTCGGATGAGGAACTGACGCAATGGACGACGGAGTTGAAAGACTCGGTCAGTCCCCCCCTGTCGGCCAACCGGGTCATGGGCAATCTGGGGGGAATTGTTGCCAGTCGTCTGGCTCGTGAATTCAATGTCGGGGGACCGAGCTTCACGATTTCCGCTGATGCGAATTCCGGGCTGCGGGCGTGTGCTGTAGCGGCCCAGAGTTTGCGCCGAGGTGAACTCGATCGAGCCGTCGTCGGGGCAGTTGATCTCGTCTGTGACATCCGTCATCGGGTGGCGGTCCTGCGGGAACGGCAGCAGAATGGCGACGGCGGCAATCCGGCGTTTGTGGATAGTGCGACGGCCTTCATTCTCAAGCGACGTGAAGATGCCGTACGAGACGGGGATCACATCCATGCGATCCTCTCGCGAATCGAAACGGATCCCGGGGAAATTGGACAGCTCTTCCCTGATGGTTCGACACACAGAGGCCATGCCGAACCTCCAGCCGACGGTCGCTCCCCTGCCGACGGTTTGACGGTGGAATCGCCGGCGGGTGCTGCGACAGGATTGCTGAGGCTGTTTACAGCGGTCGAATCGCTTTCCCGGCATGCGATCCCGGAATCTCCGTCGGGTGGCTGGATGCAGAACCGGGTGGAGCAGACTCGACCGATCACGTTGTCAGGTCTGGGCCCGGACGGCCGATCAATCCGACTGGAACTGACCACGGCACCCGGACCCGTTCGCAAAGCGGCTCTTGCCCAGCGGGCTGCTGCTCGTGAAACTCGCGCGGCGTTGCCCGTGGGCCTGTTCGTCATCGACGGGGATTCGGTCGAACAGCTTGAGTCCGGGGTGAATCAACTGAACGAACGCGCGGCGAACGCGAGTTCTGTTGCGACCCTGGCTTCGGACTGGTTTCGATCCCGGCCTCCTCAACCAGAACACCGCTGGGGACTGTCGCTAGTCGTTCGATCGCTGGCGGAAATTCCCGATGTCGCTCGGATTGCCGTCAACGCATTGCGTGACCAGCCCGCCGCTGTCCTGGATCGGCGCGTTCGTTTCACGCGAACACCGCTCGGGACTACGGGGCGATTGTCCTTTGTCTTCCCCGGTTCGGGGAATGCATTCCTCGGGATGGGGCGTGAGCTGCTGAACGCATTTCCGGAGGTGCTGCACCAGCAGTATCTCGAAAATGAACGGTTGCGAGATCAGTACCGTCCCGACCTGATCTGGTTCGGGGATTCAACCGCAGCAGTACTGGAACAGCACAAAGCGATGATCTTTGGGCAGGTGGCCTTGGGAACGGCCGTCTGTGACCTGCTGAATCGTCTGGGTGTCACGCCTGACGCCAGCATCGGTTATAGCCTGGGGGAATCCGCCGCACTCTTCGGGCTGCGGGCCTGGACTGACCGGGACGAGATGTTGCGACGGATGGAACAGGCAACGCTGTTCGGCAGTGATCTGGTCACACCGTTTGAAGCAGCCCGGCGCGCCTGGAATGTTCCTGCTGGTTCGCCCGTTCGCTGGACATCAGGTGTCATCGACCGATCGGCGGCAGTGGTTCAGGCGGCGATCCAGAACCTGTCACACGATCAGGGACGACCTGGTTCGTCTACTGCCGACGCATCAGGGGCACGGGTTTATCTGCTGATCGTGAACACCCCGCAACAATGTGTGATCGGTGGGGAAACAGATGGTGTCGAACGACTTGTCCGGGATCTGGGCGGAACTTTCGTTCCGTTTGCAGCACCGAGTACCGTTCACTGTCCGATCCTGCGGCAAGTCGAAGAAGCCTATCGGGCACTACACCTGATGCAGACGACGGTTCCTCTGGTGAAGCGGCCTCGAATTGGCACCGCTCATTACGAGCAACCGATCGATTTCTACAGCACGGCGTGGGGCCGGAAATACGAACTGAGCCGGGAATCGGCCGCCGAGGCCATTGTGGCGCAGGCCGTCAATACCATCGATTTCCCGCGGGTGGTCGAGCAGGCCTATTCGGATGGCGTCCGCCTGTTCGTGGAGATTGGTCCGGGAAGTTCGTGCACGCGGATGATCGATGAGATCCTGAGCGACCGTCCGCATCGTGCCCTGTCTGCGACCCCCTCGACCGCGTCCCCCCTGGTTGCGTTTTACGAACTTCTGGCTGTGCTGATTGCGGAGCGAATCCCCGTCGAACTGCGGTTCCTCTACGGCGACGCACGAACGACCGAAGCCACGATCACCAGTCCCTCCCCCACGAAGCGGGGTATTGTGACAGCGGTGGGTGGTTCTCCGTTCTTGGTGCCCAGACCAGCGAAGGGATGGCGAATCCCGCCACGAGCGTCCACTTTTGGAATGAATGTCATGACTCAGTTTGATGATATGGTGGCCGCCCGACTGCGTGCTCATGAAACCTATCTGCGTGTGACCGCGGAAGCTCAGCGGATCATGGCGGAACAGTTGGCGCTCTTCACCCGGATTGCTGCGGGCGAACAAGTTGCCTCGCCCGATCTCGTCGCGGGGCCGACGGTCTCCGATCCGGTGGAACCAGTGGAACCTGTCGCGCCGAATGCTGCGCCGCCTGTTGAAGAGTTGCCGCCGACTCCGCTGGTGGCCCCTCGCTCGCTGAACCGGGCGCAGTGCATGGAATACGCTATTGGCAAGATTGGTCGGGTGCTGGGACCGCAGTTCGCTCCGATCGATGAATTCCCGACGCGCGTCCGGTTGCCGGACGAACCGCTGATGCTCGCTGATCGGATGCTGGAAATTGAAGGCGAACCACTGTCGATGACATCAGGCCGTGTCGTGACCGAGCACGACATCCATGAAGGGGCCTGGTATCTCGACTGCAACCGCATTCCCACGTGTATTGCGGTCGAAGCGGGACAGGCGGACCTGTTCCTGTCAGGGTGGCTGGGAATTGATTTTCAGACCAAGGGCCTGGCCAGTTATCGATTGCTCGATGCGGTCGTCACGTTCCATCAAGAGCTGCCCGGTCCCGGAAAAACCATCAATTACAATATCCGCATTCTTCACTTCTTCCGTCAGGGACAGACATATCTGTTCCGCTTCGAGTTTGACGCGACGGTGGACGGAGAACCGCTGCTGACGATGCGGGAAGGTTGCGCGGGGTTCTTCACCGCTGCCGAACTGAATAGCGGGAAAGGGATCATCCACACGGCTCTCGATAAGCAGGCACGTCCCGGAAAGTGGACCGGCAACTGGAAGGAACTGGTACCGCTCGCACGCGAAAGCTTCTCCGACGCTCAGTTGCTGGCCCTGCGGAGAGGGGATCTTGCCGCTTGCTTCGGTGCTCAGTTCGCACAACTTCCGCTCACGAACCCGGTCACCATTCCCGGTCTGACCAGATCCGGGTCGGCGGGGGCTGACGAACGCTCGAAGATGTGGCTGGTTGACCGCATTCTTCAGATCGAGCCGACCGGCGGGAAGTTCGGCATGGGAACGATCCTGGGCGAACTGGATATTCATCCGGATGACTGGTTTCTGACGTGTCACTTCTGTGACGATCAGGTGATGCCGGGAACGCTGATGTATGAATGCTGCATGCATACACTGCGGATCCTGCTGCTGCGAATGGGTTGGCTGGGTGAAGCGGACCAGATCGTGTATGAGCCGATTCCCGGCGTCCGCAGCCGCTTGAAATGCCGCGGTCAGGTTCTCGCGACCACAAAGAAGGTCTGGTACGAGATCACGCTGAAGGAAGTCGGCTACCGAGACTTTGACGCAGCCAGCGGTGCCCCGGGTGTCCCCTCGGAATCGTCGAGTCCCACCGCGACCCCGTACTGCCTTGCCGATGCCTTGATGTATGCGGACGGGAAACCGATCGTCGAAATTACCGACATGTCCGTAAGGATGTCGGGCCTGACGCGGGAGTTCATTGAGCGACTGTGGAGTTCCGCAGCGGCGCGTGGCGAAAAGGGCGTTGTCATTTCCTCACAGAAATTTACGCCTCGCTACGATCGCCGCCCTGCACTGTTTGACACCGACCGAATCACCGCGTTCGCCGTTGGTAAGCCGTCAGAAGCCTTTGGGGACCGCTACCAGGTCTTCGACGCGGAACGAGTCATTGCCAGACTTCCGGGACCACCGTTCCAATTCCTGGACCGCATTGTCGCGATCAGTGACTGTGAGCAGTGGGTGCTGAACCCAGGCGGAGTCGTCGTCGCTCAGTACGACGTTCCTCCCGATGAATGGTACTTCCAGTCGAACCGTCAGCGGCGAATGCCATTCGCTGTCCTGCTGGAAACAGCCCTGCAGCCATGTGGCTGGCTGGCCGCCTACGTCGGCTCTGCGCTCACCAGCGACACGGATATCTCGTTCAGAAACCTCGGTGGGACGGCAACACAATACCGGGATGTGACCCCCGCATCGGGAACGCTCACGACGACTGTGAAAATGACTCGCGTTTCCAACGCGGGGGGGATGATCATTCAGCACTATGACTTCGATCTTCGCTGTGACGATCAGCCTGTCTATGTCGGGAATACCTACTTTGGATTTTTCTCGCGTGCCTCACTGCTGAATCAGGTGGGGATCCGTGAGGCGAAACCTTTCTCGCCGTCGCCGGACGAGGCGAGTCAGGCCGAACGCTTCGCATATCAGGACCGAGCTCCCTTCGCGGATTCGCAGTTCCAGATGATCGATAACGTTCAAATCTCGCTGCAGAATGGCCCCTACGGTCAGGGCTTCGCCATCGGCACAACCAGGGTGAATCCCGAATCGTGGTTCTTCAAGGCTCACTTCTACCAGGATCCTGTTGTGCCAGGATCGCTGGGGCTGGAATCGTTCTTCCAGTTACTGAAATTCTACGCCGCTCGTCGGTGGAACGCGGGGCCGGATGCGCAGTTCCTGACACCGGTACTCCACGATCCCGCATCCGGGACGAGTGGCAAACACGAATGGGTCTACCGCGGACAAGTGGTGCCACGCGACCAGTTGGTGACCGTGACCGCTGTCATCAAAAGTGTTGACGACCAGCGAAAAACGCTGATTGCGGAAGGCTTCCTGTCGGTGGATGGACGAGTCATCTATCAGATGAAAGAGTTTTCATTGGGCCTCGAGTGACAAAGCTGCCAATGGCACGGCGTCGGAGTTTTCGCAGAAGCGGTGGCTTCTCGTTTTTTTGAAGAGGGTCAGAGCGCACTGCATGCCCGAAGACGGTCATACAGTGGCATTCACTTTGGGTCGGTCCCGGGCACGAGCACGTAGTCACGTCGGTTCGCATGCCACTGGCAAGCGGGAAGAGATCGAAGAAAGAGCCCTCCCTGGCTACTTTGGCCCGCTTCTTCGAGATCATTGACGAACGAGTCATCAAGGGATGGATGGAGGGTGGAAACCCCTGTGCAGGACTTCACCCAGGTCGACTCATTCGAAAAAGCCCCTTCAGCAATCAGGATTCGATCACTGAAGGGGCGTATTAAACACTCGTGATGCGTGAGGTGATTCCCGCCGTCGGGGCGAAAACCCGATTAAGACTGATGCGACGGTGGAACTGGCAATTGTTCAAGAACCGTGTCGATCAAACCGTAGTGGCGAGCCTCTTCGGCCGACATGAAGTTGTCTCGATCGGTGTCCTGTTCAATCTTGTCCAGGGTCTGGCCGGTGTGCTTGAACATCAATTCGTTCATGCGCCGCTTGGTGCGGATGACTTCCTTGGCATGAATTTCGAGTTCGACGGCTGTCCCCTGCATCCCGGCCAGTGGCTGATGGATCATGATGCGGCTATTGGGCAGTGCGAATCGCTTTCCCTTGGTTCCGGCTGTCAGCAGCATCGCACCCATACTGGCGCACTGACCCAGGCAGTACGTCGCGACGTCGCAACTGATGAACTGCATCGTGTCATAGATGGCCATGCCCGAGGTGATCGAACCACCGGGGCTGTTGATGTACATGTGGATGTCGGCCTTGCTGTCTTCGAATTGAAGGTACAGCAATTGAGCGACGATGCTGTTGGAGACATCATCATTGATGGCACTTCCCAGCAGAATGATTCGATCGCGAAGCAAGCGACTGTAGATGTCCATCGCCCGTTCTTCACGGCCGTTTTTTTCAATAACGTAAGGAACAAGTGAAGTCATATCGGGGAACTCGCTGATCGAGGGTGACTGTTTCAGGCGTTACGGATGATTCATCCGGTCGTATCGTTTCCGGTCGAGTCGCACAGGTGATTTCGCCCTCGGCACAAGGGAGAATCAATGCCTTCGTGCGACGTCGGCGATCATTTCGCGGCGGCCAGTTTTGCTTTGGGATTGACCAGAATTTCATCGATCAGTCCGTATTCTTTCGCCTGGTTGGCGTTCATGTAACGGTCGCGACCGGTATCCTTGGCAATCACTTCTACTGGCTGGCCCGTGTGGACAGCGAGAATCTGATTCAAGACTTCGCGGGTCTCGAGGATTTCCTGAGCCTGGATTTCGATGTCGGAAACCTGACCTCCCACTTCGCCATAAGGCTGGTGGATCATCATCTTCGCGTGAGGCAGGATGAATCGCTTGCCTTTGGTTCCACCGGCGACCAGGATGGCGCCGCCGCTGGCTGCCAGACCGACGCAGTACGTTGCCACACTGCACTGCAGGAACTGCATCGTGTCGTAGATCGCCATCGTGGCCGTGACCGAGCCGCCGGGCGAGTTAATGTAAAAATGGACGTCCTGGTGTTTGTTTTCTGACTGCAAGTACAGCAGCTTCATCACGATCAGGTTGGCACTGGCATCGTGGATCGGGCCATCCAGAAAGACGATCCGGTTCTCGAGCAGCAGATCGCCAATGCCCATCTGACGCTGGCGCGCATAGTCGCGTGAAGCATTCACTTGCGGCGACAGAGAACTACGAGACAGATCGAGCATGCAGCATCCTTCGTCAAATTTGGACGGAAAAAGAGAAAAGTTTGACAGTTTCCCATCGCGATGGACTCTTCAAAAGGAAGAGTAGGAATCTGCCCGGCAGCAGGCAAGGCTTGGGGGTTGAATTCCGCACTGTAGCGTAGCACCACAGTGTTGGTGTACTCGACCGGTCGGCGCCAAGGGGAAGTACACTGGACGGTCCCTCCGGTCAAGATCGGGTCAACAGCCGTGACCGCCTCACAGCCTCCCTCCCATCGACCGCCCCGGATGGGTAGTTCGGTGACTGCATCATTTCAGACAATGAACCGGGCGGCTTGGGTGGAACGCGGTGCTTGGCTTGACTCGGGTGCCATGCGAACCCCCGGTAACTCTTGAGATTATTCCGTATGTGTCATCCTGTGCTCACTATCACGCCGATAATAAGATCGTGAAACGGAATTCACTCAATTTGAAGGCAGGGGGGAATGGCGGATTACCGAGTACAACTGGATTCCTTCAGCGGTCCGATGGACCTGCTGTTGTACCTGGTCCGCAGGAACGAGGTCGATATTGTCCGCCTGCCGATTGCCAAGATTACATCTCAGTTTCTCGAGTTCCTCGAAGTTCTGCAGTTTCTCGATCTTGACCTGATTGGTGATTTTGTTGTCCTGGCCAGTTCTCTGATCGAAATCAAAAGTCGACAGGTCCTGCCGCGTGCCGAGGAAGAAACGACCGAAGTACCGCTGGCGGACGATCCCTGTAACGAACTGATCGAGCAACTGCTGGAGTATAAACGGTACAAGGATGCCTCCGTTGCTCTGGAGGAACAGGCTGCGGAGTGGCAGGAACGTTATCCCCGACTGAGTGACGAACGGCCGACCGTCGGCAAAGACCCCAGTGAAGACTCCATCAAAGAGGTGGAACTTTGGGACCTGGTCAGCGCTCTGTCACGCGTGATCCAGAAGAAGGTTGTCGAGTCGACCTCCAGTATTCGTTACGACGACACACCCATCTCGGTTTACATCGACCGGATCGGGGCCAAGGTGCGCGAGAACGGACGAATGGCTTTCAGCGATTTCTTTGAAGGGAGCAACCTTCGCAGCAAGATCGTCGGAATCTTTCTCGCCATTCTGGAACTGTTGCGGCATCACGGTTTTCGAGCCGAGCAGCCCAACGAACGAGGGGAAATCTACGTTCTGCCCCCACTGGAATCACCCGCGGGCGAGTCCGCCCCCGCGTCGCCCACAGCAGAAGAAGCCGTTCCGGTCAAAAGTGAAGTCGCCAGCCGTGATGAAACCGACTGAGACGCCGAAGTGGGAAGCCCCGAATCACTGACGCCGACACCGAGTGCGACCGGGTGGTGAGAACTTTTTTGTCCTCCGCGGCAGAAATCTCTCTCAGTCCCGTGGAGGAAATGGGGGAGGGTTTCGTAAGGGAGGGCGATCTTCCCGATGCGGGCCATTGTGCCGAATTCCCGGCGGGCCGAACGGAACCGGCGAGATCAGCGGACCGTGATAGGGTCGGCCCGTCAGCTTTTTCCATTGTTCCAGTTGCTCGGGGGTCAGATAGGCGAGCATCTGTTTCATGGCCGCCTGCAGGCGACTGGCGGTTCTTTCAGGTGGATTTGAGCCCGGCTGAAAGCGATGGTCGACGTCTCGCATCGCTTCCATTTCAATTTCGCGATATTTCCGTTTCTGATCGCTGGACAGTTTGAGAGCTCGGACGACGTCGGGCTCACGCAGCCCTTTCGGCCCCTGACACTGCAGGGCAATCTGGGGCAGCCGCTGCAATTGCTGGGGGCTCAAAATCCCAGCCAGCTCAGCTTCGTTTTCCCTCGCGATGTCGAGTTGCCGCTGGCGGTACTCTTCGGGATTAAAATCCGGTCGCCCTCTCGGTCTGCGGCGCTGTCGGCTTTCCAGGCGGGCGAGCACCTCGGCCAAGCCGGCGCGCTGTTCGGGGGTCGCCTCCAGATCGTCCAGCACGGCACATTCACGCAGCAGGAACGTATGCCGATCCGCCTGAAGAACGGCCAAGTCGGCCAGAATGCCTTTGACCCGGTCTCGGGTACCTTCCAGCTCGTCCTGGGTGCTCAGGCTTTCTCCCCGAAGGTCGATGAACTCCTGATAGTAGGCGAGCGAAGTTTCGAGCAACTGCTTCCGTAATCCATCCTGAAAGGGCATGTCGGAAAGTTCGTCTTCGGCAATACGGATCAGTTCATCGGCAGCACGACGTGCGAGTTGGAAGCGGGCTTCTGCCTCAGCTGCACGTTGTCGCTCACGTCGGTATCCGTAGGCGAGGACCAGTGTGCCGCAGACCAGAAGTGCCAATGTCGTTCTGACGAACGCGGGATGCCTTCGCATCCATTTCCTCAGCTTGTCAAACAGCGTCGGCCGGCGTGCGAGGATCGGGCGTTCCTCGAGAAACCGTGTCAGGTCGGCCGCCATCTCTCCCGCCGTGGCATAGCGCTCAGCGGGGTTCTTCGCGATCGCCTTCAGTACGATCGTCTCCAGTTCAATCGGTATGGCGCGATTCACCTGCTGCGGCGGACGAGGTTCCTCATTGAAGATCTGCTGGAGCAGTGTGGGCCGATCCTGCGCCGCGAAGATCGGTTGCAGGGTCAGCAGCTCATACAAAGTCGCTCCCAGAGAATAAACGTCGGTGCGGTGATCGACAGGAACCCGGCGTCCCGCTGCCTGTTCGGGACTCATGTATCGCAGGGTCCCGACGAGGTCTCCCGTCTGGGTGATTCCCACATCGGCAACGACTTGCGCCAGTCCGAAATCTGTCACCCAGACGGCTCCCTTGGAGTCGAGCAACAGATTTGCGGGTTTAATATCCCGATGAACCACGCCCGCTTCGTGAGCGTATTCAAGAGCTTCTGCAACCTGCTTCGCAATCTGGGCGGCCGAGCGGAACTGCTGGCGGTCGCGTCCGGTTTTTTGCGGGACGCGCAAGTTGGTGTTGGCGACGGTCACCAGAGGCTGATGGACGGCGGTCGTCGCTTCTGTAGGGGGGCGCGGGGACTCGCGTTCGTCGCCCCGCAGTTCCAGGATGACCTCGGCCAGCGAGCGACCGTTGATGAGCTGCATTGCGTAGAAGTGGACTCCCCGGTCGCAGCCCACCGCATACACGGGCACGATATTGGAATGATGAAGTTGTGCAGCGGCCTGAGCTTCATTCTTAAACCGTTGTAACTGACGGGTGTCGAGAGCAGAGGCGAACGGCAGGACTTTCAACGCGATACGGCGTCCGAGAGAAAGCTGCACTGCTTCGTAGACGACCCCCATGCCGCCGCGGCCGATTTCCCTCACAATCTGAAAATCGCCAATCGGACTGACCGGAAACTCCGGAAGCGGAGCGACCGGAGGAGCGGGGCGCATCGAATGCGCCAGTTCGATCCCATCGAAACAGTCAGAAAGAGCTTCTGCGAGCTCCGGGTAAAGTCGGAAGTACGCCTGTCGATCGGGTGTGTGTCCCTGTTCGAGTTCCTTCAAGTAGTTCCGCGAGAGCTCGAGGATTCGGGGATCCTCTTCGATGTTTTCGGAATGCGAGTTCAATGGGTAACCTCGCCAAATTCTTTCTTCAACCGGGTGAGTCCCCGCAGCCAGAGCTTTTCGACGCTGTCCACGGTTTTGCCCATTCGTTCGGCCACTTGCGGGAACGACAGTCCCTCCAGATGTCGCAGCACCAGCACCGTCTGATAGTCCTCGGGGAGGCGGCTCATCGCTTCCGCGACCTGAAGACTTTGTTCACCCCGCATGGCTTGATGACTGGGTGAGCTATGACGATCGACGAGCATCTGCTCGAGGGCACAGGTCGATTGATCGAGTCCCACTGCCAGTTCTCGTTCGAGCGTCAGGTTTCGCGCCTGTGTCCCGACGTAGCGGCGGACGACATTAGCGACAGTGCCAGCCAGAATTGTGCGGAGCCATTTCGTCAATTGAGCTTCGGCCGTCCCCTGAAAGTGGGGGAACTGGCGATGGGCCTCCAGGAATGTTTCCTGGACGATGTCTGAAGCATCGACTTTGCCCTGCAGGCGTCGACCGATTTCAATCCGCGCGAGTAACCGCAGATAATTCTGGTAAGACTCGAGCAGGCGACCGAGCGTTGCCTGGTCGCCGGCCTGGGCCTGCTCAATCTCTCGGCGGACATCCGTGGGCATAAAACACCGGCGGGGTGATGTGTGCGTGATTCTTCAGCGTCATTATTCCTGTGGTTGACCAGATAGTCACGATGACAGCGGAAAGACCGCCGCACTTTTTCTCGGTTTCTCGACAGATTGGAGTACCGACACGAAAAAACTGGTCGCACGTACGACGGGTGAGTGCTCACCCAAGTGGGGCGTTCTGATTTAAGTCCCTTGGATGACAACGGTTAATTCAGGTGTTGGTCGCGGGGCCGGTTTGCAAAAGTCCCCTCGCACGCTAATGATAGAACGCAAGTCGAACCCCTGCCGCGCGCACTCGTTTAGCCGGAGCCAAGTCATGTCTCAGATTACGCCTGACGATCTCAAGCAGTTCGAGCTACTGGCGGGCTTTCGCGCAGACGAGCTTGCAGACCTCGCCTCGCGCATGACACTGCTGGAGTATACCGAGGGAGATGTGGTCTTCTCCGCAGGAGACTCGTCCCGTTCGCTCTATCTGATTCTGAGCGGCCGTGTGCAGATCGATCTCATCGGTAACACGGTGGATGAGACTAAACTGGTGGTCCTGGGGCCAAACGAAATCTTTGGCGAGACCACGTTCTTTCATGAGGCGGCTCATAACAACACCGCCTGGTGTCAGGGGCCGACCCGGCTAGCACAGCTGACATACGCGACTTATGGACAACTGCTCAAAAGTCATTCGGTGATGGCGTATCACTTGGGTGCCAACGCGGCGCACATTCTTGCCGCGCGACTGCAGGCGACGGACGTCTGGATTCGGGAGGTGCTGGATCGCGATGAGCAGATCCATCGGCGGGAACTTCGCGAACGCTACCATGACGTCTTCCATCCCTCGTTCTCAACTCCGGGTGGATACGTGGGACTCGGGGGAAACTGGTAGTTTCCTGGTCCGTCGAGCCGCTCGTCTCTGACGCTTCATGGCCCGGAATGTCTGTCCGGGGCGATCCGGTGGAGCCCCTTTTTCTTGCTGTTTCTCTGTTCGCGTCGAGTTGCCTCTCGACGCGGTGACAATCCCATTCACGGAGCTGAAACCATGCTGCGACTTCGCCAGTGGTGCCTCATTGTTTTGACCTGCTTTGCCTCGACACTGCCCGCCCCCCGGCCCCGTGCGGAATCGGCCGAGTTCTTCTTCAAGGATGGCGATGTCGTTGTCATGATCGGTGACAGTATCACCGAACAGCATCTGTATTCGAACTATGTCGAAATGTGGACGGTGACGCGTTTCCCACACTGGAAACTGACGTTCCGGAACGTCGGCATTGGGGGCGATACCTCGGGAGGAGGCAATGCCAGATTCGCTCGCGATGTCCTGGCGTTCAAACCGACTGCGATGACGGTCGACTTCGGGATGAACGACGGACGCTACCGTGCTTTTGAAGAGGCGACGTTCAATCCATACATGAATGGACTGCAGGGAATGGCCGATCAGGCTCGTGCAGCCAGCATTCGGACTGCGTGGATCACGCCGCAGCCACTGGATGATGGAGCACAGGGACCGACTGCATTGACCGGATACAACCTGACGCTGGAGAAGTTCTCGGACGGAGTCAAAACGATCGCCGAAAAGAATGGCGGCATTTTTGTGGATCAGTTTCATCCCTATCTGACAGTTCTCGATCGGGCTCGCAAGCAGCATCCCAAGTATGAACGGATTACAGGGGGCGATGCCGTCCATCCGGGGCCTCCTGGCCAGGCACTGATGGCAGCGTCGATCTTGAAGGGGCTGAACTTCCCCTCGTTCATCTCTTCGACCGAGATTGATGTGAAGTCCAAAAAGGTTGTGTCGCAGACGAACTGCAAGGTCGAAGTTGAAGGGGCAGCAGAGAACCGCCTGTCGTTCAATCGCACCGATGTGGCATTGCCCTTCTTCCCGATGGAAGCCTTCAGCATCCTGGAATTCGCTTCGATCCTCGATGACCTGAATGAGTACCAGTTGAAGGTGACAGGCCTGCCCGAAGGCAAATACGAGATCCAGGTGGGGGGCAAAGTGGTGGCAGAACGGACATCAGAACAACTGGCCAACGGGGTGAACCTGGCTGCGGGTGTGCTGGCGAACGGCACCATCGCCGATCAGGTCAAAGAAGTTCGGGCGGCGATTGAGAAAAAGAACCGCTTTCATCATCAGTCCATCTTCCGGGGCATCGTCCTGACGAGTGTCCCTGCCTGGGTTCACGAAGTCATTTCCGAGGGAGAGCTGACGGCCAAGCGGAATGAACTGATTCAAAAGCGGCTGTCGCAGTTGCCGGCTCTCGATGAAGAGGTGGCAAAAGCACTGGTCATGAAGCCGCATCGATTCGACATTGTCCCCAAGGCAGACTCGGACGATCGCTGATCAGGTCAGGACCGAAAAGTGGACATCCCGTCTGCTGGCGAGGCTGTCTCAGCGAGAGGTTGCCTTCTTGGACGATCCCTTGTCGACGGCCGGGATGTCCCACCACCACGTGTGAGCCGTGCCGGGTGGAGTCACTACGGCTGACTTGCGGGTGAATTCTAACTGCGATGCCGTCCGGTCCGTTGCCTTGACCAGATCGGGGGGACGGTGTGTCGAAATCGTGACACCCCCCCCGACAAGTCCGATCACGAGATTGCCACTTTCCTTGAAGTTGACCAGTGAGGGGACTTGTTTCGGCGGGTTGAACGTCGGGTAGGTGAGTCGCTCGGCGTCGAGAAACAGGGATTGCTTCCAGCCAACACGTTCGGCCAGTTGTTCCTTTCGAATGAGCGATGCCAGCACGACCCAGTCGATGAGATTCTGAAGTTCGCCGAAAACAGGCGATTTGTCGGCCAGTTGCGCAAATTTTTGGGTGAACTGTTTGGCAAAGCCGTGGGTCGACTTATGAGTCGTCGTGGCGGTGGAGCGGTTGCCGAACTCATCGGTCACCTCATCTTCGGCCAGAAGCTGAGCCCGTTGACCCGTAAACTGGTATGAGAGGCCATCTTCGCTCTGATAAATGGCATCGTACAGCGGCACAAACCACCATCGCTGCATGACGTTCCCACCCTTGCCGAGCATGGCCAGGTGACTTTTCAGCCCTTTGACCGCGGGCTGTTCGACGCCGATGGCAATCCGCTTCATGCGGTAGTCTGCTTCCACCAGGATCGTCGCGAAATGGGAGTCTGGGGGGACACCATCGATCCGCACATCCTGCAGTCCCAGGATGTCATCCATCTGGTTGAACCGGGCTTCAACTTCCTGTTTCGTCGCAGGCACCCCTTGCCGAACGAACTTCTGCAGTTCTGCCAGACGAGCGGGAACAGGGTCGATGGAACACCCGATCTGCGGGGCTCGGGGAACCGTACGCAGGGCGACAATCAGGTCGTCCAGCCGCAGGACGGGGCGTGCTGACGCGACACCAATCATGCGTCCGACTGCATCGGGCGCAAATCCGTCAGCAGGTCCGGCGATGATCAGGTCCTGCTCTTCCGGTACGACGAAGATGTGCTCGATCCGCTGCAGCCCCGCGAGGTAGAAGACTTCGTCGGGGATCGGGTTTCCTGCTGCAAGGACTGCTTCCAGCTGCTTTTCAAGCTGGACCAGTGACACCATCCGGCGGGAGGCTGATTGGGTCAGATCCCGGGAGAGGTATTTCTTCGCAAGCATGTCGCGACGTTTTTTGTCGAGACCGTCATTCCCGTCCGCCGTCGTGACCAGCGAGAGGATGCCGTCCGCATCGATCCGGATCCGGCGCTGGTGTTCTGGTTGTTCCCACCACCCCGAGGCCGCCAAACCCCCGCCGAATCCACCACCGAGACCCCCTGTCCCTCCGGCCCCTCCACCCACGGGCCATGCCGGGGTGGGCGAGTGCGAAGACCATCAGAGCGACTGTCAGAAAACGGAGTCCTGTCACCATTTCGACTTCTCCATGCTCGCGGTGTGGAATCTGTCGTCGATCCAGCATCGCGATATCTTACCGCAGTTGCGGAATTGTTCACGGAAAAAATCGGTGAGAGGACTCCCGTGGCCGTCCGTCTCAGCCGGCAGCCAGTTTAGGAATCACAACTTTCAGATAGCCCGAGATCCCGACGATCGCCGCGGCCAGAATCAGGACAACAAGTTGCCACCGCTTGGAATTCTTTCGCATCCCTTCGAACGCCTTGGAGCGTCCGACAAGTGCGGAAATCAGAAAGAAGACGGTGAACGCCAAGAGCATCTTGATCCCCATCAGCATGTGATAGGGCTTCGGACGAGGGGCCTGCACGGCGAGGTAGTTGTAGAAGCCGCTGACCAGAAAGAGCAAAATGCCGGCGTGGACGAACCGCTTCCACTTGTTCATCACCAGCTCTTTGAGCTTGGTATGCTCGTCGTCGGGAAGCTGCGATGCCGCAGGGGTGAGCACAAACCGGATGAAGAAGGCGCCACCGACAAGGATGATCGCGGTACCGACATGCGTCCAACGAGAGAGAATTGGAATCCAGTCCATCTGTTCACTTCTTAAAAATGGGGCCGATCAGGGTCTGCACGATGTGAACTCTACGAAACCTGCCGCCTTGCTCCAAGTCTGTTGACCCGGCGGTGATCACTCGACGCAATGCGACCCCATTGCCTGCCTGAGGAGCAGCAACCCGAATTTCAGGGGAGCCCCAAGGGATCTCAGCTCAGGACTGCTTGTTCTCGACGCACGCAGGTGCACCGGGCTGATCGCAGTGATCCCGGCGGATGGACATTTCGGGGGGAGCATCAACACCCAGGCGTACGCGATTGCCCGAAATCTTCAGGACCGTGATCTTGATCCCGCCCGCGATTGTGATTTCGCCTCCTGACTTCCTTGATAGCACCAGCATGATTCCCTCCTCTGGCTGTAATTCTGTAACCCGTACACTTTGGGACCCGGCAATCAGAACAGATCGTCGCCCGATCCTCTGCAAGATGCGTTCTGCTTGAACTGAGCGTGGGGCATGGACAGACGGTCAATTTTGTGGCCCGGGGCTCGTCGGCAAACTTGCTGCGTTCCAGAACTACGTGCAGTGAGGCAAAGAGTGTTGGAAGGGATTTGCGGCCTGTAACCGTTCTTGCTGGATCTGTCGCACTTTCGAACTGCTATAGACCTTAATTACCGTTTCGAATAGCTTCCGCGCACGTCGTTCATGGCTTGAACAAATCCTGTCCAAAAAAGGAGTTTTGGATGCGTCACGTTGGTGTGTTTGTCGTACTTTCGGGTTGCGTTGCGAGTTTGATTGGGTGCGGACAGACCAGCGGGCCAGCCGCGGCAGGGTCACGCGGCGGGATGGCCGTGGTCGATCTGGACAAGGTGGCCGCCGAAACCGGTCGTGACCGCCTTCTGGCCCAGTCGCTCGAGCTGGCTCAGAACACGCTGAATCAGGGCTACGCCAAGACCGTGGAAAGCGCCAAGGATCAGCTCGCCGCGAAGAAAAAAGGTCTCGGAACCGAGCCGACCGAAGATGAACTGAAAGAACTCTCTCAGATGGAGCGTTCGGCTGTGACGCAGTTGACCCAGATTCAGAACAAGGCACGGGCCGAGTTTGAACAGTACAAGCAGGTTCAGATCGCCAAGTTCCGCGCGGAATTGAAGCCCATCACCCAGGAAGTCGCTGCCAAACGGGGTCTCAGTATTGTGATTCCCAAGAACGAAGGCTTGCTGCTGTCGGTTGATCCAGGTGTCGACATCACCGACGAAGTCGTCAAAGTGCTGAAAGAAAAGCACCCCATTGCCCCCGCCGCTGCACAGGACGGAGCCGCGAAATCCGCACGAGCGATGTCTCCCGCAAACGCTTCCGGCGCTGCGAAGACCGCCGCTGCAGAAGAAGAGGAAGAACTGGACGAAGCGATTCGTTAATGATTAAGAGACAGTTCGACGCCCACCTGGCGTCATTGTCAGACCAGATTACCGGCGGCCCCGATCGTTTCTTCCGATCGGGGCCGCCTGCTTATTTTTTGATGGTCTTGGCGCAGTTACACAAAATGCGGGCGAGAACATGTGGTCCTCGTTCACTTGTATAGATGTCATCAAAGGGGCCGGTTTGTGTTGGACATGGTCAATCTCGCGGACGATAACCAGAGCCGCACTAACTGAACATCCTGGTTTTCCACGGCTGCATTTTTCATGAAGTCGCGTAGCAGACATCCATACCCCTTCGTCAAAAGATGGTGCCGGTTATGGCTCATCGTCGTCTGGGGTGTCGTGTTGACTCCGTTGATGGCGTTCGGACAGACTCCGGCGGAGGGGAGATCGTTTGTTCTTCCCGCCCCCGCTGAATCCGGGGCGGAAGCATCTCTTCCTCCCTCAACGCAGACGATCGTTCGCGGACCCTGCGACCCCGACTACTGGATCATCAGTACGCGTTGCGCGGAAGCGGAAGTCGAAGCCGGTGTCGGATACAACTATAAGGTCTATCGGTTCGAGGGACCGAATCCCGGTCGCTACAGCTCAATGGACGAGCTGCTCGCCTCTCTTCAACCCGGTGTGCCAGTGTGCTTTATGGCACATGGCAGTTTCGTCACCTGGGATTCCATGCTCAATGACTCGGCACAGACATATCGCTGGTTGCGGGGTGCGGCCCCCTGCCAGCCGGTTCATATGATCTTCTACACGTGGGCCAGTGATGACGTTGAATGTTGTATACCGGGACTGCGAGTGAACGTCCTGGGACGGCGTGCTTCCCTGAACGGGTTTTATCTTGCGGATCTGATCACAAAAGTGAGTCATCAGCATCCGGTTTGCGTGATCGGCCACAGTCACGGAACACGGATGGTGAGTGCCGCACTGCATTCCATGGGGGGCGGTGCTGTGGAAGGGCGATTCTTTGCGGGCGGTCCCCAACCTCCTCGCCGGATTCGCGTGATTCTGGCTGCGGCGGCGATTGATCATGACTGGCTGAATCCCAACGAGCGATTCGGGTTGGCTCTGAATCAGTGCGAAGCGGTGATCAATCTGAGAAACCACACGGATTTTCCCCTGACAATCTATCCTCTTCGCCGGCCGATTTCCGGTAAAGCTCTGGCCATATCGGGCTTCACCCGCCGCGACCGTGAGTTGATCGGACCGGCCAACCAGAAGATCGTTGACTACGACGTCACCAATCTGGTCGGCTTGGGACACATCTGGGTCCACTACTATTCCCAGCCGCAGATCGCCCAGGCGATCCGGCACTTCGTCTACTTCGACGAATAACGCGGGGTCGGTTTCTGGGGGGCTCCGGACGACGATGCAGCTCCCCACGTTCCTGTATTTTCTGATCGATACCGGGCCTGTGCGCCGACGTCGATCGAAGTTTGCGCTGGACCGACGGCCTCCCATTCTGCCCCGTCGGTCCTCAAGCTGCCACGTTCATTCTCACGGGGGGCCAGCAGCGCAGAGGGGAATGAATTCCGGACGGCTCTCTGCGTACCTGCTGACAGTTGCGGGTTTTCCGGGCGCTGTTATCGTGTGGCGGCAGGAAGAAAATCGCTTCTGCACCGATTTGGGCAAGTTGATCAGGCTGATGACTGACCGTTTCACGGTGGGGATGAGGAAGAGACCCCGCTGTTTTCAACTTTTGTCGAATCGTCATACGCAACGTGGATGGAACCGCCGCTTCTGAACGAAGGAGATGCCGATGAGTTTGATGGCTGGGAAAAAAGGCTTGGTATTTGGGATCGCCAACGATTATTCGATCGCGTGGGCGATTACCGAACAACTGCATAAAGAAGGTGCGTCACTTGGGTTCACGCATCTCCCGGACAGGGATCCAGCCAATCCAAAAATGGAGCGGCGAGTGCGAAAACTGGTCGAGCCGATCGGGGCCAAGATGCTGGTTTCGTGCGACGTCCAGAAGGATGAAGATCTCGATAAGACATTCGCCCAGGCAAAAGAAACATTCGGGACACTGGACTTCATCGTTCACTCGATCGCTTATGCGCCGATGGACGATCTGAAGGGGCCTGTCTACGGCTGCAGCCGCGACGGCTTCAAAACCTCAATGGATATCAGTGTTTACAGCCTGATGGCAATCTGCAAACGAGCCCAGGAACTGATGCCTGACGGCGGCAGCATCATTACGCTGTCCTACCTGGGCGGGGAACGCGTCATTCCCGGCTACAACGTGATGGGATTGTGCAAAGCGGCCCTCGAATCCTCCGTCGGCTACCTGGCACACGAACTGGGCCCCAAGAAGATTCGCGTCAATTCGTTGAGTGCCGGGGCCATCAAGACCCTCAGTTCTTCCGCCGTCAGTGGGATCGACGTCATGCTGAAGATGTACGAAGCCCTGTCGCCGCTCCGCCGTCCAACCGACGTCGAAGAAGTCGGCAAGACAGGCCTTTATCTCCTCAGCGATATGTCGAGCGCTGTGACCGGAGAAACACTGCACGTCGATTGTGGTTTCCACATTATGGGAGCCCCTCCTCACGACGCCAAAATCCAGTGATCTGATCATCGCGGTAAGGCCGCTGTGATCTCGTCCGGGAATTCGATCCAAGATCCCTCGCTGATGCGACGGGCGAAAGTGGAATCCAAGAAGATTCGACCCGCCCGCTTGTACCAGCCAGGGATCTTCTCGTTTTTCAGCAACTCCTTCACCTCATCACGATATAATGTCGGTCTGGGCCACAGTGGCTGGGAACACTTTCGCCGAGGGTTCGACTGATGTGTGGGCGGATCAATTTGTGGATGTCGCCAGCCGAACTGGCTGACGTCTTCGAACTGTTTCGCGAGCCGGACTGGGAGCCTCGTTATAACCTCGGTCCGATGCAGAAGGCGCTGGCCGTGCGGCAGCATTCTCCGGGTGAACGACTTGCAGAACCTTTGCTATGGGGGCTGATCCCTTCCTGGTCAAAGACAAAACTGACCGGCCCACCTCTGAATAACGCTCGTGCTGAAACCATTGATTCGAAACCGTCGTTCAGTCAGTCGTTTCAGCTTCGCCGATGCCTGATTCCTGCCAACGGGTTTTTCGAATGGAAGCGACTCGATTCGAAATCGAAGCAGCCATGGAATATCTTTCGGGCGGATGGCCAGCCGCTGGCGCTGGCAGGAATCTGGGACCGCTGGCAAGCCGTGGATGGGACGGTCATCGAATCGTGCGCCGTCGTCACGACCGAAGCCAACTCGTTTATGGCCCAGATTCACGACCGGATGCCCGTGATCCTGGAAAAAGAAGACTGGAAAGCCTGGCTCGACCCCAAGCTGGTCGATCTCGAGGTACTCCGACGTTTCCTCGTCCCCTGCCCCAGTGAATTTCTCGCGGCAACCCCTGTTTGCTCACTGGTCAATAACGTGAAGTACGACAGTCCCGAGTGTCTGAAGCAAGTGACCGAAGTGCGGACACTCTTCTAGACACACTTCAATCATCGCCGATATGTCGGGCGCGGTCCTTTTATTCAGAATACCGCGGAAACCACAACCTATCCTCGTGATATTCACACCGGTATACTTGCCGGGGCTTCGAACTGATGCATGCCTGACTTTATTTGAAGTCAGTGGCTGATAACGATTCGATCCTGCTCGGTTCAACGAGGGATTCGATAATGATTCGTCAACGTACTCGACAATTCCGTCCGTGGTTGATTGCCGGATGTTTGTTGTCTGTGTTTCTCGCCCCGGTTCTGACGAATGGCGTTCTGCTGCGTGCAGCCGAGGACGCTGAGCCTGCAAAAGAGGCGAACCCGACCGAGGACGATGTCCGACTGCTGAAGGGGCTGTTCCGGGAACTTTTCAACCCGAGAGCCAATGGCCAGCGCCGCCAGCGTGACATGGGCGAAGGGGGACTTCGGTCCACGGACGAAGGAGACGAAGAGAGCCCTCGCGACTCGATCGACAGTCGGGCCCCTCACGACACCAAGAATGAACAGGTGCTTCAGGCCGCGGAACTGGCCGTTCGACAGAAAAACTGGAAGCAGGCCATCGAACTGCTTCAGAAGTTGCTCGATCAGTCGGAAGACTCACTTCATCGTTCTGCGGGCGGATCGTGGCAGTCGATGCGAAAAACGGCCAATCAGATGCTTGGGCAAATGCCCGAATCAATCCTGCAGGAATATCGCGGTCAGTACAGCGGGCTGGCTCAGCAGCAGCTCGAAGCCGCGAAACGAAGCGGACTCACCCGTGACTTTGTGAACGTCGCAACTCGCTATTTCCACACCCCCGCCGGTTACGAGGCTGCGAACTATCTGGGCTCGCTGCACTTTGACCGGTCTGAGTTTGGCCTGGCGGCGCGGTGGTTTGAAGAGCTGATCGCATCACCGGCGAGTCTGACCCGTAACGACCGCTGGAAGCTTCAGGCGATTCTGGCGGTGGCTCGATCGGGAAAACAGGCCGAAGCCGACGCCTTGCTCGATCAGCTTTCACAAGGTCGAAGCACGCTGGTGACGCTGGGTGGGGGCAGTCTTCCAGCGTCAGACTGGCTGGGAAAAGTTCAGTTCAGCGCCACGCCACAGACCTTGGCCCTTGCCGACTGGACGCAGCTCTACGGGACGGCGGCTCGTCTGGGAACTGCCGTGGGGGGCGACCCTCTGCTCTCACCCGACTGGTTCTTGCCACTTACCTCGAGCCATACGGTGCGGAATGCCCTGAAGTGGCTCGTGCAGGATCTGCAGGATCAGCAACGGGCTCAGATCATGGCCTCTTCACCATTAGTGATGGACGGCAAGGTCGTTTATCGGGATCTGAGGGGCATTCGCAGCGTCGACCTGGAAACCGGAAGGCCTCTGTGGGAAAGCGTGGAAGGGATTTCGCCGGAACGGATTCTGGGTGGCTTACCCTCGCAGCAGATCGATTTGCAGGATGGCTGGCGGCTGCGCGGTAATTCATTCCAGAATATGAACGAGTTCCAGGGATCGGCCGCCGAATACAGCCCCTTGACGAGTCTGCTGTTTCGCGATGGTGCTCACGGAATCATCAGTGGCGATGGCAACCAGTTATTCGTCATCGAAGAGCATGGCATTCTGTCCCGCAATCAACCCGGTCAACACTGGGGCTGGGATGGAAATCCCGATCCGCAGGATCCGTTTGGACTTCCCTGGAAGACGAACCGCCTCGTCTCGTACGACCTGCATACCGGCCGAACACTCTGGACCCTGGGGGGCAGCGAATCTCGGGAATCGTTCGACCCGCCGCTCGCCGGAACCTACTTCTATGGGACCCCTGCCGTTGCGGGCGAAGAACTGTTCGTGGTGGCCAGTAAAGGAGATGACATCCGGCTCTGGTCGCTCGACCGCCAGTCGGGATCTCCGTTGTGGTCGCAACTGATCGCTTACTCGGACACGAAGATTGATCTCGATATCGCCCGGCGATGGATTACGTCTCAAGTGGCAGTCGGCGACGGAGTCATCGTTTGTCCCACGACGGTCGGCTGGATCGTCGCCATCGACCAGTTGAGAAAATCGGTGCTCTGGGCTCACCGATACGCCCCCGCGACCAATCAGTCGAACCACGAACGAGAACCGGGGTCGCAACTCTTACCGCAACGCGAGCTGAACGCTCTCTGGTGCCCCTCTGCCCCGATCATCAGCGGCAATTACGTTGTTTACACGCCGCAGGAAGAACCCGTGCTGATCTGTCTTAATGCGACGGACGGTCGCCGGGTCTGGGATCAGCCGAAGAACAGTGGTCTGTACCTTGCCGGGGTCTTCGATCAGAATGTGGTCGTGGTCGGGGAAACCTCCGTGATCGCGTACCAGCTTACCAGCGGCAATGAATTGTGGACGGCACCGTTCGACGAAGGAGTACTCCCATCCGGCCGCGGGGTCGTTGTCGAGGATCACTTCTACGTTCCGCTCAGCAACGGAGAACTGCGAACCATCAACCTCAAGACCGGGGAACTCGTGTCGCGGACGTTCGTGGCATCGCAGCAACCCCCGCTGGGTAATCTGGCCATGCACCGGGGGAAACTGGTGTCGCTCAGTCCCGCCGGTCTCACTGCATTCGGCCAGCGCGATGCACTGCTGCGGACGATCCAGGATAAACTTGCCGCCGATCCCAATGATGCCTGGGCTCTGCTCCGGTCGAGTGAAATCCAGCTTCTCAATCGTCAGTACCCGGAAGCAATTCAGCTACTGAGGAAGATTGACCGCCAGAAACTTTCAGAAGAGGAACAGGCACGACATCATTCCGCACTGGTGGAAAGCCTTTCGACCTTGATTCACGAAGATGTGCTGAATCGGGGTACGGAACTGGAGGAATTGCGGGAACTAGCTGAGACTCCGGCCGAGCGATTGCTGTTTCAGGAACTCTCGGCTGAGAGACTGCTGGCGGAGAATAAGCCGCTCGAAGCGTTTGATGTTTTCCTGCAGCTTGCCAGTGATCCCGGTAGCGGGTCAATCACGCGGACGGATAACACCCACGTCACCTCCAGCAGGACCGTCTGGTTGAGTGGTCGAATGTTTGATCTGTGGCAGGCCACCCCCGAGGACAAGCGGATCGATCTTGACCAGCGAATTTCCGCCGTCACAACTGCGGCATCCGAACAAAGTCGGGAGGCCTGCCAGGCGACGGTCCGACTCTTCTCATTCCATCCCGCGGCCGTTCACGCCCGCTTCAAACTGTTGGACTGGCTGGTCGCAGCAGAGGATTTCGCTTCTGCACGGCTTGTCCTCGAGCAACTGACGGACAGTTCGGACCGATCGGTATCGGCAAAGGCAATCGAGCAGTTGGCTCGCATGATGGTTCAGTTGAAGCAGCCTGCTGACGCTGTGCACTACTATCAAATTCTGGAATCCCAATATGGCGACGTCGTGGTCCGGGAAGGAGTCACCGGATCTGCCCTTGCCGCAGAAGCAAAAACGAGTTCCGAGCTGGATTTCGGGGAACATCAGCGAGGGGTGACCTGGCCCAGCACTCCACTACGGTCGGTGCAGTCCGTCGTCAATTATTCCCAACCTCCGCAGAACGTGACTCTGGAAACACAGCTTCCGTTCTTTGATCGATTGAGCTTTGATGCCTATCCCAATGAACAACGGCTGGCCATGGAGTCGGTTGCCAGTGGAAACGTCGAATGGATGGTACCTCTTCGCTCGGCCGTACGGGGCGTTGATGAAGGACCCTTCGTTGTCCAGCAGATTGGACATCAATTGTTCTTCATCAGCAGAGGAATCCTGCATGCAGTGTCACCTGTTGAACGAAAAATCCTGTGGTCCCGTTCACTGGACGAAAATGCGGACGGAATTACCTCCGGACGCCATTCCTCGCGACCGCTCGTCTTTTCGATGATGACCCCGGCAAGCTACGAGGGGATTCAGGGAATCATGCTTCAGCGAGCCCAACAGACGGGAAGTCTGGCAATTGCACAACCGACGTATCTCTGCGTCTACGGAAGGCGGTCGTTCTCTGTCATTGATCCCCAATCGGGTGAAATCCTGTGGACGCTGGACGGTCTTCCAACCAATGCCATCGTGGCGGGACATCGAGACGCGATTTTCAGTCTCGTTCCTGGAAAAGACGAGGTCTCAGCGTATCGCGCCCTGGACGGAAAGCCTTTGATCGTCGAAGGGGGGGCAAAGATCCTGAACAATGCCTTAACCTCACATGGCTCATCACTGCTGGTTCTGGATCAAGACGGCCCCAATCCGTTGCGAGCGCTCGGCTTGAAGCGAGAGAAGGTTGTATTGAGACTGCACGATCCTGTGGCCAACGCGACTCAATGGAAAATGGAATTCCCCGCTGGTTCAGTAGTTAGCCTTCTCGGTGACGATGAAGTTGTCGTTCTGAAGACGGATGGACAAATCCAGCGAATCGACATCGCAACCGGACGAGCCACCAGCCTCGAATCCATTCCCGCCAAAAAGGCCGCGCAGCGGAGCGAGAAGTACCTGTTTGCCGACGCAGATCGGATTTATCTGATCGTCAATTCGCGAGATCACGGAAATCAAACCTACGGTGAAAGTCTGGCGTCAATCCGAATGAATGGGACGCTCTACTGCTGGAACCGGAAGTCCAATGCATTCATGTGGCCGCCATGCGAAGTGAAGAATCAGAATCTCGTGGTGGACCGGTTCTCGACTCTGCCCGTGATTCTGTGCGTCTCCCGATCGTGGAAGCAGCGCGGCCGCATCAATATCGGGACGGGGACTCTGAACATCAC